>CAZTSI010000098.1:0-1922 GCA_964616755.1 uncultured Saprospiraceae bacterium | reverse complement strand
ACCATCGAGGGTAGCGGAATGATCGGGATACCAGGATCTGCTGCGCGTATTTTTGCAGCATTGGCTAAGGCCAAGGTCAATGTGATCATGATTTCGCAGGCGTCAAGCGAGCATTCTATTTGTATAGCCATAAAGGAGAGTCATGCCAAGACTGCTACAGATGCCATTTCGGAGGAATTTGAAAAAGAAATTGGCGCGAACCTCATTAAGCCCGTCCGATGCGAAAAGGAATTGACGCTCATCGCGGTTGTCGGTGAGCGCATGAAATCCGTGCCCGGTGTGGCGGGGCGTCTCTTCAAAGCCTTAGGCAATAATGGCATTAATGTCATAGCCATCGCACAAGGCTCTTCAGAGCTCAATATCACTTTTGCAATCAAACAAAAGGACGAGGCCAAGGCGCTCAATCTTGTCCATGATATTTTCTTTTTGTCAGAAAACAAACGCTTAAACATCTTTTTGGTGGGAGTAGGCTTGATAGGTTCAGCCCTCCTTGAGCAGATCAGAAGCCAAAAGGAAGCGTTGATGGCCATGCACCAATTGGATTTGCGTGTAGTGGCGTTGGCCAACAGCAAAAAAATGCTTTTTGACGTCAATGGCATAGATTTGAAACATTGGAAAACGACCCTCAACGATGCTGAATCTAAGAGCGATCTACATGGTTTTGTTAGAGAAATGCATCTGCTGAATTTGGCCGACTCTATCTTTGTCGATTGTACTGCGAATGATTCAATTAAGGATCATTATTTAGGCATATTAAAAAGTAGTATTTCTATAGCAACAGCTAATAAATCCGCGGCATCTTCACCTTTTTCCTATTATCAACAACTTCATCAAACTGCCCTTAAACATAGTGCGGGTTTTTATTATGAGACGAATGTTGGCGCCGGGCTTCCGGTCATCGGAACTATTGCGAATTTGGTCAAGAGTGGCGACAAGGTTATCAGTATTGAGGCGGTCATTAGTGGATCACTTTCATATATTTTTAATAATTATGCTCCGGAGAGAGATTTCAAAAGCCTTATTCTCGAGGCGCGTCAAAAGGGTTATACCGAGCCAGACCCAAGAGATGACTTGTCTGGTCAAGATATTAAGAGAAAGATTATCATCTTAGCAAGGGTGGCAGGATACCCCATAGAGACAGAAGAGGTGAGTATCGAACCACTATTGCCCTCTTCTTGTATGGAGGCCACTAGTATCGAAGATTTTTTTGTCGAACTAGAGCGTCATGACGCACATTTTAGATCCTTAATAGAAAGGGCAAATTCCCAAGGGGCTAAATTGCGTTATATCGCTTCTCTCGAAAATGGCACAGCACGAATTCGATTGGCTATGGTCAAGTCTGATAGTCCGTTTTATAATCTTGCTAGCACAGACAATATGGTCGTCATCCGTACGGAGCGATATTCAGACCGTCCGATGGTCATTTCTGGCCCTGGGGCAGGGGCAGAAGTGACGGCCGCAGGAGTATTTGCCGAACTGATACAACATGGCAATACACATGAATAGCGCTTTGTCATTCGTATGAATCGAGTAAGCCAAACACCTTTTGCCGGCAGCCTGCTTATGTATCGCTGTCCTTCTTTGCACATGTAATGATTAACCAGCTGACCAACTACATCATGACTTTGTAGAACATGAAATAATCTAATTCTTGAGATTACTGATGTTGAAGTAATCAAGTAAATAAATTAGGCATTGTTGTAGCTTGACGTCCTAAGAGGCCCGATGGCCAACAAAGAAATACTTCCGGCCATTCGATGATAGGCCTTTTGCGGGAGCAATTGATCACCAAACTACAAATAATTATTCTATTGTATAAACATAAAGCAAAATAAAATTGTGATTAATATACATTTATAATAATTTAACACTTTTAACTACATCTTTATCAGAAGATGTATTATTTTCATTTTTGATAAAAG
>CAZTSI010000097.1:0-1966 GCA_964616755.1 uncultured Saprospiraceae bacterium | reverse complement strand
TCGGCGCATTCATATCGAGTGGGCCGTTAAACTCCCCAGTTAGTGTATTCCAAGGCAGTAAATTGTTATTTGATGTTTTAAGCTTGCCGTCTTTGAAAGTTCGCAGCCATTGAGCTCTTTGGACATCTGAACCATAAATAGCAGAGCCATCTATAAACGCAGTAACACTATTCGGGAATTTTCGAGGATTGTTAATATCCGTGCCTGATGCAGCAATATGCTCAGACCTCATCATAGGAATTAAACTGCCGGGTTGAAAGAAGGCATCATCTTGTGGCACCTCAATCATGGCAGTTTCAGAAACACTATTTTCAACTAAAACTATCTCATGATCTAAAAACTGACCAAAAACCCAAGTAAAATCACTCAGAGCATTGTCATCAAAAATAAGACTTTCTTGAGAAAAAATGGTGTTGCTCACCAAGCGTGGATTTGGACGATCGCTACCACCCATAGCACCATAGCCGTCTGCAAATGAATTGCGGTTGATATCTCTTAAAACATCACCCTTACTGCCCCATTTTGGTCTGAAGACATTATTAAAGCTACCATCAATAGAACGTATGCTTTGAGCATTGAGGCTCAAAAAAATGGGATAAATGATCAATAAGAGTCCAAAACGGGTCATGTGGTTCTAAATTTATACTCCACTCTTGTTGGTCTAAGAGGTGCAAATATAGCAAAAGCATTTTAACATTTAAGAGAATTGTCGATTATTAGTAAGACAATATTCACGCTCATGTCACCTAATTACTGTGATGGCAAAGGCAAGTATAACAAGATCGGGTAGCAAATATATTAAATATTTTAATAATGTATAAAATGTTGACTAATAATTATCTAGGCCGATAATACTTTGATGTCATCCAACATGCGAACGCCTATTTTTGTGATATCTGGCCATAGATCAGGGCTTAATTGTTACTAAATCATACTTTTTGTTTGGCATATAAAAGTGAAGAACTGACAATTTTTGTGCATCCAACTGAGTTTATGACAAAAAAATAATAATACTGAAAAATAACCATACTCTTTAAGTTATCCTCATTTTTGCACCATCTGAAACCCATGTGGAAAGAACGCGTATCGTACTTTTTTAATGAAATAATTCAATTTTTGACAAATAAGCAGTTCATAAAGAACATTCTAGGCATGATTGCTGTGTGTATAGTCATGTTGCTCCTTGTTATGCTATGGCTAAGGTTTTACACTAACCATGGACAAAAACTAGAGGTTCCCCAATACATTGATCAAGACATCAGCTCAGCCCAGAAGGATGCAAAGAAAAAGAGCTTTGAATTGATCGTTAATGATAGTGTCCATATAGTAGGTAAGGCTGGCGGGATCATACAAAACCAAAATCCTCCTTATGGTTCACAAGTCAAAGAAGGGAGAAAAATTTATGTGGACATCACTAAATATCAGGCGGACATTATTGAATTAGCGGATGCTTTGCCGCTTTATGGACAAGATTATGAACTCAAGAAGGCCGAATTAGCGCGAAAAACAATCTATTCAGAAATCAAAGAATTTCGGTACGATGGGCTTTCAAGCAATACAATATTGGAAGTTTGGAAGGGGGCTGAGCTATTGATCGATGTCCAAAAAGATCTTAATACCCTTAGACTACCCAAAGGAACAACCCTTTCGTTTGTCGTCAGTACTCAGGAAGGAGGTTCTCATGAGATTCCAGCTTTGGTCGGCAATTCAGTCAAGACTGCTCGTTGGATAGTAGAACGAAATAGATTGCGCATTGGTACTATAACTTGGCAAGGAGAAATTGGCGAAGAAGACGAGGCTGAAGTGGTAAGTCAGTCACCCGTCTATGACGGCATTAGCAGTCTTTCGACAGGTAGCTCTGTTGACATCGTTATAATGAAACGAGGCAATTAGGGGCATTTTGATATTTTAATTAGCTCCTTCTAGAGTAGTTAGGTGCTTCTTTTGTAATGGTGATATTGTGGGG
>CAZTSI010000096.1:0-2526 GCA_964616755.1 uncultured Saprospiraceae bacterium | reverse complement strand
CATTTTACAACTTTTGGCTACTCAAAGCTATATGAATCGTGCTATAGTAGAGATATTTACTATTTTTTTCATTATACCACCTTGATCCATGCAGCTCTAAGGGGTATATTTACTCAATAGTCAGAGGGTGTTTGCGTAGACTCCCGTTACCATCAATGCTAAATACGGACAACGCAACAGGATAATAACAGCAAAAACAACTATTTGATGAAATTATTGAGTAGACTTTTATTACTGATCCTATGTTATACAATACTGGGTTGCAATAGATCAGTTATCCAAATGAATGCAATACCTACTGGAGAAGGAACTGAATCGATGGATTCTATACAAGCAGAAAATGTAATCTTTGAGAGTGAAGGAATTAAATTGGCAGGTACAATTTATAGACCTAAATATCCACATTCATCAGTAGTAATTGTGCACGGATCTGACCAAGTTCCTCGAATGACAACATTTGCGGAAATGTTAGCCCGCCATGATATTTTAGTATTAACTTATGATAAACGCGGGGTGGGAGAGTCCGGTGGTGTGTATGCTGGCCCAGAAGTAGGCACCAATAATATCAGTGTTGAAAATTTAAATTTATTGGCAAAGGACGCAAGTGCCGCCGTTAATGTACTACATAGAAAGGGAGGCGATTTACCTATTGGACTTATAGGTGCGAGTCAAGCAGGTTGGATCATTCCAATTGTTGCAAATTTGAATCCATTAGTTAAGTTTATGGTTTTGATGAGCTGCCCTACTATAACTACGCTTGAACAATTACGGTTTCAGTTTTATACAAATGGACGAACGGACTTTTGGGATAATCATACAGAAGAAGATGCGCGTGAACACATCAAAAACGACCCCGACAAATATCAATTTGAGGCTACTGACCCAATACAGAGTCTTAAAACTCTTTCTATTCCCGGCCTTTGGCTTTATGGTGAAAAGGATATTCAGATCCCTGTGAAAATGTGTATTGAACACCTTAACCTTCTAAAGTTGGAAGACAAACCTTTTGAATATGTCTTGTTTCCATCATTAGGACATAATACTAACAAGATAGAACCAATAGGCATTTCAGTCAATTGGATAAAACAAAGATCATTTGAAATTAGGAATAGCCATTAATGTTGGTATAGGAATGATTATGTACACCACGCTTCAATGCCAATATCGGCGTTATGCAAGGTAGGATTACAGCACTATGATTGATGGGGACCCCTGCTTCGTTACCAGTAAGTTGCTCTTTTATAGATATTCTTTGTTGAGGCTAATAGCTTTGAGGGATCTAAAATAGGTGGATAGCCAAAAGGATGAACATATACATGTGTTCCGTTTTTGGCAAAATGCCATGTCGCCCCTGCGGGGTCGAGATGAATATGGGTAAGGAAGGCCGCTGTTACATCGTTGTCGGTATACCCTAAATATTCAATGGCTTTTTGAAGAGTGGGTAGGGTAGGAAGTGATCCCTATTCAATTAAGATTAATTTGCCTTGATGCTCAATGGCAAACGCGGCTATGCCACTTTTTTGCCCTAAAAAATTCAAATCTATTGTGTGGATATGTAGGTTGTTCATAGGGTTATATTAGGATGCAATAGTTCTTGAATGGTGTAGGATAGTCGATCCCTCAAAGCGAAACCCGCTAAATGCCCATTTCTATTTGCATTCTAACATATGATCGTTGTGTATGCACTTGATCACTTGAGACGAAGGTATCAAGATTGCCTTCGAGCTGCAATTTAAAGGCATGCTCCCAAAAGTATTTTGTGACGCCAATGGTATACTGACCAAGCTTCGGAGAAATATTTTTTAAGTCTACACTTGGGTGTATAAAGGAATAGCGTCCTATGAGCTCTATATTATTTTTAAAAATGTAGCTGCCTTGAAAATCCATGCCAGCACCTGTAAACACTTCTCTTATTTGTCCTGTTGTCGGATCGACGGTAATTGAATTGTCGGTATATCGATTCATATAGGCTGTCATAAAGCTCCAACCATTGTGTTTAAAGGTGGCATCTATCATAACCGAGCTAAGGTTGCGATTTTCAAAGAGTTCATCCCCTAACACCCCTGATTGTCGCACAGCATTATGGTTATAGTGCAGAGCGCCCGACAGCATGAGTTTGGGTCTTTCTTCGCGCAGAATATCTCCTTCAAAATAGATACCATCCTTTTTAAATCGACCAAAAGGAAGCAATTCTATTTTACCTGTAAAGGCTAAACCATCATTATTGATTTTTGTATAATTACGACCTTCGCCCATAGATATGGCTGATCGTACATTGTAAGAAAACTCGTTTTCCTTTTCGTTTATAAAGTTTAAAAAGAAACCAAAATCTCGATCAATATTGAAGCGAGCATTGTTGATCGTTCGATCGGATAATTGTAGCGCACCGCTCGAATTAACCCGTTGCCGATTTCCAGGAAGTTTTGTTTGCCCAAAACCAAAGTTTAATTTTGGTGTCAATCGATAATAAATAACAGCATCTCTAATGATATTGATATTCTCACCGGCACTGATAACCCCAACGTC
>CAZTSI010000095.1:0-2845 GCA_964616755.1 uncultured Saprospiraceae bacterium | reverse complement strand
TTTGAAGCTGCCGGGTGACCTCTATAAAGATGTGAGGGGGCGATTCATATTTTTTAAATTTATTGAAATGAAAAAGTTGTTACTTCTAACATTATTTTTATTAGCAATTGGTAGTTCTGCCTTAGCACAAATAAGTAGATGTTATTATGATATTACGCCGTGCGTCACTGACATAGGAAGATCCATGGTTTGTGTGAATGTAGATGCAAATTCATCTAAAAAATGTTGGTGTGGTTTAGATATTTATCCTTGTTAAGAAATGAACTAGAATTATAGACGCTCTCGAAAACCACATTTTTTTCCGAACGCAGATATCTCATTTGTGCTAAGTGTTTAAGTATATTTTATTATTTGTTTTTTCAGTTATTTGGCGATGGCTACATTGCCTCATATTGTCTGGTATAGTATAAATTAATCTACATTCGGGGGGAAACTCAGTTTTCGGGAGTGCCTATATATGGTCAACTAAATTGGAAGGGATTATTATAGAACTAATTAATTGGAGATAAAGGTGAAGGCGGTTAATATATTTTTGTTGAGTTGTTGGCTGATTTTTATGCATTCCTGCTCGCTAGAGTCAAAACATGACAGCACTTATTTGTTAAATCCTCAACGGGAAAGTAGCAGGCTTGTGCCCTTGGAACATATCATTGATTCGATATGGATGATTCAATTGGAGGAGGGGCCGCAAAGTCGGTTAGATGCGATTTATAGTATGCAATTATTCAATAATTTATATTACGTTCTTCCATGGTATACAAAGGAGAGTATATACGTGTTTAATCAAGAGGGCGTCTTTATAAGGCGGATTAATCATGCTGGCAAAGGGGAAAAGACCTATCGCGAAATCACGAGCTTTGTGATCGATGAAAAGAGCGGTAATATGTATATGTCAGATAGATATTCTAGGGGTGTACATCTTTATAACCTTAATGAAAATAGGCTAGATACATTGTATCGACTTGGGTATCAGTTACCTAATATTGCATTACTTGATAATTCAATTGTGACTCTAGCCTTCGATTATGATCAAGAAGATAATTCTGGATTCTTAAAAATCTACAACAAAGATTTTAAAATAGTAAATAGCTCAATTAAGAGTCCAAATCATTATAATCTTTTGCAATCGCGTAAACCATTTGCGCATTACAATCAAGGCACATTCTTAGGGGCATCTATGAGTGATACCATATACTGGATTGAAAATGGCTACGTTGCTCCAAGATTCGTCATTGGTGAAAATAATCGCTCGGTGGCCTTGTGGAAAGATGAAGACATAGACCGGTACATCGTTCCTACTGGTGCGGCATTTTCAAAATCCATGTATTCTGACGAAGACTATCCATTTCTCATTCAGGATGGGCTCATTCATGTGTCAAACGATGTTCTTTTTATTTCTATGTTAAACAGTTGTACCATTTTAGTCGATTTGGCAAGTAACAGGAGTAAGTATATATGTCCGTCATCGATTCGAGATTATTCCTTAGTAACGCATCAACATTTTAATTCTGTATTACAGGATGATGGTTATATTTATGCACAATCCTTAGATATAGTGGAGCTGTGTACACGAGTAAATGAAAGAGCTAAAGCTGGTGATGATGAAGTCATACTATCGATGCAGCAGCAATGCGCTCGGCTCAATCTTTCAAAGAATATTCAAAATCCAGTGATATTAAAATATAAGTTGCGTCCAGATTTTTTTTACAAATTATAAGCTGCTGGCTGGGATGTGCTGTGGTGCTTAATTTATGTCTTATCCTATCTTAACCATTTGCGCAATGAAGATTCTGGCTCCTTATTTCTAACTATCGAAAAGGATGTTCGGTCAAAATACATCGCTCGGCAGTGGATCTTAGGTGCGCCATGTTATATCATCACGCCATGGGGTCGTATTGGGGTTTATCTCATTCGTATTATCGTCACCTATCTGGTCTATCAGACGATACAAGGCTTCAGGAAATTAGGCAAGAGCTAAGGGTTACAGATGAAATGCAAGAAGTGTTCTACACATAGCTTAAAATGCTATCACCCATCACCCATCTGACACGATACACCATTTCCCTTTTTCATCAACTGACTATAGATAACAATGGTTTTGTACCTTGAGTCAAAAATAGCGTGACTAGTACGATTGCACTTTATCGCCCTTTAATTCTGATAACGATTCTTATCGCCATCAGCCTTCATCTGTCGTGCCATGTTAAAAATCTGAATACCCCGCGTGAGCGCGATCATTCAGAGAATTGGGCGTTTGCGAAATTTGAGAAAATTGATAGCCTAAATCCTATTTTGCTCCCCTCTGAGGATTTACTATTTGAATGTCCGATTACCCAAAACATGATGAAATGGGAACAACGCAATGTCCTTAACCCTTCTGCGATTGTAAGAAAGGATAAGGTCTATTTATTTTATCGGGCTCAAGATATGAGCGGCACCTCCAGAATTGGTATGGCCATTAGCGAGGATGGATTTCATTTTACCAAACAAGCACGACCTGTATTCTATCCTGACAATGATGACATGAAATCGTATGAATGGAACTACAAAAAATTTGTAGAAAATGCACCCGTCGAAGATTGTCTGACGTGTTATTTCGACGGGGTAGAAGATCCCAGAATTATTGAGTCCGATGATGGTCGTTATATTATGACGTATACCGCTTATGACGGCAAGACAGCGCGGCTTAGTATCGCCTCTTCAACAGACTTGTTCCATTGGAAAAAACATGGCCTCGTGCTGCGCGATGAATCCTATAAGGATCTATGGTCTAAATCGGGCGCAATAGTCGTCGAAATGCTGAACGGCAGACCCATAGCTAAAAAAATTAATGGCAAATATTGGA
>CAZTSI010000094.1:2524-4035 GCA_964616755.1 uncultured Saprospiraceae bacterium | reverse complement strand
AATATTATCCCATAATATCCCCCCAAAAGTTGCATTTGTGACTTGAATCTAAGAATCTTAAAATGAGTAATCTGCCTTACACATAAAAAAGGCCGGGATTGCGTCTATCGATTGATCAAATGAAAAATACTCGGCATTTACTATGCTTGTGAATCGATCTACATTGACAAAATTGGTCATGACCAAGCTCAGCGTCATAGTGCGACCATGTACAGTAAGTGATTTATTGACCTTCATTTGCAATCCGTTCATATGTGCTAATTGAGCTTGAGCATCGCGAACATAAATTCCCTTCCAAGAAACACTTGCCCTCCAATCATTTTTTACGAACAACAAAGAACTATTCTGTCGCCATATACTTAGGCGGCGTGAAGATCCTATTAAAGCTCCTCGTTGTGACACTTCGTTAAATGTATAACTATTGTCCATATTCACTTTGAATAAATGATGGATCGAGAAGGCTATTTTCAATCCACCATGGTAGGTAGTATTGTATAAATTAGTATTAATCCCCTCTATTTGAAACTGTTCCAACTGGTGTGTCACAGAAGCGTTTACTGCAAAATTAGTCTTCATCTTAATTACAAAAAAATCATAATTGCACGCCACAGAGGTATTCCTATTCCCAGTAGACAAGAAGGGTTGAGAGATGGCCGTATTGCCATTAAAGCTACTACCATCACGCCACATCCTTTGGCCAAACCTATGCTGCACACGTATGTACCAACTGCGCAATGTGAGGGAACTCCTCTTACCCAAATACGTATGAATTCGATGACTCTGATCTACATTTATCCTCGGGCGAGGTGTTGCCAAATTGAAGGCATCGCGATAAAAAGGTGTAAACAAAAAGTCTTGTAGTTGCCAGTCACCTTGATATAAGGTATAACCGCCACTCCATTCCAATTCTCTTCCTACCTTACTTTGCACGACAAGTTGAAAAAATTTATTGAAATTATCAGCCATAAACCCATTAGACAATTGAGCTGTTTGGTTAAACAAATCCAATCGCATAACAACATTCGTCTTCGTAGTAACGTCTAGTCTCCAATTTGTTTTAATGCCTAGTTGCGCGAGATCTGACATTGACGGGTTATCTTTATTTAAAAAAACTTGATCCACTTCGGTTCCTGCCTTGTTGCTCAGTTGGATTTCGTTCACCATATCCCCAGTCGAACGACTATAAAATGGAGATACCTCAAATACGACATCACCCATAGCAACGAGGGCACGTGTGATATATTCGGTAGAAGATCCTGTCCAACTCAGTTGCTGTGTTAGACTATCCAATTGCAAATCCCTTTCCCAATACGTGGCATAATCTACTTGTCGCGCACCAAAACTTTGTCTTTGACCATTGAGTTGATGTCGGACGAGTGACTGCCATACGATATGGCGACCTAATTTTTGGGTAAACAGTATGCCGCTATACCAATCGGTTTTATCTGCCCTTTCATCATTATAAAATAAGCCAGACGGATCTAGATTCAGCTGTTGATAGACTAGTTCAT
>CAZTSI010000094.1:0-2514 GCA_964616755.1 uncultured Saprospiraceae bacterium | reverse complement strand
TTCATTATTGTCATGTTGACTATTCACTTGTGTAAATATCTCCAAGCTGCGCTTATTTTCATGAGCTAGATGTTTAATATATATATCCCCTTGTAGTCCCCGATTTTTTAATTGAAGGGTACGTTGGTTAGACAAAGTATAAGCCTTTGGATCAAGCAAAAATGTCTGCGTATGCCTAGAAGATTGGATACCTGATTGACCAAATTGGCTGATATTACTTTGCATTTGCCACCTAGGATGTATCTGCGCAGAAAGTCGCAAAGTATTAAATAAATGAAGAAATGGATCTGTATATTCTCGAGACATACCTAGATTTTGCATAGACGCCAATGATTGCAATTCCATGCCGGACACCAAAGGGCGCTTGACCTCAGATCGGTCAGAAATATTGTAGGTATAGTCTATTTCTTGAAAATCATAACTTGTACCATCATTAGCATTACTACTGATCAATAAAGTCTTAACTTTAGGGCTGATATAAAATACGTTGGCAGATAAACTTCCTTTCACATCTTCATCAATGCCAGCCCCAGCGCCTACATCGTATGTGCCGTTGATAAAATTTTTCTTGTCTTCCCTGAGCGCAATATTGAGGGCGATAGACTCGGACATATTGACCTGACTCAGCACGGGATTATCCTGATACCGTTCATAGATGTCGATTCGATCTACATACCCTGCTCGTATGTTCTTAGTGCCAATCGTGTATTTATTACCAAATAGATCAGTATCTTCAATCAGCACTTTCTCAATAGATTTACCATTGATCATAATAGCACCATCATCTTTCACCTCTATACCTGGTAATTTTCTTAATATATCTTCAACATTATATTCTGTCGAATCAATAAAACTGCCGACGTTATAGCTGGTAGTGTCCGATCGCCGGACGATTGGTGGCCGCTCGTCCGTGATGATCACTTCACGAATCCTTTGGTTGGATAGAGTCATTTGGATTTTAAGAGGAATCAGGCTCTTATCAATATAAAGAACCTTCTCATTATAGCCGAGATGCCGTACTGACAAAATCCATCCAGAATCAGGATCGGAAGGTAATTGCAAAGCAAATGATCCTGTTTGGTCAGACTGTGCATAGCTTAAGATAGAACTGTTATTCTCTAGATGAAGTATAATCGTAGCAAGTATGAGAGGCTCCCCAGAAATACTATCGGAAACACTGCCTAAAATAACAACTTGATCAGACTGCCCATACGTATTGAAAGTATACATAATAAACAGTATGGTAAATAGCCATGGCATATTATGGTTTTACATTTCTTTGCCTTTTCATAGCACGATCCGCTCTAAATCTACTGACGATCGTCCATTTGTTGCGCTCTATTTCACTATCAGAATTCGGATCACCGTAATGAACTTTTAAATCCGCTGTATTCATTGCTTCAATTTTGAGTGACGTTGCAATTATAAAGTTTTCAAATTCCTCAGTCGTCATAATTGTACCATCCACAGGCGGAGCGATTTCTCGATCGCAATCATTCTCAATTCCCATAAATGTATATTTCACTCGTTCGTCTAATGATCGTGCCTCCAATATAAGACCAGGCAACCCAGATAATTTGTACGGCCCAAGGCTAACAGGTATCTCTGAAGTAAACCACACCACATACTCTCTTTCGCCAAATACCCCTGTAGCTAACGTACTGAGATATGAACCTATTTGCTTTTGACGATCCATTATCTTCCACTTTATAGAAGGAACCGCCTCCTTAAATATAATTTTGGTATCTGATGGAGCTCCATACTCCGATTTATATGTAATCTCCTTTGCCCCTAAATCAGTGTATACAGGTAACCCTTCGGGATCTCCTATAGTCCTATACCACATATTATCAATTTGACGATAACTATCGTTGAGCGGAAGTTCAGCATGGACAAAAAGTCCTTTGGAACTAGTCATGTATAGTAGTGACAGCCCATCGTGAATTTTTCCTTTGGTAAGGTTTGTGACACAATTATACCGAACTGTAATACAATCTACTTGTGGATATAGACTATTATCAAATAAAAATGATAAAGCTACTATAAGCATATATTTATTTGCCTTCATTATAAAAAATTTATGAATGAGGCCAGCTACAACTGACCTCATTCATTATTGCAAAAAGCCCCTATTGTTGGGGGGAATTACAAAAATACTGAATACCTTGTGCACAATTGCATGCATAAAATCCAGCCTGTGCACTAGCACATGTGTTCGCCGTCGTCTTACAATTGTCAGAATTCGCCCATCTAGCTGTACAAGTAAATAATTCATATTCATTAAAATTACCTGCTTGAAACTCCTCCCAAGACATTTGTAATTCCTGAATCCGTCCATCAATATATTGTAAAGACACTTGCACTTCATCCACTTTTTGAGCAGTATCAAACACAATATTTTCTGATGGACAGTCGCCAAAAAATAAAATAGGTAAAATAAAAAATAACGTTAGCGTTTGCATTTCAACAAATTTAAATAATATGAATCGCCCCCTCACATCTTTCTAGATGTCA
>CAZTSI010000093.1:0-5018 GCA_964616755.1 uncultured Saprospiraceae bacterium | reverse complement strand
TATGAGCAAATGACTGGACTAAAGAGTAGCCAAATGATTGGTTTTTCATAATATTAATGTCTTCGACACCTTTTCCATTATCGGCGATCATCAGCAACAATTGATTGGACTTTTCTCTGAGCGAGATACTTAGTATATTATCATTATTATTCACAAATGCATATTTGAGAGCATTGCTGATCAACTCATTGATCATGAGTCCCATAGGTATCATAGTATCTACATCAAGGTTGATTTCTTCAATATCCATTTTAACTTCGACATCACCTTCGGAAATATGGTAAGAATGGATTAGATTTTCGATCAACTGTTCTAAATAATCCTTGGTATTTACCCCCCTGAGGTTGTCATGTTGGTACAGATCTTTATGAATAAGGGCCATAGATTGCACTCTATCTTGACCCTCTTTGAGGGCAGATTTGGCTTGCGTATCTTTGAGATGAGCGGACTGCAGGGTGAGAAGAGCCGAGATCACTTGGAGATTATTCTTGACTCTATGATGAATCTCTCTCAATAAGGTGTCTTTTTCATTCAGCGCCCTTTTAATTCTTTTATTGAGATCCGATAGTCTGAAAAGTAATCCCCCGAGTAAGAGGGTCCCTGCAAATAGTATAACCAAGCGATTGCGTGTTTGAGCCAATTGGGTATTTTGGAGTTCATTTTTAGTATTCAAGAGAGAGATTTCTTGTTCCTTCTTATCTGTTTCATATTTGATCCTTACGCCTTCTACCCTTTCTGCAATTGTAGTGCTGAGCATACTATCTCTTGCCTCTATATGTCGCACATAATACTTTGCAGCATCGATATGATTATTAACTTGCTGGAGAGCTCTAGCTAAGTCATAGGTGATATCAACGATTTTATCCTTTTCATCCTGTTGTACAGCTATTCGAAGGGCATATTCAAAATGATTAATAGCTTTTTTATTATTGCCTTTCAAGGCTTCAAGCTTTCCTATTTTGTGGCGTATTATATAGATTTCTCGATCACTTCCAGACGCTTTTCGCAAATCAAATGATTTGTTTAAATAGACCTCAGCCGAATCACTTTTTTCTGACCTTAAATAATAGGTTCCAATCCCTTCGTAGATATAACTCAACAGGTTTTCGCCTTTGGCCAATGAAAGTGCATCATTCAGGTACTCGAAGGCTTCTTTTGTTAAACCTCGTTCACTATAAAAATTCGATTTGTTATATAGGATATTAGCCTGCCCATCTAGATCTCCGATCAATCTATGGATATCCAAGGCTTTATCATAAATCGGTATAATCTCATCATATAGTTTTGCCTTCCTCTTTATGATGGCTAATGTATTATAATTGGTGGCCAAACTAAATTGTCGACCCATACTGTCTTCTAATTTAATGGCCTCAAAAATGGCCTCTGTGGCTTTTTCTAATTGCCCTAATTGAGTAAAAACGGATGCTCTTTGAAACTGAACATTAGCAATAAAAACACTATCAAATGGGTTTAGATAATTCTTATAGTAGGCGTCAAAGTATTTTAAGGCCTTTTCATTTTCCCCCTTATTTCGATAAATAACCCCTAGCCCATATTGATCTTGCCAATAACCTATCTTCGAATCAGCCTTGTCATGCCATATTAATGCAGAATCAATAAAGAGCAGAGCCTGTGGAATATTAGATTGATTATTTGACCATGCTAGACTATTATATCTATTTCCCTTTAGAAAATATATTCTGTCCAATCTATTCGGAATGTTAGGATATATTTTTACTAATTCTTCATAAGCTGTAACATACCGCAGAGAAATTAGTGGCTCTTGAGTGTATTCGAGTACTTTCTCCAAAACTCTTTCGAGTCCTAAAGAATCATAAACCTCGCTCTTAAGAACCTGAATATCAAGACTAATAACATCCGAAAAGTTTTGAGAATTAAGGGCTAAAGAAATAGACATTAGAAGTGCGCCTAAGAAATATTTCATATTATATGTTACATATGTAAAGATTCACTTATAATAATTATACGAGACCATACTAAAGTATGGCTTAGAAAACGTATCATAGTCTACATTAGAGCTCTTAAGACGTAATACAATATATTTTTAATGAAAATTCTAATAGTCGAGGATGACGCCATCATTGCACAATTGATCGCCTTTCATCTTAGAGCCTTCGGTTATTCTGTATTAGACATTGTTCACAACAGCGAGCGAGCCTTGGATCTCATTTATTCCTTTCAGCCTGATTTAGTGCTATTGGACATAAAGATCGAAGGACTAAAAGACGGAATCGAAATCGCGCAAATTATCGAAGATAAATATGAAATCCCCTATATCTTCATCACAGCGTTTTCAGATATAGCAACGTTACAACGTGTCCAAAAAGTAGAGCCCCTCGCCTATATTGTTAAGCCCTTCAAAGAAGAAGACCTTCAAGTGAGCATCGCTATCGGAATGTCAAATTATAAGCGAAAAAAAGAAAACAATCCAATTACACTAGAAAAAGTGAATGAAAAAGCGCTCAGCCCTTTATCCCAAAAAGAACTGGATGTATTGTTAGAAATCGGCAAAGGACTAACGAATAAACAAATAAGCATAAAGACGAACATCTCAATACACACAGTCAAATGGCATACACAAAACATTTATTCTAAATTAGGTGTAAGTAATAGGATTACCGCATCCAATTTTATCATAGACTTATAATTTTGAAAATTGCGATAGTATCACTGCTATGGCTAGGTCAAATCAAATCCTCCTCTGCCCAAAATCAATTTAATCCATCAAGTTATTATAGAAAAATAGAATAGTTTGAATTATTTCTTAAAAAATATGGCACATCCCATTCATCCTATTCAACATCATTTGCCTCTGTAATACGTTGATCTGGGTTGCCGACTGATTGAAATAGTGTACTGTGAAGAACTAATATAAAGTCATTATCATCCAAGTCCCTGTGGAATGCCATGGGCAATACTGGATGAGCTAGCATCAAAATGACCAACAACAAAAACTCTCTACCCGCCCCTACCGCTGAACAGGGAGGGGTTATTTATATGGTTGAAATTCGAAAGAGCCTCAAATAGCAAAATTCCGCGAAGTGCCTATGAGAAGGCCTATTTGGCAAGGTTGTAATTACGACATATCTACCTTGTAGATAATGGGCTGATTGACAGAATTCAGGTCAACTAGTAAAAATTGTATTTTGAGCCTTGGTAAAGATGTATACCTTAAGAGTATTAACCATTAATTTATTTATTTTGCCATCTATCTAATTGTATAAAGCTATCTAATGCTCGTAAAAACATTCGCCAGTGCGGTTCAAGGAATAGATGCGCAGATCATCACCATTGAGGTGAATGCAGGGGGTACAGTTGCTGCGGGCAAACAATTCTATTTTCTTGTGGGCTTGCCTGATAACGCCGTAAAGGAGGGATTTCAACGAATTGAGGCCGCCATAAAGAATGTCGGGTATAAGATGCCTCGCTTGAAACTAGTCGTTAATATGGCGCCAGCAGATGTGCGAAAAGAAGGTTCTTCTTATGATCTCCCCATTGCCTTAGGAGTCTTAGCTGCTACAAAACAACTTGCTGCTGATAAACTCACGGATTATCTGATCATGGGAGAATTAGCTTTAGATGGAGGCCTGAGACCCATTAAAGGTGCACTGCCTATAGCTATAGAAGCGCGAAAGAATAGATATAAAGGTATCATACTACCTAAACAAAACGCCAAAGAAGCGGCGATTGTGAATGATTTGGAAGTATACGGAATAGATAATCTTAGTGAGGCTATTGAGTTTTTGGATGGCCAAAAAACACTCCAACGGCTCGTATTAGATACCCGTGAAATCTTTGCTATCGAAGTAGAGCATTACAACGTCGATTTTTCAGATGTGAAAGGTCAAGAAAATATAAAAAGAGCCCTCGAAATAGCCGCTGCTGGAGGTCATAATGTCATCTTAATCGGCCCCCCTGGTGCGGGCAAAACCATGTTGGCAAAACGTTTGCCTGGAATTTTGCCGCCTCTGAATCTTCATGAGGCATTGGATGTCACCAAAATTCATAGTGTGGCAGGTCTTTTAGATAGCCATTCGGCTCTTGTGGCACAACGCCCGTATCGTTCGCCCCATCATACCATATCCGATGTTGCCCTTGTCGGGGGTGGGTCTAATCCAAATCCTGGTGAAATTTCGCTTGCTCACAATGGGGTGTTGTTTTTGGATGAACTACCTGAATTTAAAAGATCCGCATTAGAGGTAATGCGACAACCGATGGAAGAACGAAAAGTCACAATTTCGCGAGCAAAAATATCTGTAGACTACCCCGCCTCATTTATGCTCGTGGCCTCCATGAATCCTTGTCCATGTGGCTATTATAATCATCCAGAAAAAGACTGCGTCTGTGGGCCGGGAGTGGTCAAAAAATATTTGACCAAAATCTCAGGGCCATTGTTAGACAGGATTGATCTTCATGTGGAGGTCACCCCTGTTAGTTATGATGAGCTTAGTACTGCCGAATATAAAGGTGAGACTAGCCAACAAATAAGAGAACGGGTGAGGAATGCGAGAAATATTCAAGAAGAACGGTTTAAAGAATACAAGGATATATACTGTAATGCGCAAATGCCTAGCCGAATGGTAAGAGATATTTGTCCTTTGTCGACTGCCGGAC
Organism: uncultured Saprospiraceae bacterium; assembly: GCA_964616755.1. GTDB lineage: Bacteria > Bacteroidota > Bacteroidia > Chitinophagales > Saprospiraceae > CAYNFR01. Next base: position 383 of record CAZTSI010000093.1, on the reverse strand, counting down.
AAACCTTACTCAAAACGGCTATGGAGAAACTTCAACTATCGGCCAGAGCGTACGATCGTATATTAAAAGTGGCGCGTACTTGTGCGGATTTAGCGGGAAGTGAAGATATTAAAATAGAATTTCTAGCCGAAGCAATTCAGTATCGAAGTTTGGATCGAGAGGGTTGGGCTGGATAATATGGCGTTAGACACCCGAAAGTATTCTTCACATACCTTCTTGGCTGTTGCACAGGATTCTAATAGATATTCTACATTTGAATAATTGTTTACTAACACAACACTACTGATTGAGCGAAATAGTCCTTTCAATTGACGGTTTAGACCCACTAGAGTTATTTGGTCCGAAAGACACTAAACTCAAATTAATCAAAGATGCCCACCCTG
>CAZTSI010000092.1:0-5587 GCA_964616755.1 uncultured Saprospiraceae bacterium | reverse complement strand
CCAACAGATCACGGCAGCGTCATTGAGCGACATGCCGAGTTTGCACAAGAAGTAAAGGGCTTTATCTAAGGGCATTTCTTCTAAATGTATCAATTGTTCGGCGATAGCGAGCTGTCGTGCTGGCGGGCTAAATGTCAAGCCAACAATATCATCGCTCCAAAATTCAGCTATCCATCGAGCTGATAATGGTAGGGTAGCAATGGTGTCATTAACTTCAATAGCTTCTTTGTAGAAGGCGCTTTGTGGGTCTAATGAAGGTGCATGTGGGGGCAAGGTAATTGTAGAAAGGTCGGGATATGGGGCAAAGGTACGTGTCTCTCCCCAATAGGGGTAATACGCAGGTCCATGCAAACCTTCCCATAGACCTAATCCTACAGGAGCTACATAGTTATCAGGGGTAGCGTCGGGCAACTGTGACTCGGCGGCTCTATCGGTGCGCGCATAATCGATCATGGCTTGTGCTACTTGTGCACCCCAGGCTTCTGATCGGGTGATGATGGCGGGGCTTAGTTTTTGAGCATAGTTTTGTCGCCACGATTCATATAATGAATTGATCTTGTTTCGATCATCTAATGTGATATCAAGGAGAAAGTGTTCATGAGTTATCTTATAAGCTATATTAAGGGCTGTTGGCCAGTGGTATTCATGCTCTTCATCGTTGAATACGGGCAAATTGGCCGAAGGCAATATATTATTTAGGTTTTTGAATTCTTTCATACCTGGGTATGCCACATGGTATCCAGTCATTTGGATGTATCCGATGGCTCTTGATGTGGCGGAGGGTCTAAAATTTCGCAGTTCGGTCTCTATATCAAGATACATTTTTGCCCAGTCTGTCACCATATAGGCTTCATATTGACTAGCGGGGGGGCTTATAGGAGCGGGTTCTGGGATGTCAACATCGTTAGTACAAGAAGCGATAAAAACGACGAATAGTAGGAGTAAATAGAGGTGTAGTTTATTTAGCATATGCGTTTCCTTATACAGGTGTAAATGTACATTCAGTGAGGTAATATTTCCTAGGATTACCTCTCTTTTGAGAATTTTTTTTCTAATATGGCTGCTAGTAATGGCGGTGCGCGAGGAGGGGTGGCGGTTCGCCATTAAACGGATTGGATCTTCCTATAGTACGGGCTTCGAGGCCTTCGGCACGCATAATAGAGCGATCCCCAAATCGATTGCGAATATGATCCATGGCCTGATAGAGCTTTATGATTTCTTCGGAGTCTTCAAACAGATTCATCTGATAGTGTCCGCCAGCTAGGCCGCTGAATCGTATACCGATGAGTCTGATCAATAGACGTCGGGAGTAAAGTCTGGCGAATAATTCTTTAGCCTTGGGGATAAGGACGTGATCTGCGGAGGTGTAGGGTAATTGGCATTGCAGGGTAGTGGTTTGAAAGTCGGCATATCTCAATTTGACGGTTACGCAAGAGGTGAGCTTTTGGCCGCGGCGCAGTTGGAAGGCTAGATTTTCTGTCATGGCTACGAGAATGGTTTGCAGTTTGGCTACATCGATAGTATCGGTATCAAAGGTGCGCTCGGTGGAGATGGATTTTCGTTCGTTATAGGGAATAACGGCGGTGTTATCGATGCCATTAGCTTTTTGCCATATGCCGATGCCATTTTTGCCAAATACGCCTTCCATCATTTCGGGAGGCATTTCTTGTACGGTGCCTATTTTTTTTATGCCGAGGTGGCAGAGCATTTGGTAGGTTTTGTCGCCGACCATTGGTATTTTTCGCACGGATAGTGGCGCTAAGAATGGTTTTTCGGTGCCGAGGTGAATATTTAGTTCATTATTAGGCTTGGCTTCGCCGGTGGCGATTTTGGATACGGTTTTGTTGGCTGATAAGCCAAATGATAAGGGGAGATGAGTTTCTTTGATAATACGTGTACGGAGTTCGGAGGCGTATTTCATACAGCCGAAATATTTGTCCATACCCGTTAGGTCCAGATAGAATTCGTCGATGGATGATTTTTCAAACAGAGGTACGGCTTCTTGGATGATCTCGGTGACCATTTTAGAAAACTTAGTATACGTCCCAGTATTGCCACGAATGACGATCGCCTCGGGGCATAGTTGGCGTGCCAGCTTCATAGGCATAGCGGATCGGATACCAAATCGTCTTGCTTCATAGCTACACGAGGCTACAACGCCGCGATCGCTGATACCACCGATGAGCACAGGTTTGCCCATCAGGCGACTATCGAGCAGGCGTTCGCAGGATACGAAGAAGGTGTCGAGGTCTATGTGCGCAATGGCACGGGTGGCTTGGGTCATAGTGGTGGTGGAGTGATCGGTTAGGTGAAAGCTCGTCTTTTGGGGTGGCGAGAGGGTTGGGGTGGAGCAACAAAAATTAGGAGTTCTCGGTGCTACAAGTTGGTTATGGCTATGTCATCGGGGCGTGGTTTTTAATTTGTCAACATCATTTTTAAGCTGTAATACAAGACTGCTCAGTTGTTGTATATTGGTCTGTTCGCGCTCATTGGGGTCGGGTAGGTCAAAACTCAAAAAGGCCAGGCTGCGCCATATTTCGACGACATCTTGGAGCTCGGCATAGAAGGGTTCATAGATGATATTGTCGGATCGGAGTAGTAGTCGATGCCTTTGGGACTCTTGCCAGACGCGCTTATAGACGATACCATCGGACTGTGTGATGATGATATAGCATTCGCCATCTTTGATCTCGTGCCAGTTTTCGACATATTCGCAGATCACATAGCTGCCATTAGGGATAGGGAGCATACTATCGCCATCAATCTGAAATAGACGATAGCTGTTGTCAGGATATAGATCAGGCAAGGGGAGGTTAAACTTGGATAGCTCGCCTATATATTCTGGATCGGCATATCCCTGTGCATAGCCAGCTCGGGCACTAATGGGGACTATCGATATTTGCTCTTGATCATATTGGTCGATAACGATGGGCAGTATGCGCAAGGTTTTTCCTTGGGTATCGACCTGTGCGTGGCTGATGCCTTGGCTCAGGTCTTGGTTGATTAATTGATCCAAGTTCAGATCAAACAGGTAGCTCAGCTTTTGGATGGTCTCGATCTTGGGCTCTGCCCGCTCTTCTTCATAGGCGCCTATGAGTGATCGCTTGATGCCTATGCGCTCGGCTAGATCCGCCTGTGTATAGCCCTTGATCTTGCGTAGATATTTGATGTTCTGATTTAAGTAACTCATGATAACACGAATATAAAGCTAATATATTTAGCATGCTATCAAAATTAGTAATTTGCTAAAAATATTTTGTCACAGCAGCCCCACTAATTCCCAGGTCTCGCAGTACTGCTATGGAATGATTATCTTTGTGGTCAGTGATCTTAAATAAATCCTATGGCTCTTACAGAATCTACGATGCTACCACTCGGTACAGTAGCACCTAATTTTCATTTGCGTGATGTGGTAAGCCAGCGTTATTATAGCCTCGATGAGCTCAGATCTGACCGTGCTACGGTCATCATGTTTATCTGCAATCACTGCCCATTTGTCATTCATGTCAATAGCGAATTAGTGCGTATCGCGCAGGAGTATCGCAACAAGGGTGTCTCTTTTATTGCGATCAACTCTAATGATGTAGAGGCTTATCCAGAGGATGCGCCTGATAAGATGGCTATTGTTGCCAAGGTGTTGCGGTATCCTTTTCCCTATTTGTACGACAAGACCCAAGAGGTGGCACGAGCTTATGATGCCGCCTGTACGCCAGATTTTTATGTCTTTGACGGCCAATTAAAATTGACCTATCGTGGTCGGCTAGATGCGTCGCGCCCCGGCAATGGGGTGACCTTGACGGGTGAGGATTTGCGGAAAGCTATTGACAATACCTTGGCAGGACTACCTACAGATACACAGTATCCCAGCGCGGGTTGCAATATTAAATGGAAGGGCTAGGGCTAAGTCCAGTCACGCATAGCTTTAACGCAGTTGTATCTCCAAAGGGGCATGACAAAAACTGAGAGCAATCGACTTTTGGTTCTTAGGGAGATACCCTTATATATAGCGAAGGTCGGTCATTTTGATAAGCCCAATGCTCTTTGGTATTGAGCAAAGCATGCATTACAACTCCAGTATGACGAAGCTTGGCATAGCAAGATGGTGCAAAAAAGGGCGGCACTAAAAAGTAAAATGCTTAGTCAATTTGCAAGACATCAAATGATAAGTGATCATCCAAGTGGTCTGAATTGTAAATATTATGTGTGGCAATATGAAGACCTTTTTTATTGACGAACATCATAGGCATAATGTACTTTTGGCTATTATCTATGGCTATTTCGTCAATCATATTTAATTCATAATCTAGAACCATTATACTGAATCGATTGATATAATACAAATCATCTGCAGACCAACTTTTATTTGGAAATAATTCATGTTGATCATGCTTGACAATACGATAAATGAATTTCCTGTAAGGGTCAATTAAAAGGTTGGCATATCTGAATTTGTTAACAGATGCATCTATAGGTGAGGTGTATGCTTGATCGGGGGATTCGTAGTCTTGGGCGTGAATAGATCTTATTTTTTTTGCTTCTATACTATTTGACGTCCAGTCAATCATATACATATCATCACTTTCAATAAAATTTACATAAGTGCGCTCTGTTCCTGGATTCGTGACGTAACAAAATCTCGGCAATTTATTAACATTCGATTGAAAATAATCGTTGGGCATTAGCACGTTAGTTTTGCTGAGCTGATCATTAGTAAATTTTAGGAAGATGTTATGCGAAGATATTCTGTTTAATCGTTCATCGCCCACGCCCCACATGAAGTTGTCAATAATAAGATCGTTGTTAATTTTGATTATATCTCTCATTTCTCGAGACTGAAAATAGCTTGGGAATACAATTATGTCAGGATCATTACTGGCGTACTCATATTTATCAACGATTTTCATTTGATCAACTTTGTAGAAAGCCCTTGTTCCTTTTGAGCTAAGATAAAATTCATCTTTGCCTGTTTGTGTGAATCCATTAATTTTTGAAATACTATTAGGCCCCGTGGTCGGAAAGGATATATAAGGAGACATTAGTTTTGACTGAATATCAATTGTGTAGATTTCGTTACTAGACTCTGATAGATAATGTACCTTGTTATCATCAGTAGCATCTATTTTTAAAGTTGATGTCAATGGTAATATACTATCTGGTAGCATTATCCTATAAGAATCAATTATTTGATATGTAAGTTCCTTGGCTGATCGGGGATTAATTTTTGGCGTATTCGCGCGCTCACCGCAATCAGTTATGAATAGAATTAAAGAAAGTAGGAAAATGATTCTCATAATTGAAAATATGAAAGGTGGCAGCCGGCGTTCGCCACCAATATGTTAATAATTAGCCACAAAATACGCACAGAAAGGCTGAGGGGCAAATATCGCATTCCCAGCCATCATAGTAGCAAGTTTGACCGTCGCCTAAGCTAGGTCCGCCTTGGGCAAAAAAACTGCTTGATGCAGTAACGGTTATAACTAGACAAGCTGATATGGCAAGAGATTTTATGAAATTTTTCATAACCATAAAATTTAAAAAATTACTCCTACTCTTTACAGGATTTTCGGAACCTCCTCGTGTAGATGCT
>CAZTSI010000091.1:0-6164 GCA_964616755.1 uncultured Saprospiraceae bacterium | reverse complement strand
GACTTGAAGGATGTAAATAGAAAACTGACTTCAATAAATGACAGCATTAAAGTTAATACAGACAAACACAATGAGTACTTGATAGAATTAGGCTTGAATCCTATTTAAAATGCCAACGCTTTTTACACGTGCTGTTATTTTAGTGTTCGTGAATGCAAAGCAATTGTAAGCAAATTTCTATAGTCGCACGAGCTCACACACAATCCAAAGCTTTGTCAAAGAGCTTGCAAAACCATTGTAAAGACAGAAGCGACAATGAAGCACGAGACGAAAATAGAATACCAAAAACACAAGAAAGTATATTAAAAATAGGCGAAATAGTAACAAAATCAAGGCTGTTAGCTTGTTTCAAACTATGTGCTTAACCGAAAGTATAGTACTTCGAAATCGTTTACGTATCATATACTAAACGTTACTGTCCAACTTAACTAAAAAAGGGCATAACTACTATGACACCACGATGATTTCAATTATCATTCTACTATGATAAATCAATCATAAAATATAATGGATAGATGCAATTACTTGGACAAAATCCAATTCTCATTTTAGTGAAGTTAATAATGGTTACGCTAAAGGGTGGACTCTGATAGGGCAGCAACGATCAATTGAATGAGACGGATCTTAATATGACTTGATGAGACTCATAGAGGGGTGGGGCGTGAGGCTTTCTTTATGAGGGCACGCAGCCGTGACAACTTATCGAAACAGCATGAGGATTCGGAGCAATGATACACTGATCAACACACCCATCCTTTACGAAGTGGACCTTATAAGACTGCAAAGGTAGACGCGATTTTTATTAATGCGAGGCGTGATAAAATCGTTATACTAATACTTTCTAAAATCATTGTTTATCCCGAAAAATTTCCCTGTGGCTTCGCGCAAGAATATCTTTATCATATCAATTGGACAGAAAGTACCATTTTTAAAGATAGAAAATCCCTCTATAGACCTGCTTATAGCATCGGGGCATACATGAATCGATCGTTAAGCGAGTGCTGAGGATATTCTTTTGAATAGAATACCGACTTTCAATAATCTGCTAGGGACATCCGGTATTTGTGCTTTATACCTCCCTGTATAAACGACAGCCTAACATGACGAGAGCCAATAGTAGTATTCGAAAACGTATACGTAGAATAGCACTGATTAGCGATCTACCTAACGTTAGGTAGTTCACTACTAATCTACGTGAGGGAAATCCCAATCTTTATGATCTACGGCTGATTGCGTTGATTCTATTTTTGAGCCCGCAAATAGAATTATGGTAAAAAAATATAATATTTTATTAGTTGTAAGTGTTCAATTGCTTTGGACATTCACGTGTTTTTCGCAATTCAGCATTTCTGGGAAAGTCATTCTCGAAGACTCCTCCGCCATAGTAGGCGCCACTGTATGGGTCGAGGAACTTTCATCAGGTACAGTCACTGATAAGAATGGAAAGTTCATTATCGAAAATGTACCAAAAGGCGGTTATCAAATAAGCATTACGAGTATAGGTCTATCACCCATAAACAAGACTTACACTGTGTCAAGTAATGAAGCTGAATGGGTCATCATCATGCAGGAGAGAGCTTTTGATTTACCACAAGTAGTCATAGAGAGCATTACTATGACAGGGGGTCTTGCAGGCATCAATAAGACTTTAGGCTCGGCACATTACATTAGTCAGAAAGAAATACAGAAATTTTCATATACAGATATTGCTCGTACTCTGCGCAATATACCAGGCGTCAATGTTCAAGAGGAGGATGGTTTTGGTTTACGTCCTAATATAGGTCTGCGAGGAAGTGGATCCGAAAGAAGTTCTAAGATCACGGTGATGGAAGATGGCGTACTGGCGGCACCAGCTCCCTATTCAGCACCAGCTGCCTATTATTTTCCTACCATAGGTAGGATGGAGGCTATAGAAATTATGAAGGGTAGCTCTCAAATCAAATATGGTCCTTTTACCACTGGTGGTGCAATCAATCTTATTTCGACCCCTCTTCCTACTAAGTTTAGCGGCCATGCCGACTTCATCACAGGAGGGTTTGGCTACAGGATGCTGCATGCTAATGTAGGCAATGCTCACAAAAACGTATCCTATCTCGTCGAAACTATGCAATACAGTGCTGATGGTTTTAAGCAATTGGACAATGGAGGCCCAACGGGTTTTAATAAAGAGGATTACATGGCAAAAATCCGGTTTAACACCAATCCTAATGCCCCCATTTATCAATCCTTGACCTTCAAAATAGGGCAGTCTACCGAAATATCTAATGAAACCTACCTAGGCTTAGTAGATGCGGACTTTGACATCAACCCATTACGTCGTTACGCTGCATCAGCAGAGGATATTATGACGACCAGACAAGAACAATATACCCTCACTCACTTTGCAGCATTAACCGATTTTCTAGACATTCATACCACAGCCTATCGCAACAATTTCCATCGCAATTGGTACAAACTCGATAAAGTCAATGGCACTAACATTAGTACCATCCTCGATGATGAAGCTACATATGCCGACGCTTTAGCCATCATTAGAGGTGATGCGAATGGCAGTGATGCCGTAACGCTCAGAGCCAATAACCGCGGCTATTATTCTCAAGGCGTACAGACCAATGCGATCCTGCATTTCAATACGGCATCACTTTTTCATAAGATAGACATAGGCGTGAGATGGCATCATGATGAATTAGATCGATTTCAATGGGAAGATCAGTATAACATGACCCGCGGTATCCTTCAGCTCTCTCAATCTGGCACACCAGGGACCGAGAGTAACCGAGTAGAAGATGCTCGAGCCTTCAGCTCATACGTTCAGTACAAGCTCGAATGGAATAAGTTGATCCTGACGCCGGGCTTGCGATATGAACACATTTCTATGGGTCGTCTGGATTATGGCAAAGAAGATCCCCAGCGACAAGGTGCATTTAGCACAAGCAGGGAGAATGTCATATCAGTGGTCATCCCGGGCATGTCCGCTAGCTATGAGCTGAGCGAATACGCCAACTTTTTTGGTGGTGTACACAAAGGATTTGCCCCTCCTGGGTCAAGAGAGGGCACTGATCCTGAGGAAAGTTGGAACTATGAGTTGGGATACAGATACAATAAGTCAGGCTATAGAGCTCAGATCTTGGGTTACTATAATGATTATTCTAATTTGCTTGGTATGGACTTAGCCGCTACAGGTGGACTTGGTACTCAAGATCTTTTTAACGGTGGTAGTGCTAGAGTTATAGGCATAGAGGCAGAAGGATCTATAGATTTGGTGCAAAGTCAATCAGGATCTTTCAGAATACCCCTGTCTTTGGCTTACACCTATACACATTCAAGCTTTGAGAATAGTTTTGAAAGTGAATTTGAAGTGTGGGGTGAAGTGCAGTCAGGGGATTTTTTACCCTATGTGCCTAGACATCAGCTATCTACCAATCTTTCTATAGAACATCTTTCATTTCTCCTTGATATCAATGCGCGATATAGTGATGCCATGTTGGCAGAGCCAGGGCAGCACCATGAATCCACGCTTTTGAGAACTGATGGGGCCTTTACCGTAGATGTAGCCTTCAATTATATACTTACAAAGGAATTATCTGCCTTTATTAATGTAAATAATCTTACTGACAACGTATATATCGTATCACGTCGACCCGCAGGGGTCAGGCCTAATATGCCAAGAACATGGAATGTTGGATTGAAGGTCAATTTCTGATTAGGCCGGTAGTAGTTGTTGCTAATTTTGGTTTTAGGCTATTGCAAGTGTTCTTAAATGTAAATCTCTTATGAAACAGAACGAATTTTGGCCGAATCTAAAGGTCAATTGACGATTTAAGAAAGCCTTGTTATATTTCAAACTGGATTTTTTTGAAAGTTAAGAATTTATCAATAGTGTGAAAGTGATTGACGCCACGTTGATGTAGCAGTTACTTCTCTGACTTGTACTTTTAAAAAATCTACCGTCCTCCACGACGTTACAAGTGATTCCTAACGTAGACTTGCTGTGTTTAGCTTACCTTATTTTAGTAGCACTTTATTAGATTCCATCAATATCGGAAGCTGGAGATTTTGAAGATATGTTGACCTTATTTACACAACCCTCATGTATAAGCTTTTAGTCTTTCTACTTGATAGTCATTAGATTAGGATCAATGAGCGCTTAGACTCCTATCCATTTGAAGTTGTATGGTTTTTGAGGGATATGTAGGCGTTCGGCAATTCTAGAGAGTCTCGTTGGCAATGCCATGATATAGTCTCGTGCGCGCTCTCCCTTGTCATTTAGATCGGTTGTATGCTCGATATCCCATTCTTGAATTAAAGATGTCAATATGTCGATATAATCTAAAGATGTATAGACGTTTATACGCTGAGCAGCATCTGAAAAATGTGCAAATAACTCAGAGATTTGACCGCCTGATTCGCGTAAAAAATGAGCGGGCATGACGATCTTTTTCTTCATCATATCTTCAAAGGCGAGCATCATTTCATTGCTATCGACCTCTAATATTCTCTTGACAAAACTCATATAAGCGCGAGCGTGTCGGGCTTCGTCGGCAGCTATCATCGCACAAATCTTTGCTAGACGCGCATTACCTGTCTGTTTGGTGAGCGAGGCAACTCGTCTATGAGAAATATTGGTCGCTAATTCTTGAAAGCTTGTGTAGACAAAATTTCTATACGGATCATGGCCTGTCTGAATATCAAATCCATCATTGATTAGGTGTTGGGTCGAGGTCTCCATTTCACGCATGTCAACACGGCCACACAAGTACAAATACTTGTTGAGTAGGTCGCCATGTCGATTTTCTTCTGCTGTCCATGCCCTGATCCAACGCGCCCAACCTTTGTTTGACTCCTGATTTACGCCATCAAGATTCATCAGCCAAGATTCATAAGTAGGCAATGCTTCTTCAGTAATAGTATCGCCAATGAGTACTGCCAATAGATCGTAACTCATTTCCATCGACAGTTCTTGAATCTCTTTGATTTCCTCAAAGAAGTTCTCGTTTCGTGAATCTGGTAATAGATCGGATGGTTGCCAATTTTGATCGATGGGCTTCAGATAATCTTGAATAATATCGTCCATTGAAGCCTCAATAGTCTTCATTACTTCTAATCTAATGTTCGCTTGCGTCATATGTGAGTTACTCATAGTGCAGACAAGAATGCGACTTTTTACGGTCTTAATTCATCGTTTTTAGGAAATACTTCTCCTCGCGAGGGTAAAGTAAGGATTATTTACAATAAAGACTAGACATATATAATGACGCCTTTCTTTTTCTCTTCATCTTTCACCCTTTTGAATGGTATTTATAGTACTTTATAATAATGAAAATGACCTACATCCTTCTTCCATCCTTCTTGCTCGTAGAGCGCTTGAGCGGCAGAATTCGACAATTCGGTCTCCAAATGCAAACGAATAGCTTTTTGTGTTTTGGCCCATCGGCATGCGAATTTTAGAAGATGTGAGGCAATGCTGGCACGACGGTGTTCCTTGTTGACATACAAGTCATTCAAGACATACACCTTGCTCATGCTCACACTTGAAAAACTAGGATAGAGCAGCGTAAATCCTTGGCCGACACCTAGTGGGTCGACCGCTATAAAGGCAATAGCCTCCTCATTGGATATTCTCTCTAAAAGAAAGTCTGCACATTCATCAGGATTAGACTTTTGACCATAAAACTGCCGATAATCATCAAAAAGAGGAGCGAGAATAGCTACGTGTTCCGTTTTTACTCGTTCGATCTGCATAAGGATTATTCTATTGTTGCATTTATTTAAAAAGAAGGCATAAGCATAACCGCGTTTTGCATCATACGTGAAGGTCCTCGCCAAAACATACGAAACTGTGTATTTTCGGGTAATGCCACAAGCTTTCCCGAACCAACGGATACGACAGCAGCATAACTCTGACCGGCCACCCGAGCGATATTTTCTTTTGAGGCATAGCCAGAACTAAGCACACTAGTACCATCGGTAGCATAGTGTGCCGCCGTTTGGTAATCGGTTGATGGTTGAACAGCAGAATTCCTGAACACCAAGCCATAAAGTTCTTTTTTAAGACCAAAGCACAAAGGGTTGCTTTGATCAACCGCCACATGAAATGCGGTACCAGGGGATCTTTTTTCTCCGAAGTACTTTTCTCTATCTTCATAGCGGAGATATTTTAGTCC
>CAZTSI010000090.1:0-6390 GCA_964616755.1 uncultured Saprospiraceae bacterium | reverse complement strand
TAACTTCTATACAGACGTGTTGGTTCAATGATATGTTACAAAAATCTTAATATTACTTACTTAAATACCGCATTCAGCAATTTTTTGGTGTACGGATGCTTTGGATGCCGTAATATTGTGTTAACCCTTCCAATTTCGACTATTTGCCCATCATACATCACTGCTACCCTATCACAAGTGGAGCTGATGACAGAAAAATCATGTGATATGAGGATCATAGATAACTTGGATACTTGATGAAGCCGCTTGAGAAGTTTTAAAATCTGGTCTTGAATGGTGACATCTAGAGAGCTAGTTATTTCATCACAGATCAAAACTTCGGGTTTAACGCTTAACGCTCTCGCAATATTTATGCGCTGACGTTGCCCACCAGATAATTCATGGGGATATCGAGCTAGAAGATTAGTATCCAATCCCACAGCAGAAAGAAGTGATTTAATAATTTCAATTCTTTCAGCAGCGTTCTTACCAATTTTGTGATGAGCCAATGGCGCCATAAGCTGCTGTTTTACTGACATTACGGGATTCATGGCGTGATAAGGATCTTGAAAAACCATTTGTATCTCCCTTCTCAGGGCTGCGGGCCATTTGGTTGATAAGTTCAGCCTTTGACCATTTATGATTATATCTCCTTGATCAGGCTTCAATAATCCTGCTAGGCATTTAGCTAAACTTGACTTTCCTGATCCTGATTCACCCACGATACCTAAGATTTCACCCTTATTGAGTGTAAAACTTATATCCTTCAAGACCGTCATTGGAGTAGCGTTGCCAAAAACACTCCTTCGCATAGGATAACTACATGTCAAGTGACGTGCTGTCAATCCCTTTTCTGAGACAATCTCTTCATCCACTTTTTGTACAAGCACTAGCGCCTCTTCATCATTACCAGTGAATTGAGACTTCTCTATATCTTGCTTCTCGAGTTTCCTGCTTGATGCATTCAGCTCTACCAAATGCTTCGTGTATGGATGAATTGGCGTATTAAATAGGCGCATAGTTTCTCCATTCTCCACAATTTTACCTTTCTGAAAGATCAAAAGCCGATCGCTTATATTCCTTATCAACCCTAAATCATGAGACACAAAAATTAGGGCCATTTCTTGTGATTTAGATAGACTCCCCAATAATTCAACAATTTCCTTTTGTAAATATGCATCTAAGGCGGTTGTTGGTTCATCACAAATCAAGACCTCTGGCTTAGTAGCCAAAGCCATAGCTATCTGAACTCGTTGAAGCTGTCCACCACTTAGCTGATGCGGATAACTGCGATATATCCTTTCAGGATCAGCTAAAGAAACCCTTTTAAATAAGTTTATTATTTGGTGCTTGGCTTGGATCTTGTTTTCGTATAGCCCGTGCAATATAAGTACTTCTTCAAGGTGTTTTCCGCATTGCTTAACGGGACTAAATGAGGCGCCAGCGTCTTGAAAGATATATCCAATACATTTACCTCTTACCGACTGTAAGGTACGTTTGGGCGCATTTAATAAATTTTCCACTTGAAATGACTTGAAAACCCCTTTGGCGATGCCTTCTATCTTCACTGATGACGTATCAGTCAATAAACCAAGAATCGACATGGCTGTCACTGTTTTACCCGAACCCGATTCACCTACAATACCCAGAATTTCGCCTTGGTACAAATCAAAATCTACCCCATCCACAGCAACACCGCTGCTTTCCTTTGTAGCAAACTCAACCCGCAGGCCGCTTACTTGTAGAATACGACGATTAGTAGACTCATTCATGTGCTCAAAGTTCTTAATTCCTGTATCAAAACTACAAGTCAGCTTAAAATATCCTCGTAGAGATGAGCCGTCCTAAAATTATATTATGTCTTTTACGTATGTAATGTATCCGAATTTTGCGTTTATAGCATGAAGTACTAAACAGCTAAGAGTTCAACACAATGAAAAAATGGATTTATCGCATATTAGTAGCCTTAACAGTAATATTCTTAGGGGCAGTCATTTGGGTAGAGCTCAATAAAGAGAAAATTGCTGCGTCAGCAGTCGAACAAATCAATCAACAGATTAACGGCACTTTGACTTATGAAGTTGCAGATGTTAGTCTTTTGCGAACTTTCCCTTATTTAGGTCTAAAATTTAGCGGAATTGAGCTTCGTGATCATTCTAATATGAATGATCCCGCACTAATTGATAAGGCTGAAATACTGCTACAACTAAACTTATGGCAAGCTATCACCAATCCCGAGAATATCACTGTACATCGATTCAGGCTTTCCAACGGGCAAATATTTGTCAAAAATTATAAAGATGGTAGCTCTAACTACGCGCTATTTGACACGAATACATCTACTAAAGAACCTACCACAAATTCGTCGAGTATACGGTTAGAGGCCTTTATATTTGAAAATGTTCAGATCACATATATAGACGAAGTATCCAAATTGGTTGTTTTCTCAAAAGAGCTAAATATTAAAGGAACGATAGATGTAAAAGCAAATAAAACATTGGTTAACAGCTATATAAGTACATCTACAATCCTTAAATATGGGGCAATGATTCCTGATTATGAGCTAAATATGGCCGGGACTTTAACCCTTGAAGCCAGCGACAATAATCGCCAATTTGCCTTAAGTATACCTGATCTGATTGTTAATACTTTACCAATAAATCTTGTCGCTCAAATAGTTGAAGAAAATAACGGCTACCGCTACGATGTAGATTTGACCACCGAGAAAGCTAGCATTACTCATCTTATTTCATTAATCCCCGGCTCATTTAAAGGGGCTATAAATGGCCTTAAAGCGCAAGGATCTTTAGCGCTAAAGGCAAAATTGGAAGGACATACCAATGATAATTATCCTCGATATATGCTAGAAGTAGTAGCTCAAGGTCAAAATATTCAATACCCAGATTTTCCCAAGCGCCTCGACAAACTTAACTTCGAATTGTTCGCAGAGAACACCTCCTCTACGTCAGCATACAATCACATTAGGGTCAAAAATTTGGAGCTGCTGATTGATAAGTCATTTGTACGCGGAGATGTAGCCGCACAAAAATCAGGTGCTCGAGATAACTATATCGCTGATATCGCCATGAATTTTGATTTGGCTGATTGGTCATCCAGTGTTCCGGCGTATAATAATCAACAGATCTTAGGTACAATAAATGGATTTGTAAAAGCGAATCTTCAGGCGAATCAACAAAATCAAATGTCATTGGTAGGAGAAAATCCTTTTACAATGGAGCTCTCGATGAATGATATTATATTGAAAGAAGAGAGTAAAACAAAATTGAACATTGGCGCCATCAACGCCACTTCAGATCAAAAACGCTTAACCCTAGACCTCAAGCAAATGAACTATTTGAATGCCATCGACATTGAAAGTGTTCATGGTAGCATTAATGATATAATAGGCATCATCACCAAAGAGAATCACCCGATCAAAGGGCAATTCAATATCCATGCAAGTTTGTTGAATATTGATGCCCTGCCAGTGTCTGAGCAAACCACGCTTTACACGGTACCAAATGTAGAGCTCGAAAGTCGCTTTAGCGCAAATGAAATCATGCAAAATGGCTATCACTTGCAAGGTGTAAACGTATCAGGTATTTTGAGCAATCAAGATGCTTCGGTAGAATTTAGCGTTGAGGATCTTATGGGCAATACCTTCTCAGGGGAAGGCATGTTCAATAATCTTCTTGGTTTTGGGCTGAATAGTGATACGCTAGTGGGCAGCATCGCCATCAAGAGTCAACAATTCTCATTAGATCCCTTCCTCCAATCTTCAGATACCAGCGCCACAGAAGAGGCATTGATCCCAGGCAATATTATATTGGGGGTAGAATATAGTGCCGAGCAATTGAAATTTAAAAACTTCGATTTCTCACGCGCAATCGGTGAGGTATTGATTCAAGACCAAATGATAAGTTTAAAAAATGAGGCTAAATTATTCGGTGGATCAATTTCTATGGCTATGTCTTTTGATGCATCTCAATCTGACAAATACGACATTGATCTTAACTTAAATCTCGCCGACTTAGGTTTCTCAGAAACGGCTAAAAATACCCAGATCTTTAAACAATTGATTCCTATTGCCTCCTTCATTCAAGGAAAGTATAATTCGACATTTAAGTGGAAATCAAGCTTAAATAAAAACTTTATACCGGATTTGAACACCTTAACGGCCTATGGAGATATTTTAACAAAAGGTGCCTCCATCAGTAATATCGCACCTGTGCAAGAATTTTTGCAACGCTTTACAAACGAAACCGATAAAGGTGCAATAGCACTCAAGGATATTAATCGATACTTCGCCGTACAAGATGGAAAAGTTACGCTTGATAAAATTGATTTTACTAAAGAGGGCATCGACTTTGTTTTATCCGGTAGTCATAGTTTTGCTCAACAAATCGACTATACTGTACTCATGGATATACCTACCTCCAAATTAAATGTTGATAAGCTGCTCAATGAAGTGAAAGGCACGCTAAATATCAATAAAGAGTGGTTGTCCATAGCCCCAGATAGTAAAGTGCAACTTGAAATTAAAATGGACGGAAACCTTAAAAAACCTGCTTTCAAGGTAGTTGACGTCCGCTTTAAGACAGGAAATGTCGTCAAAAGTGCCGCAACGGAGGTAGAACGTAGGGTTAATGAAGAAAAGGATAAAATAGAACAAAAAATTCGGGACACTCTAAACACCACAATAGGCAAAATAGAAGATATCGTGACTAACGCTAGGGATAGCTTAACCCGATTAGCGGATAGCACAATTAATGTGATCAAAGCTAAGGCTGATAGCACGAGAACTCACGTAGAAGAGCAGATCAACATTGAAAAGGAAATATTAAAGGAAGATGCAGCGGCCTTAATCGATAGTATCAAAGCTGGCAATCTCAATATCGATACCTTGACTAATAAAATTCAAGACAAGTTTGGTAAGATAAAAAATATCTTTTCAAAACCTACAAAAAAGAACGATGACTGAACCAAGATTCAAATCCGTTCTTGTTATTGGCGCTAGCGAAAATCCCGAGAGAACTTCGCATATGGCCGTCTTACAATTGCAAGCTCTTGGTTATCAGACAAAGGCGGTAGGCCTGAAAAAAGGAATGATAGGAGTTGTTCAGATGGATACCCTGGTAAAGTTTGATCAATATCATACCATTACTCTTTATGTCAATCCGACACATCAGGACAAATATCTTCGAATGATTGCTGAAATTTTAAAACCTAAACGAGTCATCTTCAACCCCGGCACTGAAAATCCACACGCTTATTCCATATTAACCGATAAGGGAATCGAAGTGCTCGAAGCCTGTACCTTGGTTATGCTGAGAACTGGACAATTTTGAAGATGTCGTGTTTTCATACGGTTTATCCCTTCCCTTAAAATGGAACGGTCAATCAAGAGAAACAAAATCAAAACTTTGTTTCACAGCCCGTTTCTATGTCTTTCAAGATTAGAGCAAGCTAAAACCAAATTCTACCTTACTTCATTCCATATTTCTTAGCCAAATTTCTACCCAATTGATACATATGGACTTCATCAGGGCCATCGGCAAGCCGGATGATACGCGCCCAAGCGAAATAATGATAAAGGGGCACGTCATTGCTGACACCCATGCCGCCAAATATTTGTATAGCTCGATCAATGACTGTTTGCGCCATAATAGGAGCCGTAATCTTGATCATGCTGATAAGTTCAGCGGCTCCTTTAGAACCATATTTGTCCATTTGATCCGCTGCTTTGAGCGTTAAGAGGCGCGCTTGTTCGATTTCACAATATGATTTAGCAATCTCTTGCCGCACACTGCTAAAATCCATCAAGGGCTTACCAAAAGCTACCCGTTGGGTGCTGCGTTCGCACATGAGTTCAAGACTACGTTGTGCCATACCTATCAGTCGCATACAGTGATGAATACGACCTGGTCCCAATCTTCCTTGTGCTATCTCAAAGCCTCTCCCCTCACCTAGTAATATATTAGCTATCGGCACGCGTACATTTTCTAATAATATCTCCGCATGACCGCCTGGTGAGTCTACCGTACCCATCGCATGAAGGGGACGCATTACCTTCACCCCAAGAGTATCCATAGGCACTAATACCATCGATTGCTGGCGATGGCGCTCGAGCGATTCATCCGTCTTGCCCATCACAATTAATATCTTGCACCGTGGATCCATAGCACCCGAAGACCACCATTTGCGACCATTGATCACATATTCATCCCCTTCTCTGCGAATGGAAGTAGCAATATTCGTTGCATCTGAAGACGCTACCTCTGGTTCTGTCATAAGAAAAGCGGATCGTATTTCCCCTTTCATCAAAGCGGTGAGCCATTTGGCTTTCTGTTCTGTTGTGCCATATTTTGCCAGCACCTCCATATTACCCGTATCCGGTGCAGAACAGTTAAA
>CAZTSI010000089.1:0-7681 GCA_964616755.1 uncultured Saprospiraceae bacterium | reverse complement strand
GGGGCATGCCACCTTTGCTTCAGCTGGTGCAGGGATCTTTATTAACTTACTTGGCAATCGATATGCGTTTACTGACCGATGTCATGAGGGACGTACTGAATTTCTCAGCCGTCCACGTAGCTTCGTCTTCTTTACCGATCTCGCCGCTGAGAATGCTTATTCGCGTATTCCCCTAGGAGTACACTTTCGTATGGATAGCGATGAAGGACTCCGAGTCGGATATATAGTGGCCGAAAGAATCAACCAGCTTTTTGAGTAAAAAGACACAACTAAGAAAAAACAAAATAAACAAAGAAAAGGAAAGGGTTTTCGGCATTCCTAATTTATGGAATAAGCATATAGTTAACTAGTTACAAGTATATGATAATTCGAAACCCTAGGCTGTGATCTGATTTATGCATTTGTGCTAGAACGTGGTAGACAGTAATACACTAATATCTATTTTTACGTGCTAAAATATTTTTTTTGAGTCGCATCCTAATTCATCTCGTATTATTGACTTACCTCTCGCTCGCGCTAAATGCTCAAAACGACTTCATCGATAATAGCGATAGGGTCATTACGATCAAGCGAGCTACATCGGCTATAACACTGGATGGAATCCTCGACGAAGAGACCTGGCAAACCGCCGAACAAGCGGGTGATTTCTGGGTAAAATTTCCTGTCAATGACCGCAAAGGCGACCCTCCTACAACAGTGCAACTCAGTTATGATGACAAATATCTCTACGTCGCCTTTACGATTATACAAACCCCCAATGGCAACATCGTACAGTCATTAAAGCGAGATTTTGGCCTGAGAGCAGGAGATGGCATTGGCATTATTCTAGACCCCCTTAACCAAAAAACCAACGGATTCTATTTCTCCCTCAATCCTTATAATTCTCAAACCGAAGGGCTCATCACCAACTCGTTTGATGAAGTTACCTTCACATGGGACAACACCTGGTACAGTGAAACAAAATTGTATGCTGATCACTGGACAGCGGAAATCGCCATCCCATTTGCAATCTTGAGATACGAAGAACAAAAAACAAGTTGGGGAATCAATTTTATAAGAGCGGCACGCGAAAACAATGAGTTTCATACTTGGACACGCATACCTTTGCAGTTTACGGGCACGGATTTAGGCTATACGGGGCAATTGAACTGGGATAAGGCACCGCCTACAGGGGGCAGCACGATCTCTCTAAGCCCATATAGTATTACCGGAATAAATGCCGATCCTGAAAACGATCAAGCTACATCGGCCACCATAAGCGCCGGCTTAGATGCTAAAATTGCCCTTAGTTCAAGCATAAATCTAGACCTTACGATTCATCCCGATTTTTCAAATGTAGATGTCGACGAGCAAGTGACTAACTTGACGCGCTTTTCTATTTTTTTCCCCGAGAGACGGTTCTTTTTTTTAGAAAATGATGATCTGTTTTCCTCCTTTGGCTTTCCGCTGACCCGACCATTTTATTCTCGACGTATAGGTAGCAAAGGAGGCACTACTGTGCCAATTTTGTTTGGCGCGAGGCTTACCGGTAATCTCAATGAAGATTTTCGATTTGGCGTGATGAATATACAAACCGGTCGAAAGGACGATCTTGAAGCTGACAATTTTACAATGGCTACCTTTAATCAGCGCGTCTTAGAGCGCTCGTCTATAAGGGGATATTTTTTAAATCGCTCTGCCTTCCAAAACGAGCAAGATAAACTGACCAATCCACAAGGCGCCTACGGTCGTAATGCTGGCTTAGAGTTATTGTATTTTTCTAAGTCCGGAACCATACAGGCATGGGCAACAGGGCATTTGAGCTTCAAGCCTAATATAGAAGGCAATAATTATTTTAGCTCTCTTGGTGGTGGGTACTTTGGTGAAAATTTCACGAGCTTTTTAGATTATTCGCATACGGGAGAGAATTACTTTGCCGATGTTGGCTTTGTCAATAGAATAGAAAATTATGATGCCTTGAGGGATACCATCATTCGTATTGGTCAAAATTATTTTTATAATGAAACATCCTACAGCTTTTGGATGAAAGAAAGCACCTTGAATAGAATTGAGCTCGCGTCAAGCCATTTTTTAGCCACCAATCAGCACTTCCAATTTAATGAACTCACACTAGAGCCCAGCATAAGTTTTGAATTTAAAAGCACGGCCAATATTGATCTTGGTATGAGCTTTAATGAGGTAGAACTTTTCTTCCCCTTTTCATTCGTTTCGGGAGACAATCCACCATTACCCGCCGCGCGATATTCCTTTAGTACCTTTGACTTTTCAGTTGATACAGATCGGCGAAAAAATTTTATGTTCTCCTTCGGCACAAGTCTTGGAAGATTTTATAATGCTGATTTTCGGCAATTTCAGGCTTCTTTAAGTATCCGAAAGCAACCTTATTTTTCTCTGACACTAAGCGCCGAGCATAATGACTTGCATTTTCCAGAAATGTTTGGACGCCAAAGTTTTTGGCTCATTGCCCCTCAGATAGAAATCAACTTTACCAATAACTTATTTTGGACGAGTTTTCTCCAGTGGAATTCTCAGGCGGACAACTTTAATATCAACAGCCGAATACAATGGCGCTACAAAGCGATGAGTGATATTTTTTTAGTGTACACGGATAATTACTTTACCAATATCGCATTTCAAAATAAGAATAGAGCGATCGTACTCAAAGCCAACTATTGGCTAAACTTATAAAAAAACGGACTGTAAAAAAGAAGAGCATGAATCTAGGTACCGAGCAAAGAAAATACTAAGAAGCCAAATATACTGCTCGTGGGGCACGACTGGCGATCAGCAAAATCTCGGATCTAGGTTACTCGTTAGCTTAAGCTTTGATAGACGATGAAGCTCGACAGGTAGGCCAAAGCAGTCATAAATGCAAATTGTATCAAGGGCCACTTCCAAGAACTCGTTTCACGCTTGGTCACTGCCAGCGTACTCATGCATTGCATAGCAAAGACGTAAAATAATAATAGGGATAAGGCGGTAGGCATGTCGTAGCGCTTGCCACCTGTCTTGTCATTTAATTCTTCAGCCATTTTCTCGCGAATGGTTAGCGTATCATCAGTATTGCCAACACTGTAAATGGTAGCCATAGTCCCTACAAAAACTTCTCTTGCAGCGAATGAAGTAATTAAGGCTATGCCTATTTTCCAGTCAAAGCCCAATGGGGTTATCACAGGTTCTATCCATTTACCCAAATAGCCTGCATATGAAAATTCTAGTCTCTGGGTGGCCATAACATTTTCAATCTCCTCCTCGCTCAGTTCGCTTGTCGACAAAGATTCTAAAACGTCCTTTTCGGCCTGTTGCATTGCATCACCTGGGCCATAGCTTGACAAAAACCATAGAATAATAGATATAACAAAGATAACTTTCCCCGCTTCAACAACAAAGGCGCTGACTTTCTCCTTTATCGTCATTAGGATATTACGCATCACAGGCCGCTTATAAGAAGGTAATTCTATCATAAGGAAGCTCTTCTCTCTAGATTTTAAGATCTTCTTAAACACAAAAGCCGATAAAAGTGCTGAGACAATACTCAAGATGTATAGCCCCATAAAGGCTAAACCTTGAGCATTAAATATTCCCCAAATGGTGTCTTTAGGCACTACAAAAGCAATAAGCACCGTGTATACTGGTATTCGTGCCGAACAACTAATGAGCGGTGTGACCATAATCGTGATCAGACGTTCCTTCCAGTTGGCGATGGTTCGTGTAGACATGATCGCTGGTATTGCGCATGCACCGCCAGACACCAGAGCTACAAGGCTACGGCCATTAAGGCCAAATCGTTGCATAAATCCGTCGAACATAAATACGGCTCGGGACATATACCCAGACTCTTCTAAAAAAGCTACCAGGAAGAAAAGAATGGCAATCTGCGGAATAAAAATAATGATCCCACCGAGCCCAGCGAGAATGCCATCCGTCAATAAATTCGTCATCCATCCAGCGGGCAAGTTGGACTGAAGAAAGCTGCCCATGGCGGCAAAACTTTGCTCGATAAGATTCATTGGCCATTCACTCCATGCATAAATCGCCTGAAAAACAAAAAACATTACGGCAAAGAAAAGAATGGGTCCAATAAGCCTATGTGCTACAATATCGTCGATACGTTCCGTAAAAGTTGGCTTGGTATCACCTTGGTTCTTTAATGCTCGACGCAAGACCATACCAAATTCGCGATACCTACTCAATGTTTCGTCTATTTGACGTTTGGTTGCTTTATAATCATTTTCCCCTGCAACTGAGACAATATGAATTCTATCGGATGCACTTAAGTAGCTCAACCAACTAGCATGATGAGAAATCAACAGTCTTTGATAGCCATTTTTTGATGGATTAATTTGTGCGACTGCTTCGATCATTTTTAGATCTCCCTTCGCCATACTAGCTGCTCTAGACCACAAGGGCAATTCAGCCATCTCACAGAGCCGAATTAAATGATACTTGACAGCATCTATATTCGTGCCTTGAAGGCTACTCACCTTAATAATTTCCACACCTTCCAAATAGGTACTTAGCTCTTCTGCATTGTAATCTACACCTCTTTCATTTGCTAAGTCTGACATGGACAAACAAAACAACATGGGTATATTTAATTCCCTCAATTGGGTAGCGAGCAAAAAATGCTTGTCCAACTCCAGACTCGTTGCCACATAAACTATAGCGTCAGGATAAGCTTCACCACGCACATTCGTCAATTGCTCGACTACAATTTTTTCTTCACCTGAGTTAGGGTATAGACTGTAGATCCCCGGAAAATCAATTAACTCCACTTCTAAATCAGCAGACAAGCGCAAAAAGCCAGATTTTTTATCTACTGTGACTCCTGGATAATTACTAATTTTTTGATTTAATCCGGTCAGCGCATTAAACAAGGTGGATTTGCCGCTATTGGGGTTGCCAATAAGCGCAATCCTCTTGATCCGCGAAATAGGAGATGTGGTCATAAGATAACGATGGCCTTTGCCTCATTTCGTCTTAATGCTACGACCGTTTCACCTAATTTGATGCATAGGGCATTGAGCATAGGTGAATAACGCACGAGGGTCAATTCCATTTCTGGAATCATTCCTATGGTCAAAAGACGACAAGCTAATGAAGAATCGGCGATATGTCCAATCACACTTCGTTCGCCTATTTGCATATCTAACACTGTACGTTGCATCTCCTTTCTTTTGAAGGCACAAATATCCATGAATATTCTCTTATTGCTTATAACAATATATAGCAAGCCCCTAACAATTTTAGGTATCAAGATGTCATTTTGTCAGTAACAATTCACATTTAAATGCCGTATTGTCATATTTTTTTTGAATTTTATGTCAAAATATGCTCTCAGGTCGACTGGTACGCCAATTGATGTGGGTTAGAAAATAAATTGTAATAAAAAATGAATAGTTGTAACACAAAGAATCCCAAAGAATCAAACGCCCATTTACAGATAAGTGATTTGGTACATCATGTACTAAATAATGCATTAAGCGAATTATCCAAGGATCCTCCAACCACATTTCGGCCTAAAACAAACGTTTATAAGAGCGAAAAGGCATGGTATTTAGACCTCGCCGTACCAGGATATTCAAAAGATCAACTGAGTATCGAGGTAAAAAATGATCTACTTACCATTAAGGC
Source organism: uncultured Saprospiraceae bacterium (assembly GCA_964616755.1). Lineage (GTDB taxonomy): Bacteria > Bacteroidota > Bacteroidia > Chitinophagales > Saprospiraceae > CAYNFR01. The sequence goes on along the minus strand of CAZTSI010000089.1, from coordinate 2,047 downwards.
GAGTTCAACAAAGCAAGAAGGTTCAGCTAAGGTACGATTGCGTGAATTCAAAATTGCTGACTTTCAAAGAGCATTTAAACTTGCAAAAGATATTGATACGGAATCTATCGAAGCTAAACTAGAAGGAGGCATTCTTCATTTTAGCTTGCCAATCAAAGAAGAAGCTCTACCTAAAGAGCCTAAAAAAGTAATTATTGTTTAACTATATAAATCAATCAAATCATGAGAACAGTATCTAATTACAGTCCATTCAGATCCTTAAAGCCGCTAAACTTTGATTCCTTATTAGATGAATTTTGGGGAACGAGTATAGGTGATTTTACAGGTGTCAACGCTACATCGATTTCCCCTTCGGTCAACATTGTGGAAACGGGCGAGGCATTTTACATTGAAGTAGCAGCCCCTGGCCTACAAAAAGAAGACTTTAATGTCACGGTAAGAGACAATCGTCTGACCATTTCAGCCGAAAAGCAATCAGAAGAAACACCTACCGAGGACAAAAAAGTAGCAAGAAGAGAGTTTAATTATTCGAGCTTTAGCAGAAGCTTTGCTTTATCTGAGCACATAGATCAACAAGCTATTTCGGCAAAATATGACTCAGGAATTCTATCATTAGAACTCAAAAAAATAGAAAAAGCACAAAAACTAGAATCTAAAATCGAAATACAGTAAAAGTATCGAGCGGTTTTATTGTGAGAAGTTGACACTTAGAAAAGAGCAGGGCTATTCATCAGCTCTGCTCTTTTTTCAAAATGCAACACCACTAGTTTATCATATCGTTTCATATACACCTTGCCCATCAATTTTATTCAATCATTGCATTTTTAATGGATCACAGTAAAATGATCTTTTCAAAATGACTCAAATCTGTTCAAATCAAGAACAGACAGCAACTACTTCTTCACTTACAATAATTTTAATCGCGAGCCAAACGATACGCCCGAAATCTTTGCAAAATCGAATGAGCTATGATGACAGTTACCATCAACCATGTCCATCTAAATTGACCCTGCAATAACATACTACTACCCGTTATCAAAACAAATCCCAAGCTAGCCAATGAAGTATAAAATTGATGTTGAGCTGTGAGTTTACGCACAACATAATTTGAACCCAAAAGGAGTATCAGAGAGATAACCATAATTAGATTTTCCATAGTAACATTAAATTAAATCATATATCTGAACAACTCACAATGACATTCTACTGGCACAAAGAATACGCAACTTCGCTTTATAGAAATCTCGGGACATCCTGACTACTTTATTGATAACTACAATCAGTACATGAAGCATTATAACAATCGCGACAGTCCATTGATTGGCTATTTCCCCCACAAGAACATGAGGCCGAGGCAGAACCACAATTGGTCGAACAGTTTGGCCAACAGGCAGAGCAAGAACAACGACATTCCGAGCCGATAGACTTCGTCAATTGAGTCTTGCTGTCAAAAATGATAGACCTAATACCATTAACCAGTAATGGCTTTAAGTCTGGAATCAACTGAAAGTCCTCCTCTACCGAAACTGCTAAAACATTCTGTCCATCTCCCCAGTCTAGTATTAAAGTACGATGTAAATAAATAACCTTCGCAATATTGAGCGATGAAGGAAACACTAATGAAGTAGAGTTTAAGTCATAATGAAACTCAAATTTCCTGAACTGTCGAGTAGATGTATTTGATAAATAAAAAGAAACGACATTTTCATTTTCCAAAACAGCATTTTCGACACTCAACTCGCCGAGAATTACAGCTGCTTTATGCGTCGACCTAGGATGTGCCTCATTATAATCCTTGACTAATATATCATAGTCAATAATTTTCTTCGACTCAGCTTCTTCTAATGACTGATTACATGATGCAACTAAAAACAATAATCCTAACAAAGAAAATAATTTATTCATTTCAACAAATTTAAATAATATGAATCGCCCCCTCACATCTTTCTAGATGTCACCCGGCAGCTTCAAATCTGATCCCGGTATATTTTTTATTGACGTGAGTTTCCTCCCGACACATTTTGCTCTAACATCTCAAAAAACCTCC
>CAZTSI010000088.1:0-7933 GCA_964616755.1 uncultured Saprospiraceae bacterium | reverse complement strand
ATTAAGCCTCCCGCTAGCGTTCATCCTGAGCCAGGATCAAACTCTCCATAGTAAAATCTTATGACGTTTGATCGTCGTTTTTTTAGTAATTAAACGAGACTCATAGAGCTAATTAATTAGCTGTTACGCTTCCTTATCTATTCCAATCGTGTCAAATAACTTCCCTCTGTTTTCCTTTGGGATCGCAAATATACGGGCATATGTTTCATATAGACAAGCCTTATCAAATTATTTTTCTTTCTATTCTCTATAAATATATAATTATCTATAGTTATTACAATTTTGTTGATACATAATCTATATAATGTATCATTCATTAGAAAATATTCATTCATTGCGTTCTTATTTTGATTCTTCTTGCTATCAAATTAAGCGCACTTGATACTTTAATGCTGTATAACTAAGCAATAATAATTTGTAATAGTCCGGAATTCTTATTCTTTGTTCTCTTACTTCACCCGCTGTATGTTTTTTTATCCGCTTTAATAGGTTTGTATAATATATATACGCCACATACACTCCTAGCCGACTTCCTACAGGTAATTGCTTAATTCCAGCCAAGCCTTGGGCAAAGTCCCTTTCAATCTCCTGCTCAATTGCCTTCTTTTCGTCGCAATTAAATCCAAAATAATCTACTCCTGGAAAATATACTCGCCCGCGATCTTCATAATCACTCTTTATATCTCTCAAAAAATTAATCTTTTGAAAGGCGGCCCCCAAACTTTTAGCGCTATCACGTAATCGATCATATTCACTCGCATCGCCTTGAACAAATATCCGCAAACACATCAGTCCTACCACCTCTGCAGATCCATATATATATGTGTTGTATTCCTCTCTGCTGAAAGTAGTCTTGTCTAAATCTGTCTCCATACTATCTAGAAAGGCATGGATCAGGTCAGATTCGATCTTGTACTCGTGTACGGTGCGTTGAAAGGAGTGCAATACTGGGTTCAAACTTATTTGTCGAGCAATAGCCTCTTCGGTATCACGTCTAAATTGTGCCATCAATTCACGTTTGTCGTGATCATGGAAGGTGTCCACGATTTCATCAGCAATGCGGACAAAACCATATATATTATATATGGGCTGACGAAACCTTCTATCAAACATCTTAATGCCTAAAGAAAAGGATGTGCTGTACCGTTGGGTAATTAATCGGCTGCAACTATTACTCGATTCGTGATATAATTCTATCATTGACTATTCTTTTGAGATATTTCTTTGAATAGTATTGGCTACTACCTCGCCACTAATCAATGATGGTGGCATTCCTGGCCCTGGGGTGGTTAGTTGACCTGCAAAATATAAATTTCGGACTTTCTTACTTTTCATACTTGGTTTTAAAAACGCTGTTTGCATCAATGTGTTCGCCAGACCGTAGGCATTTCCTTTGAAAGAATGATAGTCGTGTTCAAAGTCCTTAATACTAAAAGTCTTCTTGTATACGATATGCGGCAATATGTCCAGTCCTAATCGTTTATGAATACGTGCCATGATGATCGTAAACAGACGATCATGTTCTTCGGGTTTATCTGTCAAGCCTGCGGCTAAAGGGACTAAGATAAACAAGTTCTCGCTGCCAGCCGGGGCAACACTCGCATCCGTCTTTGACGGGCAACATACATAAAACAATGGATCTTTTGGCCATTCGGGTTGGTCATATATTGTTCGGGAATGTTCTGAAAAAGAGGTGTCGAAAAACAAGTTATGGTGCAAGAGACCCTCTAACCGCTTGCTGACTCCTACATAAAACAATAGACTGGAGGGCGCCATATCTCTTGTTTCCCAATATTTACGTGTGTAAGATTGACTTTGTTTGGGAAGAAGGTTCGTCTCTACATGATGATAGTCAGCGGCTCCTATGATGTAGTCACTGGCATACATCCCCTTATGAGTAACTACCTGTTCAATGCTTTGGCCGCTAAAGCTAAATCCTGTTACTTCTTCATTTAGTCGAATATCCACATCATTCTCATGTGCGATCTGCCCCAATGCTTTGCTTATTTCTACCATTCCTCCCATAGGATACCATGTGCCAAGCTTGATATCAGCATAATTCATTAAACTATAAAGAGCCGGAGTGTTCTGGGGTTTTGCACCTAAAAATAGTACTGGAAATTCTAAAAGCTGAACGAGTTTTTCATTCTTAAAACTACGACGAATCATGGCAGAAATAGAACCAAATAAGTTTAGACCTACCGCCTGCTTTAAGACTTTAAGGCTCACAAATTCCCAAATGGATAAAGATGGTTTATGAACGAATTCACCTACACCGACTTCATACTTGTATCTGGCATCTGCTAAAAATCGATCTAGCTTGTCTGCGCTACCTTTTTCATAGGATTCAAATAATTGGCGCAGGGCTTCGTAGTTAGCCGGTAGTTTGACAATATCTCCATCTTCAAAGATTACCTGATAGCTAGGATCCAATCTTAATAACTTATAAAAATCAGCAGTGGTGTGCCCAAAAAGCTGATAATATCGTTCAAAGATGTCCGGCATCCAATACCAACTAGGCCCCATATCATATACAAAACCATCTTGTGCGTACGATCTACAACGACCGCCTACTTGGTCATTCTTTTCAAACAATCGAACATCATGCCCATATTTGCCCAATAGGGCGGCGGCTGTCAGACCTGCAAAGCCTCCCCCAACTATATTAATCTTCTTTGTTTTAATCATTCTCTCCTTATATCAGACTTGTCTCGTTGCTCATTCTTTTTGCTTAGCCAATCGAGCAGAAACTTGGTTTTAATGTGATTTGCACTATAATTATAGATATTCTCAAAGACTCCAACACACTAAAAGTGAATAATTATTCCCTATCGATTACGTAAAACAAAAAGGGCCGCACAAATTGTACAGCCCCTCTTTTATTCTGAATAAGGATATTATTCATCTACTCGTCCACCTTTCAATTCATCTTGCAAAGTGGCTAGTTCATCCCATTTATTTTCTGCTGCAAGTCGCGCTTGGTTCGGCCAAGTAGTCGGGTCATGCATACGGTATCTACTTCCAGCAGCCTCAAGGATTGCTCTTATATCATCAACAGATGTTTCAGCTAGCTTTGCAAAGGTATCAACTCCGGCTTCAACTAAAAGTTCAGAGATTTTAGGGCCAACGCCTTCTACTTTCTTAAGATCATCTCCCTTCGCAGAAGCGGCTACTTTTTTATCTTTCGGAGCTTCTTCCTTGATTTCTTTGACTTCTTTGGCTTCCTTAGCGGCATTCGCTTCTTGCTCAGCAGAAGCTTCTTGCGCCTCTTTTAATTGATCTTTTAATTGTGAGAATACATCCATATCTCCTAAGGTCGTTTTTTCGAGCTTAGAAGTTTGCGTTTGTATAGTGCGTCGAGTTTCTTCTACCTCTTCACCTCTGGCGCGCTTTACTTCATCGTCAGCTTTTTTCTTCACGTCATCTACATATCGAGAGTGCGATACTACGATGCGCTTGTCATCTCTATTAAACTCAATGACTTTGACTGTTAATGTTTCGTCTGCACCAGTGGTAGTATTATCTTCCTTCTTTAGATGACGGATAGGAGCATACGCCTCTAAGCCATACGGAAGTTGTACAACGGCACCTCTTTCATCGATTTTAACAATCGTCACTTCGTGATACGATCCAACAGGGAATACATTCTCGAAAGTATCCCAAGGATTCTCTTCTAATTGCTTATGACCTAAAGATAATTTTCGATCATTTTGATCAATCTCTAAGATGACAACTTCGATCTTCTCGCCCACCTTCGTGTATTCTGAAGGATGATTAAATCGCTTAGTCCAAGACAGATCAGAGATGTGTATCATACCTCCAATTCCTTCTTCGAGCTCTACGAATACTCCATAAGGCGTAAGATTTTTAACCTCACCTCTATGACGACTATGTTGAGGGAACTTCTTATTAATTTCAGCCCAAGGATCTGACATTAATTGCTTGATACTCAAGCTCATTTTTCGTTCTTCTCTATCGATAGTGACCACTTTAGCCTCATGCTCTGTGCCTAAGGTAAAGAAATCACGCGCATTGACGGGTTGTGTGCTCCAGTTGACTTCTGACACGTGGATTAGACCTTCAACACCTGGAATGATTTCTAAGAAAGCACCGTAATCTTCAATATTCACGATTTGACCTTTGACCACAGTACTTTCGCCAATGGCTGCATCTAAAACATCCCAAGGGTGCGGTTGCAATTGCTTAAGACCTAGAGAAATTCTTCGCTTGTTCTCGTCAAAATCCAATACAACTACATTGAGCTTTTGGTTTAGAGTAAGTACTTCGTTCGGGTGATTGATACGTCCCCAAGATATGTCTGTTATATAAAGTAAACCATCTACACCACCAAGATCCATGAAAGCACCGAAGTCGGTGATATTCTTCACCACTCCTTCTAATACTTGTCCCTTCTCTAGACCAGAAATGATTTCTTCGCGCTGCTCTGCTAAATCTGATTCGATCAAAGCTTTGTGCGATACAACGGCGTTTTTGATCGTTTCATTTATCTTGACTACTTTGAACTCCATAGTCTTGCCGACAAATGCATCGTAATCTAAAATAGGCTTAATATCGATTTGTGAACCTGGAAGGAAAGTCTCTAGACCACTACAATCGGCGATAAGTCCACCTTTGGTTTTGCTAACGATTGTTCCTTTGATGATTGTACCATTCTTGTATGAGTCTACAATACTATCCCAAGCTTTAAGGAGTTTTGCCTTTCTACGAGATAGCACTAATTGACCACGCTCATCTTCTAAGGCTTCGACGTAGACATCGATAATATCACCGACCTTCATATCGGGCATATCTCTAAATTCTGACGCGGATACAAGTCCGTCAGATTTGTAGTTAATATCCATAACGACATCACCACCACTAAATGAAGTAACGCGACCTTTAACTAGAGCGTTTTCATCTAAGGTAGTAAGAGATCTTTCATATTCGCTGAGGTACTGAGACTTAACTTCACTTGAATATGAACTCGTATGTTTGTTGCTTATAGACCAGTCGAAGTCATCATGTGCCGAGCTGTGTGGAGCCGGGTTATCTTCGTGGTCTAGTTCTACGGCATCTTCATCTTCTTCATTTGAAGTATCGAGGCCTAGGTTTTCTTCTTGAGATTTTATGCGGACATTGTCCTGATCTTCAAGCGTCTCTGATGTTTTTTTTCTATCTGCCATGGCAGTTTTTAGATTTGTATTACACCCACTTTAAGGTGTAAGAGATTAGCAATTTTTTATCGGGGGACAAAAGTAGAGTATTTATACTTAACCTGCAACTGGTCTAATACGGTGGCACTTCGGAGCAATTTTCGCTTTACGCCAAAATCAGCAGGATTATGAATTTCTATTCACGCAAAAGGGCATTTACCTATAATATTCTATAGAGTCATTTAATTTTGGTAGTAGAAGGCTTATATTTACGGGAGATAAGTGAGACTTATTCATCTTGGCGAAGTCGAGGTTATAAACTTCTTTCTTATTCTTTAAACTACTATCTATAATATATATATGTAAGCTATGAATGAACGACCTTGGTTACAACATTACCCTGCTGGTGTACCCGTCAGTATTGATCCCTCACGTTTTCCTACGCTCAAGGATTATGTGGAAGAAAAGTGTAGAGAATTTGCTACTAGGCCAGCCTTTGCCTGCATGGGTGTAAGTCTAAGCTTTGATGAGGTGGATAAAAAAGCAGAAGCCTTGGCTGCTTATCTACAAAGTAGAGGTTTAGCCCCGGGCGATCGAATGGCCATAATGATGCCCAATGTACTACAATACCCAATTGCATTGTTTGCCTGCCTAAAGGCAGGGTTAGTCATTGTAAATACGAATCCGCTCTATACGCCTAGGGAGATGGAACATCAATTTACAGACAGCCAAGTCAAGGGTATCATTATTGCTGAAAATTTTGCTGCTAATCTTGAAAAGGTATTAGGAAAGACAGAAATTAAAGTGGTTATCACGACTACTATTGGCGAATTGCTTGGAAGTATTAAGGGAACAATGGTCGATGCTGTCATTAAATATGCCAAGCGAATGATCCCCGCCTTTTCTATAGCCAACACTGTAAGTTTCAAAAGCGCTTTGTCACAAGGAAAGAAATTTACGGTCAATTGCGCAGATTCACATCCAGATACGGTGGTAGCTCATCAGTATACGGGCGGAACAACAGGGGTGAGTAAAGGAGCTATGTTAACTAATAAAAATCTTGTGGCCAATATGCTGCAGATCAAAGCATTCTTAGATCCATATGTTGCGGACAACACAGGACAAGCTGTCGTTGTCTGCCCGCTGCCATTGTATCATGTCTTTGCCTTTACCTGCAACTGTCTGGCCATGATGAATATTGGGGCGTTGTCAGTGTTGATTACAAATCCGAGAGATTTATCATCGATTGTTGCAGAATTTAAGCGGTACAAAGTGACAGGTATTACGGGAGTCAACACCTTATATAATGCACTCAACAATTTTGAGGCATTCAAAACACTTGACTTTTCTTCATTAATGTTTGCTAATGCCGGGGCAACAGCTTTGCAAAAATCAGTGGCGGATGAGTGGACAAAAATAACGGGCAACATTATTGCCGAAGGATATGGTATGACAGAAGCCTCTCCTGTAGTAACGACCAACCCTAAAGGTGGTGTAAGAGTGGGCACCATAGGAATACCTATACCGAGCACAGATGTGCGTATTGTGGATGATAATGGTCATCCAGTAACCTTAGGCCAAGCGGGTGAAATACAAGTCAAAGGCCCCCAAGTGATGAAAGGCTATTATAACCGCCCCGAAGAAACGGCCAAAACCATTACCTCGGACGGCTGGCTTAATACTGGCGATGTAGCTATCATGGAAGCCGATGGATATTTCAAAATTGTAGATCGCAAGAAGGATATGATACTCGTATCTGGGTTTAATGTCTATCCTAATGAAATAGAAGATGTCATTACGATGCACCCCAAAGTTAGTGAAGCTGCCGTCATTGGCGTGCCAGACGAAAAATCAGGCGAAGTCGTGAAGGCATTTGTCATCTTAAAGGATAGTACCTGCAAAAAGGATGAGCTCATCGCCTATTGTCGTGAAAATTTGACGGGCTACAAAGTGCCTAAGTCCATCGAATTTGTTAAAGAACTACCCAAAACGAACGTGGGCAAAATATTGAGAAGACAGCTTAGGGAACAAGAAATCGCTAAGCAAAAATGACAACTTATACGCCTATAGACTGCCATTATTATGATCAGTTAGAGGCGTATGCGACTTTGCGCACCTGGGTACAAATATCTAATGTGCACTCAGCTCATTATGGGTATGTGACTAGGATTATTGATTTTAAGCTACGTGACCATATAGAATATGCCCTTACCATCGGCGGCGAAGAAATACGTCTTGACGAATTTCTCGATCTCAAGACTGTCGGGGTCGATGAACATATTGTAGCAAGATATCTAGCTAAATGGGTGCAAAATGAGCAAACATTCAAAAGGCAAATTCCCGTACATGACACTTTGCAGAGTGATGAAGTGGCCGAGAGGCTTTGGTGCCTAATGGCAGAACATGCCGAGCTTAATACCTTATTGAGTGGTATGCACAGAAGTGCCAGTATTGAAAGCAAAAGTAGCATCCTGCTCGCGGCAAAAAATCAAGAACTTCATCGCATTTCTTACCGATTATTGGGCAGAATGTCCATAGAATACTTTACGCACTCTCGTATATATAAGGGTGGCTACGACCTTTCGACACTTTTTGATAGACATTTTGAGAGAGCGGCTATGAAGGTGGCGAGTTGAGGTTTTGGTTGTTTAGTTTTTGTCCGCTTTTGAGTTATTTTAATGATCTAATTGGCTTTGGATTTGACTCACCCCCGGTCCCTCTCTTTGACTCACCCTCGGCCCCTCTCTTAAAAGAGAGGGGAGCTGTTCTATGGTAAAAAG
>CAZTSI010000087.1:0-8024 GCA_964616755.1 uncultured Saprospiraceae bacterium | reverse complement strand
TAATATAAAAATGGTAAAAAATTAATATTCAAGTTAATGCGAATTTGTACTCTTGGATTTTTTTAAACGTAGATTCATAGCATGAAATTATTTAAACGAATATCTCGGCTTTGTGACGATCTGACAATAGGTTTTAGAGATATTCCCGCGGAGCGCCAAGAGCAGTTAAAGCTGCTAAGTGATTATCTGAGCAAAAAATTGGCCCAGGGCATTACCCCCAAAATCACAGTCATTTGTACGCATAATTCCCGCAGGAGCCATATCGGGCAGATATGGTTGGCCGTTGGGGCAGATTATTACGATTTGCCCAAAATTCAAACCTTTTCCGGTGGTACCGAAGCGACTTCTTTTAATATCCGGGCGGTGGATTCTTTTCGCAGGATTGGCATCAAAATTTTAGCAGATGAAAATCCGGATAATCCAAAGTATTCCGTTCGTTGGGCATCACGAATGAAACCCTATCAGGCATTTTCAAAAAAATTTGACGATGCGCCCAACCCAAAGGAAATGTTTGCTGCTATTATGGTCTGTGCTGAAGCAGATGCAGATTGCCCGCTGGTATTCGGTTGCGATTTTAGATTATCCTTGCCCTATGAAGACCCAAAAGCTTTTGACGGAACGGATGTAGAATTAGAAAAATATGACGAAAGAGTAAGACAAATCGGTCGAGAGATGTTATTTGTTTTATCCAATGTTAAAGCTGTAACTCTATGAATAAAGCGCAAAAGAAACTGAATTTTCTCGATAGCTATTTGACCTTGTGGATTTTTGTAGCCATGGCAATAGGGATTGGTTTGGGATATTTTATTCCGTTTATTCCCGAATATGTCATTGGATTAAGCAGCGGCACTACCAATATTCCTATAGCTATCGGATTGATCCTTATGATGTACCCGCCTTTGGCTAAAGTGAATTACAGTTTGCTTCCAAAGGTTTTCAGGAATATCAAAATCCTGTTTATATCGTTAGTCCTTAACTGGATTATCGGACCAGTTCTGATGTTCATATTGGCCATTGTCTTTTTGCGGGATTATCCCGAATATATGGTTGGACTGATTTTAATAGGATTGGCAAGATGCATTGCAATGGTGTTGGTATGGAACGACCTTGCAGAGGGGAGCAGCGAGTACGGTGCGGGCTTAGTTGCCTTAAACAGTATTTTTCAAGTTTTCGCTTACAGCTTTTATGCGTGGATTTTCATCACGGTGCTACCGCCTTATTTAGGGTTTGAAGGTGCAATTGTCGATATATCCATTGCCACGATTGCCGAAAGTGTTGCGATATATTTAGGCATCCCATTTAGTTTGGGAATTTTAAGCAGACTGATTTTAGTTAAATTAAAAGGAGAAGAATGGTACACCAAAAAGTACATTCCGACAATCTCACCAATTACTTTAATCGCATTGTTGTTTACGATTGTCGTGATGTTCTCGCTAAAAGGTGAATTGATTGTAGAAATTCCAATGGACGTACTGATAATCGCTATCCCTCTTTTAGTATATTTTGCATTAATGTTCATTATTGGCTTTTTCTTTAGCAAAGCAATGGGGGCAGACTATGACACAACAGCTTCAGTTGCATTTACCGCTGCAGGGAACAACTTCGAATTGGCTATAGCGGTGGCAATTGCCGTTTTCGGATTGAATTCAGGACAGGCCTTCGCCGGGGTAATCGGACCTTTAGTGGAAGTACCTGCACTTATTTTTTTGGTAAGGGTAGCTTTTTGGCTGAGGAGGAAATACTATTTCGCTCCTCTTAGCTAAGCGACTGGTAAGCAAGTGATTTGAATCTAAATTTTCTAAGTTTTCTATAGTAACTGAAAGATTAGATCAAATTGCCTTGGGGGTGAGATAAAAGTACGCTCAACGGCCGTATTGATTAGGATATTATTGGTGTAGAGCACACTCAGGTCTCAACACTGGTTGGTTGGAGAAGCAGACAGGCAAATACTTGCAGATAAACTTGTAAATGTAAATAGCTAAGATAAATCAGGCAAGTGATATTAAGACAAAAGGTTCGAGTTTGGTCGCAGCACCTCTCAGGTCCTAAGCTTTGGCTATCCAATAATCCGATAAAACTCAAATACTTTCCTTCCACCGCGTCACAAAGCAATCGTTTCTAGGTTGTACTCGCTTGAATAGCCGAATATCCAAGGAGGATGATGAAATAAACGTATACAATGCTTACTATTTTCTTATTAAAACATAGAAGCAAAAAATGCAACAAAGAAATGATACTCTTCGATGCATTTTTTGAAAAGTAATAAAACGCTCAGATACACCAATGATCCTACAGTACCTATATCGATAGGGTATATGTTATTATGGCCTTATAATTCCTTAAGCAAATGCCCTCATATAAATAAGGCTTAAGATAGGGCTTGTCCTACTTTGCGCAACAAATCTCTAGTAGCAATGATGCCTTGAATTTCGTCGAGTTCGCTTCCTTCATATTCGATGCCTACAAAGCCAGTATACCCATGATCTTTGACGATTTTCATCATTTTCATGTAGTCAGTGGCTTTTTCATCCCCCATTTCATTAAAAGAGTGCGTTTTTGCACTTACAGCTTTCGCAAATGGCATTAACTCTGCGACGCCGACATAGCGATCATATTCTTCGATGCAGTTACCTTCCCATTCCTTGCCGCTATCTCGTTTGACGCAAAAATTGCCAAAGTCAGGTAGGGTACCACAATTTGGCATGTTTATCTGTTTCATAATGCCTGATAGCCATTGGCCATTACTCGAGTGGCCGCCATGATTTTCGACGATGACGTTAATACTTTCCTTAGCAGCATAAGTTGCTAGCATACCAAGACCTTGTACAGCCCCGTCAGCTACTTCTTCGGCCGTTCCTACGCCAAATGCATTGACTCGAATACTATGGCAGCCTAAGGTTTTTGCCGCATTGACCCAACGATAGTGATTCTCTACAGCTTTATTGCGCGTAGCGTCATCCAATTCACCAAGTCCACCTTCTCCATCAATCATAATGAGCAATTGCTTCACTCCGCTGTCTGCCGCTCTTTTATTCATTTCAGCTAAATAAGCGCCATCTTCCGCTTTATCTTTAAAGAATTGATTGACATATTCAATACCGAAGATATCCAAGCTTGCTGATTTTGCAGCGAAATCCAGATTATCTAATTTGCCAGCAAAAATTTCTTTGTGCAAACTCCATTGTGCGAGGGATATTTTAAAGAACATATCTTTCTTGATTTCTTCAATGCTTTCAGCCGTTGTGTTTGATTTAGTGCCGCAAGAACTCCATACCATACCTCCTGCCATTGTGGCCAGTGAGATTTTTGAAGTTGTATTTATAAATTGTCTTCTCGAATGTTTTTTCATTATTATTTATTAAAAGTTGATATTATTATTCCGACCAAGTTCCTCCGACTTCAGATAATTCCACGCATCCCCTATATGGGCCCGGAACGGCCTTATATTTCAAGACTTGCTTAGCACCCACTTCACTTGTGAAGAAGGCATTTTTCGTCAATCCTATTAATACCTCTCCGATATTTTTATCCCCTTTGATATTAAGTACTTCGGCAAAGGCTTCATTTCGCTCATCAGCAGACAGATCTACAAAACTCTTCTTGAATTTGTTCTTGACTAAGTCTTTGATAGTCACTATACCTGCTTTGAACATCGTCTGATCCTCTGGAGTGAGGTTGTGCTTGACTGCATAATCAAGGAATAAATGAACTCCAGCATCCTTAGCGCCTGGAGTAGTGGTTTTTGGCAATATCGTTTCGCATATTTCAGCGAGTAAGTCAATGGTATCGATATCTAAAAAAGTCTCAGCGGCTATGGTGTCTGTTTGTTTGCAACCGCTGCTTAAAATGGAGGAGATACTTGCAGCACTAAGTCCACAACCCACCAAAAATACAGATGATTTGAGTGCTTCTCTTCTTTTCATTTTCTTAACTATTTGATGGATTAGAGATTCATTTTTCTTAATTCTTTAGCTGCATGATCAGCCGCACGTGCAGAGAGAGCCATGTAGGTCAAAGATGGGTTTTGATTGCCGGCTGACGTCATGCAGGCGCCATCAGTGACATAAACATTATTGACAGAATGCACTTGATTCCATTGATTTAAAACAGAGGTCTTAGGATCTCGCCCCATACGTGCCGTACCCATTTCGTGAATACCTAAGCCTGGCCAAGATTGCATATCATATTCTTTAACATCCTTAAAGCCCGCAGCTTCGAGCATTTCTGCTGCAGAAGTCATCATATCCTTACGCATCTTCAGTTCGTTTTCTTTCCATTCAGCATCGAAGTTGACGGTAGGCATGCCCCACTTGTCTAATTTATCATACTGAAGGGTCATCTTATTTTCGTGATATGGCAGACACTCTCCAAAGGCCATCAAACTCATACCCCAACCACCGGGCATTGCTAATTCTTCCTTCATAGCCGCTCCGAATTTGGCTTCAGCTGGTCTATGCCAACTTCCTCTATTTGCGCCTCCTTGGTAGCCATACCCTCTATTGAAATCTTTCATCTTTGTCTTGGTACTGATGTTTCTAAATCGAGGGATGAAAATACCATTTGGGCGGCGTCCATAATAATACTTGTCTTCAAAACCTTCATAGGTGCCTCTAGCGCCAAGTCTAAAATGGTGATCCATGATATTGTGACCTAATTCGCCTGAGTCATTGCCCAACCCATTAGGGAATCTATCGGATTTTGAGTTCATCAAAATAGCTGCAGTATGAATGGCAGATGCATTGACAAAGATTACCTTGGCAAAAAATTCATGCGATTCATTTGTTTCCGTGTCAATGATTTGCACTCCCGTGGCCTTTTGAGTAGCATCATCATATATCAAGCTGTGTACTAAGCTAAAAGGTCGTATCGTCAGATTACCCGTCGCCTCGGCATCTCTCAATGCACCAGCGTTCGAACTATAATAGGCACCATAAGGACAGCCACGGATACATCTATTTCGTGATTGACATGAGCCTCGGCCATTATGCCCCTCCGGTTTGGTGATATGTGCCACTCGACCGATGGTCATGAGTCGTCCATCGTCAAATTTTTCAGCAATTTTCTTGCTGGTATGATCTTCTAGGCAGTTCATATCCATTGCGGGCTGGAACTTGCCATCAGGAGTTTGAGGGTGACCTTCTTTACGTCCACTGACACCTATATATTCTTCTACAAAATCATACCACGATGAGATATCCTTGTAGCGAATCGGCCAGTCTACTGCATGGCCCTCTTTGGCGTTAGCTTCAAAATCTATGTCACTAAGTCGATAACTCTGACGTCCCCATAAAAGAGAGCGTCCACCTACATGATGCCCTCTGATCCAATCAAAGCGCTTTGTTTCGTCGTAGGGATATTCAGTATCCTTTATCCACCAATGCTTGGTGTATTGTGATACCGTGTACCCTGTGCGCATCTGTTTTTCATAATCTTTGAGTTCCGCTTTCGTGAGTCCACCTCGATTTTCTACATCCCATGGTTCAAGATCCGCCGTAGGATAATCTCCATGTTTGACCATGCGACCTCTTTCTAATACAAGGGTCTTTATGCCATTTTGGCATAATACCATCGCAGACATACCGCCGCTGATGCCTGAGCCTATGACGATAGCATCATAGGTTACTTCTTCTTTTCCACTTGAATTGAACAACATATGCTAATTTTATTATATGGTTATATTACAAATCTCAACGCCTTGCCTTAATGAATTCAGGACATCTTTATTTTTTGGAATGAACTCTTGGGCCACATAACCTTTGTAGTTTAATGATGCTATGGCTTTCATGATCGCAGGGTAATAGAGCTCTTGGCTTTCATCGATCTCGTTTCTACCTGGCACTCCGCCGGTATGGTAGTGTCCTATATATTGAGAATTTTCGCGAATCGTTCTGATGACATCACCCTCCATGATCTGCATATGGTAAATGTCGTAAAGGAGTTTAAAGGCTGTCGAGCCAATTTTTTCTGCAAGCATTGCGCCCCATACAGTATGGTCACACATATAATCAGCATGATCTACCTTACTGTTCAGTAGCTCCATTATGATTTTGACATCATATTTTTCGGCCAATTTTACAATAGGTTCTAATCCAACGGCACAGTTTTCTAGTCCTTGTTGATCATCCATGCCATTGCGATTGCCTGAAAAACAAATAATACTTGGAATACCTTTCTCTGCGGCCATAGGGATAAGTTTTTCGTAGTCTTCACGCAATTGTGCATGATACTTTGGATCATTAAATCCATTGACTATACCTAACGAACTCCCGAAAGAAATAGCACAATCCAAACCTCTAGACAACACTACATCCCACTCGTTGGGGTTGAGCAATTCGATAGAGCTTATGCCCATATCTACGCAGTGATCCGCAAACTCTTCTAGCGGGATACTGCCATAGCACCATCTGCATACCGAATGATTTATGATTCCTTTAGGTATTTTGGCCTCTGCGGTTTGTATTGAGTTTCCGCAATTGCCGAGGATAGGTAGGCTAGTAAGCGCCATAATACCTTGAATTGACTCTCTTCTTTTCATAATAACACTCGTAGTCTGATTTTAATTTTGGGTAGCCCCTGAACAGCCAATGCCTTAGAATATCTCGTAACATTTGGCAAGTGCAAAACAAACGCCAATATAATCCTTTGACGGTGAAAACATCGGATAGAATCCATTTAAATTGAGGCTTTATTAAAAATTTTATACGGCTTCAAGCATAAAAAGGGGCTTGGTGCCAATACAATGGGCCAAACTCGTGCTCATAAAACCAAGTAAGCATCCCCATTGAGATATTTATAGAGATGTAAAATTAATCCAATACAATATATATTATAATTTAAATTAATATGTATCTTGCCGCCCTAATGATCTAGTATTTCTTAACGAGTAGCATTTAAGGATGAAAACGTACACCATTAAGGCAGCCCTTGCCTTCCTTTCCTTATTATTATATTCAGATGTAGCGGCGAAAGTCTGGCATGACCCAATCGTCTGTGAAACGGCCAAAGAGATTTATTGCGGCAATGAACTATGGGATTTATATACTTCTCATGGCACATCTAAGCTTGAAGAGTATCGCTGTGGAAGTTCTTATAAGGGTTACAAAGGATATGAGCGCGTTTTTTATTTCCAATTGACGCAAGCACGAAATGTAGATGTCCGATTATTTGGCATTTCAACAGCCGAAGCAGGTTTGGATCTTTTTGTTATGAAAGACGGCTGCAGCGTTTCTAATTGCTATTTGGCCAGTACTAATTCTGGTCGGCAGGATGAGATCATAAGTGGATTTTTCTTGCCGGGCAAATATTACATTGTCGTAGACGGAACTGGATCAATGGATGCAAGATTTAATTTGAGCCTATTAACATGCGACCAACAAGTGCCAGTATGCTCGGATGCTATAAACCTTACATGCGGAGTGATGGTACAAGGATCAACCTTAGATGCTCAAAATAATTTTCATTATAACGATTACGACTGTCGCGATAAGAACTTTACCTACGCAGGGAATGATCGAGTCTATCGGATACAAAAGCAAAACTCAAGAGATAAATTACAGATTCATTTATTTACAGAGGAAGATGATCTGGATATCATATTAGTCGACATATGCGATGGATCGAGAGTTAGCTGTTTGGCAACAGGCAGATCTTTCTGGGGTGGAAAATACATAGATGAAGCACATGGCGGATATCCTGCTGGCGAATATTTTGTTATTGTCGACGGTCTTGGTGCAGGATCAAAAGGAGCTTATTCCTTAATGGTCACTTGTGGTAGCAAAGAATTAACGGATGCAACAGAAATTATTTGCGGAGCTGACAAAACACATGGTGTATTAGCCGAAGGCAAAAGCAATATTAGTATGTATTCATGTGGCAATCAGACAAGTGTCGGAGGTATAATGGGTGAGAATATCTATTATGTCGACATCACAGAGAGCAGAAAATTAAAAGTGGTGCTAAGCGACTATGATAAACATGCATATGTATCCTTGTCTTTATTTGGCTCTAATTCAGTATGTATAGGA
>CAZTSI010000086.1:0-8691 GCA_964616755.1 uncultured Saprospiraceae bacterium | reverse complement strand
CCTCCCCCCAAGTAGTCTTGATACGAATAGGCCAAAGACAAAGGCTCCGCATATTCGAGTAAGTACTGTTCTTCAGGCTGGTTTTCGCAATCGATAATAGCAATACTAAGGTTAGCCCCTTTCTGAACCGTAAATTCTTGTTCGAGTTCTACAGCAGACGGATTAAAGAGAGTTATACGCTCTACATCCTTAGCTACTCCTGATGTGCGCAAGGGGTTTGTAAAACGGTAGAAACCATCAGGAATTATTTCATTGGGTCCCCATCCTGCTTCTCGATAGGCGGGTCTAGAAATATTCGCTTCGATAATCTGGGTACACAATGGATCATGAATAATGACATGGTAGACGCCAGCGTCTGCCGTTTGAATAGACGATGTCTGAGCGCCGTTGGACCATTTAAATTGGACGTCAGAGGCAGGGGCAAAATCGTTTACGGATAGTTCAAATTGATCAGAACAGAGATTATATTCTATTGAGAGGGATGGATTAAATTCCTTGCAACTAGCAGTGTCTAAACCAAATACCACTTCACTCAAGCCATAGCAATCACCGCCGTAGTTGCTAAGCGCCGTCAAGAGCACAAATCTTGCTTGAAATGATTTGAGTAAATTTATATGGACACCACCATATTCAGGGTTATTTTGAGCCATAGGACAAGAGTAGCTACCTTGTGACACCCAGATTGCACCATCAAAAGAGCTATGTACTTCAAAATCTTTAACGCCACTTAGGGTATCCAATGTATTGAGATTGTATATGTGCAGTGAGTCAATCAGATACACTTGAGATAAGTCGTATAGTATCCAATAATTATCGATGCCTGGATTGGTAGGATTAGGAAAACTTTCACAACTGATCCAATTGTCTGACCAAAACTCACCGGATCCATTATTTACGCATTGACTACTTATCTCTTCGTTAGAACAAACGAAGAAACAAAAAAGCAAAAATGAATGAATAATCCCAGAGCGTAAGTTGAGCACGATATACTTGTTCGTACGATAAATGTAATAAAGTAATTAAAAATAGAGTGCCACTCAAGTATCTTTGAGTTGCTTTAAATCCTGATGAGGGAAATTTCTATGGATTAAGTGAAGGCAAACGAATCTGTATATGATCAAAATGATCGATTTGGGAAGACAGTATAACAGTTTAAAGTCAGACTATGAATTTGCCTTTCGTGATGTTATGAGTTCGGGTCATTATATTGGTGGTAGCCATGTGAAGGCAATCGAATATCAAATAGGTCAGTATCTTTCTATAGAACATGTAATTAGTTGTGCTAATGGAACGGATGCTCTTACAATTGCCTTACTTGCATTAGATCTGGATCATGGTGATGAAGTCATCATTCCTGCATTCAATTATGTCTCAGCTGCAGAATCCTGCGCTTTGTTAGGTTTAATACCCCGATTTATGGATGTTGATAAAGTATATTTCAATCTTGATGCTGAGAGCTTGGAAGATGTTATCAACAGTCATACTCGGTGTATAGTCGTTTCTCACCTATTCGGACAGATGGCTGACATGGACACAATTATGGATGTAGCACGGAGACATGGCCTCTATGTTATCGAAGATTTTGCACAATCGTTTGGAGCGTTTTGCGATAATGAAAGTAATGATGAAAGACAATATTCGGGTACATTAGGTCACATCGGATGCTGTTCATTTTTTCCGACAAAGAATTTATGGTGCTTTGGTGATGGCGGAATGCTTTGTACCAAGTATAAACATCTAGCAGACAAGATTAGGTCTATCGCCAATCATGGTCAAATTCATACAAAATTTTACCACGAAATTGTAGGCATGAATTCACGTCTTGATGCATTGCAAGCAGCTTTTTTGGTAGTAAATCTAAAGCATTTGGATAGTAGATTAGCACAAAAACGGCAGCTAGCGAAATTATACTATGATCGTTTGAACGGATTAGAGCATATCGCCACCCCAGCTGTGGCAGTACCTAATTTTCACACTTTTCACCAATATGTGATCAGAGAAAAAAGCCAGCGAAGAGATAAATTAGTTGTTCATCTGAAGAATCAGGGTATAGAGTCAAAGGTTTATTATCCGGTACCTCTTCATCAACAAATAGCTTATAAGGCATATTATTCACCTGATCAGTCCTTAGCCGTATCCGAGGGTATATGTAAAGAAGTGCTTGCCTTACCTATCCACGATTTGCTAAGTACGTCTGATGTCCATTATGTTTGTGATCAGATCCATAACTTCTATGAATAAAGACGAAGAAGTGTTCATACACAAAAGTAGTATTATCGATGCAGGTGTACGCATTGGTTCTGGTACGAAAATCTGGCACTTTTCGCATATTATGTCAGGTGCGATGATTGGTAGCAATTGCGTAGTGGGTCAAAATGTTTTTATTGGAGAAAATGTCTCCATCGGTAATGATGTAAAGGTTCAAAATAATGTCTCGCTATATTCTGGGGTGTATTGTGAAGATGAAGTATTTATCGGGCCTAGTGTTGTTTTTACAAACGTTCTTAATCCGAGAGCCACAGTTAATCGAAAGAGCTCATTTCAGTCAACACATCTCGGCCGCGGCGCTACCATAGGTGCTAATGCAACAATTATTTGCGGAATCAAAATAGGGGAGTACGCATTTGTTGGCGCGGGTTCGGTCGTTTTGACTGATTTGCCACCATATTGCTTGGTAGCAGGCAATCCATCTAAACCAAAAGGCTGGATGAGTAGATCGGGCGCAAGACTCAATTTTGATCAATTTGGCATCGCAAAATGCCCGATTGATAATAATTATTATCGGCTGGAGCATAACCATGTACACTACATTGGTGATCAATTATGATGCCTCTTAATCGTCATAAACTGTGAAGCGATTTGCACTTTTAGGAGCGGCAGGTTTTGTAGCTCCGCGTCATATGGCGTCTATAAAGGCGTTGGGTTGTGATTTAATTGCGGCGGTAGATCCTTTCGATAGTGTCGGTGTGTTGGATCAATACTTCCCGAGGTGTATTTATTTTAAGGATATAGGTTATTTCAAGAAATACGCCATTGAACAAAAAGCTTCTGGCTTGCCCATCGATTATTTGGTAATTTGTACACCTAACGATTTACATCTAGAGCACTGCTTGCTCGGATTATCTTTGGGAATGGACATCATTTGCGAAAAGCCTTTAGTGCTGACCTCGGCTGATTTAGAATTACTCGTAGAGGCACAACGTGTTGCCCAGAAGTCTATTCATACTATTCTTCAATTGCGACTTCATCCTGTGGCATTAAAACTCAAACAGTATGTTGATCAAATAGGAAGTGAAGCTATAGAGGTTAAAATTCAATACAAGGTGTTGCGCGGTGATTGGTATTTTAAATCATGGAAAGGTTGTAATGTGCGTTCAGGCGGAATTGCGACCAATATTGGCATCCACCTTTTTGATCTATTGATTTGGCTCTTCGGTACACCACGGGACGTTTTAATCCATGGATCTGATTTGGCAATGAGTAGAGGACAAATGAACTTTGCAAAAGCTAAAGTTCTGTGGGATTTATCCATTCATACTTCTGCTGAACAATTCTCGGGTCAATCTCCCATCCGAAGTATTCAGATTGGAGAGCTTGTATGGGATTTGAGCGATGGGTTTCAGGATTTGCATATTCAGAGCTATCGGAATATTTTGGTCGGACAAGGACATCCCGTCGAATCATTGCTCAGTTCTATTGCTCTCACAGAAGAAATAAGAAAAAAATCTTCGCAACATTGAAAAATGGAAATACCTCGATGATGCTTACTTTAGGAACGTCATGTATAGCGCACTTAAGAAGAAAGGAGTTTTGTTAGAATTCGTCAAGCATATAGTCTTAACTCTTGCGCACCAAGTATAATATTTTACCTTTGCTTTTTGGGCATTCAAATCAACAAGCCCATATGGTAAGGCATTTTAACAAATGATAGGATTAATGCATGAGTAAGGAAGAAAAATGGAATAGAGTTTTGTCACTTTTTTTATCACCATTTGTGTGGGTAAGGCTGAGCATATACGGTATATTTTTTATGAGTCAAGTTGCCTTGTATTCGCAAACAATCCAACTTGGTGGTTTCGGCGGCGTGGACACCACGATCAATCCAAAGTTATCGTACGGCAATTGGAATATCAATTTGACCTTATCGGATAGTCCGGATATAATGACTGCCGATTCGATTATCAAAGCTTTGGACGACCGTTTGCACAATAGAGAGGCTAAAAGCGAAATATATGGGCATAATATTTTTGAGGCCGACAGCCTGCGTGTCTATGATTCGCGGATGGTATTTAAGGTGCCAGACTCATATGTGATCGGTGAAGGTGATGAAATATCAGTATCTATCTTCGGTGCTTCTCAGTTCGATGCAAAGTATGTCGTGGATGCGGCTGGTAGTATTTCACCTGATAATATGGCCAAAATATTTTTACGAGGTATCAACTGGGGACAAGCCAAACAATTGATATCGAGACGATTTTCTAATTTTTATCTTTTTCGGGGAGACCAGATTGCTATTTCACTCTCTCAACCGAGAATTATTACCGTGAATATCTTTGGTGAGGTACGTCAGAGCGGTTCATTTAGTCTAATTGCCACCAATACGGCATTTAATGCACTCGTTGCCGCAGGTGGTTTGAGAAATTCAGGAACAGTTAGAGACATCAGAATTAGTTACGGCGGCGTCAATAAAACCTTGGATCTATACAAAATGATGCAAGACCCCTCGGTTCAATTCAATCTGTATTTAGAAGATAATGTCGTCATTCAAGTCCCAGTATCAGGGCAGGTCGTTAGCTTGATTGGAGCCGTGAAGCGACCCATGAAGTACGAACTCAAAGATGGTGAAGGTCTCAAGGAATTAATTGCGTTTGGGGGTGGCCTTACCGGCAATGCTACGACGGACATAGTGCAAATAAAGCGATTCGAATCGGGCCGAGTAGAAATGATCGACCTCAACTACGAAGAATTTATTGAAAATGGAAAACCTTTTAATTTAAAAGATGGGGATGAAGTCATCATTCGTGAGTCAAGCCAGTTGCTCAAAAATATAGTATCTATAGAGGGTGCCGTGGATTTTCCAGGTGATTATTCGCTGTTTTCTACTAAGACGCTAAGCGAGCTTATTAATAAAGGTAGGTTGGCACGAGACGCTCGCCAAGATGTGGCGTTTTTGCTTCGTTTGAATCCTGACAGTACGATCAAATTGATCCAGCTGGATTTGACATTAACCATGTCCAATTTGAGCGGGGCTTCTGACATGGTCTTGCAGGATGGCGATCGATTAGTCGTCAATAGCCTATCTAATTTTGTGGAACTTTCAACTATATCCATTACTGGCGCCGTGAAAAAAGAAAGAGAGCACCCTTTTGATCCTAACTCCACGATCACAGTTCAGCAAGGGTTGTTGTTGGCAGGTGGATTATTAGATGAAGCAAATGATATTGGATATATCTTGAGAACAGATATTCAAAATCGAAATAAAAAGGAATATATAGAAGTAGATTTTCGTCAAGCACTCAATAATGCCTCTAGTAGGCATAATATGTTGCTAAAACCCATGGATGTTTTGATAGCGATCGCGCGGTCTGAAATTTCTGATCTGCGTAATATAATCGTCGATGGTGCTGTTAGAAATCCGGATACCTTGTTCTCTTACGAAGGTATGTTACTCAAAGATGTAGTATTGTTGGCAGGTGGCCTTAAAGATAATGCCTCAGGGGTAGTAGATATCTATCGCAACGAACAAGCTGCGAATGGGCTTAACAAGACCACGCTCATAAGTATTCGCTTAGACGAGGGTTTAAATATTATCGAAGGATCGACGGATTTTCAAGTTGTGCCTTATGATAAAATAGTAGCAAGAACCAAGGCGGAGTATAAGGAACAGCAATTCGTGAATATCGAGGGTGAAGTGCGGTATCCAGGAATGTACGCCCTTACTGAAAACAATGAAACACTACAAGATCTCATCGCCAAGGCAGGCGGGTTGAGTACTGCTGCCATGAATCACGGTATTCGCGTCATTCGACACCATGAAAAAGCGAGTCTTGAAAGTCAATTTGAAATCGGCGTCGATTTATCTACTTCAAACAGCAGCGAAGTCATGTTAATGCCTAATGATGTGGTTGTTGTACCAAAGCAAGAGAATGTTGTAGTTCTGTATTTAGAGAATACAAAGGCAGGTCAGCTGAAGATTAATGCAATGCCTGTGGCAACTGCTCATGAACCCAATAAAAATGCTTTATGGTATATCAAAGAGAATGCAGGTGGGGTAGAAAGGCAGAAATTTAAAAAATACATTGTTGTGAAATACCCTAATGGCTTGGTTAAGGCTACAACTAGCGCTTGGCCTTTTCGAAAATACCCTAAGCCTACGGCAGGCTCGTCAATTTATGTAATGAACCTAGAAGGCAAGGAGGACATGGATAATAAATTAAGGCCCGAGTCAATAAAGAATAAGGGGGTAATTGTTAATATTTCTACAGACAAGGCAGTCGAAACATCTCAAAAGCAAGAAGAACCTGAAAACCAATATGATGACAGGAACTGAGGATGGCCAAAAGAGGATGGATATAAGTAGAGAAAAACCTACTGCGCCGCCTTATTATTATGACGATGATGAGATAACCCTCAAAGAACTAATTTTAAAAATAAAATTATTTGGGAGTGAGCTTTGGGTTTCAAAATGGCTCATCGTAGGAGTCACCTTACTTTTTATGTTGGGTTTTTTAGGCAAAGCAGTGGTAGACAAAACAACGTATGAAAGCGGACTACGTTTTTTGTTATCAGGAGCCAAGCAGAATACACAAGCATTGAGTGAATTTGAATTTGTTGAGCTAGAAAATAACAAAATAACTGAACTAGCTCGATCAGGTCGAATCGTTCATGAGGTATTATTATCGCAAACCTTGATTGACAATAAGTTTGACTTCATCGCTAATCATATTATAGATTTATACAATTTCCACGATAAGTGGAAGGAGGAACCGATTGTTGAGGAGTATAGGCATCTTCATCTTGGGGATTTTTACTTTGAAGGGGAAGAAATATCCAGCTTTACTCAACGAGAATACAGAGCTTTAAACCTTTTACATGAATTTGTCTCGGGGAGTAGTTTGAGTAACACGAAGGGTGTTATGGAAATGTCCTATGATCTTAAAAGTGAGATATTTACACTTACAGTTGAGACCGTCAATGACAACCTCTCTATGATATTGTCCAAGACTTTATTCGAACGACTTCGCGAATTTTATGTGGAAGAAACTGTCGGCCGTCCGCAGCGCATGTACAAATTAGTAAAGGCCGAAACAGACTCGCTCTACAATGAGTTGTACAGAGTCGAGCGCCAGCTTGCAGGCTTTAATGATCGCGATAGAGGGCTGATATCTGGAATCTCGCGCCTACCTAAGGATAAGATTATCCGTGAAGTATCCATTGTCAATGAGGAGTACAATGCTTCGCTCAGGCGCAAAAGAGGATTAGAACTTTTGCTAACTTCTGATACGCCGGAATTTCAGATTATAGACCAAACCTTTATTCCAATTAAAAAAGAGCCCTCACGTATCAAGGCGTTATTGATTGGTCTCTTTTTAGGTGGTTTTTTAGCAAGCCTATATATTATCTTCCGCAGAATTTATAGAGATGCGATGGCTTCGTAGGTTTTTTTTAGGAAGGTAAGGCTAACTAGTTAGGACGATTGGCTAACCTATATCTCTTTTAAAGGGCAGATTTCATGAAGAAAAATGCCAAAAAATAGAACAATATAACAATAATGAGTAATTTTACTACTCATATAGAAAATTACTTAATTTTATATGCTTGCGGATTTAATATCGTCTAAGACTCGAATTAAGTTATTGCTTAAGTTCTTTCTTAACAGCCGGAGTAGCTCCCATTTGAGAGCGCTAGCTGACGAGTTTGATGAATCCACTAATGCCGTGCGAGTGGAATTAAACCGACTAGAAGAGGCAAAAATGCTTTCATCTACCGTATCGGGCAATAAAAAAATTTATAGTGCCAATATCAGTCACCCGCTCTTCGGGGATATTCAGCAGATTGTGCGCAAGCATCTAGGTATCGATCAATTGATACTTCAAATCATTGAAAGACTAGGTGATGTGCATGAAGTTTATCTAATAGGACCTTTTGCCAGTGGCAATAATTGCCCTATAATCGATTTATTGATCATTGGAGATGTGCAGTTAGACTATCTCGCGCAACTTACGGTTAAGGCGGAAGCCTTGGTTCATCGTAAGATAAGGTATATCAACTACACCATGAAAGAGTGGGATGCAGAGATGATTGAAGAGTTTGAGGGACACCCATTGTTAATTTGGAGTAATAATGGCGTATATGTCTAGCATCAAAAACCAATTGAGTGAGACGGAATTGAAGTGGTACGCCGTGAAGTGCAAGTATAAGTGTGAGAAGAGAGTACAAGAAGACTTGCTTCGACAGGATATTATCGCTTATGTCCCTATACAAGAAAAATGGCGCCAATATGCATCACGCAAAAAGCGCAGCCAAGTGGCTTTAATACCGTGTCATGTATTTGTGCAAATTGAGCAATCCTCATATATACCCATCTTGCAACATCCGTGGGTATATCAGTTTTTGCATATAGCTAATAAAGTACACCCTATTCCTGATGCAGAGATGGCTATAATGAAGCGAGTAGTAGGGGAAGCAACA
>CAZTSI010000085.1:0-9407 GCA_964616755.1 uncultured Saprospiraceae bacterium | reverse complement strand
GCATCTAAGTAGTCATAAATGGTAGGTCGGGAAATATCGCTCCTTTCTCTACCTCTGATATCAGCCTCCAAGGCAGTGATATCTACCGATGTGGCTGTATTTCTGGCTAATGATCGCAATAAGTTTCTCACCTTATCAGGCTTTCTATTTACATCCGAAACTCTGCTCATATCTACCTCTGCCAATAACTCTACATAGGCTCTATTAATCTCCATCGCTTGCTCTACGTTTTTATTGATCAATGATGGAAAACCCCCTCTGATGATACGCTCGATGATTAGCTCCAAATCAGTAGCTTGATCCTGGATATTGATCTCTTTTGACTCCAATAAATCAGCCATGCGCACCGCACCCGTTGAATACCCCAATTCCTGCCAACTCATGGTACGCATATCCAATAGGGTAAAACGACCCGCGCCAGAATGCATTTTTATATTTTCGGCAGGATCGGCAGAACCTGTAAGAATGAATTGTGCAGGCAGATTTCTTTGGTCTACTTCATGTCGCACATAATTCCATATCTTAGGATACTCTTGCCACTCATCAATCAATCTTGGTGTAGCCCCCACCATTAATCGCTGTGGAGCAGTATCCATTAGCATCGGTACTTGTTCATCCTGGTCAAAGGCAATCATACTTGATGCAAATTGACGGGCGGACATGGTCTTGCCGCATGCCTTCATACCTCTGATCAACAATGCTCCGGATGCTCCTAACTTCCTTCGTAGCTCTATGTCTGAAATACGATGTAGGTACGATTGCTTAGTTTGCATATCATTATTAATAAGAAATCTACACAAAAGTAAGAAATAATTTACATATTATTAGTTATTAACTTTACATATTGTAATAATATCGTTTTACACAAAATTAATATAATACTACGCAAGTATTACTTCCCCTCTTTCTACTTTCTGCCAGTACCTTGGATTCGTTTTGATTTTTTAGCTTTTTATGTTCTCTTCGTTCTCAAAGCTATTGAACGCCATGGTTTCTATAATCGCTGCTCCTTACTCTATGCCATTTCTGTAGAAGGCATCGTAATAACGAGTAGGATTATTAGGACGATTTTTATTAAGTATCGATGTGAATAACAAAACTTGCTCAGATAAAATACTAAATAACCCAATTTACACAATTTTCAGATCATTTAGAGGCCTGTATTACTAAAGCATAGGTTCTTCAGTTAGTGATAGTGTCTATACGCTTCGTCATGTATTCGAGATCAACGAGCCTGTCCAGACGCAGCCGTAAGATGTCTGCTAACACACAGGATTGCTCTGAAGTTGGATTATTTGACTCATAAGTAGCCTCGGCTAGACGCGTACGTGATGCCCCAAGTTAAGCCTATCTATTTCACTATCGAATTGAGGTAGTGGCTGATAGTACATCTTTGCGATATTTTTAGTTAAAATAATCCCAAGCCGCTTTAGCGATTTTGGCGATAGTGAGCTCGTTCGTATCAAAATCCTCGATGGAATGCGTGATAAATACGCTGATATAAAAATATTCGCCGTTAGGCAAATAGACGACGCCAATATGATTGACAGCCTCGGTTACACCTTTATCATTCTGTCCAGACCAACCTGTCTTATGGGCTACCGGTGTATGGTCAGGCAATAAGCCTTTGAGTCTCTTCTTACCCGTTTCAGTGTGTAGCATGGTATCCCAAAAATTTCGATAGCTGGTAGCAGAGAGGAATTTTTGATCTTTATGATGAAAAGCAGATAACACTTGGTTAGCACTTCTTGGTGTAGTCCAGTTGTCAAATTGCAATTCCCAATTGCTTTGCATAACTTCTTCGTTGATTTTTATAGAAATTTTGTCAAATCCGTTATTAACGAAATATAACTCGACTACTTGTGGGCCACCAAGTAAATTCAACAAAACGTCACAAGCGATATTGTCACTTTTAGAGACCATAAATTCGATAATATCACCAAGGGGCATAACGACCCCGTTCGGATTCATATCGCGAATAGGGCTATGAATATTCGGCAACATTTGTTTTTTACTAATTTCTATCAACTCATCCAATTGTAGATTACCTCGATCAATTTCTGCTAGCACGGTCAAGGCAATATGTACTTTGAATACACTCTGCATGGCGAATTGTTCATCAGCATTGATCGCAATAAGCTCCTGTGCATTTTGATCAAAAATACTGACTCCAATCTTGGCTCGTTGGCCTTTCACAATTTCTTCGATCGTATTCCTCAGGTCCTCCGATGATTGAGCAGATAGCTTGGTATAGCACATCATGCTCGCACATATCATTATTAAAGTGGCTAAGAATTTCATTTGATTTAGTATTGATATATGGGTACTGCGAAAAACTCCATGCTCTTATTGCCTTTAGTAATATAACCTTGATCAGTGGGTTTTTACTATTGTCTCATCTTCTGCCCGAAATACCCATGAAGGAGCATCATCCATGCCATTTCGTAACATCATATTGAGCTGAGCGGCATGATGCTGTACATGGCGCATATTATAGAGGATGATTTCGATATAACTAAATTGCATCGACTTGGACTCATTCGTCCAACTTTCAAATAATTCAGTATCCGATAGGCTCAAGACGCAGCGCATACATTTTGCTCTGCAATTTTGAAGATAATCCAATAACTCCTTTTTGGAATAAACCCTAGAGGGCAGCCTATCTTGAAATTCAGAAAGATCAAATGGAGCAGGAGGGCAAAAATTTATTGGATTAAGCGTAGAATAATAATCCAAGAAAAAAATACAGTGATAGGCATTATACCAAAAAGCAGCCTTTGTATCCCACAGACTTTCGGGGCAATGATCGATGCCATTATGCAGCATATCAATGCTCGCTCCAAATTGCGCCCAAAGAACCTGCGCTATCGATTTCTGCATGTGTTGACGTTTATTGTTTAATTTTAGATCATTGCAAAACACGAATCGATTTTTTATAGTTTGCTTGTAGTCCTAAAAATTCTCAACCAAACCATGTCGAATAGAGCCTGCCATTCAAGCTACCTTCAGTGCATTCGGATTGGGCATCAAGAAAACTTTCCAACTATTCGGCTGCGGCGTTCCATGATAATATTATCTCGCCAAATCCCATCTAGCTGGCCAATTTTTTCGCGAAAGCCAATTTTCCTGAATCCACAATGTTCGTGCAGTACAATACTACCTTTATTTTCAGGAAAAATGCCAGATTGCAGCGTCCATATTCCGTGAAGCTCGCTATCATTAATTAATGCTTTCAATAATGCCTTACCCACTCCCTGGCCCCTGTATGATTCGTGGATGTAGATACTGACTTCCGCTACCCCACCATACACGCACCGACTACTGACCTGCGAAAGAGCTGCCCAAGCTATAAGTTGATTATCGACAAATGTACCTAATCGACTATGCACAAGATGGCTTGAGTCCCACTCCTCCCAAGTACCTGTTGTGGTCTGGAAAGTGGCCATTTTTGTCAATATACCTTGGAGATAAATATCGGATATTGCTTCAAAATGGCTCGACTGAATTGGTCTGATTTGCATATACTTAAGAGCAAGTGGAGTTTGGTGAACAACACGAACTGGCCGTATCTTTTATTTCTTGAAGGATCGGAATGCAACAACTATCCATTGCCAAACAAGCCGTATTCTTATCCAATAAAACAAATCTCCCCTCTTGAAAGTCGAGCGCAAACTTGCCAATGGTCTGGGCTTGATATTCCACCTCTATTTCGTCGTCGTGAAGTTCAAGTTGTTGGCTTGCCAATTCTAGAATTTTCAAGAATTTATCTGGTGCTAAGCGATGCCACACATCGATGCCCTCCCACAGTTGGAGTGATATGGAGCGTTCGGTTCTGACTTTACCTCCACAGTCCATAAAATGTTTGTTGATCCGTCCGACTTCCGTCAGATGTACATGACTTGGTATAGACAAACCGTTTTGTCCGACAAAAACTACTTCATCGAGGGAAGTTAAAATTTCCTTTAGTGTGCTAAGTTTCATTCTATGATATTTATATTTAACAACATTTTGGTTTTCTAAAATTAATGAGCATATCCGAAAAATAAGCCACTAATCGCTCGACAGCTTCCTCACTAATGCAATAACAAATACTATTGCCTTCAATACTTCCTTTGATCAATCCTGCGTGTTTAAGTTCACGCAAATGCTGCGATACTGTCGCCTGGGCAAGTGGTAATTCATTGACGATATCACCACAAATACAACTACCTGACTCAAGTAAGTACTCAATAATAGCGATTCTGGCTGGATGACCTAGTGCCTTGTTTAGAATGGAGATGTCATTTTGTTGCTTAGAATAGTGCTCGGTGTTGGTCGCGCCCATATGATAAACTATAATATTGCAATATTACGATAAATAATGAATAAGCAATACTTTTGGCAATTATTATTTCTTGGGTCAAAAAAAACAGGTGCCCTACCAGGCCCTGCCCCATCGTCTATGGTGTATGGTCCGCCATCTTGTTCGATCAGTCGCCCGTATTAAACATAAAAGATGACTCAAAAAGTAACATCGAAATTTCATTTTTTCTGGGAGCGTGCTCGTCGAAAATTTCATGAATCATTAGAGTCTGATACCACATGTCCCAATACGCTATAGATTTATTTGAACTCATCTATGAACACGAAGCTAACTATAAACCATCTACCCATGAAGATAGAAAAGCATATCGCATTACACACATTCGATCCTTCATAGACAAAAGGCATGAATGTTTCGCTGAAAAATTATTTACTAAACTATCCAAAAGTTCTATCGTAAAACCCATGAATTACACTTTACAATAAAAAACGATTGAATGGACTGCGTAGAAGTTGGATGACTAGAGCCAGACAATAATGTGATAAAAAATATAATAAGGCCATTAGCTTTAGACAGAAAAATTATCTCTTTGCCGGTTCACATGGAGCAGGTCAAAGAATAGCCATGATGTATTCATTCTTCGCCACCTATACCACCCACCAGATTAATCCGCATGTCAGGGTTAAACATGTCTTAGACAGTATCAACGGACTAAATGTGACCATTAAAAATGAATTAGTTTTCATACTGATCCGTAAATTATTAAACTGCGTAGTTATCACTTGTTTGCTACCAGTTTTTCCTAAATCGGAGGCGCACTTGTAAAGTTTGCAGACCGAGTGTAAAAAGTTGTTGAGTATTAAAATATTGCTCTACAGTAACAAAGCCTGATGCATTGCTAATGTTATTAATTTCTAGGGTCAGAGTCGTACGGCTTTTCTTCCACTCCTTTTCCCATTCTACATTAATGAGGGTATTATAATTTCGGGTGGTCGATACTGCATTAATATAGATACCCCCATCAACTCTTACTGCTCCAAAATCCGAAAAACTTGCATAGTACTTCAATCTGTATTGACTTCGGGACGCAACATATGAGCTAGTATTGCTATTAAGTAGCAGCCATTCGGGATGAAATGTCAATATACTGTGTCCTATAAGGTAAGATAATTTGAAGTCTAACATAGCTAGCTTATTATCAACTGTGAATAGTTGCCCATTAGATCCTCTCAAACTATTAGTCCATATCATTTGTCCTTTTAGGAAATAATCTAATTTTCTGGCTAGAGCACCTTTAGAATTGATATCTATTTTAAATCTACTTTGGGCATTAGGTTGTTTAATTTGAATATCGGTGCTCCCTCTAAGATCAAATTGCTCTATTGCTAGAAACTCATATTGTCCTATCGTATATTCTATACCTATGTTATACGACTTATTGCTCGATGACTCTAGATAGTTCACATTTGCATCAATCTTGTGCTCACTAATTCGATTAAAATCCAATATTGATTGACTCAGACTACGATTACTATAGAGGATGAATCCCGAATGTATGGGTCTCATTAGAGACTCCACCTCATCTCGAAAGCTGTAATTTAGCTGCCAATTAAATTTAGTGCTGCTGATATCGCTATATCCTGCATTGAAACTGTATAAAAAAGGTCGAGCAGAAGCCTCGCTTTTTCGAATCTTATCTTTTAACTCATATACCAGCCATCTCATGGGTATCCCAACGGTTAATTTTCTTAGACCAAAATCATGAACATATGATAAATCAATGTAGGGTGATATCTGATGTAACGATTGATTATTTTTAAATGAATCACCAAGGCTAAGATCGAGGACACTAGGATCTAATGTAGAATTCATTCCATCTATCAGACCGCGAACTCCAGTCTTTGCGAAAATGGTTGCATTATCTACCCTCCTCAACAGCCTTGTCCACAGGTGTCCTTGTGCGATAGCTCGATCGACACTTTGGTTAAGATTGGCAAAGCTCCTGTAGCTATCTATTGTAATAAGATCGACAGTATCAATGTGCAATGACTCTTCCAATTTTTTATAGGATAAGTCCATATAAAAAGTGATCGCCTTATTGGGCAGTCTAAAAATAATCTCATTCGCACTCTTACCTTCGATTATCCTATTGGATACTTCTTCGCTTACTGCAGAACCATTGTAAGTATTCTCACCTAAGTCATTATTTTGAGATACGTCTACGGCGTTTTTAGATTTTATAAATAGGCATTCACTATTTTTTTCATATATCGCATGGGATGACCAGCTGTCAGGCAAAAACGTGCTATGATAATTATAGCGCTGTGATAATACGGGCACTCCTGGAAGATCAAATAAAATATCTTCAGATCCGCCGTAAGAAAAGCCATCTCGTGTATAAGTAGTATACCATTTTAGAACATCATCGTCACTTATTTTTATAAGACCCATACCGCCTATCACTTGTTCATCATTATCTTGGTAGCTCTGGGGTGCGATTTGCCATGGAGTTCTCGGACTATTAATAGTTAGCATGGGATATTCATAAAGGGATAAAGTATGTTGTAAGTCGGCAAACGTAGCCCGCTCGGACAGACCTAATGTGTTTGAAGAAGCTATGCCTACAAACTGAAACGATTTGGTGAAACCAAATAAATCCCCTCTAAGACTATAGTCAGGTGAACCGCTAGCAAGCCCACCAGCAAGAGAACCCGTGAAAGCTACCTTCGACTTCAATTTGATATTGATAGCTGCCTGTTCGGTGTTCTCAATCCCTCTCAATACCTGCTTATGCTGATGGCGTTCGATTATCTCTATGTCTAGTATATGATGTAGGCTCAGATTTTGCGTCGCTATCTTGTACCTACCTTCTAGCATATCAAGACCTTCTATATAAAGTTTAGATATCGGAAGACCCCTGTAAAGTATTTTTCCGCTAGGCTCAATCGCGATACCAGGTAATCGTGATAGAACGTCTTCGAGTGTGCGGTCATCATCTCGAGTATAACTGTCAACATCAAAGATGAGCGTATCCCCACGTCTAATTATTGGATCCACCTTGATTTTAACCTCGGGCAATTCTATCCTTCCTGGCTCCAATGTCACAACTATAAATTCATTTAGATTCACAACTCGCATCTCTACTGTAATATAGCTGAGATGAGATACCCTAATACTGTGAATACTATCATTCGTTGTCAATTCTAGAGCAAAAGCACCTAAACTATCCGTAAACGCAAAGCTTACGATTTGGCCAGCCTGATCATTAAAAATAACATGCGCACCGTCAATAGGTGTGCCATCGACCTTTGCAACCTGCCCTGTTACTAAGATCTGAGCCTGAAGTGCAAATGATAGAAAAAAGCATCCTATCAATAATATCGATACTAGCTTATGCATGAATAGTTTATTAAAGCCGAATTATGCATTAGATAGTTTATTGCAAGCTGGAATTGCTGAAAAATAAGTCGCTTCACTTGCTTTTGTTCAATCACCATATCCGTAGATATGATTCAATCACAAAACCACTAATTTATTGCACTTTAAGACTACATTGCAAAGATCCAATACTTAATCCGGGTTATATATAAATTGTCAACTCGTATTTTTTTACAATTTTGAAAAGGTAAGAGTAACAGCAAATCAACTTACAACAGTATCACCTTTTAATAAAAACAATAAATGCAATTGCAAAGGCCGTTCTCTCCTACCGAATAATCAACAGGTCAAAACGGTCCCTTCTCTTATCGATCAATCTCAGCTTTAGCATTTCAGCACCATCTAACAAACCCATGGGTATCTCTGGATCAGTCATCTCTTTATACATCCAATCGGCAAAATCATTCAATTCTAATAGTTGTGGCTTTTTACCGTAATAATTACTGTCAAAGAAGACAAGTCTCTCTTTTAGACTAACCGAATTTATCGTAAAGCCGTACCACCCGTTATCGTCTTTAACACTTAATATTAAACCTGGAAGACCACTAAAGATAAAAGGGCCATCATTAATAGGTATTTGCCGTGTGAATTTCGCAATATAGTTTCGCCCCCCATATGTACAAGTTGCGGATTGGACAGTATACCCCTTATATTCTTCCTTTTGGGAATGAATCTTCCAGTCAAGTTTAGATGTTTCCTTCATCCACTTCTGGGGTAAGGAATGCTGTGCATACATCATTAAAAAACCAGTCTGAAAATTTTTATCTACCCGAATATCCGAAGGAATATTGAAGTGATTTTTGGCTTTAAATTCATGAAATTTGCTTATAAAAAAATCAACTTCCTGCTGTGTCATAGGAAATCCGGATGATGAAGGGTCAGGATTTTTGGTTAAAAAAATATTGGTAAGGGAATCCTTTTTATACTTATCCATGTGTACAAAACGCGATACGTGTCCCACCTTATATAGCATATAGCTATCTACAGGATGCCGTTCTAAAGTTGAAGTATCCTTCACACATGAAAAGTCATAATAGACTATATAATCCGCCGTCTGTGTGAATGCTAAACAAGGCCAAAAAATGAAAAAGATAATATTCACTTTTATTCTTAACATATTTTTCATTTTTTAATAGTATTGAGCAGGTTAAACCTGCTCAATACTATTTAGGTTAACAGAGACCCTCCTCCAAATATTCAAGCCAGTCCAATAGACCTAATCCACTTTCCCCCCATTCCGAACAATATTGTGCTTTACCTATTCCACATGAGGTGTAAACTCTAAAACAAGCAAAGTAATATTCCCCCTCACATTCCAATACTGAAGTATCCTCAAATAATCCATTTGACTCTGCATGAGAACTACCAGGCACAATGAATAAACTCAGTAGAAATACTCCCAACACAAATATTAACCTTTTCATTTCAATAAATTTAAAAAATATGAATCGCCCCCTCACATCTTTCTAGAGGTCATCCGGCAGCTTCAAATCTGATCCCGGTATAATTATTATTGACGTGAGTTTCCTCCCGACACATTTTGCTCTAACTTCTCAAGAAACCTCCTTATCTTTGCAGCCTCAATTTGCACAATTGATGAGGGCTTATGCTTCCATTACGATGGATTCGTGGGCTCTTTTTTGCGTTTTAAGCGCATATGTCTATA
>CAZTSI010000084.1:7907-9547 GCA_964616755.1 uncultured Saprospiraceae bacterium | reverse complement strand
ATCCATGGATAAGCACAACAAAGCCGACAAACAGCAATAAATGAATGGCCAAATCACCCATTTGTGGGATAGTAGAAAAATCACAATAAGCACCGATAACGGCCAAGAATAAATAGATGCCGATTATTCCTAAAACGCGACCGCCACGGATTTTCTGGATCGACTTGAGCTGTGCAAGAGAGAGACTAATAGTTGTCAAAATGAGAATAGAGGGAACCGCCACGGTATTATTTGAAAATAGAGAAGAAAGGTTATCCGAACAGATAAGTGTAAATATACCAAGCACTAAGAGAATGCAAATATGAAAGGGATTGACCGATTCGGTGTCAGTTTGATTTTTTTCAGATAGATGTTTTGCGTCTTCAATATATTGCTTTTTTCTAGGATAGAATCGTGATAAGAACTTAGGGATAACAATAGTTGATACCATCCATACTGCGGTCCAAATATTATCAATAGCAACCGCGCCGGCATAGAGATTGCCTTCTTTTGTGATGTCATATTCTAGCGCTACTGCATTAAAATTGATACTACCCCCGATATACGTGCCAGTAAACATGCCCGCTATCTGCGGAAAGAAGGGGCCAAGTGACTCATCAGCGCCTAGTATCAAGATACTTGACAGGACTCCTACCACAGTGCCCGCCGCACCTACTAAAAACATGATCGTCAAGGGTAGACCAGCTGATTTAATGGCTGAAATATTACATTCGAGTAGGAGGTAAAAAATGGAGAGCGGCGCGATATATTGAAATATATGATCGTACAAGACAGGCGGACGAGAAGAAGACGGGATGATCCCAATATTAGCTACGATAGCTGTCAGGATGATCACCAATGTCGCCGTGCCCATATGGCGCAGCGAGGTTTTTGCTACTAACCACTCGCAAAGGATAATATTAAAAAATAAAATACCTAAAACAAATAAAGGCTGATCATACATGTAGAAAATTTGTAGCTAATAAGTAAGGACATTATAAGCACCGAAATCTGACCATTAATTATACAATTGAATAGATTTGAGAAACCGATTAATTTCTGTTGCTAAACTTACAGAAATAATAGAAAGAGCCACTATAAAGTTTGAAGAATTTAACATACAGATGGAACGGAATGTAAAGGGCGCATAATCGCGTGGCGCATCATAGATCAAACATTCCCCAGTAATATTCATTATTTTTCTCTATACGCATACGTGGGCGCAATAATTTTTGAAATGTGCTATTTTTCTAGAGGCGGACGCATATGGCCACCGTGGGGTCACGATTTAACGGAGGAAGGTATTTTTAAACCCACGGATTATTTGCTCCTTCAGCTACTTTGCTCAGGCATTTGCACGGGCTACCAAGGAAAATAAAACGCATGCCTGTATAGTCGTCGGACAGCACACATAAGGCAAAATGGCGGCCTTCTGGGCTTCACGAGCTGATGTTATACTATGTCCGAGTACGCTTAAGGATCGAGAAGAGTCCCTTGTCACGGTCTAGGGCGCCTAGGAGCAGAAATTGTGCACTCATCCTATGAAATGTGTGTGATCATGGGGCAAGGCACCATGGCATATGAATTGACCCAACATTTTCCTCGCCTAATTTTATCATTTCTTCAGTTGGTGGCGGTGGTGTGATAGCAGGTAGTTGTCT
>CAZTSI010000084.1:0-7897 GCA_964616755.1 uncultured Saprospiraceae bacterium | reverse complement strand
TGGCAGCGCATTATTTTTCACCAGCGACCAAAGTGGTAGGGGCGGAACCTTTAATTCCGATGATGCATTACGCTCTTTGCAGTATGGTGAAATAATGGATAACTAAAGTACAGACAAGAATTGTGATGGACTGCGCACTAAGCTAGAAGACAAGAACATTCCCATCATCTATCTGTATACAGATAAGAATATCCGAGTCACAGAAGAGGCTATAAAAACAGCTTTGCGGCTCGGAAGAAAATGATCATTGAACCCTCGTGCAACAAGTCTGACGGATGTCTTAACTCAGCTTGAACAATTTAAACATCAATAAGTGACTTGATTATGACAGGTGGAAAGGGGAACCTCGATACGTTTATTGATCAATTGTAATTTCAAAGGACAATAAAAAAGGAGTGACCGTCCTAAAGCCACTCCTTTGCTCAACAAAAGCTCAAACGTTCCTATTGAATGTAACTGAAGCGGGTTGATAGCATTGTTTGACCTTCATTTACCATCAATATATAGATACCCGTAGGCAGATTTGAAACAGAAAGATTATCAATCAAGGTTTTTTCTGATTTGCGATAAGTGGTATTTTTGATCTGACGACCCGAGTTATCAAACAATGAAATGGAAACCGGATTATCCGTTCCATTGGAAGTATAGCTAAATTCGATTTCGCTAGCGGTAAAGCGAAGGACCTTTATCTCTTGTGCTACGACTACCTCGACTTTGGAGGTATTTGATGCGGGGTCAAAAATTATTACGGTATCTATGATAGAGTTTTTAACGTTCAAGGTTTTATCTTTTGTATAGACCTCTATAACACCCTCACGTCCGAGATCGCCATATTTTTCTGAAGCGCTTTTGTTTTTCAGTACATTAATTTTTTCTATATCTTCAGGATTTACACCTATTTTTACTATATCCATTTTCCCGATGATCTCATCGTTTAGGACTAATAATGGAATAGCTTTACGATCTTTTTGTGATGGGGCAAAACCATTAGTTGGTAACGATATATCCCAATTTGTGATCTGATATGACTTAGTGTCCTTATGATAACCTGTAAAGCTCGCAGTTATGGTGTTATATCCTTTAGGAAGCAATATTGAAAATTTGCCATCTATATCACTTACGGTACCAGTATGTGTATCATTAACGACGATATTCGCGCCGATAAGTTTGTTGCCCTTATCATCGATGACCATACCAGTTACATAATTGTTATTATTAGTAGATTCTATAATTCTAAGAGGCGGATGTTGCATCTCTATCCGAGGGGTAACTTCAGGTAGGCTTGCATCTTGTATTTTAAAAGTAACAGGTAGCGTATAGAGCACTCTTACTTTTTGTCTGCGCTGCATACCGGGCTGCCAGGAAGGATCACTACTATTCATCATATCTACGACTTTGGCGGCCGCTTCACCACAACCTGCGCCAATATTTCTGACTATTTTGGTATTAGATATGGTACCATCTTTCTCAACAATAAATTGAATATACACACGCCCTTCCACTTTATTCTTTATTGCTATTTCAGGATACTTCAGATTTTTATATAAAAAGGCCATTAATTTTTCGTCACTACAAGCTTTGTCCTTACAGTCTCCAAATAATGGCACT
Source organism: uncultured Saprospiraceae bacterium (assembly GCA_964616755.1). Taxonomy (GTDB): domain Bacteria; phylum Bacteroidota; class Bacteroidia; order Chitinophagales; family Saprospiraceae; genus CAYNFR01. The sequence continues at coordinate 6,289 of CAZTSI010000084.1, read as the reverse complement.
TGCTCGACTACTTTAAAGACTTCATCATTAGGCGGATATTCTGAAATGGATTGATTCTTACTTTTCGCATTATATCCTGTGATTACAAGCTCTTCAATTAGTCCATTTTGGGACGTGTTTTTGACTACCGGACTATCAACCTGAGGATTGAGATTATAACGAATCGGAAGAACAAAAGAGACTCTAACGTTTTTGCCTGCAATTTTTCCAGGGGTCCATTTAGGTTGACTAGGATTGTTCATCGCAGTTACAATTTGTTCGCTAGATTCATCAAGCCCAAAGCCGAGACCTTTTACAGTTTTAACTTGTGATACAGTACCATCTTTCTCTATTACGAACTGTACATACACCGTTCCTTCTATTCCAGCATTTCTAGCCTCTTTTGGGTACTTTAAACTTTTGTATAAATAACCGAGTAAACGTTCATCAGAACATTTTTTATTTACGCAGTTATCAAAGAAGGGCATTTCTTCAACTACTTTATAAACATGATTTTCATCTAACGTTCTATTCTCAATTTTCAAGCTTGATTTTAAGCCAGAGGGTGTCGTGGCGAACAGCATTACTTCTCCCAATCGTGCTTTTATTATAAATCTGCCCGAGGCATTTGTTAGAACACTCTCATTTGATCCTTCGATTTCTATTTTTACATTTTCACGTTCAGTACAATTTTTAGATAACATGCCTGTAATGTATTCACCCGTTGAAAATATTTCGATTTCATAATGCTTGGAATTTGTTTCTTCTAGTCTAAAAGTAACGGGCAGCGTATATTTTACTCTAACCTTTTCGCCACCATGCTTGCCAGGTTGCCAAGCGGGACCCATATCATTCATGCTGGCGACCACATCTGCAGCACTATCACCACAGCCCATTCCAATATCTCGTACTGTATTAATATCAGACACGGTGCCATCTTTTTCCACCACAAACTGGATATAAACTCGTCCCTCGACTCCTGCATTTCGTGCTTCGGCAGGATAGGTTAAATTAGAGTATAAGTAGTTTATTAATTCTTTGTCTGAGCATTCTTTGGATTGGCAATTTCTAAAATAGGGCACTTGATCGACGACATTAAGGATTTCTTCATTTAATACCTTTATGTGAGGTACGGGGTCTTTTAAACTCATACTTCCAGGCACGGTGGTAATATAAATTTTGGGCCTTTTAGGAATATACTTCTTATGAGAGCTGTGATAAGTGGTAGGATAAGACAACTTCTCGATGCTAGTAATTTGCTCTTGGCTTATGTCAATATGATCTTTTAAGGGTTCTCTGACTTGTGTTCCATTTAGAAATAAGTCAGCGCCCCAAGGGTTATAATTCAATAACCATTGAATATCAGGCAAGGGTAAGTTGCTACTGTCTTGCGAGGATACGGAGGCTAGCAGTGTTGACTGATGATCGTTATTTTGAAAAAATTCTTTTTCAACGACTCTTTTAGAAATAAATGCCATCGTCAGAATTAATAAAACTGGGAGGGCAAGGGTGTACTTCAGCCAAGCTGTTCGGCCTGATTTTTTCTGATACATCATGTTAATACGATTTTTAATGTGTGATTGAAAAAATGAATGCGCTAAGGCAATCTGAATTCCGGATAGCGATTGCCTTAGCAAAATGTGGCCATACATTTTTCTGGGAGTATCTTTGATTACTGCAGCATCAGCTAAATATTCATGCGTTTGTCTGAGTGCAGTTTTATATAAATATATGAGTGGGTGAAACCAAAAGGTTATGTTGATTATTTCAACAAAGAGGACATCGATTGTATGTCTATGTTTTACGTGTTCAAGTTCATGTTGTATTACTTGTTGATAGGCCCCGGGGAGCGGGATAGCACGACTTATGAATACAGATTGAAAAAACGAAAAGGGAAGGTGGTCTGCCGCGGTATGAACTAGGGTATAGCTATGATGATATTCTTTATCACCCTTATTATATAATGATCGGATCGTGTGTAAACCAAAGATAAATCGCGCTAAAAAAAAGCTAAGGCCCAGAAGATATATCACTTTTAAAATAGTAAAAAGGGCGTCTGTAGAACGAAAGGCAGGATTCTCAATGGTGTGAGCCATTTGGTAGGGCAGTTCTTGCATTTGTAGAATCATCGCAGGGAGGCCTGCGGAGCCATCTTGCCATAAGTCCAAGGCAATCATTTTTAAACCAGGAAATAACAGACCGATGAGCAGAGCTACTATTAAAAACCACCTATTGATCTCAAAAAAAGTTAGTTTTCTGAGAAATAGAAAAAATACTAAATATAACAGGGTCCAGCTGATCGTGACCTCGAGTAGATATGTGATCATTGTTGTTAGTATTAGGTGATTTTAAACATATTTTATTCTTCTTCCAACTTTTTAAGAATACTGGCCAAGTCTTTTACACTTAGATCGTTTTCTTTCACCATAAAGGAGACAAGCTCATTCATGGATCCAGCGAAGTATTTTTTAGCAATACGATTGATGGATGTTCGGGTATAGTCCTTCTTGTTGATAATGGGAAAATAGACATGTGTACGACCATAGGTCTTATGATCGACGAAGCCTTTCTTTTCTAGGATGCGCACGATGCTACTAATGGTGCTATGTGGCGGTTTCGGATCCTCCATTTTTTCAATCAAATGAGACACGGTTTCGGGTTCGCTTTGATCCCATATCATTTGCATTATCTCTTCTTCCGCTTTTGTAAGACGTTTACTATTAAGCATATCTATTATTTTAACTAAAACACCAAATGTACAACGTAATATTCCGTTATACAACTTTTACGGCCATTATTTTATAATAAACTAAATTAGGGATGGGCTATTAAATATGATTACAAACAAACCCGTAGCGAATGTATTTTACCAAGAAGATCGTCAACACGACGAGACGCAAGGGAAATTAACAATACAGGCGCGGTCAATGCACTTAAGGGGATTTATCACTAGCGATAAGGCTAATTAGAAAACTCGCCGATTGAGCTAAATAGATTTCTTTTCATTTGAGCTCTTTAGTTTGCCACAAAAGGGGTAGTATCGTCAAGGATTCTATAAAAGTAATTTTCTGAATATACTTGAAGAGCTTAGCAAAAATTAGCTCTACTAACCCTGATTAATCTATGGTATGAAGCGGTGTTATTAGCTAGAATTTTCGATTGATTCTGAGCCAAAGAGGTGTTTACAGCCGGTGAATGATACAAGCTTGCCCCGTATTGCGACAGAGAGAATTACGATAAAACATTGCGAACGCTCAATACCACTATAAATATACCTTTGCCTCGCCTTTCAAATAGGGTAATGAGCATGTCATGAAACCAAATCGCCAGGCGGCTATCCGATTTATCTTCATCACTATGTTACTTGATGTCATTGGCTTTGGAATAATAATTCCTGTCATACCACAATTACTCTCCGATATGCAGGGTATTGGTTTTAATGAAGCGAGCAAATATGGTGGCTACTTACTCTTTTCATTTGCGATCGCACAATTTCTTTTTTCTCCTATCATGGGCAATTTGAGTGATCAATATGGGCGGCGGCCTGTGCTTTTGCTGTCCTTGTTTGGTTTTGGGATCGATTATTTAATACTGGCCTTTGCGCCTAGCTTTACTTGGCTGATCATAGGTCGTATATTGGCAGGAATCACTGGCGCAAGTTTCACAACTGCCGCCGCATATATTGCAGATATCAGCACAGAAGAAAACAGATCAAAAAATTTTGGTATGATAGGCGCGGCTTTTGGAGTCGGCTTTGTGGTAGGGCCATTGTTAGGTGGAGTATTGGGCGAAATTGGTGTTCGCGTACCATTTTATGCTGCTGCCGCGCTGAGCTTACTCAATTTTATGTACGGTTATTTTGTTTTGCCCGAGTCTCTCTCGCGTGAAAATAGAAGAGATTTTAAATGGTCTCGGGCAAACCCCATAGGCACACTGCGCCAGCTACTCAAATACAAGCAAATAGGCGTGTTGCTGGTTGCCTATATATTTCTCTATACGGGTTCGCATGCGGTGCAGAGCACTTGGAATTATTTTACCATGTACCGTTTTGGCTGGAGTGAAGGGCTGGTGGGAGTATCATTAGCCTATGTAGGGGTAATGGTGGGGTTTGTGCAAGCGATACTTGCTCAGAGGGCGGCTAATAGATTTGGCGTCAATCGAAGTGTTTATTATGGCTTTGGGTTGTATACGGTAGGTATGTTCCTCTTTGCGTTTGCAAGTGTGAGCTGGATGATGTTTGTTTTTTTAATTCCTTATTGCCTCGGCGGTATTGCAATGCCCAATCTTCAGGCGCTCATGGTTAGCCAAGTGCCCGCGAACGAACAAGGAGAATTGCAAGGTGGTCTCACAAGCTTAGTCAGTGTCACCACCATTTTTGGCCCTATAATGATGACGGGCATTTTTTACTATTTTACAACAGATGGAGCACCCTTTCATTTTCCCGGCTCGGCCTTCTTTCTCGGAGCTATGTTTATGTTAGTGAGCTATTTGATAACTTATCAATTGTTGAAAGCCAAAGAGTAACAGAGATCAGCACTAATGAACCATAGGCAGAGTTGACCCATCTTGGATTTGCTTTTCTTTATTGGTTTTGTGCATCATTAGACCGAACATCATGATCAAAGACGACAAAATGATCACTTGAATGATTAAAGATTTATCAGCGATATCTGACTTAAGTCCTTGAGGAATAATAAGGTAAAGCAAGATGGTAATTAAACCTCTTGGAGCAATAAACAAAAGGGGCATGATATTAATCCGAAGCAACTTGAGGAACACATATCGAATAGCGAAAATACCGATACAAATGCCCACCGCCCATAGGATACTCTGTGAATTTAACAACTCGCTTGTCTCGATAAGATAACCAAAGAGCAAAAAGAATAACGCTCGTACCATAAAGGCAACTTCCATGGTTAGCTCTTTAAACTTTAAGACTTCTTTATCGAGAATCTGAGGCCGCAGTCGTTGGATATATTTGTTGTCTTCCAATTCATCTATGTTGCCGATAAATAGTCCAAAAATCAAAATGAAAATTAACGCGGGCAAGTGGTACAGCTCAGAAATGGCAAAGATTAAGACGATTATAAGAATGATAGGCAAAAATTTGACATGATGCTTAATATTGCTAAGCAAGAAAGCGAGCCCAACCGTAGCGGCAATAGCAACGATAATCATGACAAGCAACTCTAGAAAAAAGACGCTTACATGTTTCACCCCAAAGATGCCATTGACGGTCACAAAATTGAAGAATATTACGCCTATGATGTCTGAGAAGCTGCTCTCATAGGTGACAAATTCCTTATTTCGAAAAGATAGATTGTGTGTACTCGGTATCGCAATAGCACTGCTTATGATGGCAAAAGGTATTGCATTGGCCAACGCCATTTTGAATGAAATATCTGCAAAATATTGAAAGGCAAAGGCCAAGACACCACTAAAAAGAAACATCGGCAAAAGAGCAGTAAGAGCTGTTTTGCCAATAAATCCGAGTTTTGACTTGTTTAGTTCTAGCTCTAAAGAGCCCTCTAAAACGATCAAAATCAACCCGAGCGTCCCTAATATAGGTAATGTCGGGATGAGGTCTGGCATGGGTATTTGAAAAGTGTCAGTAGCCTGCCGCGCTGCCCAACCTACGATGAGTAAGAGTATGACAGAAGGTATTTTAGTTTTTGAGGCGCTGATATCAAAAATATAGGCCACAAGCAGTAAAACGCAGATGGCGATGATAATGGAAATGGTCATAGGCTCATTTTGCTAGTGGTTATCATCTTTAACGGTCTCCCCCCCTCATGTACGATCAAAGATCTATTCATATACGCTTTCATCTTTGTGTTGCCCTACATTTTTGAAGAGCGCTAAAGGTAGTACAATCCAACCAATTCATCACAGATCACAGCGGGGCTTATTGTCTGTGATCTATAAAATATATTTGCTTTTTGCATTGTTCGGTATCATTTTTTAGTAACGCATGAGTTCGATGGCAAAGGACGATTTAATGACGTCGGACATTATGAACTTGTCAGCATAATATGAAATGAGATCTAGCTCAATGCACACAATAGTAATGTTCTATAGGTCAACAACATGTTTAACTTTTGTCTTGACATAAGCCCCCAGGCTTCTTTCTCAGAGCTTAATTCAAAGATTCTCGAGCTTTATTCGTTTGTGCATCTTCTTGCATTTGACTGATCCAATCGGCGATTAGTTGCACTCCTTCGAAATGGACTAACCGTCGCCCGACCTCAGGCATCATTGCGCCTGGATTGTCCGACTTCATCCGATATACGAGGATTGACTCTTCGGGGTG
>CAZTSI010000083.1:0-10915 GCA_964616755.1 uncultured Saprospiraceae bacterium | reverse complement strand
GCCACGAGCTAATTGATGGCAGCATAGAGGCCAGCGGCATCGCAGGCGGATATCCGCCATACAATATCGTGCTGAATGCTGAGTGGCGATATCCTTCCACTAAGGCAACAGATTTGTTGGCAGGGCGCTACAACGTGCGAGTCGTCGATAGGTACGGATGCTTTTATGAAGATCAGATTTCTCTGACTCAACCTACTAAGTTGGAGATATACATTCAAGCCAATGAAACTGTCCTTTTAGGGGATGAACAAGAAGTAGCGTTGGAAGCTAATTTTTCTTTAGCCGAGATCGAATGGTCAGAACCATTGTCCGATTTTCAAAACGAGCGTTCATTTAGTTTCCTTCCGTTGAGTCCTTTTGCCATCCAAGTTGAAGCGAAAGATGAAAAGGGATGTCTAGCCAGAGACGCATTTAGTTTTGACCTCAACGCTGAGGTGAGCCTGTATGTCCCTAATGCTTTTTCACCCAATAATGATGGTGTTAATGACAAGTTTTTCATAACAGGGTATGGCCGCAGTTTGGATTTTTTGAGTGAGTTTATCATTGCGGATCGATACGGTAACATTGTGTTTGATATAAGCCAAAATGGTCAAGAAGGATGGGAGGGAACGTATCAAGACAACCCTTCCATCGAAGGCGTATATTATTACAGATTGACGGCCGTTTTAATCAATGGTGAAGAGATTAATCGCAGTGGCTCGCTTACGTTGATAAGATAAGAAGGAAATAATGGATCAGGCCTAGTGCTACATTACTTGGACAGATCAAATTCATTTAGTCGCCATAAGCCAGCCTTTAAACCTCAATATGTCCCTTCGGATGAAGGGGCTTCCCCGACTTCATATCCAGCGCCTCCACTATCGCGTCGCCAAAACATCTGTCGTCCATCGGTTCTTTCTAGCCATGTCAATAGATTCGTTCTTAAGTCCTTAGCTACTTCTCTTTACGAAGTGTTTCGTATGAGCTTGTACATTTCAATAAGCTCTGTTTTGAGGCCGTACAAAGCATTTATATCCCAAATACCATGGTATCTCATAAACTTAAGCTGACCCGTCTTGATGGCGTGGGAGGTAGGTGTCGGAGTGTGTGGTCGCTCCAAGAAGTTTTTGTAATATATTGTATCTTTCTATTGATCGACGGACTCACCTTGTAATAATTTTTTGAACGAAGCGCCATCAAAATGTTCACGCTGCGGCAATTCGGCAAGAGTCATCATCGTAAGGCCGATGTTAATGTTCTGTATATTTTTAGTGATTTTTCTGCCTTTTTTTTGACAGCGCTACCAGAGACAAATAGAGGCACTCTTGCTGCCTATAAGTTAAATGATATAGCGTAGAGCTCAAAGGGTAAGTAGATTTATCTTAGCACATTCCTATCATGATCAGTAAATTCATTATTTACTTGACCTTTAAAGCAATTCATGAATATACAGTTCTAGTGCCTATTTAAATTATTGTAAATTGAATAAGTAATATATGAAGGATTAAATTTTTTATAAAAAAATCTTAGGACTTCGTGAAGTATTGGTTAGTCTAGCTCGAAATATTTCACCTTCTGTGTTTGGTCGAAAGCATATCTAAGGAATGTTTCGTTTTGCTCAAGAAATGATCATAACCTACAAGTTGATACAGTGATGTACCAACCAATTGAATTATGGTAAAATTTTATTTTCACTTATTTAATATTTCGCCTGGAGTCGTATTGTATTTTTCTTTAAAGCATTTAATAAAATAGGCAGGACTACTAAATCCAGAATGGTAGGCCACCTCTGACACGTTGTGATCTTGAATCAGCAATAGCTTATAAGCATGTTCAAGTCGAAAATTTTGTATGTATTGACTGGCTGACATATTAGATATGGCTTTTAGTTTACGACTTAAATGTCGGCTACTCAATGATACTGACATTGCCAATGTCTCCACACTAAATTGCACATTTGTGAGGTTTAGTTCTATGGTCTTATTTATGTTTTTAAGGAAGGCTTCATCTACGGGGTTGAGCTTATTGATTTCTTGCGCCTCTATCTCCAATGTATAACGATGGAGTAATTTCGCTCTTAATTCGATTAAATTCTCAACTCTAAGTTTAAGCTCCAGAGGGTCAAAAGGCTTAATTAAATAATCGTCTACTCCGATGGAAAAACCTTTTAGCCTATCTTCTCTTTCAGCTTTTGCAGTAAGTAATATTACGGGTATGTGGCTCGTTCGAAAATCCACTTTTAATTTACTGCATACATCATAGCCATTCATTTTTGGCATCATAACATCACTTATGATCAAGTCGGGCATATTGTTAAAGGCATTTTCGAGACCTGTTTCGCCATCTTCTGCTTCTAATATGTTGTACCGATCATACAGTTCTCGGACAATAAGGTTTCTTACATCCAGGTTATCTTCAATTATCAATATAGTTTTACGGCCTTCTTGATCGAAAGGGGTGTCGAGTTCTTCGATATTTAGGTCAATGATCTTTTCACTTGAAGTAGTATTTCCTGAGTTTTCAATTATATCACTTCTAAGTTGTCGAGTATCGAGATGTGCTTTTCCTTTAGGAAGACAAACTGTAAAAGTAGTACCCATACCTACATTACTCTCTACGGAAATTTCACCTGAATGAAGTAAAACCAATTCCTTCACCAAGGCTAGGCCTATTCCAGAGCCTTCATAAGATCGGGTGTCTCCATCATCGACTTGATAAAATCGGTCAAAAATAAAGGGTATGTTATCCTTAGAAATTCCGATGCCGCTGTCCTTGATTTTTATGATTGCCATATGGTTAGTCTCATTGATTATAAGAGAAATGCTACCCCCGGAAGGTGTAAATTTGATAGCATTGGAAAGTAGGTTGATAAATACCCTGTCGATTTTCTCGCGATCCAAATTAAGAATTAATTCATCTACATGGCTTTCAAAATTGAGCGAAATGGATCTAATATTTGCTATGGATTCAAAGGACATGAATAGACCCTTGAGAACAGGCAAAAGATTCACTTGGCTGTACGACAAGGCTATCTTTTTTGACTCTAGTCTAGAAAGGTCTAAGATCTGATTGATTAATTGCAATAGGCGATTCGAATTGTCAAGAGCAGTTTTTAGCAGAACTTGGCTTTCATTATTGCTACTTTTCTCCATTAATATTCTAATCGGCCCCATGATTAAAGTAAGCGGTGTACGAAATTCGTGAGATATATTGGCAAAAAACCTAGATTTCATTTCATTGAGTTCGGCATATTGAGCAGTCTCTAGGCGAATGGCATCTATTTTAGAAAACAATGAATAAAACAAAAATCCGGCAAAGAGAATAGTGCCCACTTGATATACCAACTCACTCAATTGAATGTAAATTTTAAATTCACTACCTATATTGTGAAGGATGGCACTTATGAACAATATGCTTAAAGAAATGAGAATGACCTTGCTCGATTTATCTCCGCGTTTCGTTAAAAGTAGGATGGGGATCAAGCCTAATACATTCACGATCAAGAGGAGAACCGAATTGATTCTATAGAAAAGTGGGGAGTAGGGTGCGAAGAATTTTGAGACAGGAAAGAACAAGGAGATTGCTAATACAAGTACCAGAACGATCTGATAATATTTGGGAAAATGCTTTTTTATAGCGATATAGCTAGTGATAAATAGAAACATGACTACCAAATGCAGTGACTCTAAGATCTGGTAGATTTCAAAATACTCATTTCCCAATCCATTTAAGAAAAGAGCATCCGCTAATCCACTCGTAGCAGCATATTTGGCGGCATATATGATCATGAGTAGCGAAAAATAGACAAGTGATATTTCTCTGAATAGAAAATATAGAAAGGCAGAAATTAGCCCAAATAGTAGCATCACTCCGACATAAAAGCTGTTCCAAACCATTCTATTAAAATGGCCACGCATATATGATTTTGTATCCACCAGACTTAGTCTAAGCTTAAAAATCAAGTTCTTATAGCTTTTTTGTGAGGCTTTAATGAATAATGTTTTGTTTTCATTTGGGTCTATGCTTATCGGGACAAAATTCAAGCTTCCAGCTAGAAGCTTTTTAGAAGATTTTATACGTTTTCCTGTCAAATACGTTGAAATCAATTGTCCGTCTTTGACCTCATATACCCAAACCGTGTCTATATATGCCGGAAAATCAAGCCCAATATTGGCTGTTTCTTGTTGCCGATTAGTCAAGTTCATTGCCGCCCATGAATAATAGCTTTTGGGGAAGGGCTTTCTCAGTGTGTCAAAAAGACTGAAATCTTGGGATTCAATAATTAGGGAGCTAACATCCACTGTGCCTGTGGTGTCATATTGAAATAGGACGCTATCGCGTAGCTGTACTCTATTGCTTATCGGCGCATCCAATAAAATATGATGCGCAGAAATTGGCTTTTGCCCAGTGGTACTGGCTAGGCTGCCGATCCAAAGTACGAGTAAAAGAAAATGTTTTATCATAGGTTGAAATTAACCCCTCCTGTACTAAAAATGGGCATAAAGTCCAAATTGTCTGAATAATTATACTCTATGTCCGTATCCTTATATCTCAAAATACGCGTCGTTCCCATATTTGTCTTGTTGAGTTTTTGTGAATCTTTTAAACGGAGGACTTATGAACAGTATCTATACCGCACATGATACAAGAGCCTTATCTCGACGCGAACAAGAAGTTTTGCACCTTGTAGCCCATGAATACACGAATCATGAAATTGCTGATACGCTGTATATCAGCTTTCATACCGTGATAAGCCATCGCAAAACTGCGCTAGACAAACTAGGTGCTAAAAACACAGCAGGCATGATACGCCGCGCATTTGAGTTGAACTACTTACCTGTGAGTTCGAGCAAATGAATAAGCAAAAAAATATTCTGGCGTTGTTATTGCGCCGAGCGCCGTGATTATTCTTCATCAAGGATTGCATTATCCATTAACGTAAAAATCAAAAAATAAACAGATGAAAAAGAAAATTCTATTAGTTGTTATGATGTCCTTTAGCTGGTCTTTGAGTTATGGATCTATACCAGGTTGCTTTGATGGGCCAGCAGATCATCCAGACCGTGGCTGGATCATCCCTGGAATACTCAGGACCCGTTTGTGTGAAAATTCTAACACAGATTTTGAGACTGTGATAGATAGAACGTATATACTAAAATCGAAGAAATCGTTTGGCAAAGGAAAATATCGCCGAAATACAAAATCCAACAACAACCCTTTGCTCGATATTAAAATCGATAAAGAGGACTTGTTGACTCTTTTTGCACCTGGGAATAGACGCATATTTTATGAAACAGCATACGATACAACTAATACCATTATCATGGATGTAGGATATGCTAATCAAGATACCCAATATTGGAGTATACCTACACTAGATTTTGTAAGCCGTCGGCATGTAGAAAGCATTGATTCGTCCCAATCGCCATTTAAGGCCGATTTTCCGGACGCCAATTTGGTGTACAAAACCTTGGAAAGCGCCTCTGGGGACACAAGCTACTCTCATTATTATATTGATGACAATATTCTCACCGAACGAGGATTAGCGGGTGAATCCAATGGAAATCCATTTTTCTTAGAGCAATTTGAAACACAAGCCTTTCTACCGATAGAGTTTGGCTGGGATATAGAGGAAACCACCACCTCTTATTGGTTTACGGATGACCTTGATTCATTGGTAGAGACAAAGCATCTCAGTATGGATGCCAATGGTATTCTGACGCCTATAAACGAAGAACCCGTAGAGGCTGTTATCGCCTACTTGGTGCACACGTATGAATTTTACAAAGATGGAGAGGTAACAGAAGCTGGTTACTACGACGCTTTTGTCTGGTTTACAAGAGAAGGACATTGGATCATAGGATATTTGGCGGAGAATGCGCCCACTGAAGGAGTTACCGAATTTGTTCAGTTTTCTTATGATAAGAATATCATCCAATGCCCTACTTCTCAGGATCTTGGCATAAATCTCCCAATAGCCACCTACAAAGCTCAGAACGAGATAAATTCTGCTGCCCAACTCAGCTCAGGACCGATCCAATTTCTGGCCAGTCAGGGCATTCATTTAAAAAGGGGATTTTCTACGAATGGAGAGTTTAGTGCAATAATATCTGATACACCATGCAATGAAGATTAATGGCTAAGTAAGTCGCCCAATCAAGGGAATGAAAAAGATTATCCAAAAGAATATTTGGCTGTTGAGTGCTGTAGCCTACCCCTTGTCGTGGGTGGGCTATGGGGGGTTAAACTTGTCATTTTTAGCATGGATCGCTTTTGTTCCTTTGTTCGAATATCTATCCAGAAATAGAGAGAATTTTAAATCTTTCTATGGTATCTCGTACATAGTTATTTTAAGTTGGTCAGTCATATCTGCAGGATGGTTAGTGAATTTTCCAACGGCCAAATGGCTCTCGATTTTTACCATTGTTTCTGAGACATTCCATATTTCAATACCGTTCTTACTGCTTTATTTTTTACAGAAAAAAATTGCTTTTGAGCGATCACTGATTTTGCTTCCTTTTTTTTGGACGCTCTGGGAACGCATTTTTATCATCGTTCCCCACGCCATGGCTACACACTTATTGCCTTATGGTCAGGGCAATAATCTGTGGCTTATTCAAATGGCCGATTTAGGTGGAATGGGATTAATAAGTTTTTGGGTGGTGATGTTCAATGTGGTCATTTACTTGACCGCCAAATCTGCGGGGTATAAGATGCTTAAGCTAAGCTTTTTGAAGAGCTTGACGAGAAACCTATTGATACTTATACTACCCGTACTATTATATGGCTTATGGTCTATCAATAAATGGAACAAACCATCCAATAGTAATATCCTTATAGCCATTATCCCGACAAATTTTTCACCACAAATACTTATGGATCCCGAGGCGGATGAATTTGTCATAGAACATACGCTTCATAGAACGGACTCTCTGGCTTTTGACCTAATGGACGATGAGATTTACACTGATCTGGTGGTGTGGCCAGAAACTGGATCTCAAAACTGGATGAACCTGGCTAATATCGCTGAAATACTAACGGAAGCGTGTGGTGATTGGGGTGCAAGTCTGATAACAGGGTGCAAAGGAATCCAAGATAGTATTAATCTCTATGACAAGTATGTCACGGGGATCATGATTTCACCACCATCAGAGTACCAATTAGCGCAGGCTCAATGGCATCATAAAACGAAGTTGGTTCCAGGAACTGAGATAATTCCTTATCAAAAGCAATTTTCAACTTTTTTTAATACCGCACCAATCCTCAGGTATGCTCAAGGTACTGCTTATGATCCGCTGATACTACACACACAATCAGGGGCACAACATAAGCTTGGTGTTTCCATCTGCTATGAACAGTGGTTTCCATCTGCATGGTACAAACAAGTCCGTCTTGGAGCACAGTTTATGGTACATATGGCCGCTGAAGGCTGGTATGGACACAGTGGTTATCAGCAATATATGGCTAATGTAAGTAAAATTCGTGCTGTCGAAAATAGGAAATCTGTAGCACGATGCACTAATGGTGGACTATCAACTTTTATCAATCCTTCGGGAAAATTCTATAACACTACAACGCTCCATAGTAATGATATGTCTGTGGCAGAGGTCGGGATTAATGACGATATTACTATTTTTACCAAGTACCCTGAAGCATTCCACTATCTATGTTTAATTATAATAATACTTGGATTGGCAAAGCAAAAATATTGGTCTGCTGCAACCTATTTTTAGCAAGAAAAAATGTCAATTTTTCTATTTTAAAGAAATGGACATGCGTGAAACTTTCTCTTTTCATACACAATGCGCAATTTTGACCAAATGACGTGCAGTTTCTCATCTCTTCTTGTGTATTGTAGAAATCAAGAGTCATGATTGTTTTTAGAATCAAGTAATAAGTGCAATGCAAAAGGGCTTCAAAAAGGCTATTAAAATACGCCGAGAAGAGAGACCTTTAGATTGCGATGAAAAGATACAATCAACTCGATCTAACACAATGATATACAATTGAGAAGATACATACCGAATAGGGTATCAATAAAGCAGCGACCAAAAATAGTATCCAAAGGACCTGACAAGGCAACATAGAAGTTGCTCTAATGATGGGCAAAAACTATGAGCCCTGGGTCAATAGCCCCCTCATAGATCCAAGAGCAATGGAAACACAACTCATAAAATCCGAAACCCAAAAGACGCAGGGTATAGAAAAAGGGGCCAGCAAACAAGCTAAGATCAAGAGGCATGAAAATATATACACTAACCTTCAACAATGGCTTAGTACTTCGCGATACGGACATATAGGCAAAGTACTAGGGGTTGCTACCTATTTTGCCAGACCCTATACATCAGAAAATAAGGGTACAGTAGAGAACAGAATGGGTCAGCTAAGAAGAGTTTAGCCTAAAGGGACGAGCAAAGAAGAAGTGTATCATAAAGCAATTGAAAAAGCGGAAAAAAGCTCAATAATTGAGCAGTGAAAAAAATCAATTACCTTTCACCTTAGGAAATAAAACATTACTTTACAAAAGTTTCACTTGTTACTTGATTTGAGCTTAGGACCTTGTTGCGAAAAAGGGGCGGACATAGAATGCTTACGTTTATTATATACTTAAAAGATGGATAGAAGAAAATTTATAAATGATTTAGGAGTCATAGGAGGCGCTACAGTGGTGCCCATGTCACTTATTTCTGAATTCGAAAAGCCTAGTTATAAAATGGGGTATCAGCTATTTTCGATACGCGATGAAATGGGCAAAAATCCAGTTGCGACCTTACTGGCGCTTAAAGAAATGGGGTATGAGGATTTCGAAATTTATGGATATGACGAGGAACAAGGAGAATATTACGGTTATAAAGCTTCTGAATTCAAAAAAATATTGGATGATTTGGCACTAACGGTTACAAGTGGTCATTATGGTTTTTCTCCTTATTTAGAGCGATCAGAAGACGATTTAAAGCAATTTGTCGATAGATGTATAACAGGGGCAAAGCTGATAAATAGCAAGTATATAACATGGCCATGGTTAGCACCAGAGCAAAGAACCATTGATAAATTTAAGCTGCTGGCTCAAAAGCTCAACACAATAGGGGAGCAAATAAAAAAGGCAGGGCTTGGCTTTGCCTATCATAATCATGGCTTTGAATTCGAAGAGCATAATGGCCAAAATGGATTTGAAATAATATTGAATGAAACAGATCCCTCATTCGTAAAACTACAGTTGGATATGTATTGGGTAATGCATTCATCAAGCTATCTCCCCAAAGATCTGATAGAGGGGCAACCCGGTAGATATGTTATGTGGCATATTAAGGACATGGATAAACGGTCCAGAGATTACACCGAACTAGGAAACGGATCTATCAATTATCCGCAGTTGCTTCCGGATCCTATGAAATCAGGACTGGAATTTTACTATTTGGAACAAGGTGGCAATTACGCGGTCAACTCTATGAAAAGCGCTGCGGATAGTGCTGCTTATTTTAAAAAGCACCTTAGGGGATATTTGTAACGTCGCGCGTTTGTGCATTGGCACGTACTGCCTACCATCTGTCCAGACTAGGCTTCGTGGCCTTAATTGACAGAATAAAACGAAGCAAAGAGGCCATTTTCTTTGCTTATATTCTTTCAGCCCTCACCACGCCCAAGGAAAGCAAAAAAAGGCGTATTTTTAGATGATAGGGTGTGATGCGTCTAGTGTGCTAACAGAGTGCTTCAATAGAGCTTGATGCACAGCCTCCCGTTAGGTAATTCTACAAAGCGAGAA
Source organism: uncultured Saprospiraceae bacterium (assembly GCA_964616755.1). Taxonomy (GTDB): domain Bacteria; phylum Bacteroidota; class Bacteroidia; order Chitinophagales; family Saprospiraceae; genus CAYNFR01. The sequence continues at coordinate 1,173 of CAZTSI010000083.1, read as the reverse complement.
ATATGGATATTTTACCAATTTTTTTAGAAAAGATTAAAAAATGAGTAAAAACACATCCGTATAACTCGGATATTATTTCGACCAATTTGTCCAAACCCAAATTTCTGCCGGACGATATAAAAGCGTTAGTGAAATAATTAAAGCTGGACTTCGCCTTTTGGAAAACGAAGAAAGCAAAGCTATTGTATTCAGATATACCATTCAAGAAGGCTTGAATAGCCCCAAAGTAGAAAACTTTCATTTCGAAGAAAACCTTCAAAAATTGAACACTAAGAAAAGAAAGAATGGTTAGAATTTCTTTCAGACAAAAGGCCAACGAAGACCTTAGTAACATTTGGAATTATTCTTATAAAATTTGGTCTGAAAATCAAGCAGACAAATAATATGCAACAATTATACTTACTTGCAAAGTAATAGCGGAAAATGCTGATATTGGAAATGAATACGATCGAATAAACAGGAACTTACTCGGCTTCAACTCTGGAAAACATGTAATATTTTATCAATTGATTTCCGAAAAATGAAGTTGAAGTAATAAGATTATTACTGAGGGAATGGATTTAAATTACCGACTGACTGAATAAATAAAATACACTCAACTTCCTGTATAATTCATGCTGATAGTTATGCCCCCCTCTACATCCATTGGTGAACATCAAGACGGGTACTGTAAGATAGATTGAAATGAGTACCCATGATCCATCTATTCTCCATCATAATCGCTTTCCATACTGGTATGAATAGTACACGAGTCTATCAGGCAGTTGCCATAATTGTAGCCATCACGATGGTCTAGTTGTATTGTTGAAGATCGTTGTTCCTGCATTCGTCGCGCCTTTACTTCACTGCTGGAGTCACCTGGTGATCCAAAGTCCGTTTAAAGTTTCAGATAGACCTTAGGGTACATCCGCAAATCACATTCTTGTCCGACCCGCCGAAACTTCGTTTCAGCTAAGCGCATAATGTTACGCTATCCTGCGCTGATCCTCAGTTACTTAGCATAACTAATCGCCATCGTCTCGCCTTGTCTAACGTTAATTTATTTCGATTTCGATCCAAGTGGCGGTTTCTGGATGTACCCTTTATTGGTAGAAGCTGATTACTTTTGCGCTGTAATTATGTCATTGATGAAGGTATTAAAATATGGAGGCAGCTCAGTGGCCACCCCTGAAC
>CAZTSI010000082.1:0-11271 GCA_964616755.1 uncultured Saprospiraceae bacterium | reverse complement strand
TATTATCCCATAATATCCCCCCAAAAGTTGCATTTGTGACTTGAATCTAAGATATGTATTGTAAGAGTCTTCGAATAAATATTTAAATAGTACTTTGTTATCTACTTTTTCTTCTAGACGGAGATCTTTATTTCGAGCGTAAATCTCGGCCCATTTTAATCGAACTAAGGACCACTTTTGTTCATTTTCTTTCCACCAATTAGCCGCCGTGGAACATCGGCTGTCGTCTACTTTTACATAATTATTGTAGCCCTTTTCTTGCGCCACAAGAACATCCTTTTGTCCCGATGCGCGTATCACTTTTGAATTGTCTTGCTCGTGCACCCAGCCTTGTTCTGTTAATTCATGACGATTAATACGTTTCATTAAATTATAATCACTTCTCGTTGTATACTCGCGTCTTGGTAATGGTGCGTCGGCTGTGTTTTCCCAATAGCTCTTACCATCAATGTGTATCCACGTGGCGCTTCCTTCATATCGTGGACTATCGTCCACTTGGTATACTTTTTGGGTCCATTGCCCTTTGACTTCATCTTCGGATAATTGTTGATATTTCCAGTTATTATTAGCATTGTATGTATACAATGATCTATTTTCATATAACCAATCTTGACGCCAATGTTTTACCACCATCGGCTCCAATTGATTTCCAACTTGCAATAAATGCTGTATGGAGATTTTGTTGTCTTCATTAATGATGAGTTGTGCCCATTCCAGACCTTTATCGAATTTTGTATCTGATGGTTTATAGAGGGAATCGCTAACAAAGTGAAAGGTTTCGGCAAACTGAAAAGTGACTTCATAACAACCACACATTGCTTTAATTGCTTCTTGATCCTGCTGTTTCTTGATAGATTGCGCAAATATAGTTTGGGCAGAAAACAGAGCGATACTGAGATATAATGTCCTTTTCATGTTGTTTTATGTGTATACTTTGAAACGATCTTTTGTCGTAAGAGGTAATCTTGCAGCAGACGAGGTAATCTTGCGACAATGAATCGCAAAACTATGAATGGACATGTTTTGAATTGATGACTAAATTTGAGATATTATCTAATAATATTAGTTGTGAGACTACCTAATATTAGGTATAGTGAGCCAAATGGTATATTAACTTCAGACCGCTTCCATTATACTATCACTTAAAAGTTACATCTTCGAGGGTACATCTTTCAATTTTATGAGCGACGACTAATTTTAAATCTAAGTGTTGCTCCTTGGTAACAGGAATGAGTTTTAAGCGTTAGGCGCTAAATGGTTCTAGTAGATTGATTATCTCGATTAGCCTTTACGGTTGTTCAATGGCCAATTTGATTAAGGCAACAGGACTTCTTTTATGGTAAAGGGTATAGACTTGATGGCTTTATCGCTTTTGACGTGCATAATTAATGTGTAGGTGGGTAGAATTTCTTCTTCAAAATAGTACGTTTTTACATCACCATAATAGGTGTATCCGTTGTTAGAGAGTACTGTGCCATCAGGTTTTTCGATATCGATACTAATTAACTTGTCAGAATTTCCTGTTATCAAAAGATTGACTTGTGGATACGACCAATCATTATAAGCTAGGAGATCAACTAAACCGCCAAGGGCATTCGCTAGTTCTTGCACCTCCTTTGGCTGTTTTTTAAGTTCTTCTTCGCGTACATCTTTTTGGTCATTGACGATTTTATCATAGGATTCTTTAGTAATATAGGCTACTTGAATATCAGTCATTTTGGGCAATAAGTCTTTGTTTGTGCCTTTGGCGAATGAAGGCTCGCGGATGATACCTCCATTTTCGACGGTAGGGCTGAAAAATTCAATATTGCCTTGAATTTCTTTAATAGTTTCGGCTTTTCTAGAGGCATTTTGAAGATAGATAACTACACTTGCACCGTTGGATTCCAATTTGGTGAATTCTGTACTGCTAGCCTCCCCAATTAAGTTAAATCCTTGATCATCTACAGCGCTCGTGATGGCGGCTATACGAATAAATTTGTGCCTACGAACCTCATCGCCAGTGATGTTTAGCGTCAGTTCTGTTCGGTTGTTATAATTATTATCAACAGAGGTGGATCGACCTTCAAAAATTTGTGATACAGATACCCTTTGGGCATGTAAGGACAAACAAGATAGAAGGAAAAGAAGGAATAAAACTTTCATGGTGGTGAGGCAATTTTGGATGATGGATAATAGTGGTTATTGACATTACATATAACTTGAGTAAAATTATCAATTATTTCATCACTTGAATCTTCGTGTATAGAAATTTATTTTCTAGGATTTGTCTGGTGCTTCAAGCTCCAATTCGGCAGCATGTCTCTGTAAAACGGGAATAATATGCTCGATGAGTTCAGGCAGGGTAAAGCCGATCATTTCTGCGCCTTTGACACATTCGTCTCTATCTACCGTGGCGGCAAAAGTGGCCGTTTTAAATTTCTTCATAACTGATGTAGACGTTAGCCCCTCCAATCTTGTGGGTCGGATAAGCGCAGCGGCCACTACAAAACCTGTCATTTCATCTGCTGCTACTATAGCTTTATCTAACAGACTATTTCGTGGTACATTCCATTTTGTATAATGTCCAGCAATGGCATGGGCTATGATATGCTCCCCGAGTTCGTTGAGCTTTTCAACAATAATAGCTGGATGTCGATCTGGGTTGGCTTCATAATCGGCATCATGGAGCAGGCCTGTGATTGACCATTGATCCTGATCTTGGTTAAAATGTACGGCAAGGTGCTCCATGACTAATTCCACCGTCCGTGCGTGGCGACACAGTGAGTAACCTGTCGTCATTGAAGCAAATAGGTCTCTGGCTTCCTGACGTGTCATTGAATACGTTTGTTTATATTATAACAAGATATAGCTATTCCAAGATCTTACACAATGTCAGACGATCTATTCTCTCATTGTAATAAAAAGTGTTTATGCACCGCACCTATAGCTTCATTAGTTACTTAGACTACATCCTACGAGCGTCTATAGTTCTTCACTTGTTGAACCTGATCGAGATTCAAAGTTAAGAGGCTAAAGGATCAAGAGCAACTATGAAGGTAAGCTACGGCAGGGCTAATCTCGTGTAAAAGGCTCTAGTAGTGATGCCCAAGCATTGGCTACTCGTTCAAATTCTGATGGGCAGCGCTGCGCTCTTTCTTCTGGCAACATTCCTCCCTCTACCAAAAATCCTAGATTCTCTGTATCAGATCCATATGCCAAACATAAGATATCATAAAAACGCTGCGAACTCAACGAGTGTTCTCCCCAAAAAGACATATCCTCAAGATTATTCTCGCTGCTCATGGCCAGACCACCCCAAAATTGCGCAAAATTAATCAACGCCTCTTGTCCTAATTCTTCAAACACTAATAAGCTCACCACCGAAAATTGATCCACAGCATCTTCTTCGCGCCCTGTAATGGGAAGCTCGAGAATGTCGACCAAGGCATGACCAATTTCGTGATACATGATGGAAAATGTAAGGTTAGCAATGGCAATAGAGAGATCTTCTCCCTCCATCCCAAGAGCTACGTAAACATTATAAGCTTCTATGATCATCTCATAACACATGATCACGCTCTGTGTCTCAGAGTTGTAAAAAGCATTAGCAACACCACAATCCACGAAGGTAATCGGCACTGCCACAGGCAACTCTATAAATTCATTCAGTTCGTTTATAATATCATAAAGTAACTCCTCGTCTTCACCTATCATTTCGAGGACAACATTAACGTCATCGCTGCCCGATTCTTCAAAATTGAGATAAAATCCTGTGAAGTCATCTTGGCTTTGTACAGTCAATGGAACTGACAAGAAAAATGAACCAAGTACGGCAAGAAATTGCACACGACAAGGTGCAAAAAAAGTATTTATTTTCATTTTTATTTGGTTTGAATGTTCAATGAGGCAGTAATTTACGGATATTTCATATCGCTAGATTTGTAGGATATAAATTTATTTTTTCTTTAACCAACGACCCACGTCCTAGCTTTATTTGAAATTAGTGATGAGTGGAGTAAATGGTCGTCTTAGGTCAAAAACATCGTCTACAAACTGGGCTAGGTTCTGAAGTAGGAGGCGCCGTTCACGTCAAAAATAGTTCCCGTCATCCATTGGTTGGCCTCTGCCATGAGCAGCACAGCTTGCGCAACCTCTTGAGGATCAGCAACCCTGTTCATCGGGCTTTGCGCCTTGATGTTTCGTCCAGATTCTCCTTGCAGTCTGTCAAAGGCCATTTCAGTATTGACAAATCCTGGAGCCACAGCCCCGACGAAAATATCGTACTTCGCCAGTTGGTGTGCTAAAGATTGTGTTAACGAATTGAGCCCCGCTTTGCTTGCGCCGTACGCTGGTTGGTGGGGCTCGCCTCTGAACGCCCCTCGAGAGGATACGTTGATGATTTTGCCTTGTTGTTGGGTGACCATTATTTGTGCCGCTTGATAACAGACATTTGCGGGGCCGATCAGATTTGTTTCGATGATTTGTTGCCAAGCTTCTTGCCATTCTGGATAGCTACATTGATCTATTGGATGATGAAAGCCCATGCCAGCGTTATTGATGACAATATCAATAGAGGTCAGACGTAATTTGAGATTAGCGAACAATTCAGCCACTTGGTTGGCAACACTTACATCACAAGAATGAATCGTATGCTCATGACCAGGTAGCGATGTTAAGAGTTGGCTAGCTCGATCTATATTAGCGTGATAGATGGCGTGAATGATAGCCCCATGCTCAGCAAAAAGCTGTGAGATGGCGGCTCCTATACCTCGCGTGCCACCTGTTACGACTACATGTTTTCCTTTGACTGTAAACATTTCTTTATCACTGTTTTAGAGGTGTAGACTTCATGTAATCAATCGTTAATTGGGTCAAGGCTTTTACGCCCGTCACCATGCCCGATTCGTCTAAAAAGAAGTCAGGAGTATGATGAGGAAATACTTGCTCAGGAGTTGCGTCAGTAGGCTTGCCACCAACAAAGAAATAGATCGACGGCACCTCCTTGGCAAAGAATGAAAAATCCTCTGAGCCAGTCACTGGAGGAATAAGCATAACGCGTCCATCGCCAGCAGCTTTTTGGAGCGAAGGCAGCATTTTTCGTGTCAATTCTAAATCATTATAGGTGACGGGATATCCCTTATTGATGGTTACTTCGGCTATTGCGCCACTACTGGCAGCAATGGAGGTAGCCGTAAGTCTTATTTTTTCATGGATGATGTCTTGCATCTCTGTATCTAATGTTCTGATGGTGCCGACTAATTCCACTTCTTCTGGAATGATATTGTTACGTACCCCTCCGGCTATTTTACCAAAGCTGATGACCGCCGCCTCTTTAGTCAATTCCGTTTGTCGAGAGATAATATTGTTCATACCTATGATGATTTGCGAAGCGGCAGTGACCGGATCAATACCTCCCCAAGGTTGTGAGCCATGTGTTTGCTTGCCTTTGACTTTTATATAAAATTGATCCGAAGCGGCCATTATGCCTCCTAATCGATAACTGATCATACCTACGGGCAATGCAGATGAGATGTGTTGCCCAAACATAACCTCTATACCATATTTGGTGATCAAGCCTTCTTTGACCATGAGCTTAGCCCCACCTTGCTCACCGGGAGGTGCGCCTTCTTCGGCAGGCTGAAATACAAAGACGACCTTACCGGTCAATTGATCTTTCATGGAAGTCAAAATTTTCGCTGTCCCCAAGAGCATGGCGATATGTGTATCGTGCCCACAGGCATGCATGACGCCAACTTCTTGACCCAAATAATCGCCTTTTTCTTTAGAAGCAAAAGGAATAGGTGCGCGTTCGGTGACGGGCAATCCATCTGTATCGGCCCGAAGGCCAATCGTTGGCCCGGGTTTTCCAGTATCTAATACGGCCACCACACCCGTTATCGCCATACCTGTTTCTACTGGCAGCCCCATCCCCTTAAGTTCGGCGACTATTTTCTCGGCGGTATTGAATTCGCGATTAGACAACTCAGGGTACTGATGAAAATATCTGCGCCAGGCGATCACCTCGCTATTAACGCCAAGAGCTGCTTGCTCTACATTCAGTGCTCGTTCGGGGGCTATTTGCTTTGTCGGGCTACAAGCACCCAACATCGTTGAGAGGATTATGACCGTCAATATAGGTTGTCGATATAGTTGTAATGTATTCATGTGCTTTTATTGAAGGTTACTACCTGAAGTGTTTGGTTTATTTATGGTCGATCATTATTCATTGGTGTTGGGTACATATAGTCCCAAGTCACTTGAAGGAAGGCTTTTACACCATGCACAAGACCTGAATCGTCTATCTGAAAATCGGGGGTATGATGAGGGTAGACCACGTCGGCACTTGCCTTAGGATCTCGACCACCTGTAAACCAAAACATACTCGGTATTTCATTAGCGAAAAAAGCGAAATCTTCCCCACCTGTTGTTGCTGGCATCACCTGCACATTCGTTTCACCAACGGCGGTGAAGAGCGATGGGAGCATCTTTTGTGTAAGTGGTATATTGTTGTATGTCACGGGCACGTACTTAATGATTTCTACATCAGCTGTTGCTCCAGCGCTTTGGGCGATATAGGTGGCCGTTTGCTTGATTCGGCGATGGATTTCATCTTGCATTCCGACATCTAGGGTGCGTATGGTACCAGTTATTTCGACCTTCTCGGGGATGATATTATTGCGCACGCCTCCTTCTATTTTTCCTACACTGATGACGGCGGCTTCTTTTGTGAGGTTTGTTTGGCGTGAGATGATATTGTTCAACCCTTGGATGATTTGAGCGGCCACCGTGATAGGGTCGACTCCACCCCAAGGTTGTGAACCATGGGATTGCTTACCATTGACGCGTATCGTATAGACATCAGCCGCGGCTAGTAAACCTCCGAATTTATATTTTAGCGTGCCGACAGGAGTGTCTGAATTGATATGTTGGCCAAACATGACATCGATACCATATTTTGTGATAAGCCCTTCCTTGACCATGAGTTTAGCCCCACCTTCTTCGCCGGGGGGCGAACCTTCTTCTGCAGGTTGAAATACGAAGACTACCTTCCCTTTGAGTTTATCCTTCATTTGGGTCAATACTTTAGCGGTGCCGAGCAGCATAGCAATGTGCGTATCATGGCCACAGGCGTGCATGACAGGGACTTTCTGACCTAGATATTCGCCCATTTCTTTTGATGCATAGGGGATTGGGGCTCTTTCGAGCACGGGCAGGGCATCTATATCAGCCCGTAGACCGATAGTAGGGCCTGGGCGACCTGTATCTAGTAACCCTACAACCCCAGTGATGGCTATGCCTGTTTCTACTTGCAGGCCCATATTGCGGAGCTCTTGAGCGATGCGTTCAGCGGTTTTGAACTCTCGGTTTGACAATTCGGGATATTGATGAAAGTGTCTGCGCCAATTCACGACATCAGTGTTTACGCTTTCTGCTTGCGCCTTAAGATTTGCGTTGGTTTGCGCAATGATAGTATGATGAACGGGTAACGTCCACATAGCAGCGCATATCATTAAAGAGTATACGGCGTTTTTCATAGATATAGGATTATGGTAGGCAAGATAATTATAACTTCCGAATAAGTGATCCAAAGCAAACAAGGACTTGAATGATGGAGAATTTTTTCAGAAAAGTGCATTGGTGCAAAAGCACCTTATTGCCTGATCTTTCAATAGTATAACCGACTGCCTCCTCACCTCTCTACCAACTGTCCCGCGACAAATGCCGTACTCCACGCCGCTTGAAAATTATACCCACCTGTAATACCGTCAATATCTAATACTTCGCCCGCAAAATAGAGACCATTGACATACTTGCTCATGAGGCTATGACGATGTACACTATCGACACTGATACCGCCGCAAGTGACAAACTCCTCCTTAAAGGTGGTTTTGCCTGATACGGTATATTGATCGTTCGTCAATAGGGTAGTAAGCTTATTTATCCTTGTTTTGCCTAATGCTTCGCACGTTAACGACGGATCAATATCTGCTTTGTCGAGTAGAAATAACCATAGTCGCTCAGGTATGGAGTTAGGTCGATTGTTAGCCACTAATTTTTTTTTCCCATGTTGAAGCATTATGTCTTGTAACATAGCCCTCGATTCTTCAAAATTAGATGCCCCTAACCAATTCACTTGAGTAACAAACCTATAATCTGCTTCATGCAAGTATCTAGCGGCAAAAGCCGACAACTTTAAAATAGCCGGACCACTCATCCCCCAATGGGTTATCAACAGCGGCCCTCTGGAGCTGAATTTTGTGCTTTGTATGCTTACTTGTGCATCGCTAACTACCACTCCCATGAGTTCCCTCACAGACTCGTCAGGCATATTGAAAGTGAAAAGCGAGGGGATCGGCTCTATGATCTCGTGCCCTAAGGCTGAGAGCCATTGAAGTCCCGAAAGTTTTGGTGAGCCGCCCGTTGTGACAATAACTTTATCTACTTGCTCGTAATGAAGGGCGTTGATGGTCAGAGTCAAGCCTATTTCATTTGCTTGGATGGCCGTGACTTCACACCTATAATGAAGTTCTATACCTAACTTTTGCGCCAAGGTTTCAAAACAATCAATGATGGTTTGTGAGCTATTGCTGACAGGAAATATGCGTCCATCCTCTTCGGTCTTGAGCGCTACGCCATGATTTGCAAACCACTGTTGGGTATCCTTTGTGTTGAACTGGTTAAAAGCATATTTCAAAAGTTTCGTTCCCCTAGGATAGGCCGTGAGCAACAGCGAATTGTCTGCGCATGCATTGGTGACATTGCATCGCCCCCCTCCAGATATGCGCACCTTGCTCAATACTTTGGTGGTTTTCTCAACTATGAACACTTTCGCATGAGGAAAATTTTCCTTAACTTGAATAGCCGCAAAAAATCCTGCTGCACCACCCCCAATTACTGCTATTCTCATAGTCGTCTTAAGAACTTATTAGGCAAGGACAATTCATAAGGCAAATGTGGCGGATGCCGAGGGTAAGGTTAAATTCATACATGTAGCGAGATCAAGACAATACGATTTTATCACCTATGTTAATGATTCCGGTACTCGAAGGGATCAAGTACATGCCAAAGTTGATACCATTCGCATTCGACTTATAGGTAGACAAGACTTTTAGCGGCTGACCGTCAGGATCGGTCTCGAGCGTGTCGGGATCAATGGTTATAACCTTGCAACGATTGCAAACTGAGCCAACCGTAAAGTCTAGGTTGTTAATACGAATGCCCTTCCATTTCTCCTCTTCATAAGGAGGGGTATGGTCAATGACGATATTTGGCCTGAACTGTTCGAGTTTAACACTCTTCGTCAGTCGAGCGTTTAATTCTTCAAGTGACGCCAAATTAATTAGAAGCACTGGGGCAGCATCTGCAAATGAGAGCGGAGTATCAGAGTTTCCTCCATAGCGCTCTTTGACCGTTCGCACATTGTGTTTCGAAATATTGACTACACTGCATTTTGTGCCGAGATAGTCAGAGATGGCTTTGTCTTCAGCTTCATCATAGACCTGAGTACCATATAATATGTCACTAAACATGCGTAGTTGAAGATCAGAATTTTTGCGCGATCCAGACTGATAGGTGACGGCGTCATAGCCTGGAATATCAAGAATCAGGCTCGCGTCCTGCACTTTGGCCTGAATATGCATGAGCTTAGGAAATTCTCTGACCGTGAGTGCACGCCCTGAACTTCGTTCGATCACTGCCCATTGACGATCATAAGGCAGACCATAACGGTTGATAGAAGCAGTTTCGACCAACTGACCTTTAGAGGATTTTAATGGATAATGGAACAGATGAGTCACTGCTGGCATACAACGAGGATTTAAGCAAAGATACGCTTCACTATTGTATTATGTTAAAGCCTGTTCATTTTTACACTACGTATGATGAATATTCGTTACATTTAGGTCAATATCGACTTAATAAACTTTAAACCACATACTATGAGTAAATTTGATGATTGTTTAGCAAAATACAAGGCTGACCTTAAGGAAATAGGTGTAGCGACGGATGATGCTCTATTAACCGCAATTGCTAAAGGCCTCGGCCCTTCTATCTATTTGGCGGATGCTTCACTTGTTTCTGGGTCTGATAAGACAGAGTTAGACCGTGTTAAAAACAACTTTTTGATCAAGAAATTAGGTATGGCCGACGGTCCAGCCTTGGACAAAGCTATTGCTGCCGCCATCGAGAAATATGGTAAGAGCAGAAAATCAAAATATCGTGCAGTTGTGTACTATCTTTTGACAAAAGATTTGAAGAAAGAGTCTGTTTATAAATAACGTAGACCTTTTTCTGGAAAGCTTTTCGGACGTATAAAGGCACTATGCAAGTATATGTTTGAAAAGCTTTTTTTATATTAGGCCTTTCATTCAATCTCATTTTAGTTAAATACGCCTATGTTTTTTCGTTTTATATCCCTAGGTCTAGTCTTGATAGGTGTCTATCATATACTCAGTAAAGCAACATTCTCGGCGTCGCCTGATACTGAAATGTTAGAGTATGCGGCCGTTGGTCTCAGCACTATTTTCATAGGCGTGCTGAATTTCGTTTATTTGTACGAGACTCCCTCTAGTAAGCTACCTAAAATTATATTGATTGCTTGCAACCTAATCTTTATAGGCTATACATTTATGATGATAGGTTCTGGGGTAGATAGGATAGAGGCATGGTTGGCAGCGTTTATGACGATTATTAGTTCGGTCATTGTGCTCAATAATCGAGCAACTTAAGTTCATCATTATGGCTAGCGCCTTATCACAAGACCGTCAGACGGCAACTCAATATTTTTTCATATTAAGCTATTTATTATAGCTGTGTTGTATAGTATAAAGGCGCGAATACATGGCCGAGGAATATTCATTGGGTTAAGACCCTGATGCTTTTGAGATGATTTGATGCATGCTTGATCAATGGACTACATGTTTTAGCGCTGGTGGTTAGGTAGCACCGCCATACTATCAATGGTACGCGCAGCAGGGCTAGGGCTTCTTTCCGTTATTTTTCGAGTAGTATGGCTGTTGGAGCATGGATCTACTACCCCAATAAAGAAATATGGACTACATCTACCGATCAAAACATTTCCAACGTATCTTAGTCTCGCGCCAGTCAGAAGTTGAGCAAAGGCTCCTCATTCTGCCTAAGAGGAAATAAACGTTTATAGACGTCTATAAACGTTTATTTACGGCTACGCCCTTTATTTATGGGTTGCATTAGGTAAATCAGTCCATTAGAAAGAGAAATATAGGGCATCAGACAATAACGATATAGACGCTATAATGGCCGTGAGTAGCG
>CAZTSI010000081.1:0-11464 GCA_964616755.1 uncultured Saprospiraceae bacterium | reverse complement strand
GCCGAATTGGGTATGCCAAATCGATCAGTGGTCAATGTCGCCGTATTCGTACTAGGATTATGCCCATTGCCACTTTCGTCATGGTCGTTGCCATTAAATGGATAATGGACAACTAATCCATCGAGTAAAGAGTTGACCCCCATGATCTCTGGTGGGTTTTCGGTGATAGTTTGAGGATGATTGTTATAATTAGAGAAAAGGGTTATTAGATAAAGACAACTGATGCTGACGAGAATTTTCATTGTATTCTAGTTTGTTTATATACCAGATGCAAGTTGCTAGCTTAGCTATGAGCAAGTTATAATAAAAATGTAAAATATTTATACATCTTAGATACATTCTATTCAAATAGACAGGCAATTGTCTGATTTGTAAAAAATACTCGTGCACCAGCCGTGATCACTAATAGGGCCTAATCCCCAGAAATCTAGCCGCTTAAATCCTTGTTCTTTCAGCATATTCATTGCTGCAGTATAATCATGGCGTTCGCTGTTGTCGAAGAGTATGACTCCTCGTTTAGAGAGTGCGGGAATACCATTGGTGCAGCAGGCTACGCGATTGCGACCATCAATAAAGAGGATGTCTATCTGTCCTGGGTATCGTAGTATTTCTTTTTCGTATTGACCAGAGGCTAGAGGTATGTGTTGGTAACTGATTATGCCTTGTCCTACTATGGACGCTTGCATCTTTTGATACCAGGATGCATCATGTTCAATTGAAATCAGTTTGCGGGATCGGGTAGAAAGCCAAAGGGTTGAGTTGCCACTACCATATTCGAAGATCAAATGGTCTTCTTGAATCCTGTCTTTTAAAAATTCGATGGCCGCATACGTGATCCAAGGAATAGGTTGGCGTTGACTATCGACAGAGGAATACGTTAATACGCTGTTCTTCCAACCGCTGTGATGCAAGTAGTGCTTTGAGAGAAAGTGCTTTTCAAGAAGCAATCTCGTATATGCATTTTTGCGAATGAGTTGGAGTAGGAATTTTTTCATTTTAACGCTTTTGATGGGTCGTGATTTTAGGTGATAGGTCGCGTTATCTGTAGATATTCGGTCACTGTTTTTTGAATGCCATTTTCTAGCGATATTGTATGTTTCCATCCGAGGCTATGAATTAAGGCACTATCCATCAATTTACGTGGTGTGCCATCGGGTTTGGTTAGGTCATTTACAATTTTTCCTGAATAACTAGTGATGGACTTTATTAATTGTGCTAGTGCTAATATACTTACTTCTTCCCCAGTACCAATATTCACAAAAGGCTTCTCATCATATTTCTTCATCAAGAATACACATGCGTCGGCCAAATCATCAACATGCAAAAATTCTCGTTTAGGTGACCCCGTACCCCAAATGATTACCTCGGGTTCATTATGCTGTTTGGCCTCTACAAATTTACGGATCATAGCCGGCAATACATGGCTATTGTTTAGGTCATAGTTGTCATTTGGACCATACAGATTAGTGGGCATAGCGCTTATAAAATTGCATCCATATTGGTCTCTATACGCTTCGCAAAGTTTGATGCCGGCTATTTTAGCTATAGCATAAGGTTCATTAGTCGGCTCCAGAGGCCCTGTAAGCATGGCATCTTCGGTCATCGGTTGCTGGGCATGTTTAGGATAAATACAAGAAGAGCCTAAGAACAAGAGCTTCTTTGATTTGTATACATATGCAGCATGAATGACATTGGCGGCAATCATCAAATTGTCGTATAAGAAATCTGCGCGGTAGATATTGTTGGCTTGTATTCCGCCCACTTTGGCGGCTGCTAGGAAGACATACTCAGGACGTTCGTTTTCAAAAAAAATCTCTACATCTTTTTGAATTTTTAAATTCAATTCTTTTGATGAGCGAAGGATTATATTTGCAAAGCCTTCTGCCTTTAATCGTCTCACGATGGCAGAGCCCACCATTCCGTTGTGGCCAGCGACATATATTTTATCTGACTTATTCATATTCATTTGCAATTGTATACCCAGCATTGAGTAAGAGTTTTTCGCGTTTGAAGGCTTTCAGGTCTGACTGAACCATATCTTTAATCAATGCGGAGAAGTCATACTTAGGTGCCCACCCAAGTTTTGTTTTTGCTTTCGTTGGATCCCCAATTAATAAATCAACTTCTGTAGGTCTATAGTAAGCCGTGTCAATTTTCAAGACTATTTGCCCTACAGGCAATTGATAATCTTTGTTATGACATTTTTTCACTTTGGCTTGCTCATCTTGACCTGTTCCGACAAAGCTGAGTTCGATCCCCAGATGGCGAAAGGCTTCAATAACGCATTCGCGAATCGAAGTGGTTACTCCCGTGGCGATGACGAAATCTTCGGCTACATCTTGTTGTAACATCAACCACATTGCCTCTACGTAATCTTTTGCATGCCCCCAATCTCTTTTTGCATCTAGATTGCCAAGATAAAGGACATCTTGCATGCCTAAGGCGATGCGCGCAGCGGCACGAGTAATTTTACGGGTGACAAAGGTCTCTCCGCGGATAGGGCTTTCATGATTAAACAGTATACCGTTGCACGCATACATATTATATGCTTCACGATAGTTAACCGTTATCCAATACGCATAAAGCTTAGCCACTGCGTACGGAGATCTTGGATAAAAGGGTGTCTTTTCAGATTGCGGCACTTCCTGTACTAGTCCGTACAATTCGGAGGTGGAGGCTTGATAGATTCTGGTTTTTTTACAAAGTCCTAATAATCGTACAGCCTCTAGTAATCTGAGTGTACCCATACCATCAACATCTGCGGTATATTCGGGGCTGTCGAAGCTCACTTTTACATGCGACATGGCTCCAAGATTATAAATCTCATCTGGCTGAACTTCTTGAACGATTCTTACAATATTTGTAGCATCCGTCAGATCTCCATAGTGCAGATGCATGGTTCTATTTGACACATGTGGGTCTTGATACAAGTGATCTATACGTGCTGTGTTGAACATCGAACTGCGACGCTTAATGCCATGTACCTCATACCCTTTTTGCAATAAAAGCTCGGCTAGATATGCTCCATCTTGCCCTGTAATACCTGTTATTAGCGCTTTTTTCATTCCCATATCAGAGCGTCTTTATTTATGTTATTAATATTTATGCACTTAAAATCGACTCTCCTAAGAGTTCAGAATAGACCATTTTTTTTATGATTTTTCCGTTTTCCATTTTGTAAATTTTATTGCACTTCTCTAGTGTAGTAATGCGATGCGCCACTACGATTATAGTAATGCCCGTATTCGCTAATTTATTGATGTTTCTGATAATCGACTTTTCAGTATCGGTGTCAAGTGCGCTGGTTATTTCATCAAAGACCAAAATAGAAGCGTCTTTGTAGAGCGCACGAGCGATTCCAACTCTTTGTTTTTGTCCGCCGGATATATACTTTCCTTCTTCACCCAAGGGCATTTGAAGACCTAATGGGTGCTCATTGACTAATTCATTTAATTCCACTTGTTCTAAGCACCGTTGCAATTTTTCCAAATCTGGATTATCAGACCCCAAGGCTATATTCGCGGCTAATGTATTATCTAGAATGAAAACATCTTGCTGAACATAGCCTATTATACGCTGATAGGATGCCTCATTTTGAGGAGTGATGATCACATCATCTACTTTAAATTGTCCAGATTGTTCATGTAATAATCTTAAGAAAATTTTGAGCAAAGTAGTTTTTCCCGATCCCGACGAACCTACAATACCTATAAAGTCTCCCTTTTGGATGTCTAGTGAAAAATTATCCAACGTAGACAATTCACTATCTTGATAATTGAAATGTATATTTTGTAATGATATTTTATCGTTAAAACTCAACGGATAGACTTCTTCAAATGGTGTTAACGGCTGTCCAGTTATCATCTTGAGCTCACTAAAAATGTAGTTGTTATTTTTTATGACCAATAGATTAGTGAGCATGCGATTGACAGAGGGCAAGAACTTATAAGCGGCAATGGCGAATATCCCCAAAAGAGTGACCACAAGTGTTCTATCTAGGTTAGTAAAATAGGCATACCCAAAAATGACCATGATACCTAAACCAAAAATTATGTCATTTGTCCGTTGATTTATTTTTTGAAATATACCAAATGACCAGATATCGTATCCGTTTATGCGCTGTTGCGATTTGTGATATTGCTCGAGAAATCGTTGTTCCAAATTTGCAAGTTTTATGTCCACATAGCCTTTCATCGATTCATAGATGATGCCATAGTTTTTAGGGGAGGCCGCATTCCTAAGGATGCCTATTTGTTCATTTTTAGTCTTGGTGATTAAATAGATGGCCAAAAAAGTAGGAACAATCGCAATCAAGATTAACAAAATAGCCCCGGGCTCTATAATAAATAAGGATACTGCAATAATCAATAAGACAACGATATCAGTACCTAACTCAATTAACTTGGTCATATAAAACATCGCAAATCTAGAGGGCAATTCGACGATTTGATAGATACGTTTCCCTGAAGTGGATTCATGGATAAATGCATAGCCTTGATCATAAAAATATTTGAACATCTTCAAATTGAGCCTTAATGCCACATTAAATGAGAAGCGTGTTTGAATAAATACGATATATAATCCAATGAGATTTTTAATTATAAAACTAAAAAAGATCACAATGGACAAATAAAATAGAAATTGCATTTCGCTCGATGCGCCACTCCAGTTATACATACCTCTCAGCCAAAGACCCACTTGGTATTGCAAATCCGAGCCCGCCAAATCACGCGTATACATCGACGCCGTGAAAGCATTATTTTCTAAGGCGCTAAAAATCAGAGTGCCAATAGTCGCTAACCCAACAAAATCAGAAAGGGCGTTGAAAATAAGCAAAGCAATCATTATAGCTGCTTTACGCTTTTGATCTCCATCTAAGACGGCATTGACATTCCTTATGGCATTAAATACAGCATTATGAGTCAATAGGTTATTCACATGTGCGTTTATCGGCCAAAGATAAACACATATAATTTAGTGAACATATATAAGCAACTTATTCGGCTTGCCTCCTGTCGCTATTTGCACAAATAACCTTCACCGGGCTTGTAGAAATCAATATTTCTATCAAAAAAGGATCGCACGCAATGTCTATCTTTGTTCTTATGCAAATACCTTTTTATAAGTATCAAGCCACGGGCAACGACTTTATAGTGATCAATCAATGGGACAAGATATATCTCGAAAACCCTAGCCAAGAGACCGTTGCGGCCATGTGCCATCGTCGCTTTGGCATAGGAGGAGACGGCTTGATTTTGCTTGAAAAGGACGATTTTTTGGATTTTAAGATGATATATTATAATGCTAACGGACGTTTAGGCTCCATGTGTGGTAACGGCGGACGAACGATTGCCCATTTAGCGCACTCTATTGGGGTGGCTTCGGCACGCGGTGAGTTTTTGGCTGCAGATGGTGCTCATACTTATGAAGTGATGGGCCAACAAGTTCGTCTGGGTATGCGTCCTGTAGAAGGCATACGGGTGCAAGCAAATGATTTTTATCTTAATACAGGCTCGCCGCATCTTGTTGTCTTGGTTGATCAGGTGGCGGATATCGATGTTTTTACTGAGGGTGCGCGCATTCGTTACTCTGAGCGCTTCAGCCCTGAAGGCACTAATATCAATTTTGTTGAAGCAGCCAATGATTATTTAAAAGTGCGCACGTATGAGAGAGGTGTAGAAGATGAGACCCTTTCGTGTGGCACGGGAGTTACAGCGGCAGCGATTGCCATGGCACATGTGGATCAAAGATATGATGGGCGAAAAGGGATATCGATACAAACTAAAGGTGGGCAATTAAGGGTCTATTTTGAGCGGTTCGAAGAAAACTGGCGAAACATTTTCTTGCAAGGCCCTGCCAAATTGTCCTTTACAGGCATCATCGACCTATAACTCTAGTTCTAAATTAAGCTTAGCATTCTTCAATTCTGACAAAGCGTGATAGTCCTTTATTTCGTTTGCTACTTTTATGCCTTGATCATATACCACGAGCGCATCATCAAAATGCTCCATTTTTTCATAGAGCTTGGCTAAATGATAATATAGCCCCACATATTGAGGATTAATTTCCCTTAAATGCAAATAATAGCGCAAACTTTTGGCCAATAGCTCTAATTGGTTGTACTCTTGTGCCAATGCAAAAAGAACAAATTCATCGCGATTATCTTCTTCGTGCAATGCTAAGAGCCTTTCTAGACGCCAATTTTCACTCATGCGGGGGTATTGAACTATCTTAATTTTGTCTTTCTGATAATAGGATAAAACTGATTAATTATACAACATATTAGTGCGAAGATTCATTTAACCTAGTGTGTGACCAAACAGAAATTTAACATGAAGATATTAGTTTGTATATCGAAAACACCAGATACGACTTCAAAAATTTCCTTTACTGACAATAATACCAGCTTCGATGCCAATGGGGTGCAGTATATTCTGAACCCGTATGATGAATGGTACGCTTTGGTACGTGCGCTCGAGCTTGTCGAACAATTGTCAGGCAGTGTGACGGCGATAAATGTTGGTGACAGCTCCAATGATCCTATTATTCGTAAGGCTTTGGCGATTGGCGCTGATGATGCAGTCAGGATTGATATGGCGCCCACCAACGGTATGGAGGTAGCGGCAAATATTGCTGCCTTTGCGCAAGATAAGTCCTACGATATTATCATGACGGGCAAGGAGACGATTGATTATAATGGGTCAGAAGTAGGGGCTATGATCGCCGAATATCTTGATCTGCCGTTTGTATCCTATGCCTCTAAGTTGGAGTACAATGGTGCTAGCGCTACTGTAAGAAGAGACATTGAAGGTGGGGTAGAAGTTGTAGAAGTAAGTGGAGCTTTCGTTCTTTCTGCCGCTAAGGGATTAGCTGAACAACGAATTCCTAATATGAAAGGAATTATGATGGCAAAGAAAAAGCCCTTAGAGGTTTTAGCCCCGTTCAAGCAAGTGTCAGGGGCGGTAGCCATTTCGTATGCCTTGCCTAAAGAAAAAACTGGGGTCAAAATGATCGACCCTGAAAACATGGATGAGTTAGTTAGATTGCTTCATGAAGAAGCCAAAGTAATTTAATCACAATAAGAAAAATTAAGCATATGTCTGTTCTAGTATTGGCAGAAGTTAATAACAAAATATTTAAAAAAGCAGCTTTCGAGGCGGTACATTTTGGATATCTCACGGCCAAATCTCTTGGCACGACTTGCGTTGCTGTCGTATTGGGCGAAGCGACTGATGTGGCTTCTTTAGGAGTCTATGGCGCTGACAAGGTGGTGCATGTATCTGACTATGACGGCGGTACTGATAGTCAAAAGCTGGCAGTAGCTTTGCATGAAGTGGCACAAGCCGAAGGCGCTATAATGGTTTTATTTAATCATTCGTCTACTGGAAAAAGTGTAGCTGGACGCGTTGCGATCAAACTTGGGGGAAGCCAAGTTAGCCAAATTAATGGCGTACCGCAGGGGACATACAATGATTATACTGTGACGAAACCTGTTTTTTCAGGCAAGGCCATCGCCACATATGCTGTCAAAGGCGCTGCTAGTGTATTGACCATCATGGGCAATGCTATTCCTCCGCAGCAAGTAGGCCAGGCCTGTGAGATTAAAACGATGTCTGTAAGTCTACCGCAAACTAATATAATATCTAAAAGCAAGGAAACCGTCCAAGGTATAGTCCCGTTGCCTGAAGCAGAATTGGTTGTTTCTGCAGGACGCGGGATGAAAGGACCAGAAAATTGGGGCATTATTGATGATTTGGCGAATGTTATAGGGGCGACGACAGCATGTTCTCGACCTGTGGCTGACACAGGATGGAGACCTCACCACGAGCATGTGGGGCAGACAGGTGTGGCCATTCGCCCTAATTTATATTTCGCTATCGGTATATCAGGCGCCATTCAGCATCTCGCTGGAGTTAACAGCTCTAAGTGCATAGTTGTGATTAACAAAGACCCTGAGGCTCCGTTTTTTAAAGCAGCCGACTATGGTGTTTGTGCTGATTTGTTTGAAGTGGTGCCACGGTTGACAGAGTCATTTAAGCGCTACAAGAATGCATAATTCATAGATTTTTCCATTAGTGTCTAAGTTTTTAGTGAATTTTGCACGTGTAATGGATGTTATAGTCCATCGGTAATAGTATGATAAAGATTCAATTAGATATAGTAGCCATTTCGCATAGTGTAACACATTCTCAAAATTATGCCGTGGTATTAGGGGAGACCGAAGGGACGCGCCGTTTGCCGATTGTCATTGGTGGCTTTGAAGCACAGGCAATAGCAGTAGCAATGGAGCACATGTCGCCAAGTCGCCCATTAACGCATGATTTGTTTAAAAATGCCTTTGATGCGTTTGAGATAGAATTGAAGGAAGTCGTGATTAATAATTTGCTAGATGGAGTGTTTTATGCTAAGTTAGTCTGTATCAAAGAAGGCGATGAGTTTGAAATTGATTCGCGGACGTCGGATGCCATAGCTTTAGCTGTTCGGTTTGAATGCCCAATCTTTACATATGATTTTATCTTAGATGCGGCAGGTATAGAACTTGACGACGCCAATCTAGGAAAATCCGTTACTGTCGAAAATACAGGCGACCATAGCACTACTGGCGGCCAAAAGTTTGAGCGCATGTCTAAAGACGCCCTCGAAAAATTATTAGAAGAAGTGCTGGCCAGTGAAGATTATGAAAAGGCGGCTAAGATTCGCGACGAACTGTTGCGGCGAAAGGACAATTAGTTGATTTATACTCTCTTACCACCCTTCCTTATTCATCAGCTTCTATTTCAGAAAGATAAGGAGCAGAATCCTGTGCACCCATCCTAGAGACGGCAATGCCGGCTGCCTGAATGGCGCGCTTAATTGATTTTTTTATAGAAAACCCCGCAGCTAAGAAGGCCGTTAATGCACCATTAAATACATCGCCTGCCGCCGTGGTATCTATGGCATCGACATGAATGGCGGGAATGCTGTATGACTCATTTTCGTCACTATAATAAATACCTTTGCTGCCTAGGGTAACTAATATTCGAGCTGCTCCTCTGGCGTGGAGGTTTTCACAAGCATCCAATATATCATCCATATCGTCCATCTCATCTTGACACATCAACTGCAATTCCACCTGATTCGGCGTAATCATATAACAATTGCGTAGTAATTCTGTAGAGAGGGTTTTGCCGGGAGCAGGATTTAAGATGAGCTTTTTGCCTTTTCGTTGACAGATTTGTGCTATGCAGTTGACGGTTTCTAGCGGTATTTCAAGTTGCACCAATACATATTCTACATTGTCAAAGGCTTCTATATTCTCCAATATATCATCTGGCAATAGATGATTGTTGGCGCCAGGAGCTACCACAATGCTATTCTCTCCTTTGGCATCTACGGTGATCAACGCCACGCCTGTGGGGCTGACAGAATCGATTAAACAATACTTTGTGTTTATACCTTCGGTATTGTAAGTTACAATGGCTTCATCTCCACGACTATCTTCGCCTAATTTGCACAAAAAGATGACCTTACAGCCCATCCGCGCAGCTGCAACGGCTTGGTTCGCCCCTTTTCCTCCTTGAAAGCTATAAAACTCTCCCCCTATAACGGTCTCTCCAGGGCTGGGCAGGTGACTTGCTTTTATGACCAAATCCGTATTAGCACTTCCGATGACTAGTACTTTGGTGATCGATGTATTTGATAGATCATCCAAGGAGCTCTATTTCTTTAATGAACGGTTGTTTGTATAAACGCTTGCCAGTTGCTTTATACAGGGCATTCGCTAATGCTCCACCTGCCGGGGGCAAACTTGGTTCCCCAAGGCCTGTCGGGGATAAATCATTTTCAACAAAGTAAACTTCTACTTTCGGAGCTTCACTATGACGAATCAACCTAAATTGATCAAAATTTTGAGATTGCGGTTGTCCTTTGACAAATTTTATTTCACCAAACATGGCATGACCTATACCATCGACGATTCCTCCTTCTATTTGGTTTTTGGCGGCAATCGGGTTGATCACAATACCACAATCTACAGCACAAACCACTTTGTCGACAACAGGAATGCCATCAATCATTTTGACGTGCGCCACCTCCGCGACATGGGTATTGTGCGAATAGTACGCACTAAATCCTTTATAGACTCCTTCTTCTTGAAGCGTCCAATTCCCTTTTTCGGCCGCAAGTTTTATCGTTTCTTGAAATCTTTCTGGTGACCATTGCATGCGCTCATCATTGGTATGCTGCTTGGCTTGCTCCATTAAGTCAAGTCTTAGTTGCACCGCATCCACGCCCATTTTCTCTGCCAATTCATCAAAGAAACTTTGCTCGGCGAAGCCTAAAAAGTTGGTATATGGAGCTCTCCATGCCCCGATGGTTATCTCGCTTTTTAACTGATGATTATCCACTTGATAATTGTCGATTGCCCAGGCGGGGAAGAAATTTGGGATCAATCCGTACATATTGCCGTTTATACAAGCCTCACTCAACTGATAGGCTGTTACTTGATTATTTTTTATGGCGGCCTTGATCTTGTATTTAGATGCCGGGCGATAGGTGCCTGCGGTCATATCGTCTTCTCGAGTAAATTGAAGTTGGACAGGCTTTCGGATAGCATTGGAAATAAGCGCCGCCTCTTCTACAAAATCTCCGTAAAGTCTTCGTCCAAACCCACCGCCCATGCGTGACATTCCCAAAGAAATCTCCTTTTCATCTCTATTCAATACTTTCGCTATCCTGCTCCGTGTTCCTTGAGGAGTCTGTATAGGTCCGAAAAGTTCTATTTTATCATCGCGCACATCGGCAAAAAAATTCATCGGTTCTAAGCAATTGTGCGGTAAAAAGGGGGCTTCGTATATTTTTTCGAGGATATCATCAGCCTCAGCAAAGGCTTTGTTTATGTCTCCATCTTTACGTGCTGGCTCCGGATCCGCCTTAAAAAGTAAAGAGGTCAGCTCTTTGTCGTGCACCTCGGAATTTTCTAGATTGCTATTGTCCGACCATGTGGCTTTGAGTAAACGTGAACCTTTAATGGCTGCCCAGGTATTCCTGCCGACGACCGCTATTTTATCTTCTATTTTTATTACATCCAATACACCGTTCACCCCACGAGTCGCGGTATCGTCATAAGATTGTAGCTTTTGACCAAATGATCTTGGTCGTAGCATGGTGGCATACACCATTCCTTCGCGAATTGTATCTATACCAAATAATGGTTTGCCGGTCAAGATTTTTTTCATATCAACATTGCGTTTGCTCTGTCCGATGATGGTATAATCCTTGGCGTCTTTAAGTTTTACTTCTTTGGGTATTTCAAGATTTGCCGCTTTAGAGGCTAATTCTCCAAAATGTGCTGTTTGACCGTCTGGACCTGATAGAATGCCTTTACTTACAGAGATTTGATCTGTGCTTGAATTCCATTGTTCAGCCGCAGCGGCTATCAACATCGATTTTGCTGTTGCACCAGCCATGCGAAGGGCATCCCATC
>CAZTSI010000080.1:0-12139 GCA_964616755.1 uncultured Saprospiraceae bacterium | reverse complement strand
ATAAATAACCTGATTGTTGTCATATCGTTGTTCTGTTTTAATATAGTGCATAACAGATGTATAGACGCTATTCCGAGCCAGTATAGCATCTATATCGCTTATATCTGGACGTGGTCATGGGTCTCCTAGTTTATGGATGGTAAGATAGGAAATGGTCGCGGATTGATCTATTTTTATCATATGAAGATCGATCTTGGTATTTATCTAAAACAGCATATGGTGGTGAATGGCACTTTGTTTTGGTCGCCACTGGATCGGTATAATGTAGATCAAGCCAAACGAATAGAAGCTCAGCTGATAGCCAGGAAATCTGAATATGGTGTGAAATACCTCTATTATGTACATCCTAAGTACTCTCTTAGTGGTCTTGATGGGTTTTTTCGGGATCGCAGTGAAGTATGGTATTATCTGGGGGCGTAGTGAACTGAGTATCAATACTTGCTGAACGTGGATTGAAAAGCGATGGCCAGTCATCAAATTGTTCATTCCTACCCGCCCGTTACGGTTCTGGGTGTTACGGTTTTGTGGACATAGGGTGCACGCGGCCGAAGGGATTCGGCCCTGTGAAATGACGTTAGTCATTTCACTTTACGTGCTTCAGGTTCTCTCGCTTGAAGGTCGTTTAGACCTTCATCTGCTGCGCAGACGCGTTCGTTCATCCACTTATCTTTCTCCTGAACAATAAGGGCATCAATTCGTACGAATCAATAAAATAACAAGAGCACCATAACGAACAATTTGAATACTGTCAATAGCAAAGATGACCATTTGTAAAAATAATTCAATGGACGCCCTAATTAGACAGATATAAACTGATTTGCTCAGATGTAGATGTAGACTATGTATCTAGACCAATGTTTAAATCAGCATTTTTTTACTAGCCGACACTACGGGTATGGGCTGGCTACTTAAGGTGCAGGCTACCGAGTATTATATTAGTAATAGTCATGACACAAGCTTCAACTTCAAGCATCGAGGCCTTGCCAAGCCATAGCCACCTAATATAGCTAAACGCCCCAAAGATCAATCACAATCTATCTAACGATCGCCTATATCTATTGCTATACGTTAGCGGTATGTACTTGGCTGTGTTGGTGTAAATTAAAACAAAAAAGGGGAGCAAGATGCTCCCCTTCCAACTTGTGGGCCCACTAGGACTTGAACCTAGGACCACCTGATTATGAGTCAGGTGCTCTAACCAGCTGAGCTATAGGCCCTGCTCGAAAGCGACTGCAAAAATAATTTTTATTTGTATTTAACCGCAAGTTTTATCAGCAACTTATGGTATAGCCAAAAGATTCGTCTAAACAAAGGCCCATGGGCACGAATCATGTATCGTCTTCGTTATTGTCTCTGTGAAAGCAACGCCTACAGATGCACAGACTTGGGCTCTCTTTAAACAAGGGGACAACGCCAGTTTTAGAGCCATTTATGATCAACATGCCAGTTATTTGTTCAACTATGGACGAAAGTTGATCCGAGATGACTCACTCATTCAAGATACCCTTCATGACATGTTCGTAGACCTATGGCAAAAGCGTGAGACCATCGGTCAAACAGATGCAATCAGAAAATACCTAACCGTAGTCTTCAGAAGGCGATTGATCGCACAATTCAAAAAAAGCCAACAGACTACTCTTCCATCAGAGATAGAAGAAAGCGCCTTCGATGCTGAATTAGATGTAGAAGCCCTCTTGATACAGGGTGAAATAAGCCAAGAAAAAATTCAAAAACTTGAGCAAGCTATGGCCACCTTGAGCCCAAGACAACGGGAGATTTTATACCTTAAATTCTTTCAAAGTCTTGAATATGAACAAATTGCAGAAGTTTTAGATATTAAATATCAATCGCTCAGAAACCTTGTTTCTCAAGCCATTCTAAAATTGCGCGATGCTATGACGACCATGTTGTGGCCCATCCTGAGCCAGTTTGCGATCTAATGCAAGCCTACTAAATATCCCCGACGAGAGATTACAACAATGTATTTTCTAGATAATCAAACTGCTCCGGATAGTCAGTTGTGAAATGTAGACCTCTGCTCTCCTTGCGCATTTGAGCGCCTTTGGCCACTAGATAGGCAATGGTAATTAAATTGCGCAACTCACAAAGCTGTGGCGAAATCTTAGATAGCACATAGAGTTGTTCGGTCTCTTCATACAATAGATAAAGTCTATCTAAAGCTCTTTTGAGGCGCACATCGGTGCGCACAATGCCTACGTAATAACTCATGACTTCCTTGAGTTCCTTCCAGCTTTGGGTAATAAGTACCATTTCTTTAGGTTCTGTGGTTCCTTCGGCATCCCATGCCGGTATGGGCATAGGACTATCGACGACGTGGTCAATGAATTGTGAAATATCATGCGCCACCCTATGTCCAAAGACCAATCCTTCGAGTAACGAATTAGAAGCCAATCGATTAGCACCGTGCAATCCACTGCAGGTACACTCGCCAGCGGCATAGAGTTGATGTATCGAACTTTTACCCCACTCATCTACCAAAATGCCCCCACAGGTATAATGACAAGCCGGCACAACAGGTATTAAATCAACAAAGGGATCTACACCTACGGAAATACATTTTTCGTAAATATTCGGAAAATGGCTCAAAAATCTTTCTTTATCCAGATGCCGACAATCTAGGGACATATGGTCTACACCGAGAATCTTCATTTCATTATCTATCGCTCTGGCAACAATATCACGAGGCGCGAGAGAGGCTCGTTCATCATATTTGTGCATGAATTCTTCACCCGTAGGGGTTTTTAAAATAGCACCGAACCCCCGCACCGCTTCAGAAACTAAAAAATCAGGACTCCCACCTGTGGTTTGGTAGAGCGCCGTAGGGTGAAACTGCACAAACTCCATATTCGCGACTCGTCCTTTAGCCCGGTAAATCATGGCAATACCGTCTCCAGTGGCGATGAGCGGATTCGTTGTATTCTTATAAATCTGCCCTGCTCCGCCAGTACACATAACGGTAGATTTAGCCTTTATTAGGTCTATTTCATTGGTATGCTTATTGATCAAATAGATACCATAACAGGTAATAGCCGGGGTGAGACGAGTGACATTTCGTCCAAAATGATGCTGCGTCACTATGTCTAGAGCAAAATAATGTTCAAGGATTGTGATGTTTTCATATTCCTTAACCTTCTCCATAAGAGTGCGCTGAATCTCCCATCCGGTAATATCTTTATAATGCAAAATCCGGTTTTCAGTATGCCCGCCTTCTCTTCCTAAATCATAGCTACCGCTCTTTGCCCTATCAAATCTTGCCCCCCATTGAATCAATTCCGCGACTCGTTCATGCCCTTCTTTGACGACTATTTCTACGATGGAGGGATCACACAGACCATCCCCTGCATCTAAGGTGTCAGCAATATGCTTGTCAAAACCATCTACACCAAAATCCCAAACACTAGCTATACCTCCCTGCGCCCAGCTGGTATTGCTCTCATTTGTTTGCGTTTTAGATAAGGCGATAATCTTTAGTTCTGGCCTCAATTGCGCCAACTTGATCGCTGTTGAGAGCCCAGCCACTCCAGTGCCGATAATCAATACATCTGTCGTTATTACTTGTGAATGGTGCTTCATATGCATAGCGTTGATTGGGTCAAAAAAAGAAATAGCCCCAACCAAAAGCCAGGGCTACTCTATATTCGTTAATTAAAAAACAAGTCCTCTAGAATATTATCGCTTATCTTCTATTTCCTTCATACTGTCGTTGATCTCATTTTTGATATTCGACTTGGCATTGTTAAATTCTCTAATACCCGTGCCTAAGCCTTTCATCAATTCTGGCAATTTCTTGCCTCCGAATAAAAGCAATACGATGAATCCTACAATAATTAATTCTTGCGGTCCTGGAATCAATAATAAATGGGTTAGCATAATCTTGTTATTTATGTGTAATGTCGTACAAATTAAGGACAAGTGCATGACAAGTGCAAAAATAAATTCTTAACCAGCTTAGCTCATGCTATACTAAAACATCATTCATCCTTCTCTATTAGCTCAAATAATGACCAGCCGAGGACATCTAATAGCACAACATTGGTGTCATAGGTATGCCATGAATATCGCCGCCTAACTCTTTGGATTGTATGGACTTAAGTACATTTGCGAAAAAATGAAGATATGAGTCTTTTGATTGTTGGTACGGTAGCCTTTGATACAATAGAAACAAAATTTGGCAAGCGCGATAAAGTCATCGGTGGTGCCGCTCAATATGCAGGATATAGTGCTAGCCATCTATACCATAAGGATATTAACTTAGTTTCTATCATTGGCGATGACTTTCCTGAAACAGAGCTCAATGAAATGCGCCGTCGAGGCATGACAACCGATGGTATCAAGGTCGTGAAGGGCGGCAAATCATTTTATTGGTCAGGCCGATATCATTCTGACATGAATGGTCGCGACACATTAATCACGGATCTCAACGTTTTAGCGGATTTTGATCCAGTACTACCTAAAAAATATAAAGACAGCGACTATATTTTGCTTGGCAACCTGACACCTGACATACAAATTAGTGTCATTAAGCAGCTTAGCAAAAAGCCAAAATTCGTCGTGCTTGATACCATGAATTTCTGGATTGACATCGCCTTAGAAAAACTGAAAGAAGCGATAGCCCTCTGTGATGTTCTGACGATCAATGATGAAGAGGCACGTATGCTTAGTGGTGAATATTCATTGGTTATAGCTGCTGCCAAAATCCTAAAAATGGGACCAAAATACCTAGTGATCAAAAAAGGTGAGCATGGTGCGTTGTTATTTGGCAAAGACAATGTGTTTTTTGCGCCAGCATTACCGCTCGAAAAAGTCGTCGATCCAACAGGAGCTGGTGATTGTTTTGCCGGGGGCTTTTTAGGCTACCTCGCCAAAACTGAAGATCTATCGTTTGACAATATGAAACGAGCCATTATTCATGGATCAGCGATGGCCTCTTTTGTGGTTGAGGACTTCAGTAATGAACGGATAAAGAATCTTTCTGAATTGGATATCCAAAACCGACTCAATAGCTTTGTCCAACTGACTCGCTTCACGATGTAATAAAAGCTTTTGTGCACCTTCAAGGTAGTCAGAAATGATATGTCTTTGATCTTAGGGGATGTTCTATTAACCCCAATCATCTTTCACAAAAACAAACCCTATGAACCGCCGTATTTCGATATTCTGCATGTGTTTTCTTGGGAGCTTTTTTTTTCAATCGTGCAGTTCTGATACTTTGCTTATTGAAGATGAGTCAATTACTATTTATCGTGATGAATGGGGTGTGCCGCATATCCACGCACCTACGGATGAACAAGTGGCCTATGGATTAGCATGGGCGCAATGCGAGGATGATTTTGTGACTATCCAAGAGCAAATGTTAGCCATCCAAGGCCGATTAGGAGAATTAAAAGGTAAAGATGGCATCACTGCTGATTTTGGTATCCTATTCATGAGACTACGCGAACGCGCAGCTCAAGATTATCACCTCCTTTCGCCCAAAGTCAAACAAATACTTGAGCATTATGCCGCCGCAGTAAATGCCTTTGGCAAAGCGCATAAAGAGGAAATCCTATTAGACAATAACTTTCATGTCCGTCCTCAAGATTTGGTTGCTGGGTATATGTTAGGCATGGTTGAAATATCAGGGGCAGGGAAAGATTTGCAGAAAATAATCAACGGTAATGTAGTACCCTTACCAAGTGAGGATATTCCAAGAGGATCCAATGCCATAGCACTCTCCTCCAAACGTACAACAACAGGCGAGACTTTCTTGGCGATCAATTCGCATCAGCCTTTGGAGGGCTGGTATAGCTGGTATGAAGCACACCTGATAAGTGATGAAGGAACAAATATTTTAGGAGGAACTTTCCCGGGTGGGGCTACGATCTTTCATGGTGTTAATGAGAACTTAGCTTGGGCGCACACAGTCAATCATGCCGATTTTTCAGATATCTATCAATTGCAAATGCATGCTGACAAAAAGGACTTCTATCTTATAGACGGTGAATACAAAAAACTTATTAAATCAAATTTTAGCGCATGGCTTAAGGTATGGGGGCCGCTGAAGATACCTATTTGGAAGAAAGCATACTTGAGTGATTTCGGGCCTACCTTTAAAACAGATCAAGGAGTTTTTGCTTGGAAATTTAGTGCCGGTGATGCATCGAGAGCTGTCGAGCAGTGGTACATGATGAACCGCGCAGGCAATTGGTCGGAATTTAAAGAAGCCCTAGCCTTGCGCTATATACCGTGCACGAACATCGTCTATGCAGATAAAGAGGATAATATCTTTTATCTGAGCAATGGCCATCTTCCAATAAGGGATCCCCAATACAACTGGAAAGAAGTACTACCAGGCACTGAAGATAGGTTGGCTTGGAAGGAAGGTTTTTGGCCTATAGATAGTCTGCCGCAAGTCTTAAATCCCTTGTCGGGATATGTGTTTAACACAAACAATACTCCCTTTAACAGTAGTGACTCCTTATCACAGCCAAGGTATGAAGCTCGTTTTATACCTATGGGGTATATGCCTCCTGCAGCTGATAATAATAGAAGTCTTCGACTAGCTCACCTTCTAGAGGCAGATACAAGTATAAGCTATGAAGAATTTAAGGCGATCAAATTTGACCGTCAATATCCGACGTCCTTAAAGCAAGTAGACATTATTAATCTTGAACTTTTGCTACAACTCAGCCCTCGCGACTATGAGGATATAGCTGATGCAATAAACGTTCTAAAAAAATGGAATCGACGTACAGATCCGGAGAATGAGCAAGCCTTACTTTTCTTGCTTTCGCTTCAAGAATTGCGCTCCTATCTTCAGCGTAGTAATCGGACAGACCTTGCTACACAGGTGAGTGCACTGGACTGTGCAGATGCCCTCCGCAAAGCGAAGGATAAAATGCTTTCTACATACCAAACTTTAGAAATTCCCTTAGGGCAAATACAGCGGCACATACGAGGAAATAAAGATCTTCCTGTAGGTGGTGGCTCTGATGTATTGGCCGCTATTTACGCTACATCTATGCCCGATGGCCGTTATAGAGCCTATTCGGGAGAATCTTATATTGAGCTAGTGCGATTTAGCGCAGACGGAGAGCCTCAAATACAGAGCATTCATGCCTATGGAAGTTCGGCAGAGCCCGATAGTCCACATTATTCGGATCAAATGGAAAAGTTTGTCAACCAAGAATTGAAAGATATGACCCTTTCGTTAGATCAAGTCAAGTCAACCGCCGTGCGATCTTATCATCCTAGAAAAAAATCAAGTAAATAGACAAGCCAAGTCTTATTGATTACCTGACTTTTTTAAAGCTTTATCAGCTTCCTTTAATAAATCTTGAATAGATTTTTGTCGAGTTTCTTGAGTTGATTCGTCTGATGGCGGCAGAGCGCCGTACTTATTTAATTCTTCTTGAAGTTTAGAAATAAGAGCGTCTTTGTCAGTATTGGATATTTCCAATTCATTAATTCGCTCCTTTTGAAGTTCCATTGCTCTAAGCAATTGTTCTAGTTTTCTTTGATATTCGTCAACATCAAAATCTTGTTTAACAGAAGGATTTGGGCTGGGATCGGCCGTCGAAGGGCTATGGTCTGAGTCTTTGGAGATCTCTTCGTATGTTTCTTTTACTTTATCAAGCAGCCCATTATCTCTCATATATTGAGCACCAAAATACGCTACGGGAATAATAAATAACATAAAGATGAAGAATCGTGCGCATCCTGTCATTTGGTATTTAGACTTGGCCATAGTAATTATTTTTTGTTGTCATTTAGTCTAGACGAAATTAAATTATTTCAAAACGTCTGACCCAAAATATCGAAGTACCCTTTCGATTCATCGATAAATCTTCAAAAAGATTGCCATTGGGCGGCTAATCTTAACACGCCAGCCACAGATATGGCATCCGTTATGCTCCCTTGAATAACCATTTGATATAATTCGCTAAAAGGGATTTTCTTTATCGCGATGTCTTCAGTTTCATCAAATTGTGGTTTTCCCTGCTGTACCTGTCGAGCCACATAGACTAAGGCAGTTTCATCGGTGACACTATTGGACGTGTGCAATTTCATCAAAAGATTCCATTGGAGCGCCGTGAGCCCCGTTTCCTCTAATAGTTCGCGCTGGGCTGATTCGAGGGGGTCACAATCACGAGTACCTCCACCCATCGGTATTTCCCAACTATATGCATCGAGTGGATATCGATACTGCCCAACAATCCATGTATTGTTGTACTCGTCGAGCGGAATGATGCCTAATGCAAAATTTTTAAAATGCACCTTACCATAAATTCCAACGCCCCCTAATGGTGTAATGACATCATGATGCTCAACCGTGATCCATGGATTATCATACATCTGTTGGGACGATTTAAGCGTCCATGGATTCACTATTTTATTATTCTGCATGTATTCTGCTGTTCAAATTATGGAAAAAAATGTATGACGCACATCATTTGTGCAAGTTATACGACTACATTCCGATCTGAAGCCGTATGCCAACAACCTTAGTATCATTCTGTCGTTTAGACCACACCCCATCGACTCTCAATAGTCGTAAAAATCCAATACCTATCCGATCTATGCCTATATGTGCCTCATAGTAACTAGGATGTTCGCCAGTATGCAAATATTTTGCCCCCGTTACTACTGACCATCCCAACTTATTAAATAAAGGTATTTTGTCTAAGAGAAATCCATTAAAGTTATGTTCTAGATGGGCTTGAAAGTAATTAGTATTAGTGCTAAACGAATAAAAGGGTAACATTAAAAAACTGCCGGATTCAAAATTGTCGTTTACCACCAATAATTCATTGCCCAAAAAGTGACGATAGTCAATGATATCCATTTTGCCCTTGTCAAAAAATACGCCTCCATTGATATACCATTTAAAGTCACCCGTCACCCCCAGCGTCCAACTATCGCGAAGTCCCGCCGATAGATGCTGATACCCCACACCGCTATCATCCGTTGCAGCAACATATTGGTATGATATATTCAAGGCAGGCCCTTTGCTACCTGCGCTGAATCGTCTATTAGGGAACACCGTATATTTTTGACCGAATCGAATTCTACTATTAAAGCCAATTTTTACAACTTGGCTTGGCTCAAAAGCTAGTCCTACATTATCTGATTGTAGTGGATCGTTAGAAGTATAAACCGCATCCTTTTTGAAAAAACTATAGTCACTTGTATTGATCAATGCGCGACGATGGTGGTATTGAATATAAGGATAGAGCGTCACGCCAGGCAAAATATCCGTAGTTAGATTAAGTTCGATAAAGTCTCTTTCATAATATTTGGCATAATTCTCTTTTAAAAATAATGAATAAAGTCCGTTAATCAAGGAAGATATTGGTTCACTTTCATTAATCTGACGAATAGCTCTCCCGCCCTTTATACCTAATTGAAAATTATGCATTCTTGTAGGGCGATAGGTAAAATACCCTTCAGCTCGGAGTCGTTTATCACTAAATCCATAGTTTGCTGAGCCACCAAACAATATGCGCTTTACAAAGTCTTCATCATAGTATTTGCGAATATCCAATGCCATTCTAGTATTCCAACCTTGTACTGTGTTAAAGTCAACTGGCGTAAGTGGGCTTGTGATATCAACATAAAATAGCTTATTGGTATTTTGATAATTATATTGGCTAATAAGAGAATTTAACTTAAACTTATTATTGAGTCTATCGAGTGAATCTTTAAAGGCGGGATCTTCTCTAACTATTCGAATACTGTCCTTAACTCTATAGTCTATCTTTTCTTCACCTGTCAGAGGTATTGGCCTTATAGCCTCCCAGTATGAACTATCTCTCTTATTAGATCCATCTTGGACGAGGTGTACAGTACTGTTAAAAAACTTTCGATCAAAATTCGGATTCACATTATAGTCGCTATAGACTGCGGCAAACTGTCCTTGAAACTTAAATCCGAATCCAGAAAGTTTAAAGCGAATAGAATTATTGAATAATCGCCAAACATCTTGCTCGGGCAAAGGCACAAACATCTGATTAAACGTCAGTGAGTCCACAAAATAGACTTGCGTTGCCTTTGCCGTAGCACCCAACTCCAGGGCGTAGATATTCCAATGATCTTCGACTATATAAATGGTACCGTAAAAGGAAGGGTCGGTATCTCTCTTTGGAATGACTTTGATCTTGTTGACCAAGCGCTTTTCTGTATCAAAAAAAGTACCGATCAATTCATACTTGTAATAGGCCATAGCATTGTCCGCAATAGGAGATACCAACTGACGATTCATTTCTAATGAATTATCATAAAAATCAAATTGCATCTCACGAGCACTATTAAAACTATAGCCTCGGTCATTACCGCTATACTTGGACGAAACAATGATTTCCTTGTAGTCATCAGGTGCTTTAAAATGAAGTTCGGAGATCGATTCGGATAGATAGACAATTCCTTGACGGTTGCTATCCAGCGCTCCATCTAAATCGCCCACTTCTATACCCATGATTTTTGTTGGGGCATCGAGAATTTTTTGGTTGCCTTTAACATAAACCCTACAAGAGTAAGCTCGTACTTGATCACGATGAAATCTCCGCTTTTTTTGAGCCTCTCGAATGACCCGATACGCTGGATCTTCGGCGTCTGCTGTGAGCACAAATTCTTTTAAGAACTGAGTTTCAGGTGTCATTTGAATATCTAAAAGCACCGGATCACTCCCAATAATGACCTCTTTTACTTGAGTATTGTAGCCGATAAATTGAAAGACAAGACTATACTTGCCAGGCTCAAGGAGCAAACGGTAATTTCCTTCTAGATTGCTGCTGGTGCCTTGTGTTGTATGTTGAACATAAATACTGGTATATGGTAGAGGCTCACCGTTTTCATCTTGCACCGTTCCTAACAACTGCGCAGATAAGAAAGTCTGAAAAATAAGAAAAATGCCAGCTAAATATACTTTCATATGCAATGTTCTGTTACTAAGATAATTAGTGTTATTCGTTTTGTAACGTTTAGAAAGCTCAGTTTTGGATAATCTCGACCATATCTTCGATAAAATAATGAAAGTATCTGCTGAATATA
The DNA here is from genome assembly GCA_964616755.1 of uncultured Saprospiraceae bacterium. Classification (GTDB taxonomy): domain Bacteria; phylum Bacteroidota; class Bacteroidia; order Chitinophagales; family Saprospiraceae; genus CAYNFR01. The sequence goes on along the minus strand of CAZTSI010000080.1, from coordinate 1,090 downwards.
AAAAGGAGTCATGTGTAGAAAACTTTAAAGAAGCTAGCTTGGCGTGTCAAGCAGGTGCTGATCAAATAGAGCTTTGCTCCTCGCTCGAACTTGATGGCTTGAGTCCTGCGCCTTCCGAGGTAAGGCTCAGCCTGAAGCTGGGCGTGCCAATAAAAGTCATGATCAGAGCTCGTCCGGGTAACTTTGTCTATAGTAAAGACGAAGGAGAGGAAATGCTACAATTGATCAGAGAGTACCAAGAACTTGGTGCATCTCATTTTGTACTAGGCATGTTGACTCATGATGGCGCTATCGATGTGTCATTACTCAAAAAATGTCGAAAAATAATGCGCCTGGGGGATACAATTTGTTTTCACAAGGCTATTGATGTAAGTGCTAACATACTTGATGCCACGCGCCAATTAATAAATAGCGGCTTGGTGGACTCTATACTGACTAGCGGAGGGGCGCCGACGGCAATAGAAGGTGTCCAAACTATCAAACACATGCAGGTGCTTTGTGGCAGTGCGATCGAGGTCATTGCCGCCGGAAAAATAACTCATCAGAATCTTCCAAATATTCATCAGCTACTACAGTTAAAAACCTATCATGGGCGAAAAATCGTTTCACTTTGACAACTGATAATGTAGTAACAATTCATCATTATTTAGACCATAGTATGTACTTTTGCCCATGGCTTTGAAACATTTACCTCAGACACGTGCTCAAATCTCTAGAGCTGCAATTCAGCGCATGTATATCACCATGCGTCATTTGTTTATCCGAGGCAGTTATAAGCCTCTCGGTCGCTCAGGCGAAGGAATGGTAGAGAGCTTGATGGCCATCAATCCTGAGATATATGGCTCTATTTCGCATCCCGAAAAGGTAGAACTCGATGGTCTTTTGTATGTTTTGCAGCGATTGCCGCAGGGCATAGAAGAATGTCGAAACATACAACTCATAGGTCGTGAAGGATATGAGCACTCTAGCTTTAAGCCGATTGTCCCACCTAAGCGGCGAAGAAATTGTTATCGCATTGATGAGCACCAGATGTATATAGAGATGACGCGGGGCAGTAGCGATGTATATGATATATTGACGCACCTCACGT
>CAZTSI010000079.1:0-12544 GCA_964616755.1 uncultured Saprospiraceae bacterium | reverse complement strand
GAAGTTGATTTAACACTATTATTGGCAGGTACGTTGTTTAGTCCGAGCATAAATTTTAATATCGATTTTCCTAATATTACTGGCGAATTAAAGGCTATCGCAGATAGTAAAATACGCACGCTCAATGCCACTGAAAACGGAATCAATAATCAAGTTGTAGGGTTACTCGTTTTGCGTAGCTTCTTGCCAGACAATAATCCTTTTGCTAATATTTCTGGGAATACTGTTGGTCAGACAGGGAATAACACTCTGACTGAGTTTTTGACCAATCAACTTTCCTTGCTAGCTTCGGACTACTTATCTGATAAACTCAAGGATTCTGACTTTATTACGGGTATTGATTTTGAAGTTGCGCTTGCTCAAAACACAACAGTATTAGGGAATGATAATGCGAATTTGTTGGAAGGCTTTTTTGATGTTATTCCTGATGAAGTACAAGTCAATATGCGCAATAAGTTTAAGAACGAAAACTTCGTGTTGAACATTGGGGGAAATTATGTTCGCGAAAATCAAATCGGAACAGCGCGAAATTATCTTACCGGCAACTTTTCATTAGATTGGTTTATTACAGAGAATAGGCGGCTGAAGGTCAGGTTCTACGGAAGTTATGATTATAATGAAGTGCAAGCCCAGCACGTGCAGCGCTACGGTTTTGGTCTAAATTATCATAGAGAATTTGGTGCTATTAGTTCGTTTAGTAGAGCATTAAATGACTTACTTCAAGATGTCAATGAAGAGATCGATCAAATCCAAGGTAAGTAGATCGACGTCATTTTTTCGATACGATGAAGCTTACAATATATTTAACCTTGAAGTACTAGCCCGTAAAAAGTGATCCGCGAGCACCAACGCTGTCATTGCCTCCACAATCGGCACAGCGCGCGGAACAACACATGGATCATGACGGCCTTTGCCTGAGACTGTCGTCGACTCACCTTTGTTGTTTAATGAAGGTTGATCACGCATCAGTGTGGCGACGGGTTTAAAGGCAACGCGAAAGTAAATTGGCATACCATTAGAAATACCTCCTTGTATACCTCCCGAATAATTACTAGTCGTAGCGACTGCATCCTTGCCTTGAACAAATATATCATTGTGCTCGCTGCCACGCATATTGACAGAATCAAACCCAGAACCGTATTCAAAACCTTTAACCGCATTAATGCTTAGCATTGCTTTGCCTAAGTCCGCATGCAATTTGTCAAAAACCGGTTCGCCCAATCCAATTGGAACATTTTCTATTGTGCAACTTACGACCCCACCTATCGTATCTCCTTCTTTTCTGACTTCTTTAATTAACGAAATCATTTGTTTTGCCACTCGAAGATCAGGGCATCTGATGGGTGTTTTTTCGATATTTTCGATTTTTATTTTTGCTTGACTTTTTAGCCGAATAGTACCGACTTGCGACACATATCCAGTAATCCTAATCCCTTTCGTAATGAGGAGCGCCTTAGCGACTGCACCCGCGGCCACTCTAGCAGCTGTCTCGCGAGCCGAAGATCTTCCGCCGCCGCGATAGTCTCTTATGCCATATTTTTGATCATAGACGAAGTCGGCATGCGATGGACGATATTTATCTTTGATATGATCATAATCTTTCGATTTTTGATCCTCATTGAATATAATCATACCAATAGGTGCACCAGTAGTATAACCATCAAATATGCCCGATAATATTTCGACTTGGTCTCCTTCTTTTCGTTGCGTGACGATACTAGATTGACCGGGTCTGCGCTTATCTAGCTCCGCTTGTATACTCGCCTCGTCTATAGGCACTCCAGCGGGACAGCCATCAACGACAACTCCTAGCCCTCGACCATGTGACTCTCCGAATGTACTTATTCTAAATAATTGCCCAAAAATACTTCCTGCCATAACACGAAGGTAAAGAGTTGTTTGGTTTTGATAATGTATTCCTTATAATTGCTTAGCTTTAATTATTGAGTCATAATAAATACTTATGTGGAGAACTGTCTTACTCTTGATTTTTACGCTACTAATAGTGCCAGTGGCTTGTTATTATTTGGACGAACCCTTGACAGGGCGACAAGGTGACTCTTTGCGAACCCTAGTTAAGGTGTATCTAGTTTCTTCCGTCCTGTGTTTTGTTGTAAGCACAATGACCAAGAATTACAGTCAAGTGGATAAACTTTGGTCTATTCTGCCGATTATTTACGCTTGGATTGTTGCTTTAGATAGTGACTTTGATCCAAGAATTGTGTTAATGACTGCCCTAATAACGGTTTGGGGTTTGCGATTGAGCTACAATTTTTATCGTCGCGGGGGTTATCAATGGAAGTTTTGGGAGGGGGATGAGGACTATCGCTGGGCAGTCTTGCGTGCCCGAAAGGAGTTTTCTCACCCTATTGTTTGGACTATCTTTAATTTGTTTTTTATCTGCCTCTATCAATTAGGCCTGATTTTACTCTTTACCTTGCCCGTATTGAAATGTTTGGATGGGCAACCATTGACTGTGATCGATATAGTATTGGCTATTTTAGTTCTCGTTTTCATAGCCATTGAAACAGTGGCGGACCAGCAGCAGTGGAATTATCAAACGAGAAAACATGAATTAAAGGCGAAAGGAGAAGCTCTACCGCCTCCATTTGATATGGGCTTTACGCATACGGGACTTTGGGCCAAGGTTCGCCATCCAAATTATGCCGCAGAGCAAGTAATTTGGATTTTAATTTATTTATTTACAATACCAGCAACAGGACATTACTTAAATTGGTCTGTAGCGGGTTGTCTTTTATTAGTAGTATTATTTAAGGGTAGCAGCGATTTTAGTGAAGAAATATCTTCGCAGAAGTACCCTAAATACAAGGCTTATCTAGCAAAAACACCGAGGTTTATTCCTTATTTATTCAAGCGTAGCTAACTAATTTAGATCAACTTTGTTCTCTTTTTTGAGCTATGAAGAAATTAGTCGTAAGTAAGCAGACTCTAGAACAGCTAGAATTTGATAAAATCGAGCGCGAATTATTGCTGCTCTGTAAAGGCGAACCAGCCAAGATTGCCTTGGCTATAGAGCCTTGGATCTGTAATATCGAAGAAATCAGAAGCTCTTTAGATCGAATTAATGATTTGATCGAAATGAGCAGACACCAAGAATCATTTGATCTCAGCTTTTATGAAGATATTAACGAGAGCCTGGTTATGCTTTCTAAAGAGGCCTATGTCTTATCCAGCGAAGAGATTATTAGGATATTGTATGTGGTCAATAATTATGATGGTTTTGATAAGCATTTCAATATCATTCGAAAAAAAAAATACAATCATATTTTTCAATTTGGCAAAGTAGAAGATTACACTGATAAGCCCAGAGTAGCAATTTTATCCGTTTTTGATGAGACAGGCGCTATTAGAGTGAATGCATCACCTGAGTTAGCGAAGATTTTTAAAAGAGAAGAGTCCCTTCAGCGTGAGCAGGATAAGCTCTTTGTAGAAATGTTGAAAAAATACAAAGCGGCTAATTTGTTAGTCGATAATGGTGAAACTATCCGCAATGGCCGTCGAGTATTAATCCTCCCAGCAGAACGCAAAAGAATGATTGACGGTATTATTCATGATGAATCTGCTTCAGGAAAAACAGTTTATGTCGAACCCGCCGAAATGACCGCCCTCAACAATGAAGTATTTTCCATAGAAAATGAAAAAAGAGCAGAAATTAGGAGAATTCTTAAAAGTTTGTGCGATCAACTGAGAGAGTTCTTACCCTTACTGACATATATGAATGCTAGTGTAGTGAAACTCGATGTCGCTATTTCGAAGGCTAAATTTTCTTATACAATACGGGGGGAGTATCCGCAACTAACTGAGGAGCCCATTTTACACCTTAAAGAAGTACGACATCCTATGTTGTACTTACAAGAAGTGAAGGGCGGACACAAAACGATACCTTTTGACTTGGAGCTTAAAAGGCCTAATCGAATGGTGTTAATTAGTGGACCTAACGCAGGGGGTAAATCCGTTACGTTAAAAGCTGTTGGATTGATACACCTTATGCTTTGCCGTGGGTTGATGCTTCCCTTAAGAGCCGATAGTGAAGTCGGGATCTTTCATTCCATATTTGCGGATATTGGCGATCAGCAATCGATTGATCAAGGATTAAGCACTTTTAGCTCACATTTGCATAACCTTAAACACGTAGTGGACAGAGCTGATGAGAAAAGCTTAGTGTTGTTGGATGAGATAGGCAGCGGTACAGACCCCAATGCTGGAAGTGCTATTGCAGAAGGGGTGCTGATGCATCTACTTAACAAAAAAGTACATGGCATATTAACCACCCATTACAGTAGTTTAAAGATTTTTGTTTTTAAACAAAAGGGTATCGTCAATGGGGCTATGCTTTTTGATAAGGTTAATCTTTCCCCAACCTATAAATTGAAAGTCGGGAAACCCGGCAGTTCTTATGCTTTTGAAGTAGCCTCTCAAGTGGGCTTAGCCTCTAATATTATTCATTACGCTCGCAAAAAACTCGGAAAAAGAGAGAATTTGGTGGAAGATTTATTAATCGACTTGCAAGAAGACAGAGCAATGCTCGACGAACAATTGTTGTATGTAAATAATGAAAAGGATCGATTGGATAAGTTGATTAAATCCTATGACGAATTGAATCGAGATTTTCAAGTTAAACGCAAAAAACTTCAAGTAAGAGCTAAAGAATTAGAATTTCAAAAAACAAGTAAGCGCACAGAAGAACTTCATGAGCTAGTGAAAAAACTAGAGAAAGAAAAGAATATTGAAAAGGCCAAAAAACTAAAGGAAGAAGCTAAAGAAGCGCGTGCGCAACAATCAACGGATATTTTCGCAATTAAGAAGGAAATTATGGAGTCCAGTCCAGATATGGGCGAGGTAGCCGTTGGCGATTATGTAAGAATGCTCGATAGTACCTTAAGCGGTGAAGTGCTCCAAGTAAAAGGGGATATTCTCGAAGTGCTTTTTGGCATGATTCCGATGAATGTCAAAATGAGCGAAGTCGTTAAGTCTATGGCTCATCTAGAAATAGTCAAAAACAAACGAATCAATCTCAAAGGTGTGGCTTTTGAACATAATTTCAGCCCTAAAATAGACATAAGAGGGTACACTGCTCAAGATGCGGAAGACACCTTACAAGCTTTTTTTGACAAAGCCCTACTAAACAATGCGCGCTATCTAGAAGTGGTACACGGAAAAGGAAGCGGTATACTAAAAAAAGTATTGGTGCGTAAAATGAAAGAATATCGAGACATTCAAAAATACTGGCACCCAGAAGACTCCTTAGGTGGAGAATCCGTCACAATGATCAAAATGTAACATCGCAGTCACGTCTATACCGTGCTTAACATCATAGAAAAAGCTAAAAGCGCTCTGTGCCACTAAAATGAAAGTTAGCCTCGATATGCGCATTTTCATCAGAGTCAGACCCATGTACCGCATTTTCTCCAACATTCGTAGCATATAGAGCTCTGATGGTGCCTGGAGCAGCATCAGCAGGATTTGTAGCTCCAATCAATTGTCTGAAGCTTAATACAGCATTGTCTTTCTCTAAAATGGCTGCAACAATCGGCCCTGAAGACATAAATTCTATTAATTCACCATAAAAGGGTCGATCTTTATGGATCGCATAGAACTCTCCAGCCTTTTCTATCGATAGTTTGGTATATTTCATAGCAACAATTCTAAATCCAGCCTCATTGATCTTGTTTAGAATTCCGCCAATATGACCATTGCGTACAGCGTCTGGTTTGATCATAGTGAATGTTATATTTCCTGTCATTTGCTTTTTGGCGGCAAAAGTATAAAAATGAGCGTATGGATGCACGATTGATCAACTTATCTGTGCGGATTTGTACAATAATAAAGTCATCTAAGTGCTAAGTTTACTATTTTCGCACCTCCAAATGAAAGAATGATTATCTTAGAGGAGTTAGATATTGTCAAGAATAAGTTGGCGAGACCGTCTAATATTCTAATATTATCGCATCGCAATCCAGACGGTGATGCCTTAGGATCAGCGCAAGCATTCTCGCTTGTGATGCGCAAGATGGGTCACAAAACTGTGGTGGTACTACCCTCTGAGTATCCAGCCGTCTTTAACTTTATGCCAAGTTTGGATGATATTTTGATCTACGATATTCGTCGGGATGCCGTTAATATGGCTTTCGAAAATGCAGAGATTATAGTCAATTTAGACTACAACAGTCTAGATCGAATCGATCCCTTGGGTGTCCATGTTGCCCAGAGTAAGGCGTACAAAATGTTAATTGATCACCATTTGGATCCTGAGCCATTTAGTGACTTCTATCTATCAGATACGGATGCAAGTAGTACCTGCGAGTTGATTTATCGCTTTTTTGAAATGACCGGAAAAACATCCTTAATTGATTTGGATGTGGCAACATATCTCTTCATGGGCATTATCACGGATACAGGATCATTTAGCTATGCCACAAACCCACAAGTATACCGCATAGCCTCAGAGTTAAAATCTATTGGAGTGGACGATTATGCGCTCAATGACCTCATTTTCAATGCTTGGACAGAACGTCAGATGCGTATTTTGGGTCATGCATTGCGAAATAGGATGGAAATTATTCCTGAATTGCACGCCGGAATCATCGCCCTAAATAGATTTGATTATGCGAAATATCAAATTGCGCGTGGCGATACTGAAGGTTTAGTCAACTATTTGTTGATGATTAAAGGAATAGAAGTGGCAGCGTTTATACGTGAAATGCCCACTGGCGAAATACGTCTGTCACTTCGATCAAAGTATAATATATCCGTTCAAGAATTAGCGCGAGATCACTTTAGTGGCGGCGGTCATAAGAATGCAGCAGGAGGCGCAAGTAATTTAGGATTGAAGGAAACTATAGAAAAATTTAAAAAAGTATTACCCTTTTATTTATCCAATATTTAAAAAAAAATTCAAGTGAAAAATTTATTGTTAGTGCTAATGGCCGCGTGCACTTTATTGACGGCCTGTAATACGAAATCGGCTAGACCAAAGGCGGCTTCAGGATATGAATACACCGTACTCAAAGAAGGTGATGGCAAGAAACCAGCTACTGGGGATTTTGTATATTTCCAAATGGACATTCATGATGACAAATGGGAGCTTTTACAATCGTATCGAAACCAACAAATGGTACCTAGTATACAAATTTTGGCGGCAGACGATCCTGTAAGAAAAACAAATCCTATCGTTGATATTTTAAGTTATTGCCAAGTGGGGGATAGCATAGTTATTGTCGTTCCTAGAGATTCTATGCCTGCAATGCCCCCAGGGTATGAAGATTTGAAATTCATTCAATACGTAGTTGTAGTGCAGGATGTCTTAACTCCTGCTGATAATGAAGTCAGAATAACAGAAGAACGAAACAAGCAAATGGCAGCGATGGAGGCTGCCCAAGCGCGCATGGGTGAAGTTGAACTTTTGACAGAAAAGACTTTGAAGCAATATAAATCTAATCAACTTGATTTGCAGACTACCGAAAATGGAGTAAAGTATATTTTGCATGAAAAGGGTACAGGCGATTTGCCTTCTAAAGACAGGATGATTTCCGTACATTATTATGGTCGCGTTGTGAAAGATGGATCAATGTTTGACAATTCTTTAAGCAAAGGACAACCGTTTAGTTTTAGGGTAGGTCGTGGTGAAGTAATTCAGGGCTGGGATCAAATAGCACTAAATTTACCGGTTGGATCGAAGGCCTCAGTATTTATTCCTTCTGAATTAGGATATGGAGATACAGATCAAATTCCTGAAATCCCCGCTAATTCTGAACTTTACTTTTATATGGAGATAATTGAAATGTTTTATTAACAAAAAAATGAAAACTTCTATTTGGGTAAGTTTTACTACGTGATAACTTTACAATAACAATAGAGAATTTTCATTTTATAAACGCAAGGACAATGACAGCTGAACAGCTTTCAGAACTAAATACGCGATTGTCAGACCTGAGGAGGTATCTTTGACATTGATAATCGACTTTTTCATATACAGGACAAAGAGGCGCAAACAGTAAATCCTCGTTTTTGGGATGATCCCTTGAGAGCTGAAACAATTCTCAAGGAACTCAAGACGCATAAAAATTGGGTAGAGCGCTTTATGATTATAGATCAAGCTATTGAGGATCTTGTGGTACTTCAAGAATTTTTTAAAGAAGGCGAACTAAGTGAAGAAGAGCTTGATAATGGATATAGGAACGCCATAGAATTATTGGAAGATGTAGAGTTTCGCTCAACACTCAATCGACCAGAAGACGAGCTTTCAGCCATCCTAGAAATCAATGCAGGGGCTGGTGGTACAGAGGCGTGCGACTGGGCAGAAATGCTGTACCGAATGTATGTACTTTGGGGCGAAAAATCTGGATTTAAAGTGTCGGAGCTAAACCGTGTTAATGGAGATGTCGCGGGCGTGCGATCTGTGGAGATTGAGATATGTGGTGAATATGTCTATGGACTCTTAAATGGTGAAAATGGCGTACACCGTCTTGTTCGGGTCAGCCCATACAATGCACAAGGTAAACGTATGACTTCTTTTGCTTCAGTGTTTGTTCATCCGCTGATCGACAATTCAATAGAAGTCGATATCAATCCTGCTGAGATCGAATGGGATACTTTTCGATCTAGTGGTGCAGGCGGGCAGCACGTCAATAAGACAGAATCTGCTGTTCGCGTTAGACATTTACCTAGTGGCATCGTCGTCGAATGCCAACAAGAGCGATCCCAACATCTCAATCGAGAGAAGGCACTTCAAATGTTAAAATCGCGCTTGTATGAAAGAGAGTTGGAGCGTCAGCGGGCTGAAAAGAATGTTGTGGAATCTAATAAAATGAAGAATGAATGGGGTTCTCAAATTCGGTCGTATGTGTTAGATGATAGACGCGTCAAAGATCACAGAACGCAGTATCAGACGAGCCAAACAGATGCCGTCTTGAATGGTAACCTCGACGAATTTCTAAAAGCTTACCTTATGTGGAATGAACGCAGCAATTGATGGCTTTTCACTTGAACTAATTCTAAACGAGTGCGTTTAATCCCTATGCAAAGAAAAATCTTAGTTATTATCAATGTTATGATGTTATGGTCGGCTTGCGCTCAACCTTCAAGACCAGCCGTAGCCGCAGACCAGAAAATTATTGACATGAGCAAATATGAAATAGCGACATTGGGCGGCGGATGTTTTTGGTGCGTAGAAGCAGTCTTTCAAGACCTAAAGGGTGTTGGCAAAGTTGTATCGGGCTACAGTGGTGGTCATGTAGCAAATCCAAGCTATGAACAAGTAACCGGCAAGAAAACTGGACATGCCGAAGTATGTCAGGTATATTTTGACGCTAGTATGATAAGTTTTGAAGAGCTGCTTGAAATTTTTTGGACAACTCACGATCCTACTACACTCAATAGACAAGGAAATGATGTTGGACCTCAATATCGATCTATCGTGCTATATCATAATGACGAGCAAAGAGAAATTGCTGAAAAGTCTAAAAACGAGGTGGCAACTAAATTGTGGTCTGCACCACCAGTCACCGACGTGGTGCCTTTTGAAGTTTTTTATGAAGCAGAGGAATATCACCAAGAGTTTTATAGACTCAATCCGAATTATGGCTATTGTCGGGTAATAATTAACCCTAAGATAAACAAAGTTCGTGAAAAATTCGCGGACAAATTGAAGGATTAAGCTTCGAACACTTGGGACCAATTCTTCTGCAAAACCAACATCTCCGTATCTATCGCTGACTTTACCTGTTCTAAAAGAATTTTTTGGTCAGAGTGGATGATAGGAGCTAAAATGGACATTTTTGCCATGGTCGTCCTCTTTCCAACTTGCCGGATCATTTGAGATCTTAACCCTCCAGAATACCAGAAATCTAATGGCTCTTTGTATTCTATGGCCACAGGAATCACAGGAATATTATATTTAGCAGCAATGGACAAAGTGCCAGGCTTAAAATCAATGGTCGTTTGATTCGTGCCAGTTGTGCCTTCGGCATATACCAGTACACTATGACCTGCCAACAGCAATCGTTCGGTTTCGTTTCTAGCCGCTAGGCGGCTACTTAGCTTATCCCTTTTGACAAAAATGATTCCTGTAAGCTGAGCTCCTTTATTTATGACTGGTATATGACTTACTTCGTTCTTAGCAATGATATGCGCATTAATATATCGTGCTTGGATCACAGGATCTATCATCGAACGATGATTACTAAGATATATAGCTGGCCGGTTATCTAGATCATTTTTGTTTATTTCGAGCTTCACGCCTATAATGAATGCTGTCCAACGCGCCCAACTACGTCTAAACCAAAATCCAACTTGCGGCGATCGAGTGAAAATATTGGTAATCAACAAAATGACAATATGTCCAGCTGTAATGATGAGAACCAACAAGGCCCTGAAATAGGCAACTATACTTTTCATGCCATAAATGTACTATTCCTTCGTATAGTGTGTGATTTGAGTCAGTATTTAATCGACAACGATAACCTTATTCGATGCGATAGCTTATTCCTTTATTATCATGCGCCAATATTTAACTAAATTAATTATTCATAATACTAACTAGATCTAAACATATTATATATTTTTGTAATATGTTTAGGTCTCTAACTATAGTTTTTCTTCGGACAACTCCTGCATAATTTTCGCTATGTCGAAGTATGCGGCCTTACCCAGAGGCAGTAAATGTTCTGATTTTTGTGCTTTGGAAGAAGGAGCATAGTTGGATTACCATTGGGTATGCTAAGTTCGCCTTGACTGAAGGGTTTCATAGCTGAGTGAAATTTTTTTTTTAATTATCACTCTGAGGGAATTCTTTTGGTACGGCATAGCTAGAATGGTGAAATATAGAAATATTTATATACGTCTAAAAGACTTAAACTAGTAGGGGTAGAGTAGTGTAAAACAGTCTTTATGACAGCATAACACCTTTAAAACCATGATTTACTCTACACTAATACCCGTTAGAGGTATTAATATTTTGATAGGGGCGATGGATGGATTTGCTCATGAATTAAACCAAATGGTTTGAATCAAGACGAACGTCTTTCCAAGATTTATACAATGACTTGGCTTTGCGCCTTTGAATCATTCATTAACCTATATCAGAATATCATGTCAATATTCAGACATATTACCAATTTATATCTCGTTTTATTCGTGGTCTTTTTTCTGGGATCTGCAGAATTATCGGCTCAGATTAAAATGGGCGATAATCCAAATGCTATCAACCCAGCTTCATTACTCGAACTCGAAAGCAAGAGTAAGGGTTTTTTGTGGCCACGTATGACGAGCGTAGAACGATCGGCAATAACGATGCCCCCCACGGGTTTGACGATTTTTAATACGGACAATACATGTATTGAGGTAAATGTGGGTACGCCAGCCTCGCCTTCATGGTTGTGCCTCAACGATACCGACAATCAAAATATAACGGCTTTTAGTCTAACTGGCAACGTGGTCACGATTTCAATAGAAGATGGCAATACTCAACAGCTGGACTTAAGTTCTTTAATTAGTGATAACCAAAACATATCTAATTTTTCTTTGACGGGCAATATTTTGTCCATAACCCTCGAAAATGGCAATACGCAAACAGTTGACCTTTCTACATTAGCTGTAAATACGGATGATCAGCAACTTCTTGATTTCTCTTTATTGGGTACAATAATAAATATTACGCTAGAGGATGGTGGAACAAGACAATTAGATTTATCTAGCATTTTATCTGATGATCAAAACATTACGCAGTTATCCATTTCTAATGGTATACTTACGATTAGTCTAGAAGGTGGGAACACAGAGACCGTTGATCTGACTACTTTAAATACAGACGATCAGCTAATCACTAATTTTGACTTGAATGGCTCAATTCTAACAATAGAAATCGAAAACGGAAATAGCCGATCAGTAGATTTAAATAATTTTCCTGGACTTCAAGGTCCTAAAGGAGATGACGGAAAAGGTATAAGTGGGGTCGTTTACAATAATAACGGGACTTTCACTATACAGTATACTGACAACACCACTTACGTGACTCCCGACCTTAGAGGCCCGCAAGGCTTGACAGGACCAGCGGGCTCAAATGGAGTTGCAGGTCGCGGGATCTCGACAATTAATGATAATGGAAATGGAACTCTTACCATCGTCTATACCGATGGAACAAATTATGTTACACCAGATTTAAGAGGCGCACAAGGTCCAGCGGGACCTGCAGGTACACAAGGTCCAGCAGGTCCAGCAGGTCCAGCAGGTCCAGCAGGTGCACAAGGTCCCACAGGTGCACAAGGTCCAGCAGGTCCCACAGGTGCTGCGGGCCCTCAAGGAGCAACAGGAGCTGCTGGTCGATCCATCACTTCAACTGTTGACAATGGAAATGGAACGTTCACCTTTACCTATTCTGACGGTACAATTTTCACTACATCCGATCTTACGGGTCCTGTTGGACCAATCGGCGCGCAAGGGCCTGTGGGCAATACGGGTGCCACAGGTGCACAAGGTCCAGCAGGTCCCACAGGTGCTGCGGGCCCTCAAGGAGCAACAGGAGCTG
>CAZTSI010000078.1:0-12618 GCA_964616755.1 uncultured Saprospiraceae bacterium | reverse complement strand
AAATGCGGTACCAGGGGTTCTTTTTTCTCCGAAGTACTTTTCTCTATCTTCATAGCGGAGATATTTTAGTCCTGCAGAAGAATCCTTAGGGCTTTCTTGAATTTTTAAATAGCCTACTTCTTTGTTTTGATTGTTTTTGGCAAAAAAGTCAACGGCTGATTCAGTAGCGATCAGTGTCCCGCCGGCCTGCATCCAAGCTTTTAATTCTTTTTGTCCAATTTCATCAAATACTCTTGATAAGCCAGATCCGCCACCAGGTAAGATCAGCACATTATAATCGTGAAGATCGACCGAACCATATCTACTGCCAAAATTTCCTGCAGCGGATTGTTTGAGTACAGAAGATTTTATTCGATCGATAGGCAATCGGGTTTCTTGATCAAATAGGAAATAAATCTGACCCGCCGTCAACACCTCAAAAGGTGGCTCGATCAGCATGCCTACTTTCGGTATTTTCAATGGACGACTTTTGCGAGACGCTAAATCTGAACCTTCGAGCATGCGACCTGTATGCAGACCTACAATGTTGACTTCCGCTTTAGTGCTGATTTCGGCCATATCTTTACTCCAGTTAGCCTCCTTATCTAAGTTTCGCCCCAACAAGATGATCAAAGACCCCGCGCTAAATGTATGTGTACCATCACCAAAAGCCTCTGTAGCTGAGCGCACACGATAATTCTTTTGCCATAACATACTAAGGGCAAGCGGCGCATTTTCTTGTTTCCAATCAATGATATAAGCATAACTCGCGTCCGGTTCGGATACTGTCGCAGTGCGCGTAGCTTTGTCAATTGTTTTGAAGTTGCCCGTCAACTTATCCGTCAGGTAATAACTCTCAAGGTTGTAAGCTAGCGGTGCGGCCCAGGTAGACATATCGTACATGACCGAGTCTTCGATGGCCATTTGTGGGTACAATACACTATTGATGAAGACGTGTTTGGATTGATCGGTTTGAATGACATAGGCCTTGTTCAAGGTTTGGTTTACCCGTTTGCCCGTGCGATAGTCATAGGCGTTTTTGATCGCGATATTCTCACCATGTCGAACTTCAATATTGTGATGTATGAGGATATTCACGACTTTCTCGACATAATTATCTCCATTATCAGCGATAAGATAAGTTTTGACAGGGGACTTTGATTTGGTCCATTGAGCTGCATCAAAACTATAGCGATTGAACATTTCCTTATTGGCAGCAACTTTTTTGAGTGTAGCCATAGACGTTAGATAATGATCAAATATTTTCTGACGTAAGGTCAATACATAACCATCATCTGTTTCTACTGCGGTACCAGCACCGATACCACCTTGTTCTGTCAACATTCCAATGGAATTCATCGTCGAAGGATAACTTGAACCATATCCAGGATAAAAAAAGTCGAAAGCCTCTCTGGTGAAATAATTGACTTTATGTTGATTGAAGGCGGCAATATTGGCGCGACCTATGGTGTCAGTTAGAGCTTCATACTGATCAGGCAATAGTAAGTTGCGTGGGGTAGTGCCTGGAGCAGTGAAATAATTATTATTATACCCTTGTTCGTGATAATCTACATGCACTTGCGGCATCCACAATTGATAATGTGCCGTATGGCCTCTAGATTCGGGATGTACGCCCCAGACCCAATCTCGGTTAAGGTCAAACCAATAATGATTTGTGCGACCATTTGGCCAATCTTCATAATGTTCTAAATCACTTGGCGAGGTTGCAGGTACGGATCGTTGGACGCTATTGTACCAATATACGAAGCGATCGCGCCCATCTGGGTTAATACAAATATACAAGACGATGATACTATTATCGAGGATAGCCTTGGTCTCGGGATCATCATTGGCGATGAGTCGATATGCCACTTGCATGGCGGCCTCCGTAGAGGATCCTTCGTTGCCATGAATATTGTAGGAAAAGGACACGACAACTGGTTTTGTTTTGCTCAATTCAGCGGCTTTTTCAGCAGTAGTTATAGCAGGATCCATAAACTCAACATTGTCCTTTCGCAACTTGGCGATGAGCTGCATATTGGTCGGCGAAGAAATAATGGCCGTATATAGTTCTCGACCTTCATACGTCACGCCGTATTGATTGAGCAAAAGCTTAGTAGATGCTTGGTCTAAATATTTGAAGTATTGCTCTGTATAGGCATAGGGTGTATATCGTTTGCCCAATTCGTATCCAAGAAATTGAGCAGGCGACTTTACAGAAGCATCATAATTTAGTTGAGGATCAAAGGCAAACCTCCGTGGAATCAAGAGGTCATCTTGGGCATGAAGCAACGTAAAGCCAAGGACGAATAACAAAAACAGATATCTCATAATACAGGTTTGGAGTAACTAGACAGCAAGATAAACATTGTCCAACAATTAAACTGTCTCTGCGGTATAGTGGTTAACAAATAAAAGCTTTCTATATTGCCATTAAAATTACACGCTATGTTAAACGCAAAGATTGCAGGTATAGGCTATTATGTACCAGAAAGAGTCGTTACTAATGAGGAATTGACTCATCATATGGAGACTAGTGACGAGTGGATTCAGGAGCGTACGGGTATTCTAGAGCGCCGTTATGCGCGCAAACACCAAGAGACCACCACCACTATGGGCGCGATGGCAGCGGAGCGTGCCATTGCCGATGCGGGCATCGCAAAAGAGGATGTTGATTTCATCATTTTTGCCACCTTGAGTCCAGACTATTTTTTTCCAGGGTGTGGCGTGTTAGTGCAACGCGAATTGGGCATTACGGACACAGAAATAGGGTTCTGGATATTCGCAATCAATGCTCGGGCTTTGTATATGGACTTTCTATTGCTGACAAATTTGTCAAAACTGGCGCGTATAAAAATGTCCTTTTAATAGGAGCGGAAATGCATTCGATGGGTTTAGATTTTGATACTAGAGGACGCAATGTTACGGTCATATTTGGTGATGGCGCTGGTGCAGTTGTGATTCAACCTACCGAAGATCCGAATGAAGGGATCTTAACGACACATTTGCATGCCAATGGTACTAATGCTGAGGAGCTGGCTTTGATTACTCCGGGTTCGCATGGCGGGTATCATGGACATAAGGAGCGCTACGGATTTCCAGACGAAGAAACGATGGGGGGTATATACTTGACGCAAAAAATGTTGGACGATCACCTTATCTATCCAGATATGAATGGACCGTTGGTATTCAAGACAGCCGTGACTAAATTTCCTGAGGTGATCTTGGCAGCATTGAAAAAAACGGGCTACACTCCGGCGGATATTGACATGCTAATTCCGCATCAGGCAAATCTTCGAATAAGCCAATTTGTGCAACGATTGTTAAAGCTGCCTGACGAAAAGGTGCATAATAACATCCAAAGATTTGGGAACACCACTGCGGCGTCTATTCCCATAGCCTTGTGTGAAGCAAGGGATTTGGGAAAAGTAAAGAAAGGTGACCTCGTATGTCTTGCGGCCTTTGGCAGTGGATTTACTTGGGGAAGTGTGTTGCTCAGATGGTAGGTGAATGGGATAGAGACACTAGCATGGTTAAAATTTTGGCTAACGATAGTTCATTAAAGAAGACTATCGAGAATACTTCATAATTGGATATTTTCGGCACTTCGATATTGGATAAAGCTCTTAATTTGGTGAAAATGGGGAATACAATTTCGTAACCCCCATGTTTCTTTTTCGAGGAAGTAGGTGATTTGAAGGCTATTATTCCTTTGAGACATGATGTAGAAACTTTCGTTAAGATAAAAATTGCGAATAACCGAAATGAAGACGTCGGAGTTTGTCATTAGAACCATCGGATAAAATGAAGTCGCCATTATGATAATTTAGCCGTTATTAAAGTGGCCATAGGAGGTCAAATTCAAGTTAATTCAGTGTAGGCTAAACATAATATCCAACACCAAGCTATGTAGAACATTTTTCCACTGAGCTATGTTAAAGAATGATTGGACATTCGGGAGAATATTTTCTTGTATCAGCACAGAAATGTTGTTTCTGGCTCTCGTATAGATTTGTTTAAAAATTCTGTGTTCCTACTAACTTAACTGCGGCTGCGTTCGTAAATCTCGCCGCGTCTAAAACAATGGTAACATACTTTCTAGTGAAGATGCGGTTTTAGGGAGTATTAAGAGGCGAACGATTGAATCAAAAGGATTTTTAATAGGAATCAAGCAAAGCCCTTTTTAGCGGCAAAAGTTTTTCTACGGTCACATGTTCCATTACGACGATTTTATACCATGTAGGGTGTGCATGATTATCAGGTACTAAACTAAATTCTTTGGCAATTTCAGCCTTCACGAATTTTGCTTTGATGGTAATGATATTAGACCAAGGATGTCTATAATGTTCAATACCTAAATTGTGCAATTGATCGCAAAACCAACTTGCTCGTTTCTGTAAAATAAATATTTTCTCCTCCCATTCATATGGCCCATTTTTACTCAATATCATCCAAACGGCCACTGCGTTAGCGCCTGATCTGCTACCTATCAAAGTAAAGTCTTCGCCTTGGACATATTTAGCATCCTTATTGTTGACATAATGCATATAGCCTTTGCGTATCAGAAAGATACCAGTACCATAGGGTGCTTGTGCCATTTTGTGGGCGTCCATAGTGAATGAGTTTATGCGAGGATTAGAGAAACTCATGTGCCCAGTTTTGTCTAAAAATGGGTAATAGAATCCGCCGTACGCGCCATCAATATGGATTTTATATGGACAACCTTCTTTATCAAATATATCTGCGAAGGTATTTACCTCATCCACCGATCCGAACATAGTTGTCATCATGTTGCAAATCACAATAAAACATGTTTTGCCATTTGCCTTGGCTTGAGATAATGTCTGGGCTATATCTTCGGCAGACGCAAGCCGCGAATTAAAATCCACAGGCACTTTGAAAATATCTATTTGTAGTATGTTCGATGCTTTACTCACAGAATAATGGGCATCGGAAGAGCAAATAATAGCTATTTGATCACTTGACGCATGATGCTCGCGCATGAAAAAATTTCTGTAAATCCATGCAGCCTGGATATTTGCCTCAGTACCTCCACTGGCGATATAGCCATCACAAGTATTGGGCTCACTATGTAGAATATCTACAGCGCATATTTCTATTAATTCTCTCTCGATAGCTTGTGTGCCCGAAAAATAGGATTCCGATTGCCCTAAGGTGTGACATCCTATATGGTTAGGGTTTTGCACTAATGTAGAAATAAAAGGGGCATCTTGCACAAAGTCGGCATCTTGATTGAACACCTTACTATCTAAGTATGAAGCAGGTACACCAAGCGCAAATTGATGTTCGTAATTTATATTTAATTCTAAAGCGCGAAACACCTTGTCCTTAATTTGTTCTTGTGATAATTTTCTCCAAAATTTCATACCGGCAGGATTATAAAATAGATGTCAAAAAAGTTTTACTAGTTCACCACATTTACCGATTCTACTTATCGTTTAAGACGAGGCAAATTAGTCCGCTTACATTTCCTCAATTACTCTTGAACGACACAAGTATGTCCGAGCTGGATATTGCTCTATTAATTCATGACGGTGAGTGGCAAGAAGTATGGTACTTCCATTTTTTAGCGCCAAATCTCTCAATAAATTGAGTACTTGTTCGCTGAGTTGATTGTCTAACAAAGATGTAATGCCATCGGCCAGAATAAGCTTTGGCCCGTTCAACATAGCGCGGAGAATTTTTATGATGACTTGTTCGCCGGCAGATAACTCACCTACAAGCGATTGCGCCCTTTTGATGATGCCTGCATTTTTTAATAAGTCGTTAATGCGTTCATCTCTTTTGCTCATAATATTCCACCCCGTAGCTTGCAAGATAATGTCCAAATTATCATATACTGTCTTTTCGCCTATCAAAGGGTAGAAATTTGAAATTATGCCCAATTGTCGCCTGTAATCTTGCATTTGATGCTTATTCAATTCATTGATATCGTAGCCGATTACATTAGTTTCCGTTGCCTGTATTTTTTCAAGCCCAAAGAGTGCTTTAAAAAAAGTAGACTTTCCTGAACCGTTTGGGCCGAACAAATAACAAAACTCACCCTCCACCAGACTCATATTTAGACTGTTGATAATTAGCTCATTATGAGCATAAACTTTACCATTTCTAATTCGTATAACTTCGCTTTGTTCCATTACATTAGTTGGGCTAAATTCTCCTTTAGTATCTTCAATCGCTCTTGCCCATCAGCTAATTTTTGCTGTTCCTTTTCAACAACCGCTTTTGGCGCACTGGACACAAATTTTTCGTTGCTTAATTTCTTTTCAATACTTGCAATAAACCCTCGCGCATAATTGATTTCCTTCTGAATTCTTTCTTGCTCTTCTTCTACGCTTACTTCTATAGTAAACTGCAAGAAGTATTTTTCGTTTTCAGCAAGAAATGCACTGCCTTGAGTTGGAAAACTTTCTTCTAAATGTACACTAGACAGATTTGCAAGTTTTGACACAAGATCTCTTGCGGCAGTTGTATTCAGTATCATTTGCTCGCTTGGTTGAACAAATAACGACAGCGCTTCTTTATGCGACACACCATTCACATTTCTTGTTTCTCGGATTTTAGTTATTAACTGCTGAAGAGAGTGTACTAATGAATTCAAATATTGAACAGAGTGTCCAGCTTTAGGATAGGCTGACACTATACAATCTTCGCCTTCGGCGCGGGTATAAAGCTGATGCCATATTTCCTCTGAAACAAAAGGCATCAATGGATGTAGCAGTTGACAAATTATTTCAAAAAAACCTGTTGCGCGATCTGCTGTAATAGGATCAATGGCTTCTCCAAAAGGTGGCTTGATCATTTCTAGATACCACGAACAAAAGTCATCCCAAACTAAGGAGTACAATTTGATCGTAATATCGGAAAGACGGTATTGTGCATAATCGTGCTCTGTTTCGAGGATTACATCATTTATTCTGCTCTCGAACCATCGACAAGCCAATTCATTGGCTTCGGGCTGGGGTAGTGTAGGGTCTATTTGCCAGCCTTTTAGCAGGCGAAGGGCATTCCACATTTTGTTGCAGAAATTTCGTCCCTGCTCGCATAATTTTTCGTCGAATAACAAATCGCCGCCAGCGGGAGAAGAAGATAAAACTCCAAATCGTACACCATCAGCACCATATTGAGCAATGAGTTCAAGCGCATCAGGAGAATTGCCCAATGATTTACTCATTTTTCGACGCTGTTTGTCGCGAACCATTCCTGTAAAATAGACTTTGTGAAAAGCTGGTTGTTGCTCCCATTCATATCCTGATATGATCATCCTAGCGACCCAAAGGAAGATGATATCCCAGCCAGTGACTAGAATACTTGTCGGAAAATAATAATCCAACTCTTCTCTGGATTGAAATCCTTTAAAACAGGTGATGGGCCATAGCCATGAGCTAAACCATGTGTCTAGGACATCTTCATCTTGACGTAAATCTTGCAACGTCAAGGAATGGCCATATTTTTCTTTTGCCAATCGTAGAGCCTCTTGATCAGAGGACGCGACAAATACATCATCTTCGTAATACCAAGCGGGAATGCGATGTCCCCACCACAATTGTCGTGATATGCACCAATCTCGGATATTTTCCATCCAATGGCGATAGGTGTTTTTCTGATTCTTTGGAAAAAATTCTATCGTATCATCCATCACAGCACTTAGGGCAGGTTCGAGCAATTGCTGCATATCCACATACCATTGCAAGGAGAGTCTAGGTTCTATTACTGCATTTGTACGCTCTGATCGACCGACATTATGCTCGTAGTCTTCGGTTTTTAGAATAGCCCCACTTTCTAGAAGTTCCTTTCGGATAATTTTTCGCGCTATTTCTCTGTCTTTCCCGATATGCACCTGTGCCAGTTCACTTAATGTACCGTCTTCATTGAGTACGTCAATTACATCAAGATCATGCCGCTTGCCAATCTCATAATCATTTGGATCATGAGCAGGCGTTACTTTAAGTGCGCCTGTGCCAAAAGTCGGATCTACATAGTCATCAAAAATAATAGGTACCGAACGGTTAACGATCGGAACGATGACCATTTTTCCCTTTAAATGAGCATATCGCGGATCTTCGGGATGCACCGCAACTGCTGTGTCGCCCATGATGGTTTCAGGACGCGTGGTAGCGACAACAATAAATTCCTCGGCCCCTTCTATCTGATATTTGACATGACATAATTGGGTAATCTCCGAATGATAAATGACTTCCTCATTCGACAATACGGTCTTGCCGAGTGGATCCCAATTGACCATCCTGAAATCGCGATATAGTTTACCCGAATGGTATAAATCTACGAATGCCTTAATCACTGACGCAGAACGGGGCTCATCCATTGTAAAGGCGGTTCTGCTCCAATCGCATGACGCCCCTAACTTACGGAGTTGTTTTAGAATAATGCCCCCATACTTATCTGTCCATTCCCATGCATGCGCTAAGAATTCCTCTCTGGTGAGATCTGATTTTTTTATGCCTTTTTCACGGAGCATGTGTACCACTTTTGCCTCAGTAGCAATGGAGGCATGATCGGTACCAGGCACCCAACAAGCATTCTTCCCATCAAGCCGTGCTTTTCGGATTAATATATCTTGGACAGTATTATTGAGCATGTGCCCCATGTGCAAAACACCTGTCACATTTGGCGGCGGAATGACTATACTGAAAGCTTCACGATTATCTGGTACTGAATTGAAATATCCTCTTGATTCCCAATAGGCGTACCACTTTTCTTCAATTTCTGCCGCTTCATATCTCGACGAAAGATGCTCCATAACATGATCACATTTATCCTTAATTTCTTCAGAGGATGGATATTGACTTTGATTCTTCTAGGAAGAGCTTTGGCAAGTACCCGTGTGTCTGAGAGGCTGCAAAGTTAGTGATTCTGATAGCTCTTGTATCAATTTTTGTAAGAGATGCACGAATCAGACCTGATTTCGTATTATACATAAATAATATTTGTTTTTTCTATATACAAAAATTACCTTTACCACTTACTAGAGGGTTGAGGAAATCCTCCTGTTAACAAACCAACATGACCAAGCTGAGCAGGACACTCATCTTTTGCCTCGTGGCTAGAACCTTGCAGTATATGCTGCTCTGGATGGCTTGTGTCCTTTTTTCAACACAAATAGAGGCCAACAACTCTTCTTTGGTCGACGATTGCAGTTTATTTGTTCCTATCACCTTGTTTTATGCTGATTTTGAAAGTGGAACTGGCGATAATAGCTGGACTTTTTTAGGGGGCGCATCTGATGGAAATTGGCAGCGCAACACGGCCAATGCATATACAAGCGGAGGTGTTCAAATGGAAATAGCTGCTTTTCAAGGTTCGCGAACTTTGCTGACGCGACGTGGAAATAGAGACGTTGATGGTGGCCCATCGGTAGCAAGATCACCCAATATTACCATTCCTACCTGCGGTCTAGTAGAATTAAGCTTTCATTATAATTTTGCCCATCGCAATAGTAACTCTTCAGATTACTTTCAATTATTGATCAGAAGAGCTTCCGATAATGCGCTACTTCAGACCATTGTTAATGAGCAAGGTACAACCTCCAATCGTCCCGCCACTTGGACCTCTGTGGTCGCTGACCTTTCAAGTCTAGCCGGAGAGACCATAAGGATAGAAGTGCGAGCAGCTGACCTAGGAGGAGATAGTGTGATCGAAGCAGCGGTTGATGTCATTCGACTTACTATTGACTACAACCCGCTGACAGAGGGGTTTGTCTATCATGATGAAGACATGGATGGGATCATGGATGGTAGCGAACCGGGCATAGGAGGCGTCATCGTATCTGTTTATGATTCAATGTCCAATTTGGTTGCCACCACTAATTCTGCCGCTAACGGTTATTATTCCTTTGCCACTCTAAGCGCATGTCAATACTATACTTTGCGGTTTTCCAATTTTCCGAGTGGATATCAAGAATCCGTACTTGGGACTGATAATCAAGGGTCTGTCCAACATATTTTACCAGGTGCCAATACAAAATTTGCTTTATATGACCCTGAGGAATATTGTGAAGAAGATCCATTCTTATTAGTACCTTGTTTTGTCGAAGGGTCACTGACAGGACCCTATGTGAATGACGCGGCTATCGTAAAGTTTCGCTCCAGCGCTGATGGGCATGATTTTATCGGAATGAATAAAACGGCCAACTACAAAGCACAAATGATTGCAACCTATAATACTGTTGGTACTACTAATGGTCTAGCTTATCAAAAAACACATAGAAAGTATTATGCGGCAGCATACCATAAGCGATACGCAACTTTTGGTCCAGCCGGTCCAGATGCAATTTATCAATTATCTCCAGACGGTGGTGTTTTAGGAGTGTTAGAGTTAGACGCACTTACGAGTACACCTGACGTTGCTGGGGCGGATGCACATGATTTCACTGTTTCTGGAAATGGAGAAATATATGATTTAGGCTTTGGTTTTCAAAGTTTTGATGCTGTTGGTAAGCGTGCCTTAGGAGATATAGAAATGTCTGGCGATCAAAATACTTTGTACGTGGTCAATTTATTTAATCGTCGAATATATGCTATAGATGTAACCACAGGATTACCTGCCTCGAGCTCACTTATTACAAGTTGGGCTACACCTGACCCTACAGGTGCAGGTAGGCATCGACCTTTTGGTTTGGCTTGGCACAATGGTGAATTATGGCTTGGTACAGTTGATGAAAATGGAAGCAATGCTTATATTCATAGTTTGAATGTTCAGACAGGTGTTTTTACTTTGGCCTTAACAGTCAATTTGAATTATTCTCGTCAAGCGTTTTTTGGTAATGCAAATAATACGTTTTCTGCACCATCGGCGTGGCGATCATGGGTAACTAATCCCAACTTCAATCCATTTTTTATCAATGGTGAGATAGGGTATCCTCAACCAATGTTATCTGATATAGAGTTTGCAGACAATGGCGACATGATATTGGGATTTCGAGACAGATTTGGTGATCAAGCTGGAGCCGACAAATTTTTTAATTTTAATTCAAACTCTAGAACTTATGCTATATCATCAGGAGATATATTAAAGGCCTGTTTTAGCAATGGAAACTATACGCTTGAGACAGGGCTAACAGGAAGTTGTGCCACCACAGGTGGCTTAAACAACTCAGGGCCAAATGGTTACGAGTTTTATTTTTGGGATATATTTGCATTAGAACAAAATACTTGGAATCCTAATACAAATAGTGGTGGGTTTCACTGGGAGACTGCACAGGGTGGTCTGATTCAACTAAGGGATGCGCCATATATCGTGACAACGGCAATGGATCCTTACGATGATTTTTCAGGAGGCGTCCTAAAACTAAATAATTCAACGGGAGCGCGGCAAGGTATTCCTTCTCAACCAGTTAATGTATCAAATATGCCTGGAGGATATACAATTTTCGAAGGGGGTGATTTTGGTCCTGGCCTACCAGGAAATAACGGATTGGCTTCCAAAGCGAACGGACTTGGTGATTTAGAAGCTGCTTGTATGTTGCCTATTGTGATTGGTAATTACGTCTGGTATGATATAGATAAAGATGGAATTCAAGATGCCAATGAACCCCCTTTAGCTAATGTAAAAGTACAATTATTTAATAGTGCAGACAGCCTTATCGGTGAATCGACCACGAATAGTGCAGGCTATTATTTCTTTGGTGGCCCAGCCAATACGAATCTTTTTACAGGCTCGGAAGTTCTTGCACTAAGTACGTATAAGTTGTCTATTTCATACACAGAGACCCTTGCCACGCCGTTTTCTTTGGCCAGCGCTACCACGGCAAATGCCTTGAGTAATAGCGTTGACCTCATTGATTCGGACGCAACCAGCTCTTCAAATGGATTAGCAGCTCAAATTGTCTTTACAACAGGCGTTTATGGAACGACGAATCATAGTTATGATTTTGGTTTCGTCAATTGTCCAGTTATTCAGTCAAACTATGTTTATAATGGATGTCAGGGTGATAATTTTTCAATAGTCATAGACGGAACAACATTTGATGAATCAAACGCATCAGGTCAAGTAACCATCATTTCAGCATCGGGATGTGATAGCATAGTCAACGTAGATATGGTCTTCCATCCAGAATTTTCTGAAACATTCAACTATACCGGTTGTAGTGGAGACGGATATGGCATGATAATTAACGGCACGCTGTATAATGAATCGAACCCTAGTGATACCCTCACCTTCAATTCTACCAATGGTTGTGATAGTTTGATCATAGTAAATTTTGTCTACAACCCTATACCCGTTGTGGATGCAGGTATGCCGAATGGCCCCTTATGTTCCAACTCTTTCCTAAATCTGGCTACCCTCAATGCCACGATTACCGGCGGGACGACTACTGGAAAGTGGACGAGTACTGGTGATGGTACTTTTAATAATATGGGTAACTTTGGTGGAATGAATCCTTCGACTACTTATGCTCCGGGCCCCATCGAAATAGCTTCTGGTGTTATAATTCTTACTTTGACATCAAGTGACCCTGCGGGGCCTTGCGATCCTGAGGCTGATGCAGTGATGATCTTAATTAATGACCTTACTTGCAGCGAGTTTCCCTGGGCAGGTAATTAATTAACCTACGTAGGTTAATAATTTTTATATGTTAAAGATTGCATCTTTACTCTT
>CAZTSI010000077.1:1729-12785 GCA_964616755.1 uncultured Saprospiraceae bacterium | reverse complement strand
GATTCTTTAATGCCCTACAACCTTAAACTGTAGTTTGTCGGACGGATACACTAAAGTAGGGTCTTTTATAAGAAGTACTTCATTAGTCGAACTACCACAATCATGGAATATCCTAAAAGGGGATATGTCTTTGATTGGTTCGCGACCTTTACTAATGCAGTATTTACTCTTGTATAATGAAAATCAAAAGCATAGGTATCTAGTGCGACCAGGTATCACAGGCTTTGCACAGTGAATGGGAGAAACGCCATCTCTTGGGAACAAAAATTCGCATATGATATTTGGTATGTAGGTCAAGTTTCATTTACAGTCGATCTTAATATCATGTGGCTGACTATTAAAAAGATTATATCGCGATCCGATATTTCTGCTGATACTTCAGTTACTACGGATTATTTTACCGGTTCAGCGTCTTCATTAACTAAATCCCACTAACAGATGACCGGCACCTCGCCCGCCACTTATTGCACCTCGCGCATCATGATGCGATAATTCCAAACACCGCCCCCGCCTACCGCTCATCGAAATACCGAGAACCACCTACGGCCTACCGATTACCTCCCGCCAGCTACCGAAATCCCACAACATTTTTGCATCTTTGTGAAATCTACACTACTGGATTAATAAATAATTGTGCTTTCACGCTACACCGCTCCGGCCTATTTTACTAGACTGACCATTCTGTCGGCGGATAGTCTTCTAACGTTTATATCCATTTTAGCTGCATTGCTATTACGTTTTAATTTCAGTTGGGAGCAAGCCTCGCCATTTGTAGTTAGTTTAGTTGGGGTAGTGATGCTGATTCGGATTATTACCTTTGCATGGTTTCGCACCTATGCCGTAGTTGTTCGTTATGCGGGATTATCAGATATTATACAAGTATTTTTGGCCGTTACAGGGGGAAGTATATTTTTGCTAGGCCTATCGGTAGTGCTGCGTCCACAAGGTATTGTCATGCCTTTATCTGTGTTGACGATTGATTATTTTTTGTTGTTGACGATGATGTCCTCATTACGGCTGAGTATGCCAGGATTATTCGCGATATTTTTTAATCGCGATGCTCAAAAAGTGAATGTTGTTATCGTAGGTGCAGAACAAGCGGGAGCTATGACTCGTAACGCCTTGCGTCAGGATCAAGAATACAATTATCAAGTAGTTGCTTTTATTGATGACAATAAGGACAATGACAATAAGTTTCTCGATGGAGTACCAATTGTCAACAGTTATAACGTGACGGCTTTACTCAAAAAGAAGGCGGTAGAGAAAGCAATATTTGCCAATGAAAAAATGAGTGCTGAGCAAAAAAATGCATTGGTGGAAGTGTTTCTTGCTCGAAATATCGCTGTTCTCCAGATTCCGTTTGAAGGCAATTGGCTGGAAAAGGGATTAGCGTCGGATCAGATTAGGGATATAGAAATTTCGGATTTACTTGAGCGTCCTGCGATCATGCTAGAGCCTGAAAACGTGCGTCGTGAGTTGCAGGACAGGACTATACTCGTGACGGGTGGAGCTGGTTCGATTGGATCTGAGTTAGTAAGACAGATAATCATGCAACAGCCGAGGCTGCTCATAGTTATCGATCAAGCGGAGTCACCACTTGTGGAACTCGATCTAGAGTGTCAAGAAAAACATGGCTTTAATAAGTTGCTAGCCATTGTTGCGGATGTAACGGATATTGTGCGAATGGAGCAAATATTTAGTGAATACCTTCCCGAAGTGGTGTTTCATGCCGCAGCATACAAGCATGTCCCTATTATGGAGCGTTTCCCACGGGAAGCTATTAGAATTAATGTATTGGGTACCCAAATTATAGCAGATCTATCGAGGAAATACGGCACTGCAAAGTTTGTGATGATTTCTACAGATAAGGCTGTAAATCCTACCAATGTGATGGGTGCTAGTAAGCGTATAGCGGAAATATATATTCAAGCTTTGAATACGATCAGTGATACGCGATTTATCACCACGCGGTTTGGCAACGTTTTAGGGTCGAATGGCTCTGTCGTTCCACGTTTCAAAGAGCAAATTAAGAAAAAGGGTCCTGTGACAGTGACCGATCCGAACATTACTCGCTATTTTATGACGATACCGGAAGCAAGCCAATTGGTACTTGAAGCAGGATCAATGGGGCAGGGTGGGGAGATCTATCTTTTTGATATGGGCGAACCAGTCAAAATTGTCGACTTGGCGATTAAAATGATCCAACTCTCAGGGTTTAAGCCCTTTGACGAAATACCTATCCACTTTACAGGATTAAGGCAAGGAGAAAAACTCTATGAAGAACTGTTGGCGACTAATGAAAATAGCATTGAGACGCATCACCCTAAAATAAGTCGAGCACGAGTCAGAGAACATGATTTTAGCGAAATAGTAATATTGGTCAGCCAACTTATCCAATTGATTGAAGTTAATAATGACTTAGCGATCGTTAGTGCGATGAAGTTGATCGTTCCAGAATATTTAAGTATGAATTCCCGATTTGAAACCTTAGATCAACAAGCTCACTAATCCTATTCGGCGATGTTAGTTCAAAAATATAATGTGATGAAGAGCGAATATATATTTGCGTTGATAGTAGGAATCGTATTTGTATTCGTGTTTTTCTATATACCTATAGATAATTTAAAGTTTTTTTTTGTACCCATGTCCTTGTCGATATTGGCACTATACTTTTTAGTCGTGGGCACTAAAGAGATTCGATGGCATATAGTTGATGTAGGCATACTCTTTTTTTTGGTTTGGGCGTTTCTTTCTGTTCTTTGGGCGACGAATCCTTCGAGGGCATGGTATGGAAGTTTTATATATGTAAATGTTTTTCTTTTTGTTGCCTTAATGCGCAATGAGTTGATGCGTCGTTCAGAGACAACGCGTTGGCTGCATGCATTTTTTCTTTTTCTTTTTTTAGTCTCATTAGCGCATCATATCCTGGCAATTCATCTAGAGGTAAGCCCAGATGATAGTTGGAATGCTTTTTTGATCAGGAACAAAAATTACACGACTAGTTATATGCTAGCGTTACTTCCTTTTTTAGTTTTTTATCCGTTTAGCAGTCGCTTGTTACAGTATATCAAGTTTATTTCGCTTGTGTTATGCTTTAATGTGGTGTTGATAACTCATTCTCGTGGAGGTCTATTGGCATTGAGTACTTTGGTGCTCGTTTTTATTGCTATTTCGCCTAGGTTCGCGAAGTTTCGATTATGGGCTTATGCCATTGTGGCACTTCTTGTAATTGTGGGTGTTTATTTATTTAATCGTCCTCTAGGAGTTGATTATCCAGTTATTCAGACGTATTGCGAAGAGATAGAGTCGCGTATTTTTCTGTTACTGCGATCGATCGAATTGTTCATGGCTAACCCTATTGGGGGTGTTGGCATGTCCAATTTGTCTGTCTGGGTTTATGCCACGGAGCTTCCTAGCATTGTTCCATTTGATCAGCCTAATGAGTATGTTCGCTTGCGGAGTCATAATCAATTTAGCGAATGGTTAGCAGAAGGTGGGTTATTTGGTTTTTTGGCCATCATCATTCCTTTAGGCTTTGTGATAATTAAATCCTTTCAGAATATTCGGAGTTTGACGGGCTTTGAGTTGGCATCTTTGAGCAGTCTGCTAATTTATTTAGTTACCTCCTATTTTTACTGCACTGTTAATGCCCACGAGCATTTTTTTAGTAGTGTCCAATATTTGGGGTGGTTTTGCTGGGGAGTATTGATGTGGAGGTATAGCCACGAGATGAAGGCTCCGCCAAAAGCGATGTTACACGTATGTATCTTGATAGGTATGGTGAGTAGCCTATGGTTTGGCCGGATATATCTGAATATTCACGGATATTGGAAAGCTCAAAAAATGTTGGAGCAGGGGGATAATGTAGGCGCGATAACTTTGATGGAAGGGATTTATCATCCTCATTGGTATAGCCATTATGATTTTGAACATTCTCTAGCACATCATTTGGCACGATTACATGCAAAGAAGGGTGCTGGTAACCTAGCGAGACGATATTACTCACAAGCACTAGATGTTTCGCCACATGATATGCACATATTAGTGGACTATGCAGATTTTTTGCGAAATCGCGATCCAAAGTCAGATGATGCAAAGAGGGTGATCAATACGCTAAGCGATATAGATGCAAATTACAATCCAGCCTTATGGATACGTGCTGAGTATGCTTTTTTGAATGAAGATTTTTCAACTGCAAATGCACTAATACAAAGAATTAAGAACCCGACACAAGAGCTGACAGAATCTATCAACGCTTTAGAAAGCATGATAGCTAGTGCCTACTTGCAAAAATAACATATCAAGATCTAGGTGTCGCAACCCCTCACACTACAACAGCGTATGTTTTCCACTGCAAACCGTAACACTGCAATACCGCTCACTGCAAACCGAGTAACTTAACACCACCTATCGCAAACCGAAATAATCTTAATTTTGAGCGCAATTATATTCAAATCTAATCTCAAAATGTAGTTTAAAGTCAGATGGTCAAGTTTGTTATCACTGGAGCAGCAAGGAGTGGAAGTACGATGCTTAGGTATTTACTAGATAGCCATACGCAGATTGCCTGCCATGGAGAAATATTTAGGCGAAGGATGAAATGGGGCTTCATACCAAGCCATTCAATCGGACTTTTTTCATCCAAGTTTGATAATGCTGCGATAGAATCTGAAAAGCTGGCGCAACAATGGGCGAACAGTGACATCAAGCTTTTCTTTGATCAGCATATCTTTTGCGCTCGACCCAAAATACACGCCTACGGATTAAAATTTAAAACAGATGAGTACTTTGATCCGTTTTTCAGCAAGGTGAGCCTTATTCTACGTCAAGATATAGATATTAAAGTGATTCATCTACAAAGACGCGACTTGTTAGCTCAATATATTTCGCATGTCATGGTTCAAAAGGGTCACCATCCAACCGTCAGTTTCGGCAAACATAGTTCATCATCACATATTCGTCTAAACCTTGACGTCAAAAAAATGTCTGCGCATCTCATGGACATATTGCGGCGTGAGGAAAAAATGGGAGAGGCATTTTGTGAACATGAAACGTTGTATGTTTGGTATGAAAACTTGGTCGACAAACTTTCAGAAGAATTGGAGCGGATAGTAGAATTTTTACATGTTGATCAACAAGTGTTGCATTCTAAGACTGAAAAATTGATCGCAGATCATTACAATTTGATCGAGAATAAAGCGGAAGTTTTGTCATGCCTCAGCAACTTACCTTTGCAAAATCGCTATATTGGCGCACAGTTGAATACCTAGTCAGCCCTTTTAAACGTATATTTTGTGACTAAGATTTGCATCATTATTTTAGGAATGCATCGGAGCGGAACCTCCGCATTGTCCGGTATACTTCACGATAACGGTATTTTTTTTGGTAAGACGCTCATGCCCCCCGCATTTGATAATGCAAAAGGTTTTTTTGAGAATGAGCGTATATTAAATATCAATGAATCAATATTTAGAATTTTAGGTCGTCAATGGCATGATACACGACCCATGCCAGATGATTGGCTTTTAGAAAGTGAAATTCTGATGCTATTAAAAAAAGCTAAAGAGCTAGTTGAAGATGAGTTCAGCTCGGCGCGCTTTATAGCAATCAAAGATCCTCGGTTGTGCCTATTGTTACCTTTTTGGCGCAAGGTGCTGGAGTCGCATGGATACCAAATCAAGGTCATTGTTTTGATGCGCTCTATCTCAGCCATACGTCAGTCATTGGCTCGTCGCAATCACTTCAATATGGCCAAGACAGATATGCTTGCTGCATTACATTTATTGCATGCGTTCAAAACGTCAATGGATTTGAACCCTACTGTGTTGCATTTTGAAAAAATATTGAAGGGTAATGTAGAAGAATTAAATGAACTGGCATCGATAATTGGCCTCAGCGACCAACCACTTCGAATGGAGTTTTTGTCACCATCTCTGACGGCAAAGCCAGAAGGTCCTGAGAATGTCGGGCATCCAATACCAGAGGTGGATCACTATATACAGGATCTCTATATCACCCTGAATAAATGGGGGAAGACTACTAAAGGCATAGTGGGTTCTGGGGCTATCGAAGAACTTCTTTCTCTACACAACTTATTGAGCGATCGATATTCGGCAATAGCTGAAGATGTCCCGAGTGTTGCGCAGTTATGGTGGAGGGGTACTTTGGATGCGCCCTATGAAGGCGGAATTAATTTTGAGATTCAACACGACAAATGCACTTTGATTCAACTTTTCGATCCAAAAATTCACATAGTTGAACTCGTTATTCGCCCGAAAAACACTGCGGGGTTAGTGGTTCTTAGTAAAATAAATTTTTCTTTTGCTGATCAACCGATGCAATACAATATTGACGACAATAGTATTCGCCAATTTGGTAATGTTTATGAATTTGATGTCGATTATCCTAAATTAATTTTCACTTTTAACAGACCAGTCTTGTTGACTTCTCTAGAGATCGATTTGACGTACACCGCCAATATTGCTGTCTCAAGGAATGAAAATAGGTATTCATTCTGTGTGAGATATTTGAAGCTGCCTATCAACATACTTGGGCTAATTAACCTCGAAAATTACCGCATCCTGCGATCCGCGCTACGCCGAGAAAGCCCGAATCAAATTTGGCGAAATATTAAAAAGCGAATATTTGCCAAAGAACGTGAACACGCTGCGAAAAGCCGATTAGCCACAGGAACAGGAAACCCATTAGGCCAATTGAAAGTTAGAAAGCCGTTGAGTTCGCCTTATAAAATAGTTTATATTGTTCCAACCTTGCCGGAATTTGATACATCAAGTGGTGGTAGGCGTGCTACCCGATTACTTGGAATACTCTCCGAGTATGCAGAAATATGTATTTTTTCAAGAACTGCTAGCAAGTTAGAGTACCGGAAGTTATTTGAATCAATGAACATTTCGGTAATCGATAACTCGAACAGTCAAGCTTTGAAATCCAAATTTCCTGACGTAGATATCCTCATTTACGCATGGTATTATATGTATTACGATGCTGCGGAGCTAAGAAAGATATATCCTTGGGCACAATGTATAATTGATTCGGTAGATATTCATTGGGTTAGAGAAGAGCGTACTTTGACTCATTCCACGGTTTTAAGTGTAGATCGAGTGTATCACAATAAAAATAGGGAATTGGCTGCCTATCGCAATATTGATCAGGTATGGGTAGTGTCAGCAGATGATCAAGCCTTTGTGCTTGAGGAGGATTCAACTATCAAGACACATATTATTTCTAATATTCATGAAGTCATCCAAGAAGAGTATTTGCCCTCTGATCGGCCGAATATTCTTTTTTTTGGTGGATTTACGCATTACCCTAACATCCAAGCAGCGTTAAGATTAGCCAAAGAAATCATTCCAAAAGTAGCCCTCAACTATCCCGATGTAGGGTGCATTATTGCAGGGGCAAATATGCCAGAGGAAATAATCCTACTTGGACAATTGGCTCATATCACCTGTATTAACCAAGTACCTGAGGCAGAAGTAGCCAACTTGTATAATAAGGTGCGATTAGTTGTGGTGCCTTTACTCTCCGGTGCAGGTGTAAAGGGAAAAATTACTGAAGCGATCAGTCATCGGGTGCCCGTCATCACAAATCGCATTGGCAATGAAGGTATCCATTTGGTTCATGCTGAATCTGGACTATTAGCGGAGACGGATACTGAGTTTGTGGATTGTATTCAATTGGCTTTGGCAGGGCATTACGACTTAGCATCAATAGCAAACAGTGCAGCTATAAAGCTTCGCGCAACATATGGTGCTGAGGTAGCTCGCCATGCACTCATTCGTTCCCTGTTTAAAAAAATTGATATT
The DNA here is from genome assembly GCA_964616755.1 of uncultured Saprospiraceae bacterium. GTDB lineage: Bacteria > Bacteroidota > Bacteroidia > Chitinophagales > Saprospiraceae > CAYNFR01. The sequence continues at coordinate 4,959 of CAZTSI010000077.1, read as the reverse complement.
TGTATAGTAACATGGAATCGATTAGAGTTACTAAAGAAATGTATTCAGAGCCTATTGTCATACACAAATTACCCAAATTACAGAATATTGATTTATTCTAATGGCTGTACGGATGGCACTTATGAGTATTTACAAGGCTTGCAGAAGAATAATGAACAGATCCATACCTTTTTTTCGCAGACAAACGATGTATTTGTTCGACCTAACAACAAAATGATGGCCTATGATCCATTTACAGATAAAGTCCTTCTCAATAATGATGTAGAAGTGAGCATTGGGTGGTTATCCGAACTAAACCGAATGGCTTACCGCCATCAAGGCATTGGTATAGTAGGCGCTAAGGTACTATACCCCGATGGTGTATTGCAAGAATTTGGTGCTGAAATTAATCCAGATAGAACCGGGATGAATGTTGGGAAAGGTGATCACAACCCATTTGATAAACCTTATAGAAAAAGTAAAGCGGTGGGATATGTGTCCGCTTGTGCAATGTATATAAAACAAAGCACAATAGAACATATAGGTTATTTGGACGATGAATTTCATCCATGTTATGCTGAAGATAGTGAGTTTTGTTATAGAGCTTGGCTCGCAGGAATCTTCACAGTCGTAACACCTCGTAGTATTGTGTATCATCATGAAGGGGCAAGTGCAGGAACGTCTACAAATGAAGGATTCAAGAAATTTCAACTAATTAATTTAGAAAAATTTTGGAAGTTATATGAATCGCACTATGAGGAAATTCAAAAGCGCATTAAGAGAGCCAATAAGACATTGACCCAAGGTGCCTACGTTATGGTAGATGATCGCAACGAATGAATACGAATACAGACAAAAAAGGTAAAGGGTGATTTTTAATGAAGAAGTTTTGTTTTTACATTTCCCGAAAACAGGGGGCATGATGTTAAGTAACCAACTGAGAAGAAAGTTGAAGGGAAAGGTGTATTACTCGGTGCCCAAAGGGCATGCAAGCCCTTATGAACGGCTGGAGCAATTTTTGGGTAAACTTGCGATTATAGAGGGGTTGAGACATGAGAATTTAGAACAGGCAGAGATTTTGTTGGCAAGAGAAAAATTGGATTTAAAGTTGGAAGATTTTAGAGTGATATTTAGTTTGATACGCAACCCCTACCAGCTGATCATATCCCGATATAACTATCTCCGAAATATTCAGCGTCACAATCTTGATGGTAAGGCCGCTCAATTGGCAAGACAAGGTGATTTCAAGAAATTTGTACTGTATGCGCCCGAACAATGTACTATTAATAAATTTTTACCGATAGGAAAGTTTGAACATTTAACGAACCATAAGATTATTCGATTTGAGGACATGGCCGAAACAGTCAATGAATTGCTAAAGGAATATCTCTCTAAAGCAATTGATTTTTCTAGAGTCATCAACAGTTCTGGGCCTAAGGATGTGAAAAAGTATATTTGTGACCACGAGACAGAAGTAGCGATATATGACCGTTATAGGGTTTTATTTGAAAATGGATATTACGAAAGAATGGACTTCGAATAGTACACTATTTAATGGTGGTACAAATTCCACTTCATCGTGGCACATTTTTAGTATGAATTGATGTTTTTAATCTGATTATATTGTTGACATCACAAACCAATAGCGAACTATCAAAAATGGTATATCACAAGTCGAATTTTAGCTAAAGGACTTGCGCTAATTATAGAATGGTATGCTTTTTGCAAAAAAAAGTGCATTATGAATCACATAAAATTATTAAATTCGCGTTTTATTAAAAGTTAACAAACAAGGCTAGAATTATTATGGCAAAAACAAGATTATCCGAAGATCAAATTAAATCAATACTTGCCGAAGTCAAGGCTGGTGCTGATCCCAAAAAAGTGACCTCAGAAAACAATGTGTCACTTACGACTTATTACAATTGGGTGAAAAAACATGAAGGTGGAGTAAAATCCAAAAAGTCTAGCGCTAAATCAACTCCAGTTGCAACTGCAACTACAGATGCTGTAGTTGAAAATGCAGTATCTGAGACTATGCCTAAAAAGACACGTGCAAAAGCTGCACCGAAAGCAAAAGCTGCACCGAAAGCAAAAGTTGCATCAAAAGCAAAAGCTGCACCGAAAGCGAAAATTGCATCAAAAGCGAAAGTTGCACCGAAAGCAAAAGCTGCATCGAAGGCTAAAGCTGCACCAGAGGCTAAAGTTGCTACAGAGGTTAAAGCTGCTCCAAAGGTTAAAGCCACGACAAGAGTTAAAAAAGTAGCTACCCCAAAAGTAAAGGCTGCGCCGAAGGCCAAAGCTACTCCAAACGCAAAAGCGACTAGCAAGGCAGGAAGGGCTACTAAATTTACTGTTGCTCAAATTAAAGAGTATTTATCAAAAGTAGCTGAAGGAACGAAAGTTGCCGAAGTAGTCAAGGAGGCTGATGTAAGTCTAGGTACCTATTACAATTGGAAGAGTAAGTATGGAAAGAAGACAAAGAGAGTGGCAGCCAAAAAAACTCTAACGCCTAAAGTTAAAGTCGCACCAAGTACAAAAAAGGTTGTCGCAGCTAAGGCAAAAGTTGCACCAAAAGCGCAACCTGCTCCAGTTGCTAAAGAAAAAATTGCAAAAGTAAAAAAGGTAGAGGCACCAAAAACTCTACTGAAAATGGATATCAAAGAACTAAGAAAGGAAGTTCGCTCATTGCGTACAACAGTAGATAAGCTAAGAGAAATTTTGAAATAATCATATTACGTCCTGCAAGAAGTATGTAAGAGAAGGGGCACTAAGCCCCTTCTTTCATTTTGTAACTACTCATCAATGACCACTTTCGTCCCAAAGGCTAATTAATCAAGAGCTTAAGGCTCATTTTTCGTTAGGAATGCCACTTTTTACTCATTAACTAGTATTGTCTATAGAAAAATTTGGCTGATTTGTTGATCTCAAAGTCCCCAACTAAACGGCAACTTTCATTTAAAACATTACAGATCTAAATATCTTCTTGCGAAAGATGCTATCTTTGAAGTCCAAAATCTATAAGGATGATAAAATGGATTGTCAGAGTTGTAATGTTAGTGATTATCATCTTGATGGCCGCATATATATACATAATTCGTATGCCTCAAGCGACGATTTCTGGCGCAAAAGGTACGGAAATGACGGCTTTAGAATTATTTAAGGCATATGAGTCGGATGAACCTGCAGCTAATCAGCTCTACCTTAATAAAGTTATCATAATATCAGGACAAATAGATGAGATTTATCCC
>CAZTSI010000077.1:0-1719 GCA_964616755.1 uncultured Saprospiraceae bacterium | reverse complement strand
TTTATTAACGGATGGTAGTGGCCAATCGTTAGCATTAGTGACGTTAGAGTTAGCTGAGGCCTCCAAAGTGACTAACTACAAAGCTGGTGACCAAGTAAAGCTAAAAGCTGCTTGCACCGGCAAGTTAATGGAAGTAAATCTCGACAAGGGAGTAATTCTGGAATAGACTTTGGAAGTACCTATTATTATATTAAACTGGAATGGATTTGCTGATACCATCGAGTGTATGGAATCAATACGTCTAACAGATGGTATTAATTATCATATCTTTCTTGTTGACAATAACTCGGATCAAGATCAAGGTCTTCTACTAAAACAGATTTTTGAACCTGACCCAAGGGTTACTGTGATCTTGAACGATCAAAATTTAGGATTTACGACAGGTAATAATATAGTGATACAGCAGCTCTTGAACAACAAGGAGTATAAGTACGTCGTGCTTCTCAACAATGATACTGTTGTTAGTCCTACTTGGCTCAAGGCTCTAGTAACCTGTGCTGAAAAGAATGGATCAGATATTGTCAGTAGTAAGATGATCGATTATTATGATCGTAGCATAATGGACAATGCGGGTCATTATATGCTTAATACTGGGGAGATATTGCCCTTAGGCCATCGGCAGCCCATCTCAAATTATAACTTTCCATTTGAGAATCTAGGTGGATGTGGCGGGGCAGTACTTTATAGTGCACCGATGTTGCGCACCATAGGGGTGTTCGATGATTTTTTTGATACAGGGTACGAGGATGCTGAGTTTGGGCTTAGGGCTAAACTGTGTGGATATAAGTGCTTGTATGCCCCAGATGCGGTAGTCTATCATAAAGTCAGCCGGTCGATCAAAAAAATTAGAGATAATGATTACTTCATACGCGTACAACGAAACATATTGTACACCTATGTCAAATTAATGCCTGATCGCTTTTTAGCTCTACATATGTTTTGGATAGGCTTTAAATATATTCTGTTTGGTATATTAGGAATATTACTGTTAAGACTAAAAATGCTAAAACACCATATCCGCACTCTTAATCGTTTTTTTAGGTATGATTTTAGAGCGGCTCGTAAGGCACGAAGTGCTTTTTATTGCACCTTTAATATAAAGTATCAAAATCCCACCAATTTTTTCTTAAAGACCGACCTTAAGCGCTTAATTCGATTTATAAAAGGGGGTATAATCATAGAATAAGGATCACATGCTAAAAGAAAAGATCATTCACCTAGTGCCCTCGAATAACCGTCTAGAGTTGATATGGAAACTTGCTCAAGTCGATTTCCAATCGAGATATTACAATGATCGGTTGGGTCTGCTTTGGGCGCTCATCAAACCACTCTTTGAGGTGCTCTTGTATTATATTGTTTTTACACAGTTTTTTAAAGTCTCTGAGGAAAATTACGGGCTATACATTTTTGGGGGGATCATCATGTGGACAGTCTTTGCCGAAGCTACCAGTCGTGGCATGTCATTATTGCAACATAAACTTTATCTAATCGACAATATCCAGTTTAACCATTTTGATATCTTTATTTCCAATATTCTCAGCATTTTATTCTCCTTCATCTTCAACTATTTAGCTTTTTTGATCATCGTATTTTTCATAGGTACATCATTGGTCTTTAGTCCTATAGTTTTAGTAGTAAGTATGGTCAGCTTGTTTTTGCTGACACTAGGACTTACAATGATCTTGGCAACGGTTCAGCCTTTTTTTCGCGATTTGGCTC
>CAZTSI010000076.1:0-13083 GCA_964616755.1 uncultured Saprospiraceae bacterium | reverse complement strand
ATATTATCCCATAATATCCCCCCAAAAGTTGCATTTGTGACTTGAATCTAAGAATAACCTACGGGTGGGGATATTGAATATGCAGGCCGAAAGTGATAAACAGATAAATCTCCCCTCCACAAATTATACCGTGGCGACAATACAGCACAAGGTCTTCAGCCGATCTAACATAAGTCTGATTTTTGTCAACAAACAAGCTTTTCAAGATTCTGTCGGAGGAAAATTTACAACGGGGCCCCAGGATTATAATCGCGTACTAGGATTGGACTATAATCTCCAATCACAAAATAATGTATGGAATGGTAACCTTTTTTATCACCGATCATTTGATCCAACCAAAGTGGACTCAAGCTTTTCGGCAGGAGCATCGTTAAGCTATGCGACGTACCGTTGGGAATCCGATTTTCTTGCTCGTAGCACAGGGGCGAATTATAATCCAGAAGTGGGATTTGTGAGGCGTCGTGATATTCAGCAAATCAGTTCATCGACATTCTATAATATTTACCCTAAGGAAGGAGGCATTAGAAATCATGGTCCGGGTTTTGACTTTGATTATATACGCAATCAGACATACGGTCCTCTCGATTGGGATGTTAACCTCATGTACCGAATCCGCTGGAAAAATACGAGTCGCTTTGATGTGCGCTTTTTCCGACTACAATATGTGTATTTGTTCAATTCATTTGACCCCAGTGGTAGTGGTGGACGAGAATTGCCCAGTGGTAGTGATTATCTGAATGCCTTGATTATCGCAAGTTTTAGTTCTGATACACGAAAGAATTTTTTCTTTGATGTCTCGACACGCTCGGGGCAGTATTTTAATGGTAGTCGTATGAATCTCGATGGTTCCTTGTCGTACCGATTTCAACCATGGGGTTTTGTTTCGTTAGATTATTCCCTCAATAAAATAACACTTCCTCAACCATATAGCAGTGCTAATCTCTATTTATTTAGCCCACGAATTGATTTGACGTTTTCAAAGGATTTATTTTGGACGACCTTTGTTCAATATAATAGCCAAATTGACAACTTGAATATTAATTCACGTTTACAGTATCGTTTTGCACCAGTGTCTGATCTATTTTTAGTGTATACTGATAATTATTTTACTTCTGATTTTACAGATCCCGATTCACTACGACAATTTCAGGCTTGGCAACCTAGGCAGCGCGCAGTCGTCTTTAAATTGACTTATTGGCTCAATATCTAGTGTCCGATGTCTATTTACATCTTGGTGTAGTCTGTGATATGTGATGAAAATAACATATCTTAAACTTGTTACCCTATCACAGGCCAATGTGCGAATTTGAACAATGCTGTACGAAATCGCACAATATTATAAAAATGCATATGTGTAAATAGTTATCTATCAAGATTATAGTAGTTGGCACGACCTTGGCATTCTGTCTATGTGTTATACATAAATAGGAAATGGACAGACAGCTTACTTCAAATGAAACCAAATGGTCAAAACGTTTGCAGCCATTCAAATACTTTCTTGTGATCCTCGTGACCGCATCAGCATTATGGTATATCCGTGCTTTGTTAAGCCCAAAGATAGATTCTAAAAGCTTGCATATAGTAGCGGTAGAGCGCGGCGATATGATCAATACCTTGTCGGCGAGCGGAACGGTTGTCCCAGCTTTTGAAAGGGAGATCAATGCCCCCGTTGCCACCGAGATCAGCAAAGTCATTAAATCCAGAGGCGATTTTGTCAAGAAGGGGGAATTTATTTTGGCATTAGATGAAGAATATACACGACTAATTTTTGACCAACTAAGGGATGAATTAGCCTTACGTCGCAATAATATTGATAAGCTGAAACTCGAATTCGATAAGAATCTCAGAGAATTGGATTACAAGACGCAAATTCAAAAGCTTCAAGTCAGCACGCTTGAAGCACAAGTCACTGATCAAATGCGCCTAATGCAAGTCGGGGGAGCTACAGCTGAAGAACTCGAACAGGCTGAGTTAAACCTTAAAGTTGCTCATCTGCAAGAGTCAATTCTTGAAAACGAATTAGCGCATCGGAGGAGCATTAATCTAAATGAGAAAAAGGGACTAGAGTTGGAATATCAAATTCAAGAAAAAAAACTTGCAGAGCTTAATAGAAAGTTGAAAGAAACAACTGTGCGGGCTCCGGAGGACGGAGTAATCACTTGGATTAATGAGGATCTTGGTCGTAAAGTTCAAGAAGGTGAGACATTGGTCAAATTGGCTAATCTCAACAAGTTTGTGATCGAGGCTTCAAGTTCTGATCGCAATAGTACCAAAATTCAAGTAGGCATGCCTATTCGAGTTATTATCAATGAAACTCTTCTTGATGGTCAAATAACGTCTATTTCGCCCGCCGTAGAAAACAATACAATCCAATTCATCGCGGAATTAGACAAACCCAATGCAGAGGTTCTACGACCTAATCTTCGTGTCGAAGTATTTATTATCACAGACAACAAAACAGATGTGCTTAGAGTCAAAAATGGCCCCGCTTTCCGAGGAGCAGCTGGCCAATTCATCTATGTGGTAGATGCTGGTGTGGCCTCTAAAAGAAGAATTAATAAGGGGCTCGTAAATAGTAATTATGTAGAAATCCTGGACAACCTCGAAGAAGGAGAGCGGATCATTATTTCTAGTATGGACGACTTTGATCATCTGGAATCCTTTGATATTTCAGTTAAAAACTAAGTACATCATGAGGAGTCATCAAGCTAAAATAACATTAACTACACTGAACGCCCTTTTCTTTGTAGGGAGCCTCTTCATAAGTATTGAAAGCAGGGGACAACAATCCATGCATCTTGAAGATGTCTTAATGCAGGCGCAGCAATCTTCGATATTCAATTTTCAAGCTAAGGCAGACAATAAAATTGCCCATTCGAGATTTGAATTTTTTAGAACCAATCTAAGACCCGGCATACAATTAGAATTTTTGGCGCCTAACTTTGTCAAAACATCGCGAGAGATTATCCAACCCGATGGCTCAATTGCTTTTCAATCGGTATCGCAAAATAATTCCAGCATTAACCTGAATCTATCACAACAAATACAAGCAACAGGAGGTCGTATATTCGTCAGTAGCCAGCTGCAGCGATTTGATGATTTTAGTTTAGATCGAAAGCAGTACAATGGCATACCTATTCGGATAGGCTTTTTCCAACCGCTATTTGGGTTCAATCAACTCAAATGGGACAGCAAAATAGAACCCTTATTTGTGCAGGAGGCTGATCGAAAGTTTGTTATTGATATGGAGACTATACATCTTAGAGGGACAAGTATTTTTTTTGATCTATTACTTGCGCAAATAGAAGAAGACATTGCTCAATCCAATACAGATGTGAATGAAACACTGCTCAAAATAGCACAAGAGCGATTTGATCTAGGAAAGATATCTAAAAATGAACTTCTCCAATTACAACTGGAGTACAAAAATGCTGTCCGAAATCTATCTGCTGCACGATTTCAGGTAGCATTTGCTACAGGGGCACTATCGACATTTCTTGGTGGTATTGCCCTCGAAGGGGTTAGCTTAATACCACCCGACATACTGAGCCAACAGATGATTATCGACTTTGAAACGGCTGTGATTCAAGCGCGTCTTAACCGACCTGAATTGGTATCATTCGAGCGGCAACAAAAAGAAGCTGATAGAGATATTAGGCGAGCAGAAGTAGATTTTGGTATTCAAGCAAATATTTCGGCAAGTTTTGGTTTGGCAAGAGGCGCACAAATTCTAGCAGATATTTATACTAATCCGATCACCGAGCAACAAGTACAATTGAGTGTAAGCGTACCCCTAGTGGATTGGGGCCGTAAAAAGGCCGCTGTTGGTATTGCCAAGGCCAATAAAGATCTCATACATCATCAGATCACCCAAGCTCAACTGGATTTTGAGAATGAAGTCTTGCAATCTATTGCCTCCTGGCACCAATTGCAACGCGAGATAGCCTTGCAAGACGATATTCGCATTGTTTCGCTTGAACGATTTGACATATCGCGACAACGGTATGTGCTAGGGGATATCAGTATCACGGATCTCACTATTGCGCAGCGAGAGAAAGACCAAGCACAACGAGATTATATAGCGACACTTCGTGAGTATTGGGTAAATTATTATCAAATCAGACGACTCACGGCATACGACTTTAGCACCAATACCGCCATTCACTATAGCCTTTACTAATCAATTTTTTTTTAAAAAATACTTATTATGATAACACTACAAAATGTCAACAAGGTCTACCGAACCAAAACCATCGAAACGACTGCTCTTCACAATATTAACTTACATGTTGCCAAAGGAGAATTTCTATCCATTATGGGCCCATCAGGGTGTGGTAAAAGTACCCTGCTCAATGTCATAGGCTTATTGGATGACCCTTCAGGGGGAAGCATTACGATTAGTGGAAAGAATCTTTCCAAATTAAATTCCAGAGAAATTGCCCGATTCAGAAATGAGGAGTTGGGCTTTATATTTCAGAGTTTTCATCTTATTTCGGATCTGTCAGTAAGGGATAATGTAGAGCTTCCTTTGCTCTATAGATCAACTACCGGCAAAGAGAGAAAAAAGCTGGCAGAAGCAGCTTTGGAATCTGTGGGATTAAGTAACCGCGTTTCTCACTTCCCCCATCAGCTTTCAGGCGGACAAAAACAACGCGTAGCTATCGCTCGCGCCATAGTAGGCAAACCAAATATAATCCTCGCGGATGAACCTACTGGTAATTTGGACAGTGTCATGGGTGGCGAAATCATGGACATTCTTATGCAATTTAATACCCAATCGGATACGACTATTATTATGGTTACTCATGACGAATCCATGGCCAAAAAAACTCATCGATTGATGCGATTGTATGATGGTCAACAAGTAGCCTAAGCTCATCTTAAAAATTAGAAATTCTATGATATTCAATTATTTGAAACTGACGCTCAAAGTTCTGGCTCGAAATAAATTCTTTACGGCTATATCCTTATTTGGCATCAGCTTTACCTTGGCTATCCTAATGGTCGTGGTAGCAGTATTGGAAACAGAAGTTGGAAAAACAAAACCGCTAACTGACAAAGATAAGCTCGTACTTATCTCTAATCTTAACTTAAGCCGCATTTATTATGATACCATTTATCAATATGACACAAGCTTTGTCTCGGATGCTATCGTCATAGATACCAGCTATACCTTAAATGAAGATGGTCAATCCAATACCAGTAATCAATTTTCGCACTGGTTTTTAAAAACCTATTTAGATAAAGTGCCCAATGCCATCAATAGAAGTTTTTTTAACAGTGGTCAATCATTCAACGCTTATGTACAGAATTCAAAAGTCGAGTTGAAGGCAACGTATACTGATCATCATTTTTTTGAAATTCTGGATTGGGAATTTGTTGAAGGTTTTGGTTTTGGCTCAGCAAATGTAGAGCAAGAAGAACATGTGGCCATTATTACGGATGAATTGGCAGATCAATATTTTGGAAGAAAGAATAACGTCCTCGATGAATCTATCGTCATGGACGGTCGGACACTTCGTGTGATGGGAGTTGTCAAGCCTGCCGGTGTCTCGCTTTTATCGACTAATATTATCGTACCCTATACGCTTTTATCTGATCTCTCACAACAAGATGGCGGGCCATTTGGCGGGTTTATGCCTATTTTCCAGGCTAGTTCGCCCTCCGAAGTTTCCTTAATCAAAAACAACATTGAATTTATCAATAGTAAGACCCAAGTGCCGGCTGAATTCCAAGATAGATTTGATATAATTGAATTCAAACCTGCGAGCTTTTATGAATTATATGCTTCTGCACTATTAGAATATGAGGATTTAGCTAAGAGTTTGAGGATCGTCCAATGGATTTTGGTCATCCTTCTTGGGCTATTCATACTTTTACCTACGCTCAACTTGATCAATTTAAATATTAGCCGAATACTAGAGCGCGGATCAGAAATAGGCGTCCGCAAGGCATTTGGAGCTAACCCCTTCACGCTAATGACTCAGTTTACGATTGAAAATATTATTCAGACGTTCATTGGAGGCATTATAGGGTTAGGTATCGCAGTTATAGCCGTTTATTTAATTAATGATGCGAAGCTACTAGGGAGTACAGTGTTACGCCTTAATTGGAGATTTTTTGTTTTCAGTTTTTTTATTTGCCTGCTCTTTGGACTAGTATCCGGCCTTTTGCCTGCCTACAGAATGTCTAAAATGCATGTTGTTGACGCTCTAAAATCTAAATAACCATGATCACACATATATTTAAACTCATTTGGAATAAAAAGGGAGCGAATGCACTAATCTCGTCAGAGATCCTCTTGGCATTCATAGCCCTATTTGCTGTCCTAAGCTTTATGTTTTACAATACCGACCGTCTCAAAAAACCTTTGGGTTTTGAGACTGATAATATGAAATATGTTCGATTTGGTAATTTGGAGCACCTGGATTCTGCACAACGAGCTGAAGCATTAGTTTTACTAAAAACCTCATTAGAAGATTTAGAGCTTGTGGAGTCCGTGAGTTTTAGCCATGAAGTGTCCCCCTTTTTAAATTCGAATTGGTGCAATCGTCAAGATATAAATGGTTTGCGCATTTTTGCATGTTATTCTGTTGTAGAGCACAATTTTGTCGAGACCAACGGAATGAATATAGTTGCCGGAAGATCCTTCAGAGAAGAAGATAAGACATCGACTTATCCCGTCATGATTGTCAATCAGACCTTTTTGAAAGAGACCTTTGGCGATACAAACATGCTTGACAGCCTCATACAATTTAGCAATAATGAGCGAAAAATTATTGGAATAATAGATGAATACAAGTACAACGGGGAATTTGAAGCCTCAGAAAATCGCATTTTAATGCTTCACTCTACTAAGCATGACCCCAATTTTACAATGACGAATGCCTACTTGCGCCTGAGTCCAGAAGCTGATATTTCATATGAAGAGAAAATTAGTAATGTCATCGAGGGTGTACTTAAAACCCCCAATTTTGTGATTCAGGATGCCCCATTGCTCCGTTCACGCTCAAATCGGGAAAAATGGATTCCTATAGTTATCTTATTGAGTATGTGTGGATTCTTATGTCTTAATGTGGCTTTAGGTCTCTTTGGAGTCTTATCATATGCCATTAGTAAGCGAAGAGGCGAAGTAGGTTTGCGGCGCGCGATGGGTGCCCATTCAACAGATATTACTATGCAATTCATCCTCGAAGTAGTCTTGCTAGCTAGTATTGCGGTGACCATTGGTCTTGTTTTTGCCATACAAATCCCCTTACTCAAGGTCATAGATATTGAAGCATCTATTTTTTATAGGGGTATTATGTGGTCGATTGTCATCATCTTAGTCGTTGTCACACTCTGCGCCTTATATCCGAGTTTACAAGCTTCGCGTATACATCCAGCCACAGCATTACATGAGGATTAAATAAATCAGATTAACTTGAGTCGATGTACCGAATTCTAATAATTGATGACGACCAATATGTATGCAAGAGCTTAGAGCTTTTGTTAAAAAAAAACAAGTATGAAGCGCTAAGTGTGCATTCACCGGCATTAGTTTTGGAGAAGGTGCAATTTTTCAGACCGCAATTGATCCTGTTGGATATGAATTTCACCATTGATACCTCAGGCAGGCAAGGATTAAAAATGCTGGATCAATTAGTAGCGTTTGATTCATCGCTGCAAATAATACTTATTACCGGCTGGGCTACGCTACAACTAGCTGTAGAAGGCATGAAAAAAGGTGCCAAAGATTTTCTTGCCAAGCCCTGGGACAATCAACACTTGCTTTCGTCGGTTGCTACATCTTTGGCGTTGTGCGCCGAATCCGATACTGACGCTCCATCTGAAACGACTGAAGAACATATTATTGGGTGTAGTGATGCCTTTAGACAAGTATTGAGCAAGGTTGACAAAGTTGCAAAAACTGATGCAAGTGTCTTGATCACAGGCGAAAGCGGTACTGGCAAAGAAGTCATCGCAGAAGCTATTCATCAACGGAGTAAGCGAGCAAATGCACCATTTGTCAAAGTGAACTTAGGTGGGATATCAAGTAGCTTATTTGAAAGTGAGATGTTCGGTCATGTGCGGGGCGCCTTTACGGATGCCCATACGGATCGGGAGGGCAGATTTGCCAAAGCGCAAACAGGCAGTATCTTTTTGGACGAAATAGGGGATCTCTCCTTAGTCAGTCAGGTAAAGTTGCTGCGTGTGCTACAAGAAAAAACATACGAAGTCCTAGGGTCGAGCAAAACCATGCGAACAGATGTTAGGGTCATCAGTGCAACAAATAGAGCCTTGACTAGCATGGTCAATGAAGGAAGCTTTCGCGAAGATTTGTATTACCGCATTAATTTGATAGAAATATCAATGCCTACATTGGCAGATCGTCGTGAGGATATTCCCCTCTTGGTTCAATACTTTGGAAAAAACGTGTGTCGAATGTATGAATTAGATCCGCCCTTCATCGATGATAGGGCGATGCTTTGGCTCCAAAACCAAAGCTATAGAGGCAATATTCGCGAACTGCGCAATGTAGTCGAACGCACCTTCCTGCTAGCTCAACAAAAAAGGACATTGGAAATAAGCGATTTTCAGGATAACTTTATTCGGAATGTGTCGGCCAGTGGTGATCAAGTCGAATTGCCCTTTATTGGACAATTTACACTTGACGAACTCGAACGGCGTATGATTTTAAAAACACTGAATTACCATCATCATTCGATTACCAAAACAGCTACTTCATTAGGTATAACTCGAAGTAGTCTTTATCGACGACTCGAAAAATATGGTATTCCGCTTGTTAATACTTTATCATGATAGACACTACCTTCATATTTTTTAATTAAACACTTTACTTGTCTTTAAAGCACTTATATTTTTTGTATCTCAGCCTTGTACACTGCGTGTTGATGGCGCTATTGTACAAAGTATTGCAAGATAAGCTTTGGTGGTTTTTGCTGACGGAAACAATTGTGATCCTCTCATGGATCATCGGGTGGTTACTCTATCGCAAAATGATGAAGCCCTTCGAATTAATGAAGACAGGTCTAGATACCATAAAGGATGAAGACTTTACCCTCAGATTTGTAAACTCAGAAAGCGGTGATATACGCTTGTTGATAGAGGTGTTTAATAAAATGCTCTCACGTCTAAGCGCTGAACGTGTCAAAGTTCAAGAGCAAGGTTATTTGCTCGAGTCCATTATCGAAGCATCAACGATCGGCATGATATTATTAGATTATGATGATCGCATTACCCTCATGAACAAAGCCGCTCAAAAAATGCTAAGTATCTCGCCTCAACTTCAAGCAACAACACTTGACGAGTTACATCACCCAATAATTAAAGGTATCCGGAGTTTGACTATTGGAAAAGGCGAAATCCTTAAAGATGGATTAGCAAATCGCTATCGATGTGAGATAAACTCTGTAATTCACCAAGGTTTCCCTCGCAGATTCGTTATGATCGAAGAACTATCCCATGAATTATTGACGCATGAAAAAGCTGCCTATGGACGTGTAATCCGTATCATGTCGCACGAAGTAAACAATTCTCTAGGCGCTGTCAACTCAATACTGCAAATGGCTGTACAATATGGATTTAAGGATGAGGAACTTGCCGATATAAGAGAATCACTATTATTAGCACATGATAGAAACGAAGAATTGGCCAACTTTGTCAAAAAATTTGCGGAACTGATCCGTTTGCCCCTTCCCCAAAAACAAGCCGTAAACATCCTAAGCCTCACCAAAAACATCATTAGACTGATGTCTACTAGCCCTGAATCAAGATCAATAAGCTTTCAGATACATGACCCTGGGTCTGATGTAATCATAGCATGCGACGAAGCACAAATAAAACAGGTCCTTATCAATATTTTGAAGAATGCTATTGAAGCCATCGATGGGTTAGGGCAGATTGATGTATATATACAACACGTCGCCCCACAGATTCGTATAGAAGATAATGGGCCAGGACTCACACCACAAGCAGAGGATCAACTCTTTGCTAATTTCTTTTCTACCAAGCCAGCCGGCCAAGGTATCGGATTAATCTTGGTTCGGGATATATTGAGCAATCACGGGGCATCATTTAGCCTCTATCGCCATCCGCAGAAAGCCAAAACAGTATTTGATATACGATTCTAATATCGTTATTGCCAAACAGGCAAAATCAATAGATTCTCGAGATCGTAACTACATGTATTCCTTTAACCTTTGCAATGCTAGTTCAAATAACAAGTGCAGCAGTAACGCTCATACATCAGAATCCAATCTGTTTCACCTAACCGAAGAAGTAAAAACAAATATTCATAATGATTCGACGTTGAATCTCGTTGAGCATCACATGGAGTTATGCCTTTATAGATCAATTATCTTAGCCGCTTCTCTGAGACCACTCATATAGGCACCATGAGCATTGGAGAAGTACTCCGCATGTGTATGTTCGCCAGCAAAAAATATTTTGTCATTAATTTCAGTCGCCAAATCTTCAAAATGCTTTATTTCTGTACCAACGGCAGTGTAGGAATAGGCACCAAACGAATTTATATTAGTGTCCCATTTAGTTCTCAACAAGTTGGTAGGGTTTGGAATATTATTTCCGTAAATATCTCTCAAATGATCCATTATATCAGCTATTACCTGAGAATCACTCATAACTTCGGTTTGACGTCCAAAATCAGCATAGGCAAAGGTCATTAGTGCATTAACATCGGGGTGAAACCTCTTTACATTTACAAAATAATTAAATTTATCTCTTGCCTCAGGCGTATAGGCAATATACTGTACATCATCCCAAAACGAGATTTCCCAGGTCAAAATAAATTTGTTGACACAATTCATTCCTACTTTTTCAATAGCTAATTGCTTATAAGTAGGTAAAGAAGGAATAAATTCTATAGCATTGGTTTTTAGAACCCCTAATGGCACTGTAATCAGTACGTGATCGGCTTCGCTCATGATCCCATTATGGGTAATTTTTACTTTCTCACCGCTATGATCTATACTTGATACTCGTTGATTTAATTGAATATTCAATCCATTGGCCAAATGATCTGTAATGCGATCAAAACCATCTGCTGATATTCTCTCTTCACCACCAAATTCTTCGCCTTCATCATAGATTAAAGACGATAGATTCGATAGATCACCCGTATCAAATGTCAAATATGTCGACAAAAAGAAGCGCATCAGCCTATCATCTGAATAGTCATTGTACACACTATTAAAAACATTTTCAAAACTTTGATGTATGCTGCCTTCATTCTTCAAAGACGCAATAATGCTGTAATAGCTGTCTTCGGTTTGAGAAAAAATTGCATCCTCAATTACTTTGCCTCCGACATCGTATGCCACAAAGCTGTCATCATCGGTAAATGCTGTTCGCATTCCTGCTGCTCGTGCTAACTCCGTTAAGGGGTTGCCATCCGTACCATGTATCCAGCTTGCGCCTTCATCAAAAGCAATACCTAGTGATCGATTGGTCCGCAAGCGACCGCCGACACGGTCTTGAGCTTCCAATACGATTACATTAAATCCATGCTGCTGAAGCTGTCTCGCGGCAGCGAGTCCAGATATACCTGCCCCTACCACTACTACTGTTTTGCTATTTGGTAATGCGTCATCAGCATCCTCTGCACAACGCGTAAACAGGCCGGAAGTAAAAAACACAAATGGAAGTCTCGAAATCACATTGCGAATGAATTTTCTTCGTATCATATATCTAGTCCAAATTTCTTTTGTCATCAGCACATGTACCAGTAAGACCCTAGAGCCTCGACTTAAACCGCGCCACTAATTCAGCTTCAAAAATAATTATTCCATTTAATATTCTACCATTGCTCATTTGAACCAAAAGGACAAATTTTAACAAGCCTATCGTGCTTATACCTTCCTGATGTCAGACTTAGTTTCAAAAAAAAGCTCTACAAGAATACTCGCACTTTTGATACTTTTATCATCGTGCAGCAATAATACACAATTAAAAAGATGACTAGTAGGATAGCATGACAAGGGCATACAATCTATAATGATTCAAAATGCAATTTACATTTCCTCGGATCAAAAGAAATCAATTCATCTGCAGCAAGTGATTACTATAGCTAAAAGTCTATCCTTACATCCATTCCCAATAGCTAAAATTTAAAAAATAAGATGTGTTTAAGCTAGTTGTGGGTTATAGTCCTACAACTTATAACCCACAACTAGATAAAATGTCGATTAGAAATCTAGATACACGTTCTCCGAAATAGAAGGATTACGTATTCACGGTAGCTCATAAAACTGAAATCGACACTATAATAATTTTTTCGAAATACAAATCATAGTCTTGCGACTAGACACTCGTGAGTAGATGCTATAATTACCGAATAGCTACACACGTATTACTTTACAAAAATCAATTCATCTTTACTGCCATCTCCGCCACTAATGTGTTCTAAGGACAAGCGTTGATCAGTG
The DNA here is from genome assembly GCA_964616755.1 of uncultured Saprospiraceae bacterium. GTDB lineage: Bacteria > Bacteroidota > Bacteroidia > Chitinophagales > Saprospiraceae > CAYNFR01. The sequence goes on along the minus strand of CAZTSI010000076.1, from coordinate 637 downwards.
GCACTAAGTATATGCCAGTCTTCACTAATTTCTTCTAAAAGGTCATCCTTTATATCGAATTGAAGAATAAATTTGGGTTTGCTGTCATCACTTCCTGCAGACCAGTTACCCATTTTTGTATTGCCCGCATAGCTGGCAATTACAGTTCCATTAGTCTTAAATTCAAAGGAATAGCTACCGAATCGGCTCGTTTGGTCCTTATTATCTTCGACAAATTTATTCACTTTCCAAGCACTATCCGATAGCGATGGTGGAAGCTGCGCAGCTTGCTGAGTCATATCATCCGAAGAGCAACTGACCAATAAACCAAAACAGAGCACTAAAACGTACTTAGACAAATACAAAATACAAGATGTGGTTTTCATAAGAAGCTTATTTAAAGGTTTTCAATATTTTTTTGGAAAGAGACTATGAAACGCGGTGCTGCATAAGATTCGTATCTGCACTAAAATTAATGGCCATTATAGTGTATTTTTTAGGGTATTTACTAGTCAAGTTTTTATCGCCTTTTGCGCGACAAACGTTTGAATCGTGGTAACCAACTAATAGATCCCTTAGGGTGTGATTATTTGAAATGAAATAAACATGACAGGCTACTGAATATCGCTCTTGTCACGCAGATCTCCGTCATTAATTT
>CAZTSI010000075.1:0-13316 GCA_964616755.1 uncultured Saprospiraceae bacterium | reverse complement strand
GCGACCAGGGAATTCAAGGCATGACAGGGCCGCAAGGTCTTCAGGGCATACAAGGTGAGAAAGGTGATCAGGGCGACCAGGGAATTCAAGGCATGACAGGGCCGCAAGGTCTTCAGGGCATACAAGGCGAGAAAGGTGACAAAGGTGATCAGGGCGACCAAGGTATACAAGGCATGACAGGGCCGCAAGGTCTTCAAGGCATACAAGGTGAGAAGGGTGACAAAGGTGATCAGGGTGATATGGGGCCTCAAGGAGAACCCTTCTGTCCAAAGCATTACGTTGGAGAATTACTAGGTGAAAATGGCGAAGATGGAATAGTCTTTTGGGTAGATCACAAAGGAGAACACGGGCTAATTTGCTCTCCAGTCAATCTGAATGATAATCTATCAGCTCAATGGGGAATAATTTCGTCCAACACCCGAGCCAGAAGTCACTGGGATGGTTTGTCTAATACAAAGTTGATTCTTGATGCTCCTGGTGTAGGTTCCGAAGCTGCATCAATTTGTGTAAAATATAGTACACCAAATACACAATCCGGGGATTGGTATCTGCCCTCTATTAGCGAACTGAGTAAACTCTGGCATGCATCTTATGAAGTTAATAAGGCACTTGATGTTGATAATACCTTTATAACTAACTGGTATTGGTCAAGTACAGAATTGAATAACGCTAATGCAAGTCGATTCAATTTTAATGTGGGCAGCCAAGGAACAGCCGCTAAGACGGGCAGAGTCTTTGTTAGAGCGGTAAGATCCTTTTAATAGCGATACCTCTTTTTTCGCTAAAATGAACTAAGGCCTAAAATGCTCTTAACAACTGGCTATTTGAATTTATTATCTAATAGAAACGGCCTGCATCAAAAATGCACAGACAATCGCTCCATATGTACCCACTGCATACCCCAACACAGCTAGCAAAGCACCAACTGGAGCTAACGAAGGACTAAAAGCAGAAGCCACCGCAGGCGCAGACGCAGCTCCACCCACATTAGCCGTACTGCCCACAGCGACAAAAAAGAAAGGGGCTTTAATCAATTTCGCCACAAACAGCAAAAAACTAATGTGAATCAGCATCCACACAATACCAACAGCAAATAAGCCAAGGTTTTCTGATACAGCCGCAAGGTTCATCTGCATGCCAATAGTAGCCACTAAGATATAAATAAAGACAGTACCCCAACGAGAAGCACCTACCCCTTCTAACTTTCGAGCCCTTGTAAAACTCAATAATAAGCCTAAGGTGGTGGCTATGACGACTAACCAAAAGAAACCTGACAGTAAAGAATTGAGGCGTAAAGCCAATATCTGATCTTTTATACCATCAAATAATGGTACTATCCAATCTGCCCCCAAATGACTCAGTGCTACACATCCAAAAGCTGCTGTACCCATTAAAAACAAATCAGTAGTTGTCGGGATTTTTTCAACACTCGCCCGATAATTTTCAACCTTTATTTTTAATTCTTCTATTGCAGACACATCCGCCTTTAGCCACCGATCAATCCTTTGCGTAATGTTAGCACCATATAACAAGAAGCCTATCCAAATATTCCCAATTAGAATATCCACAATCAACATAGTCCCAAAGAGATCATCACCCACATTAAAAATTTCTTTCATTGCGGCTTGATTAGCCCCTCCACCTATCCAACTGCCGGCTACTGTAGAAAGACCTCGCCATAATTCATCAGGCGTAGCGGGGATGAGTCCAGGAAAAACGTTGAGAACTACCACCATGGCTACAGGCCCACCTATAATTATCCCCAACGAAGCAGCCAAAAACATCATGATGGCCTTGCGACCCAAGTTCATGATGGCTTTAAAATCAATACTAATACATAATAAGACAAGACTCGCTGGCAATAAATATCTGGACGCTACAGTATACAAGGAAGATTGATCTGGCTCTATCAAACCCAGCGGCCAATGCAACAAGGCAGGAATAAAATAACAAGCCAAAAGTGGTGGAAAATAACGATAAAACCTCTGCCACCTTTCTGAAGGTAAATTACAGGTGTAAAATACCCCGCCAATAATACTAATCAACAATCCAAAAACTATTGCATCATTCGTTATATATCCAAGCATATGGTTTTATTTATTCTTCTAGTATGCCATTAAAGTTTCATCAACCCATCTTTACGTCAATATAGAAATCAAATCGAATAGTGAGCATAAAAAAAGTGGATATCCACCAATTTCTTTCGAATCATGACCCTTTATTTGATGTTCGAAGCCCTTCTGAGTATTTGCAGGGCCATATCCCTAATGCCTTATCGCTACCATTATTTACAGATAAAGAAAGGGCGGTGGTTGGTACAGCTTACAAACAAGAAAGCCGTGAAAATGCCTTATTGCTGGGATTGGATTTCTTTGGGCCGAAATTAAGAAGTCTGGTAGAATCTGTGATTAGTTCGTTGCCGGAAGAGGTGCGCACAATTAGGCTTTATTGTTGGCGGGGCGGTATGCGCAGTGAAGCCGTAGCGTGGTTATTGAGTATATATGGTTTGGAGGTCTATACTTTGATAGGAGGTTATAAAGCATTCAGGCAACTAGTTCTTCAACCATTCGAAGAAGAAAGGAGCTTCATAATTTTAGCAGGGCTAACAGGCACAGGCAAAACACAGCTTTTGAATGAATTAAGCACCCTTATTCCTTTTTTAGATTTTGAAGGTTTAGCAAATCACAAGGGTTCGGCCTTTGGACATTTGGGTGAAGAAGGACAACCAAGTCAAGAAATGTTCGAAAATTTGACGATAATGGCTGATGTACACCTCAGATCAATGTTTACAAATAAGCCTGTAATTATTGAAGATGAAAGTCAGCGTATTGGTACTGTCGCTATTCCGAGAGTGTTATGGAATCATATTCTCCGGGCTCCAATTTTGTTTATTGAACTTCCTTTTGAAGTACGCTTAGAACGAATTTATAATGAGTATGCCATTTTTCCCCCAGAAGAACTTGTTGCCGCCACTTCTAGAATCAGCAAACGCTTAGGCCCACAACACGCCAAAGAAGTAATTTTATTGATCCAAAAAGGTGAACTCAAAGCAGCTTTTGAGATTTTACTAAGGTATTATGATCGAACATATCATCAAAATTTAGAAAAAAGAATTAACGCTTATCCCGATCGAACCGTCGTCACAGTAAGGGCAAATACGTTTGAAGAAGCGAGATTGTTGATTCGAAATCACTTATTATAGCCTTTTAATTAGCTGTTAATCAATATTGTATATAATGATATTTTAAACTATGAAGTACAGATTAACCCAATTTTCACATGGCGCAGGATGTGGATGTAAAATTTCGCCTCAAATTTTATCGCAAATACTTAATGTCAATACTGCGGTGATTCGCGATCCGCGTCTGTTAGTGGGCAATGAGAAAAGAGACGATGCTGCCGTCTACGATTTAGGGGATGGCAAAGCCATTATTTCGACGACCGATTTTTTTATGCCGATAGTCGATGATGCATATGATTTTGGTTGTATTGCTGCTGCTAATGCTATAAGTGATATTTACGCCATGGGCGGGACTCCTTTTTTGGCCATAGCCATTTTGGGCTGGCCAGTAAATCTTTTACCTCCCGAGGTGGCAGCCGAGGTAATGAAAGGGGCAATAGAAACATGTGCTAGCATAGGGGTACAAATAGCGGGCGGGCATAGTATCGATTGTCCAGAGCCTATTTTTGGTTTAGCTGTAACTGGGCAAATTAATATTGATCGTCTTAAGACCAATGCAGGGGCGAAGGAAGGTGATTTTCTTATTTTAACCAAGCCACTTGGTGTGGGTATTTTGACAACTGCCGAGAAAAAAAATTTACTCAAAGTAGGGGATATAGGTATAGCAACAAAGTCGATGAAAGATCTTAATTCTATCGGCGAACAGTGCTCTACTTTTCAACATATGCACGCTATGACTGATATTACGGGATTTGGGCTTTTTGGTCACTTATTAGAGATGATGGAGGCTAGTGGTACGATAGCGGAATTAGATCTAAAGAACATTCCATTGCTCATTCCTCATCTTGGAGAGTACATCGACCAAAAGGCAGTGCCAGGAGGAACGCTACGAAATTGGGACGGGTATGGTGAGCAAATAGTCATTTCGCAGGAGCTTGACGCAGCATTTACCCAAGCCATATTAGCTGATCCTCAAACAAGTGGTGGATTATTAATGGCTGTATCAGAGAATGGCGTGCAAGCGGTAGAAGAAATTTTGAGGCGGAATCATAAAGCCCTGCATATAATAGGACGCGTAAAAAGGGATAATGGCCAAAAACATCGGATAAAGGTGGTATAATGCTTCTTAACATTTGCTGAGGCTGTTATACATATCGTTGTGAAAGGCTTGTGATATTTGGTGGTTTAGCATCTAAGCATTTTGACTTTTTCCTTTGCACATTGCATACAACGGTCTTATGTTGCCGCCATGTGCCTTCAATTTGTTCACCCTTTTTTGGACATACCACTCAATCTAATGTCTATCTTTGCATTTGGAGTATAAAGAGCAGAATGAAAATTTCGTTAAACTGGCTGAGTGATTATATCAACATACCCTGTTCACATGAACAACTAGGAGAAATTTTAACATCACTTGGCTTAGAGGTTGAAGGCATCGTCACCGTCGAATCTATACAAGGTGGACTCAAGGGAGTCATAGTCGGGCACGTGAGTCATTGCATTAAGCACCCTAACGCCGATAAACTTTCACTAACAAGAGTCAATATTGGTGCGGAACAAGAATTACAGATCGTCTGCGGAGCACCAAATGTAGCTAAAGGGCAAAAAGTATTGGTTGCCACGGTAGGTACTACTTTGTATCCATCGAGTGGAGAGCCCATCAAACTAAAAAAAGGAAATATAAGAGGTGAAGCTTCTGAGGGCATGATATGCGCAGAAGACGAATTGGGCATGGGAAATGACCACAGTGGTATTTTGGTGCTTCCAGAAAATACCCCGATAGGCTTACCGGCCAGCGAATATTTTCAATTATCCTCTGATATTGTTTATGAAATAGGCCTCACGCCTAATAGATCAGATGCAACAAGCCATCTAGGAGTGGCAAAGGACTTAGCTGCTTATTTTGCCTTTCATCACGGTCATGATTGGCCTATCTTAGAGCCGAATGCACAGCTTCAAGAGGTCACCCAAGAAGAAGCATTAAGCATAAGCATAGTGGTGGACGATTATAACTTGATACCGAGATTTAGTGGGGCTATATTAAGTGATATAGAAATGCGCGACTCTCCTGAATGGATGCAAAAGCGCTTAAAGGCCATTGATGTTCGACCGATTAATAGCATTGTTGATATTACCAACTATGTGCTACATGAATATGGGCAACCATTGCATGCCTATGATTATGACCAGATAATGGATAAGACAATTAAGGCGAAACAACTGCCAGCCTCAAGTCTTTTTATCAGTTTGGACGAAAGGGAAAGAAAATTGACGGGCGAAGAAATAATGATTTGTGATGGTCAAGATGTTGGGTTATGTATCGGAGGTGTGTTTGGAGGTCTGAAGAGTGGAGTAAGTGCCAACACGAAGAGAATTTTTTTAGAATCGGCTCATTTTGATGCCCAATCTATTCGCAAGACCAGTATGTTCCACAATCTACGGACGGATGCGGCTAAATGTTTTGAGAAAGGGGCAGATCCCAATATGACGGTCAAAGCTTTGAGGCGTGCTATATCTCTTATGGCGGAACATGCGGGGGCAAGATTGCGCAGTGAAATATTGGATGATTATCCCTCACCTGTTGTGCCTCGAGCTATAGAAGTAATGAGATCGAAGGTCAGCAGTTTGATAGGAGTAGATTTTTCGATTTCACAAATAAACGCCCTATGCAAAGCTTTGTCATTTGAAATAAAGTGGTCTAATGAGCAACAGTTCACAGTCTATGTTCCAACCAATAAGACGGAAGTTACGCGAAGTGCTGATGTTATTGAGGAGTTTTTGCGTATTTATGGGTTCGATCAAATTAGCCCCGACGAACGATTTGACTTTTCTGTCCAACAATCAGGTACTCAAGCTTTAGACCAATTTAGAGACAAAATAGCCACTTTCTTGGCGGGAAAAGGTCTTAATCAAATAATGGGGCTCTCGCTTGTTCCGTCTAAATGGTATGAGGGTACACCGTACGAGGACAAATTGGTATTGATTAACAATACATCCAATATCCATCTGGATGCCATGCGACCAGAAATGATGTCTTCGGGTCTCGTTACCGTTGCGCATAATCATAACCGCCAGCAAGCAGATTTAGCCTTATTCGAATTTGGAAGCGCTTATACGCAGACGTCTGAAAAGCACAGCGAAAGAGAGTACTTGAGCCTTCTATTAACAGGATTTCAAGATGGGCATTCGTGGATCGCGCCACCTGTCCATCATGATTATTTTTCGATAAAACGTCTAGTACAAGAGCTACTGACAAAGTGTGGGTTGACTAGGTATCAAGCAAAAGAAGGAACGGATGGACGGTTTTCAACCATGATGGAGTACTCAAGAGGTGAAAAGATTTTGGCAAGTCTTGGGAAAGTTCATCCCGCATGGGCGCGAAAAATGGAGATTAAAAAAGATGTTTGGTATGCAGAAATATCCGTGCTCGAACTTTATCAAGGATTAAGTAAGGCTGATATTGCCATAAAGGAAATCCCTAAATACCCGATGAGCCGCAGAGATATTGCCATAGTTATTGAGGAAAATGTAGGTTTTGATGAACTCAAAAGAACAATTGAAAAATCCGCAGGGCAGTGTCTTCAGGAAGTAGGTTTGTTTGATATCTATCGCAGTGTTCAACAATTGGGCGAGAATAAGAAGTCATACGCTATTCAAATGAATTTTGTGGATTTAGATAAAAGTATGAATGATGCTGACCTAGATCGAAATGTACGCAAAGTAGTAGAGGCCTTGTCCAGAGAGCATCAAGCAGAATTAAGAAAAGGATGATGGAAGAATTGCAACGACATATCAGGGAGCTTGCCATCATGATCGAACAGAGTGTAAAAAAAATTGATGAGCTAAAAAAGAAAATTGATATATTACAAGCGGAAAATAATCGTTTAAAACAAGAATTTAACCAAAGTACAATAACAAAAGAAGATCAAGAACCACAAAATGGTGGTGAAAGAAAATATGTTGTGGTAAAGAATAATAAGGTGCAGCTAAAACAGATAAAAGAGGAAGTAAGTAAGTGTATAGAAGAGTTGGAACAAACGATAGCAAGTTCTAAGCTATGACAAATACTTTCAAAGTAGTCAATCTGAATATCCATGGGCGTAATTACCCAGTAAAATGCAACGAGCAGGAAGCTATTCGTTTAAAATCCTTAGAAAAATCAATAAATGAGCGGCTTCAATTCTTTAAGCTGGAGTATGCTCAGTTGGACAAACAAGACTGTCTATCCATGGCATTAATTGAAGCTCATATGGTTGAAGCGCCAAAATCTAATGGGCATGAGCCCTTAATAGATGAGGTAATTCTGCTGAAAGCAAAACTCAGCGCAGCCTTGAGCTAATATTATCTTCTGTTGGTATTGTACAATATAAACGTCCTCTTTTTAGTAAGGGGATCATTGTTCATTACTAAACTAACTTAAATATGGAAATTGGTGTTGGCGCAATAGCCGGTGCTGTAGTAGGGGCCATTTTGGCCTATTTTATGGTCAATATGCTACTCAAAAATGCACAAAAAGCAAAGATTGATGAAATTAACAGAAAGGCAGACTTAACCCTTCAAGAAGCTAAAATAACAGCAGAAAGGGTAACCAATGAGGCTAAAACAAAGGCTCAAGGCATTTTGAATAATGCCGAAAGTAAGAACGAGTCGATCAAACAAAAGAAGATTACTGAGGCGCGAGAGAAATTTGCGCACTTGAAAGCTAAATTCGAAGAAGATAAGGCAGAAAGCTTAATTTCACTAAAAGACAAGGAAGTGGAGCTGCGGCAGATCGAAACGGAAATAAAGCAAAAACAAAAGGAGTTTGACACCGAGCGCGAGGCCATCCAATCTAAGGAGCAGGAAATCAAAGCTATCCGTGAAAACTTAGACAAGCAAATGAAAATTGTTAGTAAGCGCAAAGAGGAGCTCGATACGGCTAATGATCGCTTCATTAATGAGCTAGAAACGATTGCGAGGATGTCTGAAAGTGAAGCACGCGAAAAACTTATCGAAGCGGTTCGCGCTAAGGCAGATATGGTAGCAATGAGTCTTGAAAAGGAAATCATCTCTAATGCCACAGCTAATGCGAATAAGGAGGCTAAAAAAATTGTTATTCAGAGCATTCAGCGAATGTGCGCAGAATACACTATCGAAAATACAGTATCCGTATTCAATCTAGATTCGGATGACATTAAAGGGCAAATTATTGGTCGTGAAGGAAGAAACATCAGGGCAATTGAAGCAGCAACCGGCGCTGAACTTGTGGTGGATGATACCCCTGAGGCTATCGTGATTTCAAGTTTTGATCCTATAAGAAGGGAAATTTGTAGATTATCCCTAAAGCGACTAGTGGCAGACGGAAGAATTCACCCAGCTAAAATAGAAGAAACAGTTGCAAAGGTTGAGAAGCAAGTAAACGAGCAAATTGTCGAAATCGGCGAAAGAACCGTCATTGATCTAGACTTGCACGGTTTGCATCCATATCTGATCAAAATGGTAGGTAGAATGAGATTTAGATCGAGTTATGGACAGAACCTTCTTAAGCATAGCATGGAGACAGCGAATTTATGCGCTGTTATGGCCGCAGAATTAGGGCTTAATAGCAAGCAAATAAAAATGGCGAAGAGAGCAGGTCTCTTGCATGATATTGGTAAAGTAGCAGAAGAAGAATCTGAGTTGTCGCACGCACTACTCGGTATGCAGATGTGTGAAAAACACAATGAACATTCTGTTATTCTGAATGCCGTAGGTGCGCATCACGATGAGATAGAAATGAACAACATTATATCTCCCATCGTACAGGCTTGTGATGCTATTTCTGGCGCACGACCAGGGGCGAGAAGAGAAATTCTCGAAAGTTACTTGAAGCGGATCGGTGAATTAGAAGAACTAGCAATGGCTCATGAGGGGGTGCAAAAAGCATATGCAATACAGGCAGGTAGAGAATTGCGTGTAATGGTAGAGAGCGAAAAGGTAACAGATGAATATGCTGATGACTTAGCCTTTATGATTTCACAAAAAATACAAAATGAAATGCAGTATCCTGGCCAAGTAAAGGTAACGGTCATACGAGAAAAAAGGGCTACTGCGTTTGCTCGCTAAAAGGATAGCTTTGAATTCATTGACTATAAGGCTAGGTGTACACACTCCTAGCCATTTTTTTTGCATTATTTAGCATCGTTGGCATGCCTGAAGGCGTTATATTCTTCTACAATTGCAGAGCTGGCACGAATAAAAGTATGAACTAAGGATAATCCTTCTCGTAGTATAAAATAGTGACAATTTTTAAGCACATATATGGTTTTTACAAAGCCAATATACATACCTTTGCCCCCGATTTAAAAGACAGTCAGTGACGTACAAATCGATATTATTAGCCTTATTTTCTGTTCTTCTTGTTCAGTCTACCTTATTGGCCCACGACCACGATCACGATGAGCATGAAGGTGATAAGCCTAGCACTGCAGCTCATGAATCATCAGATCTTGAGCACGGAGACGAGCATGGGCATGCTGGTGAATGTGGGAATCATCATAACGAAGCTTTTGATCCTACAAGCACGGCGTTACATCATGTTAGCGATGCCAATATATACACTATCCTAGACGCCATAAGAATTCCTCTTCCTTGTATTGTTTACAGTAAGGAAGATGGGTGGCACTTCTTTATGTCTTCAAAATTTCACGCAGGGCATCATGACAATGGACATGAGAGTTATAAGCGTTTCGTGTTATTCGAGGGCAATCTTGCTAGAATAAAAGATGCCAACTTCACAAATGAATCCGTTGAGATAGGAGGTTTTGTGCACGGAGAAGACAAGACTATTTATGCGTGTTTCAATGGTGAAAAATACGAGATTGAGAAAAAAACGACCCTAGATGGAGGATTATTAGGCGGGGGCATTACTAGTTTTTGGGACTTCTCTCTGACGAAGAATGTCGTCTCGATGATTTTGGTGGCGCTTTTGCTTTTTTGGGTGTTTCGAAGAGCTGCCTTGGCCTATTCAACCAGAAAAGGAATGGCACCCAAAGGAGCACAATCATTATTGGAACCGCTGATTTTGTATATCAGAGATGAAGTGGCAAGACCTTTCATTGGTGAATATAAATATGAAGCCTATATGCCTCTCTTGTTAAGTATATTCCTTTTTATTCTTGGCTTGAATCTTTGGGGACAAATTCCATTTTTGGGTGGAGTAAACGTCACGGGTAGTTTGTCGGTCACAATGGTCATAGCGGTCATTGTTTTTTTGATCTCAAACTTCAAGGGAAATAAGCACTATTGGCAACATATATTGTGGATGCCCGGTGTGCCTGTTTTTGTGAAGCCTTTGTTGTCGATGATCGAAATTATGTCGATGTTCATCAAGCCACTCACATTAATGTTGCGTTTAGCTGGCAATATTACTGCGGGGCATATAGCTATTGTCAGTTTTATTGGATTGATATTCATCTTTGGTAATTCAGGAGAGAGCTTAGGTGGCGGGATTATTGGTGCCATACTGTCGACAGTATTAACCATGTTTATGATGGCCATCGAATTGATCGTAGCTTTTATTCAAGCATATGTATTTACTTTATTGGCAGCCTCTTATATCGGTGCCGCCACAGAAGAACATGAACATCATTAATTAATTATAAATATTTTAAAATGACTGGAACATTAGCAGCTATTGGAGCTGGATTAGCAGTGATCGGAGCCGGTATCGGTATCGGGCAGATTGGAGGCAAATCAGTTGAAGCCATCGCAAGACAACCAGAAGCATCAGGGGATATTCGTGGTGCAATGATCTTGATGGCGGCCTTCGTAGAAGGTGCAGCATTGATTGCCATACTTTTGTCAATCTTTATCACGGGCTAAAATTAGAAGTCCAAAATGTAAGTGAGGTATTGCGGTTGGCAATATCTCACTACTTTTAAACAGTAAAAAACTATGACAATGTTATTATTCGCCCCTTTTCAGCCGACACCAGGTTTGGCGATATGGTCACTGGTGATCTTTTTATTATTTTGGTTTTTTATGGGCAAGTTTGCGTTCAAGCCGATTGTTAAATCTCTTCGTGACCGAGAAGATGATATTCAAGATGCACTTGATGAAGCAAAAAAGGCCAAAGAAGAGATGGCTAACCTCAGAGCTGAAAACGAAACACTCCTTCAGCAGGCTCGCGAAGAAAGAGCCGCCATGCTTCAAGAAGCCAAAGAAACAAAGAATGCCATCATCGCCGAGGCACGTGATAAAGCAAAGGAAGAGGCATCTAGAATTGTGGCGAGTGCCCAAATAGAGATAGAAAATCAAACTAAAAACGCCATCGCAGCTGTCAAAAATGAGGTCGGTCTAATGGCTGTAGATATAGCCGAGAAGATTCTTCAAAAGCAGTTGACTGGAGAAAGTGCGCAACACTCATTTGTCAATGAACTCGTTCAGCAAATGAGTAAAAACTAATACTTAGAAGTATAGCTTAAATAATTAGTTCATGTCATTACAAAGAATAGCCAGTCGGTATGCCAAGTCTCTCTTAGATTTGGCTATTGAAAAAGCTGCTGTAGCACAAGTATTAGACGACATTAAGGTATTTCAGTCGGCCATGGGGCATGGTGAGCTGTATAGAATGATCAAAAGCCCAATCATCAGTAGCGATAAAAAGCGCTCCGTTTTTGAGGCTATATTCAAAGGCAAGCTTGGAGATATTACCTATTCATTTTTGGACATAGTCGTGCGAAAGGGAAGAGAAGAGTATTTGCCAGAGATTGCCAACGCCTTTGTGATGCAATACAAAATACTCAACAATATCACAACCGCGAAGCTCATTACAGCTATTCCTGCAACGGAGACATTGATTGCACAAGTGAAGAACGCTATGCTTACCCAAGGATTAGCTTCAGGCGAAATTGACTTGCAGGTTAAAACAAATAAACATATTCTAGGCGGCCTAATTCTCGAAATCGAAGACAGAGTGTATGACGCTAGTGTTAAAACAAAATTGGCCAATGTTAAAAAGGCCGTATTAGACAATTCATCTATCAAATCAATATAACTTATAACCATGGTTGGAATCAAGCCAGACGAAATATCAGCAATACTCAAGCAACAATTGGCTGGGGTAAGTAGCGCCACAGAACTAGAAGAGGTAGGGACAATTTTACAAGTGGGCGACGGAATTGCTCGCGTATATGGACTTACAGGAGTTCAAGCAGGGGAGCTAGTAGAATTTGAAACGGGTGTACAAGCTATTGCCTTGAACTTAGAAGAAGATAATGTTGGTGTTGTACTCTTGGGGGATAGTGATGGACTAAAAGAAGGGTCACGAGTAAAACGTACCAAAAAGATCGCCTCCATCGATGCTGGCGAAGGATTTATTGGTCGTGTCGTCAATCCTCTAGGAGAACCCATTGATGGTAAGGGGCCTATCGCTGGAAAGAAATACGCTATGCCTTTAGAAAGAAAGGCGCCAGGGGTTATCTATAGACAGCCGGTGAATGAACCTCTTCAAACGGGTATAAAGGCGATAGATGCCATGATTCCGATCGGTAGAGGTCAGCGTGAGCTAATCATTGGTGATAGACAAACAGGTAAGACTGCTATCGCCATTGACACGATCATTAATCAAAAAGAATTTTACGACAGAGGTGAGCCCGTATATTGTATATATGTGGCATCTGGTCAAAAGTCTTCGACGGTTGCCCAAGTAGCAAAGTCGCTTGAAGAGAATGGCGCTATGGCCTATACGATTATCGTGTCGGCGAGTGCCTCGGATCCAGCACCACTTCAGTTTTATGCGCCATTTGCAGGCGCCGCTCTAGGCGAATTTTTTAGAGATACTGGCCGACCAGCTTTGATAATATATGATGATTTATCTAAGCAGGCAGTAGCATATAGAGAGGTATCTCTTTTATTGCGCAGACCTCCCGGACGTGAAGCATATCCTGGAGACGTGTTTTATCTGCATTCAAGACTTCTTGAAAGAGCGGCGAAAGTCATTAATAACGACGAGATCGCTAATAATATGAATGACCTGCCTGAAAGTCTAAAGTCTGCTGGAATGGTCAGAGGGGGTGGTTCATTAACAGCACTTCCTATTATTGAAACACAGGCGGGTGACGTTTCTGCATACATCCCAACAAACGTGATTTCAATTACAGATGGTCAGATATTC
>CAZTSI010000074.1:0-13487 GCA_964616755.1 uncultured Saprospiraceae bacterium | reverse complement strand
AGAAAGAAAGAAAGAATAAACTTTTTTTTGATAAAATGGGGATTTTAACATTTGGGCTCGATTCGCCGAGGCACTAACGATTAACAAAAAAATCCACCTCAACTAGTTGAAAGGACGGCACAGCCTTAACCGCTGCTTCATAGGTGAAATAGGCTAGGTCGATCAGACGAATTCAAAAGAGAAAACAATGTAAGCGACCTTACATATCTCTTACTTCGAAATGCACCTGTATAGTTGGTCGGAAGGATAGACTCATGCTTCCAAAAGGAATCAGGGAATATAAGAACACCGTAACGTATTAATGCCAAATCTGAAGGGAGTCATTGTTCATAGCCACGATAAAATGCATTTTTCTATCAATCGTTATATTCTTAATATGGCGCACGGCTCCTTGCAGCACAAATCCAGAAGATTGATGACCAATGGTAGTAAATCCTTGATCCTCCCCTAGAAGTAGATGCCCATAAGAGGCATCACCGCGTCCAATATCTGGACTTACTTCATATAAATTTCCTCCTAAAATAATATCCTTGCGTCCATCCATGTTAATGTCTACTGCACAGCCTGCTAAAATTGGGGCTACTTGCTCAGTATTATTCAAGGATTCCTTGACAAACGAATTCTTGCCGTGATTTATAAAAAGACTCGTTTCGAATTCTTGTACTTCAAATTGTCTTAGGCTCTTGCCTATTACTGGCCCTAGCATCTCATCAAGGCTCTCACGAGCAAAAGCATCATAGGTCGGGTATAATTTTTTAAAATAATTCATATGGCTTCCTAGCAAATCCTTGCCAGCGATGGGGTGACGTTGGCCATTGCGCTTTGTATAGAGGATGGGGTCAAGCACTTTATTATCATCAAAATCACCCAAAAGCAAACCAAGGCCATCTCGCGAATATGGGTGATTGCACCCAAAGTTGCCGGCGATAATATCTACTCGACCATCAGCATTGAGATCAGTCAAAGAAATATGACTCCAAAGGCCTACTGTTCCTTCAATATAACTAAGTTTAAAGTGGCTTCTCTTATTTTCTAATATTATGATAGGCGTCCATTCCCCAGCAAGGATTAAATCGATATCGCCGTCGTCATCTGTGTCCGCCCATTCTATATCGCGTATCATCCCTACATCTCGTATCTCTGGCGCCAAACGTTCAGTGACCTCTATAAATTTTCCTTTGCCGTCGTTCATTAAAATATGCGCCCCTTGAGAAATTCCATAGGATCTAAACCCTACTAAAGACCCCACCGCCAAATCAATATCTCCATCATTATCATAATCCCCCGCGGCGACAGAAGAACCATTCTGCAATATCAATGGCAAGGCATATTCATCGCGTTCAAAATGTCCGAACCCATCATTCTTATAAAGCCGATCCAAAAGTAAGGGAGAATCATTTAAAGCCTCATTGCCCCCACTAACTACATACAGATCCATATCCCCGTCTCCATCCGCATCAAAAAAGAGGGCATCCACATCTTCGTAAAACCTCTCCTTTTCAAATACAGATATCTGAGCATCTAAGAATTCACCACTAGTCGTTTGGGTGAATAATTTGCCAGCTTGATCTTTCGCACCACCTACATATAGATCTTCGAGACCATCACCATTCACATCGGCAACAGCCAGGGCAGGGCCCAACGTTGATTCATACCAAGGCAGAAGTTTCTCTAATACTGCATCGCTAAAATCATTTTCGATATGTTTAAAGGGGATACTCTTAGCTGACCGAACTAACAAAGGCTTTTTTGATTCTATCATATTTCTTGTGCTCTCTGATCTAACTTGTTTATAGCTTACAAAATTTTTATCCCTATAATCAACGATCTGCGTAAATGTTCCATCAGGCCATCTTATGAACATACTATCTACTTGGCCTGCAAGCGAAATAGTCAACTCATCGGCAGAACAAGACATAAAACCTCGGACAGGATATTTCTCGTACACACGAAGATCCGTATCGGCGTACACCATTATTTTAGCGCCGATAGCTTGTGTGTTAGCACCAGCGCCATGAAGCTCCACACGGAGCGATTTTGACGTTTTGGATTGATTGAGCAACAAACTTGCTGGCTCATTTATATTATTGACGATAAGATCGATATCCCCATCTAGATCAAAATCCGCATAAGCTGAACCAGTCGAAAAACCAGGCCTGTTGTCTTTTATCCGTGCAGATTCATTAGCAAACTTCAATGCACCCTGATTGATATACAGATAGTTAGAAACGGCTCCAGACGGCATATGACTGATGATTTCGAGATCATCAGCTTGACTTTGAACCACCTCATTCGCGATATAATTTAGATAATCCAAATCGTTAGGGCGCCTTATAATCCCATTTGTGATAAAAAGATCTTTGTGCCCATCCATGTTAAAATCTTCTAAAAGCCCTGACCATGACCAGTCCGTCTCTGCTATGCCAAGCATATTACCGATTTCTGAGAATACAGGTATCTTGTCTTGATCCACATATTGCTGTAGCTGGAGATTATTACGTGGTATTTGAAAATGATAGCCAAAGCTCGACTTGAATTGATAGATTTCAAAATTATCGGCAGGTACAGAACGCTTCTTGATAATGATATCTTCAGGCATCATATCAAGACTTAATATATCCATTAAACCATCATTGTTGATATCAGCGATCTCTGTACCCATGCTAAATTGGCTGCTATGGTTAATAGCTGAGCGGAGCACCTCCGTAAACGTGCTATCTTTATTGTTGAGGTACAAATAGTCGTTTTCATGAAAATCATTTCCAATATAGATATCAGGATAGCCATCATTATTGATGTCACTGACTGACACACCTAATCCATATCCTATGGGACTAGTATAGATACCAGCCTGTACAGTAAGGTCCTCAAAGTATCCGTCATTATTTCGATAAAATTTATCTCCATTAGCATCAACCTGTTCTCTGATCCGCGCGTTGGAATAGTGTTCTGCAGAGTGCACCGAATGATTTAAGAGATACATATCCAAATCTCCATCCAGATCGAAGTCAAAAAACACAGCTTGTGTCGAAAGTCCTTTAAAATTCAACCCGTATCGCTCCGTATGATCCTCAAACAGTGGTATGCCCCCGTGTAATCCCTGATGGATCAAGAGACGATTTCGACCTATCAATGACTTATAATTTACTTGGCACACATAGATATCGGGCCAACCATCAGCATTGACGTCTGCAATACTAAGTCCTGTTGTCCATCCTCCAATGTCGGACAAACCAGCCGTCTGGGTGACATCTGTAAAGCTAGGGTCGCCCGTCCTTTTATCATTCATATACAAACGTATTCCTTGCTGATTAGATCCAAGAAGGACATCGGGATATCCGTCATTATTAAAATCCGCTGCTGCCACTCCAGAACCGTTGTAGTAATATAGGTATTGTACAATATTCGAGTCCTCAGACTCAATTAATTGATTGGTGAACTTGATGCCTGATACTTCAGGGGCATATGCATGAAACAAAATAGCATTAGATTCGTCGGCACAGCTGAGCATACTCAACAAGGCAACGAATATGCTCAACTTCTGGATCTGTGATCTCACAACTGCACTCGAATTTATTCTTTCCAAAATGGTTTAATTTAATTATTAATTAAGGTGATACTGCCGCTCACAATATTGACTTGACCATCGGCAAATTCTATTTCTGCGTGCCAAATATAAACATCTGAAGGCATAAGGATTTGATTCTGTCTTCCATCCCATCCCTTATCGGGCTGACTTAAGTTTACATCAAGCCCCTGATATACAATTGCACCCCATCGGTTATTTATAGTAAGAGATCGACAAATGCCCATTGCATTCGCACTTAGATAGAAGTAGTCATTGATTCCATCTCCATTTGGACTAAATATTGTGGGGGCATACAGATCTTTTAAAGGCTCGACCCGCACTTGATGTACGGCCTCAGTTACGCAGCCTTGGTCATCAATGGCGGTCAATGTAAAGACCGTATTTTCGGTAGGTGCAACGGATATTGTTGAACAGCTTGAACAAATGGGCATATCGGCATCCGTGATCCATCGATATTGATGTATCTCGCCGCGATTAATCTGTGCCGATAAGTTAAGATTAGATCCCGCTACAATTTCGCTTTCTCCGACAATCCACAAACCCTTGGGCGAAATGAACGAATCGATAAATATCGAATCGTGAAAATAAACACAATTCCCTTGAGCCATCAAACTAATCCAACCTATCTTGTCAATAGCCACATCCTTTGTGGTCGCTCCATTGCTCCATTGGTATTGATCAGCAAGGATTGGTGATTGCAGGAGCAGTTCAGTACCATCGCAACTATATTGCTGAAAATCATAAAAATCCAGCTCTTCCATATTTATTATACGTGCGTACGTCGGATCAGATGGCAAGTCAGTATTGGGGTCATCAGAGCCACTGATCCCATCAAAGGCCTTAGGAAAAGGATATTGTCGAGCCTGAGAGCCAAAGCGAGCATCGGGAGTAGCTGCTGCTTTTACAGTCACCTCGATGAGGTTATCTCGTAGTAGGTAAACTAAATTATGAAGTGCCAAGATGTTTGGTGGACTGGCCACTTTATTTTCTGGACTTACTATTTTACTTTTTATGTCGACAATTTCAAATCCGGGCGGGAAAGTATCTGTTAAGGCTATCCAAGTCTGCCCAATACCAAGCTTATTGTCAAAAACGTATTTGATTGTAAACTCTTCGCACGGAACAATTTCTTCAGGCTCTATGATTTTATGAAATGTATAAGTATATGGACATGAACAAGCATCGGCGGCTGTACCCTGTGGCCCAGAGGCAGCAAATTGAATGCGGCCGGTGCGTTTGTCCATCGTGTAAAATACACCCATGGGCGAATATCCAATCAGCTCTCCGGCCCGGGTAAAAAAAATTCCGTCTATATTCGGCTGGCCAGTGTTCGTAAAGTTCCCTGAGGCCACGCTGCCGCCAACTGCGACAAAAGTAAGTCTCCCCTCTCGTTGATCATATCCATAGATGGTGCCATTGATCGGATCTATGGCCAAATCTAACAACTTGACAGGCCTATCACCGGTGATAGCTAAATATCCAGCATAAAGGACATCTCGGTTTAAATTAATACTATAAAATCGTTCGTCAACTTGAGAACTCGGATTATGTCCGATCATATAATATGTTGAACCATTGGCACTAATTGTGGCCGATGAGTATAGCATATTCTGATCTATATTTTGAGGCACACCAAGAGAACGAACCATTCCGTCCCTATCCATCTGTACTAATTCATATGTATTGACATCCAACGCATACAAATACTTGTCATTGACATTGTAGGCGAGTCCTGTCAAGCGACGCTTTTCTGAAAGTCCGATCCTCTTGTAATTGAGTTGCTCTGTTACTTGATATAGGACAGTCTCCCCTACCGACTCGGTATATACGATCAGGAAAGCCGAACCATCACAATCGAATCCCTGACCACTTAATGATAAATGGTTGTATATAACAAGCCAGCTAAGGATTAAGTATTTCATTTGGCTTAGCGTTCGAGGCGTTCATCGATAGCAAATCGCACGATCTACTGCCCATACGAATATACTACTTTAGTAACTGTAGATCTGTGCGTGGCTATTATTTCGAGCAATGAGCAAGCGTTTATGTCCACGTTGATCTATGATCGTAAACTTGCGCGCCTCCCCCTCTAGTCGTAGCCCGATCTCTCTATTTGGCACAGCACTAAATTTTCCATTCCCTTGGCCTTTGAGAAAGGTACCATAGCTTGCATCATAGCGTCCTATTTCCGGCTTAGCACCATAGAAGTTACCCCCCAATAGGATATCCAATTTCCCATCCCGATCAAAATCGGCTACTTCAATCGCATATGTCGGCGATAATTGGGCTTCGATAGGCAAGTCAACTTTATTAAAAATACCTTGACCATTATTGATAAATACAGCCGTTCTGAGATCATAAACTACTTGTTTTGTAGCACCCGCCAGGATTGTTGGCGAAAAAATATCTTCGATTTTTTCATCCTTATATGAACTGTAATCAGGATAGATCTTCTTCAATCCCGGAAGTTGCATCAGTAAATCGTGACGTAAGGCAATCGGGAATGATTGACCACCAAAATAGCAACAGATGACTTGCTCAGCCTTACCATTTTGGTCAAAATCGTGAACATACATCTCTACGGGTTGTAGTTTAGACGCCCTAAAACGTGAGTTGAGCCCGTGATTGCCAACAATAAGATCGATATCTCCATCATCATCTAAATCATGTTGTACGATCGTGTTCCACCAACCATGCGTACTATCTAGTTCGGTCCCAATCTCCTGTCTTACTAATGTTCCTTTGTCGTTTATCAATACAATAATCGGCATCCATTCACCAACAATGATCAGATCATGATCACCATCTGCGTCAATATCTGCCCAAGTAGCATCTGTAACCATGCCAATTTTTCGAAGTGCTGGTGCGATTTGATCAGTAGCATCTTTAAAATTTCCTTTGCCATCATTCAGTAATAAATAACTGTCAGCTGGTACGCCTATCAAAAAAGGTTTGGCCCTAACACCAACGAACATATCCATATCTCCATCCCCATCTACATCCGAACTACGAATCACCGAAGAGTTTTCAAACGTAAAACTTGGCAAGAGTTGCCCGGATTTCACAAAAGTTCCGTTGCCTCTATTCAAATATAATCGGTCAATCAAGGCCGAGGAACTATTTGGAAACTCATTGCCGCCGCTGGCTACATAGAGGTCCAAATCACCATCACCATCGGCATCAAAGCATTCACAATCCACATCTTCCGACACCTTATCTGTCTCAAAAAGCTCATTTTTTCCTCGCTTTGTAAAACCTGTTGGCGTGCCAAAATAAAGCTCTCCGGCCTGATCTTTTGCACCACCCATATAGACATCTACCCAACCGTCGTCATCAAAATCCCCTGTACACATCGCAGGCCCTTCGGTTGATAACATATGAGCAATAAGACGATCTCTATCAAAATCAACAAACTTATTTTCTATATGTGTAAAATTCAATCCCGAAGTGGAAGTGATATCCTCGAATAGTGCTTGCTCAGTCACTGAAGGAGTATATGAACTACGCTTAATGGTCTGATAATCGATAGACAACATTTGATTAGTTGTCACTTGATTCAAAACCGAAAATTGTTGGTCTGGCCAAATAATAACAAGACTATCAATACCATCAATATTCCCCAATCCAAGGTGAGGACGTGGATCGACCGAGGATTGAAATCCCTTGACTGGCATTTGTTCGGAATAAAAGACCTGTTCCTTGCTATGTACACGGATTTTAGTGCCGATGGCCTGCGTATTTGGTGAGAGACCTGTGAGCTCGATCTGTATGTACTGATTGTCCTCTAGTTGTGTTGTCTGATTGATATATAGGCTAGCTATCTCGTTAACATTATTGATGACTATATCGAGATCCCCATCATTGTCCAAATCTGCATAAACGGATCCATTGGATTGTGACGGTCTTTCAAGCCCCCAATCGAGCGTAACATTTTTAAATCGTAGCCCCCCCTCATTTTTAAACATGTAATTAGGCACTTTAGTCGAAGGTATAACATCTGTCAATTTTTGAAAATCGACGCCGTCTTTTGAGATGACGGATTTGGCCATTTCATCCGTGGAAATGTAATTAATATAATCTTGATCGGTGAGATCTTTGCTGATACCATTCGCTACAAATAAATCTCTGTTGCCATCATTATCAAAGTCGGCTATCAATGCTCCCCAACTCCAATCTGTGGCCTCCACCCCGAGCATTCGTCCTATTTCGCTAAAAGTGCCATTGCCATTATTGAGTTGAAACATATTGCGTGTAAATTGGTGGTAGTAGCCGTTATCAAGATTATATTGATAGCGATCCCAATTTTCAAATGTCGTCTTTGTTTTAAGTCGTTCATGAGGCTCTGGCAACATCTCCGTGACAAAAATATCAGGATAGCCGTCATTATTAATATCTGCCATGTCAGCGCCCATGGAGGCCCCAGATATGGATTGCATTTGGCGTTCTAGATTTTCTGTAAACGTCCCATCGCCATTGTTCATGTAGATGTAATCACGCTCAAAAAAGTCATTAGACACATAGATATCTGGCCATCCATCTAAATCAATATCCCCAACGGTTACACCAAGGCCAAAACCGATAACACTACCAAAGATACCAGCCGCTTCACTTACATCTACAAACTTCCCATTATCGTTACGATATAAACGATCACCGCCTTCGACACTTCTTATGGGACGCTCATTCTTACGAAGATTAAAACTTCCTATGGCTTGAAACGAATTGTTGAGCATGTAGACGTCCATATCACCGTCTCGATCATAATCAAAGAATGCTGCATGTGTAGAAAATCCTTGATCCGCTAAACCAAATTTTTCGGCCATTTCTAGAAAGGTGCCGTCCTTTTGGTTGATAAATAATTCATTTTGTTTGCTATCTCCCTTTACATTACCTGAATTGCACACGTATATATCTAACCAGCCGTCGCCATTAATATCGATCATACTCACGCCAGTAGACCAGCCCTTACTTCCAGCTACGCCAGCCCTGTCTGTGACATCGGTAAAACTAAGATCTCCATTGTTTAGGTAAAGCCTATTGGGGACCATATTCCCCGTAAAATAGATGTCAAGCCAACCGTCATTATTGACATCCCCAACTCCTACCCCGCCCCCATTGTAAAAATTGCGATAGGTATAAATATTAAAATCTTGAATAAATTTTAGATCGTTGCTAAAGGTAATATTCGAACGCTTTGGTGATAGGGATTGAAATCTATGATTTTGATCAGATTTATCACGGTTACTGCAGCCAAACAAACTGATTAATACGCCATAAACGATCATGCATCTTAAAACTACACACAACTTCATCACTTGGATTTAGCACTTTTAGGAATCGTCAAGAACCCGTCATCATTTGTTAGATCCGTAAATAGTACTTCTACACGGGTATCTTGTTTATAGTAAAGTACTATTCTCAAATTTCCTTTGACCGCTGCATATGTTTTACCCATACCTATCCGAGCTATTGGAACAAAATGAACGTTGTACCAATCAGATAATAGCTCTTTGGTTTCTTCAATAATGAAATCGGGAAATGTTTCTTTGCTCCACGGTGCCCATGCAGTATGGTAAAAATAACCTGTCATAGATTGTACTTTTCCTTCCTTAAATACAGGATAAAATTCAAACTTGATCTTGTCATTAGTTTCAGGAAGCGAATAATGTATGGTCGCACTGGCCATGCCTTCTCTAATCAATCCCTTTTTGTTCAGATCCCAACAATGTTTGTAAAAGCGCTCACTATCCATGCCTATTGATATTCCTAAAAACAAGCTATCTTGTCTAATACCTTTAGCCTTTTCATAGGCAACCAAACGGTGGTAGTCTTTCTTGCCACAACTGCATAGACAAAAACTAACCAGACAAATCACTGTAATGAATAGTCTACTTTGGGGTTCATTTTTGAGTCTCTTTTGGTTCATGTTTAACATTGAATATGGTTTGACCACTACCTTTTAGTAGCTATTTACTCCATAAATATGGCCAATTCAGCCTAAAAATGCAAGAATGGTGAGTCGCTACACTATCGGGGATAAGGCATGAGTGCTTCATATATTTGAGGAGTTTCATGGTTAATGGCAAAAATATAGTTCTTTTCGCCCTTGATCCTCACTTTTATAATGCCACGGATCTCCCCCCGTACATTTAGTCCAGATTGATCATCTGATTGAGGCATAAAATTACCTACTCCATCCCCAAGAAGTAGCATGACCCTACCAGCCATGTTGATGCCTATTTCTGGCTTTGCTCGTGATTGGTTGCCTCCTAACAAGATATCTACATGACCGTCCGCATTGACATCATCCACCAAAAAACTATAAATCGGAAACAACTGCGCCTCGACAGGTAAGGGTTGTACAGAAAAACGACCTCCGCTATCGGTCAATAGCATCAAACTCCTTGTATCTTCAAGGGTGTAGGAAATACTTTTTTGAAACACTACAGGATCAAAAATATCTTTTATGGACTGGCCACCATAGCTGACGAAGTTCGGATACTTTTTTGCTAAAAAGGGCAATTGTTTGATGAGATCATTGCGTTGAGAAAATGGATATTCATTGCCGCCGGACTCGTAAGTAAAAATCTGTTCAATACGGCCATTTGCATCAAAATCATTAACATGTAGATGCTTTAGCTTGCCAACACCAGATTTAAGACGAGTATTGAGGCCTATATTTCCCAATAAAATATCAGGTCTGCCGTCGCTATTCACATCTGCCAGCTCAACACAGTTCCACCATCCGCTCAGATTATCGGGAATGATATCTTCTGCCTTCGTATAAATACCGCCTGTATTGATCAACAATACGGGCGTCATCCATTGGCCCACGATTACAATGTCATCATCCCCATCGTTGTCGATATCACCAACGGCTACATCAGTCACCATACCCATCTCGTGCAATGCGGCTGCATGGCTATGGCTAACGTCTTTAAAAATACCCGTGCCGTCATTTTCTAGTAAATAAGAACTACTTGGAACACCATAGGCGTACGGTCGAACAAAGGTCGTTACGACAAGATCTAAATGTCCATCACCATTATAATCTAATGAGGCGACAGCAGAGGTGTTTTCAAATTGAAAGGTCGGTAATATTTGTTCTGAGAATCGAAATCCCTTCCCAGCTATATTCATGTACAGTCGATCTGCCAATTGGCCATTATTGGGGCCAAATTCGGTACTCCCGCTAGCCACATAAAGATCCAATAATTTATCTCCATTGGCATCAAAAAATATACAATCCACGTCCTCAGATAATTGGTGTTGATCAAAAATACGTGTCTCCAGTCCTTTATATCGACCATTGGATTGCTGCACAAAAAGTCTTCCCGACTGGCCATGGGCGCCACCGAAATATATATCCGTCAGTCCATCATTATTTATGTCTCCTTCGCATATCGCGGGGCCTAGATTACTATTCATCATTAATAGTAATGACTCCTTATCAAAGTCTGAATATTCGTTTTCTACATGCACAAAATCTATTCCGCTGAGTGACTTACTTGATAATATCGCTCTTGATATTTGGGGTAGCTGAGCGACTATTTTCGTGGGCTCCGCTTGTTTGTAAATATGCAACACTTGATCTGCTTTAGTCATACGTTGAATATGGCGTGTACCATCAGGCCATATGACAACAAGCGAATCAATCAAGAGATTGTCGTTAAGACCAAAATGTATACGAGTATCTACGGACGACATAAACCCGCGCGCTGCATAGTTCTCTACGAATTGGATTTGATCCCCTTGGTACAAATAAACCTTTGCCCCTAGCGCCATCCTATTTTGACTGAAGGTATCCCGCAATTCGCATTGTACATAATGATTGCTACCCTTTTCAATAGTCGTATTAACATAAATGGCACTTGGCATATTGATATTATTTATGACCAAGTCTAGATCCCCATCATTGTCTAAATCGGCATAGGCTGCTCCATTACTAAAGCTAGGGGCATCAAGTCCCCATTCCTTGTTGACTTGTTCAAAACGTAAATCCCCCCGATTTCGAAAAACATAATTGGGAATCGCCTCGGAGGGAATTTTATCAATTAACTTGTTTAGTCCACCATTTTTCTTGTCGAATAGGATCGATCTTACATTGGCAGGGTCGGCATAAAAATTAATGTAGTCTTGATCGAGGATATCCTTATATATTCCATTGGCAACAAATATATCCTTCCATCCATCATTGTCCAGATCTGCTATCAATGCACCCCAACTCCAATCTGAAGCTTCAACCTCCGCATAGCGCCCTATTTCGGCAAACGCCTTGCCATTCTGATTAAGTTGAAGCGTGTTTCTGGAAAACTGTTGATGATAGCCGTTTCTGACGTTAGCTTGGTACTTATTCCAGTTTTCGAATAGAGACTTAGTTTTGCTGCGATGTTCAGTGATTGGTAACATTTCGGTTACGAATATATCGGGCCAAGCATCATTATTGATATCGGCTATATCTGCCCCCATCGCCCCCAGACTCAATTCACTGGCAAGCTGGTCAATCTCTTCTCTAAAGCGCCCATCGCGCTGGTTGATATAGAGATAATCTTTTTCAAAAAAATCATTGCTTACATAAATATCAGGCCATCCATCCCCATTGATATCACTAATCGTCACTCCAAGACCAAAACCGATAGCGCTGCCGAATATGCCAGCTGATTCGCTAACATCCTCAAAAATAGTCGAAGCCTTTGGATGGCCTATAGTATTGTTGCGTAAGAGTTTATTGCCTCCGAGGGTATCGCGAATGGCACGTTGATCAAGACGTAAATCATAATTTCCAATACTGCGAAAAGAATTATTTAGAAGATAGCAGTCTAAGTCACCATCTAAGTCATAATCAAAAAATACGGCATGGGTAGATAGCCCAACATCATCAAGTCCGTATTCTCGTGACTTTTCGATGAAATAGACTATATCAAGGCCATCCTCATTGGTTTTAACACCTTGGTTAACAAACAGTTCGTTGTGCCGCCTTTCCCCCTGAAGATCGCCACTTTTACTCACGTAGATATCTGGCCACCCATCGGCGTTGATATCCACAATGCTGACTCCCGTCGACCATATATTGCTCGAACTCACACCCGCCTCAGCACTTACCTCTTCGAATGATAGCGCCCCTCGATTGAGATATAACGCATTGTCTACTTGATTACCAGCGAAGAAGATATCAACTAATCCATCGCTATTAAAATCTGCTAATCCGACACCGCCACCGTTATAAAAACTACGAAACGTATATATGTTCATATTGTCATCGTAGACCAGCTTATTATTGAAATGAACACCGCTCACCTTAGCTGGCAAAAGATAAAACATACCATCGTTTGGACTTGGCTCCTCAGGTCTAACACAGCTACCTTGAGTTAGCAAGATAGCCCAGCTCAGTACGATCAATAAATGTGAGGTCTTCATGGGTTGGGTAAAAAAACCCGCACCACAATAAAGGGGTGCGGGTATATGATTACATTGCTTATTCTGTGACTAATAACATGGATTTTGTCTCAAGTTTGGATTGGAATCCAATTGATTTCTAGGGATTGGGAACAAAGTTTTACAAGGTTCCGTTTGACCTTTTCCAAACCATGGGTCATTAAATTTACCAAATCGAATTAAATCACTTCTTCGCTGCGTCTCAGCAAACATTTCGCGGCCTCTTTCAGCCAACAAGTTATCTGCGGTCAATGCAGTAAATGGCGCAACACCTGCTCTAGTGCGTATTTGATTTACAAGGGCTAAAGCTTCTGTACTTCCTGGATTTTGTCTCCAGAGAACCTCTGCCTTCATCAATAAAATATCAGAGTATCTGTATAGTGGAAAATCATTACTCATGTTGGGTTGTCCACCATTTTCTATTTCAAATTTTACCACGCGTGCACCTGCTTCTCTCCAAGCG
>CAZTSI010000073.1:0-13692 GCA_964616755.1 uncultured Saprospiraceae bacterium | reverse complement strand
TAATATTAAGATTTTTGTAACATATCATTGAACCAACACGTCTGTATAGAAGTTATATATTTGTAAAATCTACAACCGATAAATGCATGGCACGACGAATCAAGAATAATCGATTTTTGATCCTCACATTAGTGGTTTTCTCATTTTCGTTCGGGGCTACCATCGGACGTGTGACAGCGGATAATATAGTAAGAAGCGGCACCAATGCATTTTTAGAAATTAGCGCAAGTGAATCAAATTTGATAATTAAAGGTTTTCAGTTTGTTTTGTCACTATTGAGTTATTCACTCTAAGTTTTGTGCCATTTAGGAAGTCCTTTATAGGCATACGCTTCCTTCCTTCTTCTTGCAAGTCTAAAATATTTAGATACCCATTAGCACATTTTACTTTCCAATAGTTTTTGGCGTCGCTTACATTCTGACCAGGTAAATGTTCATCTTCACAGTGGTAATAACTGGTTTTGAAAACTTTAACCTTCTTTCCTTCTAACATAAACCACGCTGTTGGATAGGGCGACAATCCTCGTATGAAATTATATACGTGCACTACAGACCGGCTAAAATCAATTTGGCAATCTTCATGGAAGATTTTTGGGGCGTGTTTTCCCACTTTTTCCTCTTGGGGTATGAGGACAAGGGTGTTATCGTCTATCGCTTGTAGAGTTTTGACCATAAGGGCTGCCCCGATGAGCATCATTTTATCATGGAGCGTCTGAACATCGTCCTCTTGATCAATTGGTATTTCTTGCTGCAGAGCAATACTTCCTGTGTCGATGGCATGCTTTAGCTTAAAACTCGTGACGCCTGTTGTTGTTTCGCCGTTGATGATCGCCCAATTGATCGGGGCAGCGCCTCTGTAGTCAGGGAGAAGGGATCCGTGTAGGTTGTAAGTACCTAAAGGCGGCATATCCCAAACAAGCTCGGGCAACATTCTAAATGCCACTACCACCTGAAGATCTGCTTGATAAGCTCTCAATTCGCGCAAAAATGAAGGACTTTTCAGGTTTGTGGGCTGCAAAACAGGAATATTATGGCTGACGGCATAGACTTTTACCGCAGATTCTATGAGTTGCTTCATGCCGCGGCCACCTAATTTGTTAGGCGAGGTTATGACAGCTACCACTTCATAACCGGCGTTAATAATAGCGTCTAGCGTGGCCACGGCAAATTCGGGTGTGCCAAGAAAAATAATCTTCATATGATTGAATATTACGAGTATTGTACGATAATTGTGACAAAGGCAGTTTCTAGTTTGGCTGCTCATTGTGACTGCATAGATACATTATAGTCTTAATATTGTTGTTTTACAAGCCATTACAGATGAGGAGATTACTTATTGTAGGGTCATTTTTGTTGATCACCACGTGTATTTTAAGTCAAGTCACATTAGAAGGGTATGTGTTTGAAGAAAAGAATCGCGGCTATATTTCTGGAGCAGATGTCGCCATATTTGTTGCAGGCACTGAAAAGCTAATAGGTACTGCACTGACAGATGAAATGGGCAAATATCAAATTGAGTTGCCTAGCCTTGGAGTATATGATATTCAGATAAGTAAGGAATCTGTTTTTGCTCATGTCGAATCTCTTGACGTACATCAGACAGATAAAATCTATATAAAACATGCGCTCACAAGATTGCCTGGCTATACTTTTGAGATAACACTCTCCGAAAAAAATGTAGATTCTTTGGCATATTCCGATGCAATTAAAGGAGCTTTAATCGAAGTTTACAATAATACTGAGCGGCGAGAAGCGATGATACTGGAGGACTATGCTTATCCAGAGTTTAAGCTTCACTTGCG
Source organism: uncultured Saprospiraceae bacterium (assembly GCA_964616755.1). GTDB lineage: Bacteria > Bacteroidota > Bacteroidia > Chitinophagales > Saprospiraceae > CAYNFR01. Next base: position 11,891 of record CAZTSI010000073.1, on the reverse strand, counting down.
CAAGGGAAATCACTATACGATTCTTATTCGAAAGGCTGGATACGCGGCAAAACGTCTTGAGGCCTATATTGATGTGGCAGGATGCATATTGTGCTTTGAGGGTTTGGGCAATACTCGACCTGGCGTTAGCGACAATTTGAGTAACGACAATGAGATGGGGGTTTTATTGGCTAATATTGAGTTGGATCAAATCTACCAGGGCAAGAAGATTGGGTTAAATCATATTTATTATGAATTGAATAGTGCTGAACTGACCCAAGAATCTAAAAGGCAGCTTCAAAGCGTGGCCGAATTGCTAAAAGATAATCCTGGATTAAAACTTGAATTAGGGTCTCATACGGACGCAAGAGGTGCGGACGACTACAACTTGAAATTATCTCAGAAAAGAGCAAAAAATGCCGTAGATCATCTGGTTAAAATGGCCCGCGTTTCATCTGATGTCTTAGTGGCAAGAGGCTACGGCGAAACTGAGTTGGTGAATAACTGTAAAAATAACATCTCATGTAGTGAAGAACAACATGCGCAAAATCGTAGGACCGAACTCAAGATAATTGATATTTATTTCCCTGATAATTGGCGTTATCTGCGTCAAATAAAGGCGGAGGAATTTATGGATGAATTGCTCGTATCTATTAGAGAGCAAGGACAAATTAGAGTACAAGATGGGGGGTCAGTGGATAATGCTCTATCGATTGCTAACACACAAGAAAGTTTGAATAGGACACCAAAAAGCGCTATAACGGCCGATCCTCAAGCTATTGTTGAAAAACCAATTAGGCCAAAGGCAGAAAACTTAAAGGAAGGCGAAAAACGAAATACGGACATCAAAGCGATACCAAAAGAGCCGACTATCGAAATAAAGAATAAGGGTACGAATGATTCTCAGCGAAATAATGCGAGGTCGCCATTACCTAACGATAAGAGTGTCGAAACTGAGAAAAGTATCAAACCTCTACAGAATATTGAATTTCATCAGCGAAATGCTGCATTGAAAGGCTTCTCAGGGTATAAAATTGTCCTTCGGTTTTCTCGATTCGCATTACCTCCAACAGATCCAATTCATCAATATGACAAAGAACTGATTGTTTATACTACCGCAGACAATAATTTATTGTATATGATAGGAGAGTATAAGGGCTTGGAGGACGCGAGCGAAGGATTAGAACGGAAATACCAAGCCCAATTCCCTAATGCATATGTCGTAGGGTTTAAAGAGGGCATCCGTGTTTACTAACCAGTTAACCTCCTCTATTAAAGATCAATAAAAGTGAGATGATTCTTGTGCCGAGGACTCAAATTGTATTTGACAGCAATAAAGGTAGTAACTGTGGGATCATTTAATCCGGATGTAGTCGTGATGGTCAAATCTTCGCTAGTGTCAAAGTTAATGAGATGGCGATCAATAAACGCTTCTATAGCAATAAGTAAATGAGCCCCACCGAGCATTATCCATGCCGTTTCTCGATTAGTTCGAGCATTCTGACGTAGACGAAAGGCAGTGGCTGTAGTGGTCACACTCGCCCCGCATAAGGCAACGTTCGGATTTCGTTCGACCAAAGAAATATAGCAATTATTGATTTGATTGTACGAATTACTACTTTGAATTAAGTTGAAAAGTGCCAATCCATCAAGCGCGAGGGCAAACGGAACCTTCCAAATGCGCTTGTTGTACACTTGTCCTGCGCCCGGTATAATCAATGAAAATAGTGCGGCCTTACCTGGTTGCCCCTTAAAAATAGTGGTGGCAGACGACTTTGGACGTGATTCAATGCCACCGTCCGTGGTATCGCGCACCGATTGGGCGGCTAATGATGCATACATGATTAGCCCTAAGCTTATGCACCAAATTCTATTCAATCTCCCAGTATTGTATAAATCAATTCATTTAATTCGGCGTCAGAATTAAAGGCAAAGCTGATATTTCCTTTTCCTTGCTTATCTCTTTTAATCATTACTTTAGATCCCGTCAATTCTTTCAGACGAGAAATGATATGTCTAATTTCAGGATCTTCGTCTGGGCCTTTGGTAGAGTGGGGGTGAGTTGTTGCATGGGTTTCGGGTAGCACTAAGGCCATGGCAGCTTTTTCAGTATCTCTTACAGACCAAGCTTGTTGAATAATTTTTTCTAAAAAAGCTGATTGATCTTCAACCCTTTCAAGGCCTGCTAATATTTTGGCATGTCCAAAGCTAATTTGATTATCCTTAATAGCCTTTTGCACTATTGGGGGCAGGCGCAACAACCGAAGATAATTACTAATACTGCTTCGTTTTTTAGCCAGGCGTTGCGCCAGTTCGTCATGCGTAAGTTCGCACTCATCAATTAAGCGCTGAAAACTTAGAGCTATTTCCATAGCGTTTAAGTCTGACCGTTGGATGTTTTCAAGGATGGCAAGTTCTAGCATTCCCTGATCATCCGTATTACGAATGAATGCCGGTATTTGACTGAACCCAGCTTTCTTTGAGGCTCTATAGCGTCTTTCGCCTGAAATAATTTGGAATTCTTTAGCACTTAATCTTCTGACCGTTATGGGTTGAATGACTCCGTGGATTTTTATTGATGCTGCCAGTTCATCAATTTCCTCTGGCAGAAACTCTGTTCTAGGCTGAAAGGGGTTGGTGACGATCTGATCTAAGCCTATCAGCTCGAAATCTGATCTGTGCTCTCTTATTTCTACCTCTTCTGATGACGAGTTAGAATCCTCTCTTTTTTTCTCTACATTAGAGAGCAAAGCTTTAATACCTTTTCCAATTTCGTTTTTATTCGTTTTGGCCATAATTCGCTATAAATTGACTTTTGAAGGGTCGTGATTCTTTTGTAGAAATTCGGTCGCCAACTCTAAGAAATTGCTGGCGCCCGTTGACATTGCATCATACATAATCACAGGTTTGCCTACGCTTGGTGATTCTCCGATTTTTGAATTGCGGTGAATGATTGTATCAAATACGGGGTCCGAAATATTGCTCCTTATTTCTTCTAAGACCATATTGGCCATGCGGAGACGCTTATCGTACATGCTCAATAAAATGCCTTCTATTTCTAACGAAGAATTGAATTGATTTTTAATAGCATAGATAGTATCCTTAAGCTTGCTTAATCCAGCTAAAGAGAAAATTTCGCATTGTACTGGAATAATCACGGTGTCCGCAGCTGTGAGCGCATTGATAGCAATCAAGCCCAAGGAGGGCAAGCAATCGATTATCACGTAGTCATAATTATCTTTAACTAACTTGAGGCTCTTTCGTAGACAGTACTCCCGTCTTTCTCTGTTGACAAGCTCAATTTCTGCACCCACCAAGTCTATGTTCGACGGAAGAATATCAAGGTTAGGAACATCAGTGGGTTTTATGGCTTGCAAGATAAGCTTTGACTCCATCAGGCAATCATAGGTAGTAAATTTAACCGATGCTTCGTCAATACCAATTCCGCTTGTAGCGTTTGCCTGAGGATCAGCATCGACCAACAAGACTTTTTTGTCTAACAAGGCTATTGTAGCCGCCAAATTGATAGCTGTCGTAGTCTTTCCTACTCCTCCTTTTTGATTGGCTATAGCGATAATTTTACTCATATTAAAAGGTCATCGATTCTTCGATATTTAATAAAATTAGTTCCTTTTCAGCCTTTTTGAAGGCTTCTCGGGCTAATCTGTGATCTACCTTGATGTAAGGGAAGGTGTCATAGTGACACCCAACGATGGTGTCACATTCAATAAACTCCGCAGCTAATACCGCATCATTAATACCCATCGTAAAGTTATCACCTACCGGCAGTATGGCAAAATCCAATTTTGGACATGTCATTGGAATTAATTTCATATCCCAGGTTAAAGCGGTGTCACCGGCCAAATAAAAGCATTGTTCTTCATCGTAAATAACAAAACCGCCGGCATTTCCTCCGTACGTACCATCTGGTAAAACAGAGCTATGCACGGCTTGAACAAATTTGACAGTACCGAAAGGAAAATCCCATTTACCTCCATGATTCATCGGGTGTCCTTTAATGCCCTTGTTTTCGTAATAACTGACAATTTCGAAATTCGAGATCAGTTTGGCGTTGCATCTTTTGGCGATAGATTCAATATCCATAACATGATCAAAATGTCCGTGGGTAGCCAGAATAAAGTCAACTTCGAGTCTAGAAATATCCAAATGCTTGGACACGGTTAGCTGAGTAATTGATGGATCCATTAAGATCTTATAACCTTGACGCTCAATTAAAAAGCAATTATGTCCATAATAGGTGATACGGGTCATAAGCTATCTCTTTATTTTGTGCAAAGAACAGTATTTTTGAACACAACTGAAAGTTAAGCTTCATTCAGCTTAGTTTGAATACCATCTTTTGGCCTAACTTTAAGTAGTGTAGGGCCTTTATTGATTGAAGTAGAAGGATGAAAATAGTACAAATCACCGATATTCATATCGGACAGCCAAACGAAATGCCCCAAGGCATAGATGTGCGTGAGCAGTTTACTCGGGTTTTGGCACACGTTAAACTAGAAAAAGCTACTGCCGTAGTGATATCTGGTGACTTATGTTATCAAAACGGCATAGAGTCTACGTACAAATGGATAAAAAAAACCACAGAAAGTTATCTCAACGGCATTCCCTTCTATTGTATAGCGGGCAATCATGATGACTCTCGATTATGTGCAAAGATATTTGGGCAGGTTGATAATTTGTCTTCTGACGAATGGTATTACATGCGTGATTGGAAAGGCAAATCGCATTTCAAAGCCTATTTTCTCGATACAGCTAAAGGATATTGTAGCAATAGCCAAAAACAATGGCTTGCTGATCAACTCTTGCTCGATAAAAACTTGAGAGAGATATGCATCTTTATGCATCATCCTCCTTGCTTGTCAGGGGTACCACACATGGACAACAATTATGCGCTTAGTGATCGAGAGGATTTTATAAAATTGTTTTCAACCCATCCAGAAAAGAAATTTAGGATATTTTGTGGTCATTATCACAATGATCGTGTCATCACCGATGCTAATTGGCAGGTGTTTATTTCTCCTTCTAGTTTTTTACAAATAGCTCATAATCATGTCTCTTTCGAGGTATTGCATACGCGTCCGGGTTATAGAGTTATGGATTGGCAAATAAACGGTTCATTGCGAAGCTGGACTAACTATGTATAATATGATCCTGCATTACCATTTAAACCTTAAGTCCCGGATTGTATCATAAATAGAATTTGGAGCACCTACATTCATCTTAGGGCTCGAAGCTCTCGATTTGAAGTCTCTAACTACCTATCAACTTCTTAAGAAGGATTAGTAGATTTATATTTCATCAGACCACTAGACAATCAAAAGTATCAGATCTTGGACTGTTGTTAGTATGGTCATTGGCTCTGCTACAAAAAAATACCATCATTTATGGATTTTCGACCGTTTATGGCTCTTAAAGAATAGCACCATGAAATAGAAAGGATTGTATAAAATCTCTTTATGTAGGATGCATTCTTATGATAGCGTAGGGTAACAGGCAGATATCTTACAGGCGCAAGAGATTAATGGAGACTACCGAATGGGATGGAGGATTAAAATAGGTGCCTCATAAGTCTAAACAAAGAGAGCCTATAACCAAATCATTATTGTTGAACTTAAAATTAAATAGTTAGGTATGAAATCGATTATTCTAAGTTTGAGTTTTTTATTTCTGATTACACTCACCCAAGCACAGACGGAAGTCGAGCTGCGCTCTGATGCTATCGTGGTGCCGCGCACTACGGTAGGAGCGGTAAGCACGCCTGTCAAGGGTATGATCATCTATGATAATACTGCACAACGGCTGATGTATCATGATGGCACTGCATGGCAGCCATTGGGTGATAGTCCATTTGAGTTGACTGTCGGCACGATACGTCATACGTCAGATCAAACTGCAACGAATTTTGTTTTAGGGTCTTTAGGAGCGCCAGGCGCCTCGGCAGTGTCTGATTCTTTGCTTTTCTATGATGCAGCTAAGGTTGCATTTCGACTGGGTCTATTATTTGACACGAATGTTTGGGCTCCGGATAGTATTGGATATTTTTCTTTTGCCACTGGTGAAAATAATAAGGCCAGAGGCCAAAGTTCCTTTGTCGGCGGAGGAGCCATTAATAGTGTATCGGGATTCGGTGCCTTTGTCGGGGGCGGAACCACTAATAGTGCATCGGGAAGTCTTGCTTTCGTCGGAGGGGGAGCCATTAATAGTGCATCGGGAAGTCGCGCTTTCATCGGGGGAGGTCACCAAGATACTGCCTCAGGATCTCAATCTTTCATCGGGGGAGGTCAAGCTAACAAAGCGTCGAATTCCTATGCGTTTGTTGGGGGGGGGAGGCTCCAATACAGCGTCGGGAATAGCAAGCTTTGTAGGAGGTGGGACGGACAATGTCTCGTCTGCTGAATTTGCTTTTGTCGGAGGGGGATTTTCTAACATAGCGTCTGAGGCAAGATCATTTATTGGAGGGGGAGATGTTAATACTGCATCGGGCTTCTCAGCTTTCGTCGGGGGAGGTCAAAGAGATACGGCGTCTGGAAATTACACTTTTATCGGTGGCGGCATTCATAATACCGCGCCTTCCTATGGAGAAGCAGTATTTGGAATCTATAATACTTCCTACACGCCAAATAGTGCAACTCTTATTAATAACAACGATCGAATATTTACTGTAGGCAATGGTACTTCCACTACGAATCGTAGAAATGCCTTGACAATACTGAAGAATGGCAATATAGGAATAGGTAATTCCAATCCACAGTATAGATTGGACGTCGATGGTCAGGTCAATATTAAAACTAATGGGGTCGTCTTAAGGGCTAATGGTCATGAAGCCCTGTGGTATAATGATACCTACTTCAGTTGGGGGTTTGGTGGACAATACAATTTCTTTGCCGATACTGTATTGGTTGGTGGCAGCGGCGGGTCTGTTCGCAACTATCTGTTCCGAGTTAATGGTACAGCAGCCAAGACCGGCGGCGGAAGTTGGGACAATACATCCGACCAACGCCTCAAGCACATAGATGGAGACTACACCCGTGGTCTCGATGACATCACAGCTCTGCACCCTGTGCGCTTCCACTATCGTGTAGACAATCCTCATGGCCTCGACAGCGAATCCGAACAAATCGGATTTATCGCTCAAGAGGTACAGACGGTCTTTCCCGAAGCAGTCACTACCCTCAGCGATGGATATCTTAGCCTCAATCTACATCCGGTCAATGTAGCGCTAGTCAATGCTGTCAAAGAGTTGAAAAACGAAAATGTAGACCTTAAAAGTGCCATAACCGAGTTAGAGCGGAAATATGAGAGCAACCTGAAAACTTTAGAGCAGAAATATGCATTTCTTGCCGATCAGCTTGCGAGCATACGTGATTTACAGGTACAAGCAGTGAAGGAAGAGTAAAAGGATCAACATTACACATTCCTTGATTGGGTCAACATAGTAGCAATTTCTGAGAGATTCAATATTACATTTTTGCTACCATCATCAGACTTTAGAGAACTGAACATTGAGTCTATTCTAAATTGGTAAACATGGATAGCTTACCCTAATGGAATTACCACCGAATAAGGTTATGTAAAGTGCTTAAAGCAATTTTACACGCTTAGTAACCCGATATTTATTGCTTGCGCATAAAAAGGGAACATTTTTGAAAGTTATCTTAAAATTTTAATTTTTATGGAAATTATGAGTCTTACGGATTTGCTTCGATAGCGAATGCTTATGTCAATTTTCAAAAATTTTCATTTGCGTAAATTTCGATCTGTTTTGGAGGTAATAAGATTCTGTTACTCAGCAAAGAGCGAATCGGTAGAATGATTTGATCCTTTTGATAATAATTTAGTCCCCAAACTATGACAATTTCCACATCGACAGAGAGAAATTGTCTTTTATGATTTACCAAAAAATTTAAGTATTTATTTGAAGCAGCGTTGATAGATAAAAGTTGCAATCATGGTCAAATTAGGTGCTACGAAGAAGATTTGACTATAATGGAGATAAGTAGTATGATAACGCACATGTCTATTTTTATCTATAGATCTTTCAAGGTGATAAATGAAGATGAATAAAGTGATGAACTCCTGCTTTACTACCTTGCGTTGGGTGATACTCATGAGGTCACCTTGTCTTGATGTCTTCGGAAGCCCAAATGCAATATTCTAGCTGCTACAGAGTAATCAATAGAGTAAATATTTATTCCCCTTCAGGAAATCGAATAATGGATGATTATAAGCAAGACTTTGAGATAATTTGTGCTGGAAAGTTATAGCAGTCGATTGAATGCATGGTTAAATAACATTGATGTGCTAGCTATTCAAAGTGTGGCGAAAAGAATTGTATGTTATCTTGGAGATAGAGCTATAATCAATGGCAAGAGCACGCATCGGATTTCACACTATCAAATAGCAAATGATTTACACTTGTCAAGAATTGCTACGTCAATACCTATGAAGAAATTAGCATCAGAAGGCACTATACAAAAAGGCTGGAATGAAGCACAATTTCTAGAGACATTGTCACCCAAGAAGAAAGGTTAATTCACTAATTGTTATTTTTTACTTGCTAAAGTCAGTCTTGTAACTTGAGTTACACTCGGCTATTTTGTCCTACTTTACTTTTACACTATCAATAGCAATTAATAGATAAGCTATTGTTCATTATTTAACTTTTAATATCACATTATTATGAAAATAGAGCAAATTTATACAGGATGTTTGGCAGAAGCAGCCTATTATATCGAATCGAATGGAGAGGCTGTTATTATAGATCCTTTGCGAGATTATGCACCATATATAAAGCGCGCACATGATGACGGTGCTAAGATTAAATACATATTGGAAACACATTTTCATGCTGATTTTGTTTCAGGTCATATAGATCTCGCCAAAAAGACGGGGGCAACGATAGTATATGGACCGACAGAAATGGAGACGGGATTTGATAAATATGTCGCCAAGGATGGTGAAATATTACATGTTGGTGATCTGACGATTGAGGTATTGCATACACCTGGGCATACTATGGAGAGTAGCTGTTATCTTCTTAGAAATGCAAATGCTAAAGAAGTAGGCTTATTTACTGGTGATACCCTATTTATAGGGGACGTTGGTCGTCCAGATTTGGCACAGAAGGTAATAGCTGAACTTACGCAGGACAAATTGGCACGGCATCTATATCATTCTTTGCGAAACAAAATTTTGCCGTTGGCTGATGATATTATTGTGTATCCCGGTCATGGCAAAGGAAGTGCATGTGGTAAAAACATGAGTAGTGAGACTACCGATACATTAGGAAATCAAAAGAGGACGAACTATGCTCTTCAAGCCATGAGTGAAAATGAGTTTGTAGAGAAAGTATTAGATGGGCTTACACCACCTCCCGGATATTTCCCTCAAAATGTACTCATGAATATTCAAGGCTATGAGAGTCTAGACAATGTCTTGGATCAAGGTATGAGAGCTTTATCACCGCGGGAGTTTGAATTAGTAGCTAATGAGACAGAGGCTCTCATTATTGATACAAGAAGTAAAGATGACTTTAGAGAGAAATTTGTGCCAGGCTCCATTTTTATAGGTATTGATGGTGATTTTGCACCATGGGTGGGCACCTTGGTACCTGATGTTAAGCAAGAATTGTTGATAGTAGCCGATGAAGATCGAATAGAAGAAGTTGTAACCCGCTTGGCTAGGGTAGGGTATGATAATGTTTTGGGTTATCTGTCAGGGGGGCTAAAAAAATGGATCGATGAGGACTTTGAAACAGATTCTATTGAGTCGATTAGTGTTGATGCATTAGCTACATTAGAGGATGCAAGGATTATTGATGTCAGAAGAGCTAGTGAGTTTAAGAGTGAACATATAATCGGTGCCTTAAACGCACCACTGGATTATATCAATGAAAGTATGAAACTTATCTTCGACGACAGTACCACTTATGTGCACTGTGCTGGTGGTTATCGATCATTGATGTTCACATCTATTCTTCAGGCTAGAGGCTATCGCCAATTGGTTGACGTTAAGGGCGGTTTTCAAGCTGTAAAGAATAGCGGATTGTTTCAAGTGTCGGATTATGTTTGTCCTACTACCTTACTATAGATATAAAATTGAGTTTTGATTTGTTAGGGATCCTTCTATAATGTGGGATCCCTAAAATTTAAAGTTTATATCGCATTGGCTCTAGCAACTAAATAATGGTAAAAACACACATATCTATTGATTTCAGCGACTTGAGAAATTATGCGCACTATCTTGCAACGACGCTGGCTGATAAAGGATTATTCGGAATGGTACACCCACTTGGTAGAAGCTGATAATTTGATGGACAAAGGACTAGAGGATAAGCGACTCGCCAGCAGAATAAAGGGCTTGAAAAACTATTTAAAATTAGCGTAGCGGATTATATTGTCAATCGACTATTTCAACCAAATTTAACTTTTTCGATAACATGATGAAATTTAAGCAGTGCAGATCCATATTATCAATGTCGATTATATCCATAGTCTTGCTGATGGCATGTGACTCCAAAAAGTCGTCTTCATTTCAAAAAGTTGATAAAACTTATTACCTAGAAAAAGCTGATCAAATAGTCGAATCTAGTGCCAAAACGTTGGCATCAACATTGATTGAGGCTATTGAAAAGAAAGGTGTAGAGGCGGCAATTTATCATTGTAATCACCGTGCATTGCCTTTAACAGATAGTCTGTCTGCGGTGCATAATGCCTCTATTAAGCGTACTTCGTTGCGCTATCGAAACGTGCAAAATAGACCAACGGGTCTTGAAGAAGAAATTTTAGCGCAATTTGAACAGTTGCTGCTCAATGATCAATCCGCTGTGCCAATAATACAAGAGCACAATGGTGAGATCTTTTATTTCAGCCCAATCATTATGCACTCCATGTGCAGTAATTGTCACGGTAGAGTAGAGGAAATATCGTCTTACAACTTAATTAAAGAACTTTATCCTGCGGACTTGGCTACGGGGTACGCTGTAGGCGATTTGCGTGGAATGTGGAGCATTAAACTGATGACAACTGAAGGGAAGTAAGTTGCTACACTCTATTTGTCAACTATTTGAAAGCTTGTCTGAAGCGAAAGCAGTTGTGGCAATAGCTTATTGGGGCTCGTGCAATGTACAGAAATGTCTTCAGTGTTGAATCTTAAGTAATTTAGGCGTCGTGAATTTTGAAGTAAAACAATTTTTAAACATTAGATTATAAAACAACAGAACTACCTTATGCAAACCTTACTTATATTAATTGTAATAGCTGTATTCATCTTCTATATATTCCGGTTACCTAAGAAAGTAAGTGAAATATACAAGGATATAAACATTGTTCAAGCCAAGAAGATGATGTCAGAAAGCAAGGATATGATCATCATAGATGTCCGTACACCCGCAGAAATAGCACAAGGAAAGATCCCTAATTCAAAAGAAATCAATTTCTCAGATGCGCAATCCTCGTCCCAAATAGCTCAATTAGATACAGAAAGGCCATATTTGATATATTGTCGTAGTGGCAATCGTAGTGCACGGGCATGTGTCAAAATGCATGAAATGGGATTTAAGGATTTATCAAATTTAGCCGGAGGATACATGGCTTGGCTAAAGACATAGAAATGTATGACAACTTAGAAGAACAGCACACATGTTTGAATTTAGCAAGGACATTATCTCCAGAAGTAAGGATCATCCTGTTTTAGTGCAATTCTCGGCATCGGGCTGTGGTCCTTGTCTGTGGCTCGAACGACAATTGATCCAAATTCACGCAAATATGCATAGGCGATTTAGCTATTTTAGTCTTCCTTTAGAGGAATATAAGGTAGAAGGAACAACATATAACATTAAGCGAGCCCCTACGACCATCTTGTTTTTAAATGGGGCTGAAAAGGCAAGAATC
>CAZTSI010000072.1:0-13706 GCA_964616755.1 uncultured Saprospiraceae bacterium | reverse complement strand
CAGACAAAAAGAGCAAAATCAAAACATACGTCAGAGAAGATCGACCAAGGACTGAGAAAGAGATAAGCGTTTTACACATGATGTTATGATTTAGAAAATGAAGCAAAAGCACGTCTGTTTGCCGCCTGCACTCTCTTCACCTCATACCATAACTACCAGGCTATTGTCGAAAGATACATAATTAATAAACATGTTGCCTCTTTTGGGGCAACATGTTATGCGACGAACTAAGCGCTATATCCCATCAGCCTCCAATTACCCACCTCATCCATCTCACCCCCCCATCACTTACAAAGTGGTCTAAGCTGGTAAGCAAGCTGCTGTTCGTCTAGTAGGATCATGTGAGTTATTGCAACGGTGCGCCTGCGGCGCTGCCTAGTTTTCCTTCGTCGGTGCCCACGCTCCTCGCGTGGTGCTTGACTTAGAGGCGGGGGGGATTTGTATAACAAGTTGATATGGTACAGCAAAGTCACATAAATATGACTAAAACCCTTTAACTAGAGTTAATCAGACTATAAACTTGGATGTCGTTAAATGACAGAGTCTGACCTATCTATCACCCTCTAACATTAATTAGGGGGCTAAGGCTCAACAATATCTTCCGATCTAAAGGAACTCAAAGCACTGTTTCGGCCTTTTGCTCCATTGGCATTACAACAGGGCATTCAAAAAAAAGTGCTCACTTGAAATTAAATTGACTCATTTTTGCCTCCACGACTTGCGCATTAAAACAATAGCGATAGATTGAGTTTTATTTTGACGATTCAGAACTATGGAATATTTAAGACTCGAACAAGTTTCAAAAAGCTATGGCGAAAAGATATTGTTTAAGGATCTTGATTTCACGATTAGCAAAGGGGAGAAAATAGCCTTAATAGCCAAGAATGGTAGTGGGAAGTCAACCCTTTTGCGCATCATAGCCTCGGTCGAAGCTCCAGAAGGAGAAAGAGCACGCGTTATACTCAATCGCCATATCAAAGCGGCTTTTTTAGATCAAGATCCCTCATTTGAAGGTCATAAGACCATCGAAGAAATTTTTTATGATGTCCAAGACCCGCGAGTCAAGGCTATAAAGCGTTACGAAGCATCTTTGGCCAATGGTGACCCTGATGAAATGTCCACCGCATTGAGCCTCATGGATGAGCATAGAGCTTGGGATATAGAGGCTCGCGCAGAAGAAATTTTGTCTAAACTTAAATTAACCCCTCTCGATCAGATCATCGATTCGTTGAGTGGTGGACAGATTAAAAGACTAGCCTTAGCTAAGCTCATTTTTTCGGAGCCCGAGTTTATTATTCTAGATGAGCCTACCAATCATCTAGATGTCGATATGATAGAATGGCTTGAGAAGTATTTGTCAGGTTCGCAGATTACCCTTTTCATGGTCACGCATGATCGATATTTCTTAGAAAATATATGCAACGAAATATTGGAGCTCGACGGTGGAACCCTATTTCCGTATAAGGGCAACTATAGCGAGTATCTTGAAAAAAAGGCTATGCGAAGTCTTCAAGAGAATAGCGCCATTGACAAGGTGAAAAAGAATTTTGTCAAAGAATTAGAATGGGTGAGGCGCCAACCGAAAGCGCGTACCACCAAGGCGAAGTCGCGTGTGGATGGCTTTGAGGTGCTCAAAGAAAAGGTCAGCAGCATTCAATATGACGATCCTTTTGAGATTGAAGTTGACGCCGCGCGCTTGGGTAAAAAAATTGTAGAGTTTGTCGATGTCTCGAAGTCCTTTGGTGACAAAAAGATTCTTGACGGTTTTTGGTATAAATTTAACAAGGGCGAACGAATCGGCATCAATGGTCCAAACGGTTCAGGAAAAACAACCTTCATAAAATTGCTCACCGAAGAGCTTCGTCCGGACACAGGCAAGATCATTATCGGTGATACTGTTCAGTTTGGTCACTATACGCAAGCGGGCATCCAATTAGATGAAGACAAAAGAGTGATTGATGTGATTCGCGATATAGCCGAGTATATCCCCTTAGCCAAAGGATTAAAATTAAGTGCTGGTGCGCTTTTGGAAAACTTTATGTTTAGTCGCTCACAACAACAGGTTTATGTTTCGCAACTCAGTGGCGGCGAACGCAAACGCCTGCATTTACTGCAAGTATTAGTTAAGAATCCAAATTTTTTGATCCTTGATGAGCCTACTAATGATCTGGACATTTTGACCCTTCAAGTGCTTGAAGCATATTTAGAGAAATTTCCGGGTTGCCTGGTCATTATTAGTCACGATCGCTTTTTTATGGATAAGTTAGTCCAACATATGTTCATCTTTAATGGTGATGGTCAAATCGATGATTATCTTGGCAACTACAGTCAGTGGCGCGAAAATCGATCAAAATACCCTATGTCATCCGATGCTGATTCGATCAAACATGCCGTTTATCCAAGTAAAACTGACAGATCGGAAGTAGCGCCTATCAAAAGGCTCAGCTATCTTGAAAAGCAAGAAATGAACAATATTGAAAGGAAGCTAGAGAATGTTGAAAAGCGTAAGGCCGAAATAGAAAAATTATTTGTAGACTGCCATTTACCCTCGCAGGATATAAATCGTCTTTCGCAAGAACTAGCGACACTCAAATCCGAAGGGGACAATTTGGAACTAAGATGGCTCGAACTTAGCGAATCGGTCTAAAGTTTTTCTTTTCAACTCGTCTGTACCTTTTTATCTACATTGTGTCTGCTTATTTTTTGCCATGTCATCAATCTATCCATGTTTATGGTTTGACCAGAACGCGCATGAGGCTGTAAGTGCCTATTGTGCCTTGTTCAAAAATTCGCACGTTATAGCCTCAAACGATATGATCATTCGCTTTGAGTTGTGGGGTAGCTCATTTATGGCGATGAATGGTGGGCCGATCTATAGGCCCACACCGGCGGTATCGTATTTTGTGTATTGTGGCAGTGAGGCAGAATTGAGACGTCTCTATGAAGCATTAGTCGTGGACGGGCAAATTATATTTTCTCTAGGTAAATACGAGTGGTCGACTCTTTATGCATGGGTTGAAGATCGTTTTGGCGTACATTGGCAATTTGATATAGAAGATATTCGCTGTGCACAAAAAATACTACCAAATTTGCTTTTTGTTAATGATAAAATGAGCCAAGTCAAGGAGGCATTGACCAGTTTTACGAATATATTTACCCCTAATCGAATATTAGTAGAAGCTCCTCACCCACCAATGGTGGGCTTGCCTGATGGATCGCTCTTGTTCGCACAATTCATGATCAAAGACTTTTATTGTAATGCCATGAGTAGTACATTAAGTCATGACTATGACTTTAGCCCAGCAAACTCATTTGTGATTGAATGCAGTAGCCAAAAGGAGATTGATGACTATTGGGATCATCTATCAGCCAATGGAGGTAGAGCGGGAAGATGTGGTTGGCTTACTGACCCATACGGCATATCTTGGCAAATAATCCCTGCTGAACTGCCCGAAATTATGTTCGACCCAGCAAAAGCGCCGCGTGTTGCTCAAAAATTGCAACTGATGGACAAGTTAGATAAGCAAGTCTTACTTGATGCAGCGAAGAATAATGAATAACTAAGGCTTACTTAGCTTTTGACCAAGTGTTCAATCCAGGTTACTTTAGATTTTTCAACTTAGTTTCGATGTCTTTGGCATAGCCCGAGTAGAAGCCAGTTTGCACGGATTTAATATTTCCTTGTCCATCGATCAGCACAGAATAGGGTATGCTTTGAATTTTTAAAGCAGTCAAGAGCTCTTGGTTTTTATCGTGCATGAAGGTGTAATTCCATTCATTCGTTTCGAACATTTTTATAGCACGAGTGGCCATTGAAGGAACGTCCACATTGATAGCTACTACTTCGAGACCGTATTCAGTCTTCCACTTCCCATAGTGACTCTTGATTTCATTTAGCTCCATTCTGCACGGCCCACACCAGGTTGCCCATAGCGTCACTAAAGCAGGTTTTCCATTTTTTACGTAGGCGGCTATGTTTACATCATTGCCAAGAACATCTACTACCGTGGCTTCGGGGAGAGTTTTTTGACCAAAAGCCATGTTGACCGATGCGCTTAAAAGCACAAAACTGAGAAAGAGGGTAAGGCTGAAAGGGTGTTTCATATAATGTTAAACTTGATGGTTCTATATTGAGACTATAAAACGCTACCTCAGTATCAAAAAGTCTATCTATTATTTATTTAAGAAAATCATAATTTTTTTGCAGCTTATACATACTGACCCCTCTGAGTGTAATCGTTAACATTAGGCGAAAAAAACCTTGATTTATAGGCATTTGAGCTGTTTTGTTTATAGGGTGACAACGTGACCACCATCCAAGATACAGTAGCTAAGTTGATCAAAATCTACTACCAGCTTGATACTTTCAGTGCCATTTGTCCACGACCATACATAATTGCCTTCAAATTCGTGCATCGAAAAATCTCCTTGAAAGGCTTGATGTTGATTGCGTAGCTTGATTAATGATAGGAGCTTTTGGGTGAATGGTTTATCGCAAGCTTGGGCTATTTCTTCGGGAGTAAAGTAATGTCGGTTGATATCTCGTCCGACGTTTGTGCTAGCTAAGAGTTCCATATCATTGGTGCCGCCGAGTAAGCCAACGTAATAAACCTGCGGTAGACCCGGACAAAAAAACTGAATGGCTCGAGCTAATAAATACAGCGAATCATCCTGACCTAAAACGTCATAATATGTGGAGTTGACCTGATAAAGATCTAAGTTTGAAGCTGCCGCGCCAGTTGCTTTGCGAGAGGTCCCATCACTGCGCTTGTGCATTTCTTCGATCAGAAAGTCTATTTCTGCTGGTGGCAAGAGTCCAAGTTTCAACTTGTCTCGGCTATGTGCCCCTACATCTATCACTCCAATGCCATCATGTGTATCAAGAACGGTAATACAATTGCGGGGGCTTTGCTGAATCCAATTCATTAAAAAGTCGCCCTGTTTTCGATAAATAGCGTGAAGAATTAATGGAGGCAGCGCGAAATCGTATACAAAATTTACCTTGCGAGCAATGTTTATTTGGTCTTGATAATAAGAATGTATTTCAACCAAGACCTCCATCCCTAAGTCATGCGCTTTTTGAGTAAGATCACTTATAAATGTGTATGTCTCAGGAATCATAAAGCAAGAAGTCCCTGCCTTTTTTAATGCGTAACCTGCTGCATCAAGGCGAATTAATTTGACCCCAGCTTTGCTGAATCGCTCTAGGATGTTCTCTAAATATTGCCGTCCTTTTTTACTGTGTACATCAATGTCGATCTGACTACTCGTGAATGTCGTCCACATCTCACGTTCAGTGCCATCAAAAAAGCGATACGTCGTAAAGGGGAGTCCAGGCCGCGGACGATAAATATTTGACAATTCCTCCTCTCTTGCCCCATGAGGAAATACAGATTCTTTGGTCAAAAAGAGCTCCGCATATTCGGATTTCCCGCCATGCAACAGAAAGTCATTAAACTCATCAGAATCTGCCGACATATGATTGACAATCAAATCCGCAACGATACTCACTTGCTCACCTAGTTTCGTGACGTCTTCCCAATTGCCCAAACGAGGATCAACTTGCGCGTGATCGATAGGGTCAAACCCTGCATCGGCGCCATTTATAGGATAATAAAATGGCAATACATGAACGGCCCCAAAAACACCATCGAATCGTTCTTGCAATAATTTCGTTAGATCTTTAAAGCCTCCGCCCGCCAATCTATCCACATAACAAATCAACTGTACTTTATTGTCCATAGCTTAGCTTTTTTCTGCAAGTGGCATAAGTAGACAAAGAAAGGAAGTATAACCTTGTTTTCTGATGTAACCATAGAGTTTTTTTAGCCACATTATCGATTGCGAACCACATAAGGATATTACCATTGGAATGTTTAGAATAAAGAAATGTATTTCTCCCCAGCAAGAATAGATATGTCTAGGACATTTTCCTTCGGTGGAAGAGGGCATGTAGCATAAGGAGTAAAGACACAAGGCGGATTAATTAATAGATTGAAATCGACCATAGTATGTCCGGTTTTGTCAGCGTTTGATGGATACAGATATCGTCCCCCACCATAACTGCCTTGACCGTTTGTATTGTCGCCAACGATCAAAAAATATGTGCTCGAATCATTTTTTAGTAAAGATATTTTATAGGATTTTCCTTCGAGTTCAAAATGTAAAGTGCCCACAGAAGGGACAATGAATGTTTGGCTTAACTCGTTCAAATAGCGTACGCTATCCTGCGCCATTGGGGGTATGACTTTAGCCTTGACGCAGTATTTTTTGTTAATCGGGTAATAGGCTATAGTGTCTAAGGCTTGACGAAATGCACTCAAGCTATCTTTGACCCGCAAATAATATTGATCTTGGCGCTTTATGACGTGCCACTGAAGATTAGACAATTGGCAAATTGTCGCGCCGTCGGGGTGAGCATCATCTCGTAGTAATTCATTTGTTATCCTTCGATCATTCTCAAAAATGGCCAGTTCGGGATTCGATTTCATATATATACCGCTCTCGGTTATTGTTAGCGTCCCTATCATCTTATCGAAAGGTATTACGATAGCAGCACTATCGACACCTCCAAAACTCATGACCGTCTGATCCAATCGATGAAGACCAATTATTGAACCCCATCCAAAAGCTTGCTTAAGCTCCTTGAGTCTGGATTGATGGGTCTGTAAGATCTGTTCTTTATATAAAGCCGGCGAGCTACAAGAAATAGTTAACAGTAATATAGTTATACTCATGATCCAAGAATGACTGCGTAAAAGTGTGACTGTAGGTATCATGTGGTTAGATTGACTGTGTGAAAGTAACCGTATTTGCACATTCTGAGACATCCATCTACATTGTCGGGGGTAGATAAAAGCGATATCGTAAGATTTTGAGAAAGGAAGACTTAGATAGACATTAGAAACTTTGGGATATAGATAGACCATTGTAGTATCTTCACCTTCGAACACTAAACGCCCAGCACTGATCTTTTTTGACGAAAATCTAAACACCATGCTTGAACTTCTAAATGATACCGTAATTATTGCCCAATTGACCATCGCGCTATTTATTGCTATCGTGTTTGTACAATCCGGTTGGGATAAAGTGGGGGATAGAGCAGGGAATTTATTGTGGCTTAAAGATCATTTCAAGCATACTTTTTTGTCCGGTTATGTGTCAAGCATGTTAATGGTTATAACTGTGCTAGAAATTTTGTCGGGCATATTGGCTCTATTTGGTATCATCTTCTTGCTATTATTCGATAGCAGTTCTTGGATACGCTACAGTCTTATTTTGTCTATTGTAACGTTATTAATGCTATTATTTGGACAGCGTATCGCCAAAGATTACGAGGGGGCTAAAACTATCGTAATATATCTAGCCACTTGCCTTTTGGGGCTATTATTCTTTTAATGGACCTAGTAATTTCTTGTATCTAAAGTTACATTATGTCCGAGGAAAAAATTATTTATCCATCTTGTATAATTCGACCCCTGCGCTGAAGTACTTATCGCCTGTTTTCCAAAAAATAGGTTGTGTAGTATTGGCTATCTTATCGGATGAGTAAATATACGCTTTGACATACTTTTCAATGTAATTGAAATTAAGGCTACTCACTTCATCTGAAGGCTGGTGATAATATTTGAATATTTCTTGATCAAATGCTCTAAATCCAAGACTAAAGGTGGGGGCGGGGATTCCCTTTTTGGCAAAGTTGACGTTGTCAGACCGATCAAAAAGTCCTTGTTCGCCAGCTGAATCTTCGATAGCTTCTAAACCAAAAGCTGCACTGGCAGCGGATATATCCTCTTGCACGGTCGTACGGGTTAAGCCTATGACACTCACAATAGTTGTGTCATTGTAACCGCCATTATCTATGTTAAAGCAATATTTTATTTTGTCCAGCGGAACAGGACTATTTTCTACAAACCACTGACTTCCCAGAAGACCTTTTTCTTCAGCCGTGAAGAGTACAAATAACGAAGATCGCTTCGGTGGATACTGGGCAAAATATTTGGCAAGCGCCATAATGGCGGTCGTCCCGGTGGCATTGTCGCGAGCTCCATTATAAACGGTGTCACCCGTCACATCAGGACGTCCAATCCCCACATGATCGTAATGTGCGCTAAATACGACAAACTCTTCTTTTAATTCAGGATCGGTACCCTCTATCATGGCCACAATATTATCACTTGTAAATCCTTTTCTTTTTACCTCTTCCATATATAAGGACAGCGACTTTTTTGGATAGATGAGTTTCTTCAAAAGGGTAGTGTCTGTACTTCCTATCCACAAGTGAGGCAATGAGCCCGCCTTGACATTATTATTTGATAGACTTGTTTGTTCGCTAGTGCCTAGGCGCTTGAGAAAATTCCAAGGGAGAGAAGCATTTTGATATATTTCGACCAAACCAACGGCACCTGCTTTTTGAACCCGCGCATATTTGTCTCTGCTGTGTTCCATCCAATAGCGCACGTCTGAGTTTTGCCCATCTCCGCAATAAGATACCGCTAACTTAAATCGAAGATCTTTTCCTTCGAGTTCTTCAGTTGTTGCATGCCCGACAAAGATGGGTTCTGCGCTTATGGTTGTTTTGGAGCCGTTTAGTACAATAAAATCCTCTGAGAAACGCAACAACTGCCCGTCAATGGCTGCATATGCGGAGTCAGGTGGGCTAAAAGTGCTAAAAGGTACTACTTGGCGAAAGCCCTTCATACCGCTGAGCGTATCGAGTCCTAATCCCATAAAATAGGAGCTTAAGTATTGTGCCGCTACCTCGATGCCTGCCTTGCCTGTTTCTCGACCCTCTAGAGCATCAGAGGCCAAAAAGCTCAGATGTGCCTTGATTTCTTGTTGGGTGATCGTTTTGTTTATTTGGTCGACAACAGGTTGAGCTGCAAGTACCGCCGAGAGTCCCCAGGTAAGGAGTAAGACTTTAAAAATTCTCATCAATTTTAATGTTTTTTCAAGGAATTCACTAAAAATAGGGATAAGTACTAGGAAGCAATCTTTTTATTTTGTGCTACCTAGCACCCAATTTATAGAAGCTAAACGCAAATTACACTACATTTGTACAATAGGATACAATAAACATTGGAAGTATATCAACTTTTGGCCCCGGCACTCGCTGCTTATTACATCTACCGACTCTTTGTAGAGATCAAGGTCAGAAGGAAATTTCTATTTACAAATATCCTTTGGCTGGTCTTCTGGAGCATCATCGCAATCCTCGGTATTGAGCCTCACAAATTTTCTGTTAACATCGCGGCATGGCTAGGTTTTGCTAGCCATATTAACGCAATCATCTTCATTGCTTTGGCTTTTTTAGTGCTCTTATCTTTCTATTTAAGCTCCAAATTGGATAATATGGAACGTAAAATGACCGAACTAGTCCGTCAATTGGCCTTAGATGAAAGCAAGATTCGCGAACTAGAGAGACGAAGAATCGAAGAGAACCTGAAACAAAAAGAGCGTCCTGCAGCATCTGAGCTAAAATGAAAATTTTATTTGTTTTGGAGTATTTTGATCCGCATATTGGCGGAGTTGAATTATTATTTAAGCAATTGGCGAATGAGTTGTTAGACAAAGGTCATGAGCTTGTAGTGCTGACCAATCGCTATGACGTCGCATTGCCAAAATTTGAGAAGCGAGATAATTTGACTATCCATAGATACCGATTCTTTAACCGTTATCTATTTACTTTTATGGCTTGGATTCCTGCGATTCGACTGGCCAAGAGGGTTGATGTTATTCATACCACTAGTTACAATGCCGCGATACCGGCTTATATCGCCGCTCGATTTGCCAATAAAAAGGCGATTATCACCTTTCATGAATATTGGGGCGAATTATGGTATAAGCTTCCATGGATTCACCCTATTTCTCGAAGGGGATTTGCTTGGTTTGAAAAACTTATTGTTCGATTAAATTTTGATCGATTTGTTGGGGTGTCAGAATTTACCTGCAACGCATTAAGAAAAGCTGGAATCAATAAAGATAAAATTGTCCAGATTTACAATGGTATCAACTATTTGGACTATGAGTTTAAAATGGAAGAACAGAAGTGTAGCGATCAGCCATATATTTTTTGTTTTTTTGGTCGTCCAAGTTATTCCAAAGGGCTTGACCTGCTCTTGCCTGCTTTTGCTCAATTGGTGGAAAATGGTCACAATGTTAGACTGAGACTTATCATACCAAATGAAAACTATGGTCCATCATTTAGGGTGTTAGAGTTGGTTAAAAGCTTGAACTTGCACGAGTATATTGACCTAAGGCATGATCTCAGCTTTAAGGAACTCAAAGGCGCCATTCAATCGTCCAATGCGGTCGTGATCCCTTCGTATAGCGAGGGGTTTTGTTTTGCCGCAGCAGAGAGCGTAGCACTTGGCATGCCCATAATCAGTTCTCAGCAAGGTGCCTTGATTGAAGTGGTCTCTAGAAAATTTATAGCAACTAAAGAATTGAATACATCCGCTCTGCGTGAAGCAATGATCCTAGCTTTACAGGGTGATTGGCAAACGTCAACTACTAAAACATTTCCGATACAAAAGACTATTGATAAGTATATTTCGCTTTATAAAGATTTGTTGAATTCTAATTAACTAGACAACTGGTAATGATACAAGCGAAAACTACCTTTTCGACATTGACGGAATGATGAAATATTACTTTTCTTTCAGCAGTAGATTAGATTCTTACATCGTTAGTCCTTAGTCATTTTTGCTACGAATATGTTCCAGCATCACGCCTTTTCTAAAGCAAATTTACTTTCTTTAGAATCGATCGCTCGTTTTCGAAAGTGTCCTAAAGAGGTTAATATTCAGCAATGATTAATTATGGCTGAAAATGGCCATTGTTACATTATACCTGGCTTTTTTCGACTATAGCGCTGCTATCCTCTCAAAATTGAGCTTTTCTTGTATAATAACGCCGAATTTTTATTTTCACAACATATAGCTGAAAGTAAGCTAAAATGAATAGGATATATATGACTATTTAAATATGTTAAAATATTGATAGTATGCATATTACGTATTATTAATAAATTATATTTGAGCCGTTTAGATGATTCCTTTTTATTGGGTAGCTTACACTACTTTGTATTTTGAGTGGTAGACAAACTGGGATTATCGTATTGTTATTTTACTATCCTAAGTGTTTTTGAACCACCTCTTGCGCTTTATTCATAGGCGCATCTTTACGTAGACCAGATAATGATTAAGAGCTAAATTGGTTATAATTAATTGATTTATAATTGATTATATATTTTTTTATTCATTATCTCAATATTTTTTAATAAGAGTGGATATGTTAAGAGTTGAGCACCAAAAAAGCAAAATAATGAAAAATTCAGTTGACTTCTTCTTGAATAAAATGCAATTGTCAAGTACTTCTCGAAGTATTTTTTTTAGTTCTTTGACCACTTTTATTTGGATATTTCTATTCTCAGCAACTTTAAGTCAAATTTTAGCTGAAGGGACTCGAACCGCTTCTCCAGACTCATCAACAATTACGGCCTTATTATCTGCGCCAGACTTAGGTAGTGGCCCGTTTTTTAATGCACCTGTTGATAACCGTGTGTTATTTAGTGTGGGTGATCATGTTAATGAGAATCTGTATTTTGGATTTGATTGGCGAGCTTATACCACAGCGAATCCAGCGCCTAGATTAGTTAACCTATATTATCGAATTTTTAGACCTGATGGCACATTGGCCGCTGGCCCCACTCTTTGGAATCCTACAAATATAGCTATTGGCAGTGGTGGCCCAGGGGTAATAGCCAATTATGCAGCTGCCTTTGCAGGACCTAATATAGGTGGATTAAACCCGGGTGGTTATGCGCCGCTCACCTTTAATCCAGATGTCAATGGGGATCACTACATTGAATTTTATCGAAGCATTGATGAAGGGATCACACCGCTAACTAGTGGTTTTGGTAGAGCGGCAGCACCGCTCTGGGATTTAACAGTTGCAGATAATAGCGCTCCTCATACATTTCGACAAGGGCGCGTTTTTTCGACAAAATGGGGATTCTACTCAACCCAACCGGGTAGTTATTCCAATTTTATATTTGCCATCGGTGCACCTGACTTGTACGCTTACACCTTTGATTCAATTATATTAAATATAAAATTTGAAGATGGTTTTCAGCCAATAGCCTTTAATGTTGCTGTTAATGATTACGGCGTAGTCGATAATGGCAACTTTGCATTGGACAGACGTTCGATTAATGGAGACTCTATTGTACCGTCTTTGCTAGATGGATATAAGGTCTTTCTTAATCCATCTGATACTATTTTGTTTCCATTAGCTGTCGAACCTCCCGCACCTATATTTCGAAATCCATTGTTTAGCGGATGTGCGGCACCTTTCGGTGTAGAAATTACAACATTTGCGGATGGTGATGTGCGAATAGTCTTTGACCTAAATGGTATATCCGGCTTTCAGGCGGGAACAGAGGATGTCATACTTGAAGCGTTTGACCTCATAGCCGGGGATCATTCCATACCTTGGGATGGAAATGACGGACTTGGTAATCCCCTCACCGAAAATACACCGCTTAATATGAAAGTGGTTTTGTTGAAAGGCCGTTGGAATTTACCCTTGTTTGATGCCGAAATGAATAAAAACGGTTTTACAGTATCGACAATTGCACCTGTTTCCGTTCCTTTAACTAACATGTATTGGAATGATACGCTGCTCGTACCACTAGGAACTTTATGTAGTACAGGTTCTCATAATCAAAATGTACTGGCTGTTGGTGGTATCGATAATTCTCTTCAAGGTACACTTTCACCTGCACACGCTTGGAATGGTGATGGTAATCCGACCCAAACAATTCCGGCTCCAGCTATTGGAGGTAATGATGCTGACTTTCTACAATGCAATGATTTCGGTAATGTTAGAACTATTAATACATGGGGTTGGGGATTAGAAAAGGAAACGAGTGTAGTAGGACGATTGGGCTGTCCTGAAATAGAATTAGTTAAAACCGGAACGAAAGTCGATGTGCCCCCGCTTGGCATAGACAATGCCGGCGATTCTATTACTTACAGTTTTACAGTCACTAATACAGGTGATGTAACACTGTACAATGTAATTGTAACAGATTCATTGGCAATGATTTATGGAGGACCTATAGATAGCCTTCTACCTAGTCAATTAGATAATTCCACTTATACAGGAACTTATATTCTGACACAAAATGACATTTATGCCGGGAGTTTTACAAATATCGCCTCGGTTAATGGTTCCCCTCCTCTTGGTTCTGGAATGGACGTAAGTGATGATGACAATGATACTCAAATTATTGTTCAAAATCCTTCCCTCGTTATAACTAAATCTCAAATTGGTGGTGATAATCCCATTAATGTAGCAGGATCTATTATCAATTACGAAATTGTCATTACGAATACGGGTAATGTCAGATTAACTAATGTACAAATCTCTGATACTTTGCCTGATGGCAATATTGGAATCTTATCAGGGCCTCTTGAAAGCTTAATCTCCAATGATACAATCGAAGTCAACGAAACTTGGACTTATACCATAGATTATACTGTTAGTCAGATAGAGATAAATAGCCAAATGGATTTGGTTAATAAAGTCAGTGTTTTGACTAATGAAATTTTGACCCCCGAACAAGATACAGCCAATACACCCATAGTCTATAATCCCATCGTGGCGACGGATGATAGTTATGGTATGGTAAACGGTACGAC
>CAZTSI010000071.1:0-13738 GCA_964616755.1 uncultured Saprospiraceae bacterium | reverse complement strand
TATACTCCCCCCATCGTTTCGATACCCAAAGAGAGCGGCGTGACATCGAGTAGTAAAACATCTTGTACATCCCCACTCAATACTCCCCCTTGGATTGATGCACCTACGGCAACGACTTCGTCAGGATTAACACTTCTGTTTGGCTTCTTACCAAAAAATGATTCTACGGCCTCTTGGATTCTTGGAATTCTTGTTGATCCTCCGACAAGGATGATCTCATCAATATCAGTTTTGGCAAGTCCAGCATCCTTCAGGGCGTCTTCACACGGCTTCAGGGTACGCTTTACAAGACTGTCAGCTAGTTGCTCAAATTTGGCTCTAGAAAGCTTTATGACCAAGTGTTTTGGCACGCCATCGACGGCTGTTATGTACGGTAGGTTAATCTCCGTTTCGGTTGCAGAGGAAAGTTCAATTTTTGCCTTTTCCGCAGCATCCTTTAGGCGCTGAAGTGCCATGGGATCTTTGCGTACGTCAATATTCTCTTGACTCTTAAATGTGTCTGCTAAGAAGTCGATGATCACTTCATCAAAATCGTCGCCCCCTAGTCGAGTATCACCATTTGTAGATTTCACTTCGAATACACCATCACCCAATTCTAAAATAGAAATATCAAATGTTCCTCCACCCAAGTCATAGACCGCAATGGTCATATCCTTATTTTTCTTGTCGAGACCGTAAGCCAACGCTGCTGCTGTAGGTTCATTGATAATCCTTCTAACGTTAAGTCCCGCGATTTCACCCGCCTCCTTAGTAGCTTGTCGCTGAGAATCGTTGAAATAAGCTGGAACAGTGATGACAGCCTCTGTTACCTCTTGACCTAAGAAGTCCTCAGCTGTTTTCTTCATCTTTTGAAGAACCATTGCGCTTAATTCCTGAGGGGTGTATTGGCGATCGTCAATTTGAACTCTGACAGTATCGTTATCGCCCTTGACTATTTTGTATGCAGCCTTGGCAGCATCAGCTCCTATTTCGCTGTAACGTCGGCCCATGTATCTTTTGATACTTGAAATAGTACGAATTGGATTTGTAATGGCTTGACGCTTGGCAGGATCTCCAACCTTACGCTCACCGTTGTCTAAAAAACCCAACACCGAAGGCGTCGTTCTCTTTCCTTCATCATTTGGGATGACAACAGGCTCTTTGCCCTCCATTACGGCTACACAAGAGTTTGTTGTACCCAAGTCAATACCTATAATTTTACCCATTTTATTATATTCTTTCTTGCTTTAAAATAATCTTACACTCATGAGTCTTCAATACATGTGCCAATGCAGAAATTCTTCATAGCCTAGCCTATTTGTCAGCAATCGTAATATATATGCTAATTAAGGCATGACAAAAAGGCAGTCAACTGTACGAATGACAGATTATTATACTACCTTTCCACCCAAAATTTACTTTATGTCTGCAGCCACAAAGGAGGTCAAAAGGATAACCACTCATGTATTAAGAAACATGAAAGAACAGGGTGAAAAAATCTCGATGCTTACTGCATATGATTATTCTATGGCGAGAATATTAGATGAAGCAGGAATAGAAGTACTGCTGGTAGGTGACAGCGCCTCTAATGTAATGGCTGGTCATGAAACTACCCTGCCCATCACCTTAGAGCATATGATCTATCATGCTCAATCCGTTATTCGCGCCGTTAAAAGAGCTTTGGTTGTCGTAGATCTCCCATTTGGCAGCTACCAGGCTAATCCTATGAGAGCTTTGGATTCGGCTATACGAATTATGAAAGAATCCGGAGCGCATAGTGTAAAACTTGAGGGAGGAGAGGAGATCCTGGAATCCATAAGTAAAATATTGGCGGCCGGCATTCCGGTCATGGGTCATTTGGGCTTGACGCCTCAATCAATCTACAAATTTGGCACCTATTCAGTACGTGCAAAAGAAGAACATGAGGCTGCCAAACTCCTAGCAGATGCCAAATTGTTGGATCAAGTAGGTTGCTTTGGATTAGTGCTAGAGAAAATTCCAGCATCATTGGCTAAGGAAGTAAGCCAATCCATAGATATACCTACAATTGGCATTGGAGCTGGAAAATATTGTGATGGTCAAGTACTAGTAACCCATGATTTGCTAGGTATCACAAAAGATTTCAAACCACGCTTTCTCAGAAGGTACTTAGAACTTTTCGAAATGATAAAATTGGCGACAACCCAATATGCTCAGGATGTCAAAGCAGGGGATTTTCCAAGTGACAAAGAACAATACTAGTAGACTCCCGCTATTAACAATTTATTACTTAGATAAAAAAAGGGCACTCAATTCCATGAACACCCCTTACTCTAGAAGAATGCATAAACCTTATTTGCTCGTCAGATCTACAACCATTCGATTATAAGGTATTTTTATTCCACTATTGTCGAAAGCCTTTTTGACATTTTCCTGCATATAAAAATAGGTATCCCAATAATGTTCACTTTTGCAAAAGGGTCTTGAATTGAGTTCTACCCCATGATCCTTTAATTTTCCAACTACAACACCTTGGGTTGGTTCTGACAAAATATAAGGACAGTCACTACCTACTTGCATTATAACTTGCCGAGCTTCATCAATACTGGCGTTATAATCTATGGTATATGCCAACTCAACCCCTACTACACCCTGACCAGAAATGTTCACCATATCATTTCCTGTTACATTAGCATTAGATACAATAATTCTTTTATTGTCCAGGGTACGTAATGTTGTGTTAAATGCATTTATAGCTTCTACCGTTCCTGTATGGCCTGTACCAATGGTTACTAACTCTCCAACCTGAAATGGCTTAAAAATCATTAGCATTATACCACTGGCCAATTGACCTATTGTGCCATTAAAAGCCATACCTATTCCAACCATCAAGGCACTTAAAATGGCAATAAAGGAAGTGGTATTAACACCAAACATCGATACTACTGACAATAATAACATGACTTTTAAGGCCGTAGAAAACAATGAAGAAAGAAAGCGCTGTAGTGTAATGTCAAGATTGGTTTTTTGCAGCCATCTTGACATTCCCTTCGCCATTAGTCCAATAATCCAAAATCCAACTAATAAGGTGATTATAGCCATCAAGATGGTCGGCAAATAATTCAATGCCATATCCAAATAGTGTTGTGTAATACTTATTGCATCCATAATTTTTGAATTTGTTTCCTATTTCGACTACACTTATTACAATGAGTCACTTATCAGATGAAATTTTAACGTTTATCAAAAAGTGACAGTGACAAAATAGTTTGAAAGTGTATATAATTACAGAACAAAAGTATAAGGTAGGTGGCCAACAAATAGCCAAACTGAGAATCAATAACAGGGCACTTCCAAAAGCTCCTTGTTATTATGAAACTAAATTTGATTTGATTTCGACAACACGAAAGAGCCTAGCCATAGACTGAAAACAATTCATTAGCGAAGTACAAAATAAATCCAAACGCTTTGCAAAATTAAGTTTCTGCACGTAGAAAATCAGATAATTTTCCTAAGTATCCTATAATTAAACGAGCGCATAGCAATGTACTGCCATGCGCTCGAATATATTAATTTAATAACCTTTTGCTATACTACTTTGGATGTATAGATACTGCATTAGGTCTTATACTATTATATAATGAATTAAATGAAGCAAAGTCGTCGTTTATTATTTCTGACTTTTGCGCCATTACCTTGTTGAATTCCTCTGTAATTTCTTTGAGTCGAATTTTCATTCCATTTGTTATTACTGGGATTGGAGCATCGATTCTGGAAATAAGATTTACAATTTCAGCGTTAATTTTATTTTCAAAATTAATTACATCTTGAAACGTTTTTGTATCACGTTGAATGATCGTGGCTTCCCAGCTTTTCACCTTTCCCAATATTTTATCGGCCACATTTCTTATCGTATCTGGCATTGCTTCATTTGATTTGTAAAAAATCAATTGTTCTTTTGCCGCACCTATTTCATTCACCGAATTTTGTACAGTGTTGATCATTTTTTCAAGTTGTGTCAAGGTCACATACTGCTCAATGTAGGCATCCTGAGAGGCCAAAACTCTGGGATCTGGCTTAATCGTAGCTTTTGTTTCAACTGTCCTATTGCCGACTATTAGCTTTACCCTATACTCGCCTGGAGGGCAAGAAATACCTTGGTACGAGCCTAGTAAAAAAACATTTTCGACACCAGGGAATGTACTTTTCCGCATATCCCAAGCAAAGCGATTTACACCTTTTTTTGTTGGTATAATCTCAGGTGCACTTGGGCCACCCATAAACGATTTAAACGTATCATCCTTCTTATTTCCATATTGTCGCATTAAAGCTCCTTGATACCAAATTTCAAGAGTCACCTTTGCGCTGTCCATATTTTCGGGCAAATAATAATCCACTACAATACCCGAATGTGGGTTTTGACCTAAGGCTGATCCTGCCTTCGGCTTTCCCCCACCGGTTATTCGATACGCGTCTTTAGGCGTAAATATGACGACTTCGTTTTTCAATTTGTCAACGTCTTGTTGAAAAGCAGAAAGGTCATCCAAAATCCAAAAACTTCTACCGCCAGTAGCTATAACAAGATCGTTGTCGGCAAAGGTGATATCATTGATGGGGGTCGTAGGTAGATTAAGTTGAAACTCTTGCCACTGCCGCCCACCATTATGAGAAATATACATTCCACTTTCGGTACCTGCATAAAGTAAGCCCGCCTTCTTTTCGTCTTCTCGCACCACTCTAACAAAGTCATTATCGCGAATACCAGTTATCAACTTCTGCCAAGTTTTTCCAAAATCCGTTGTCTTAAATATTAGTGGTCTAAAGTCATTAAACTTATAAGCATTAGCGACGACATAAGCTGTTGCTGGATCGTGGGGGGATACGTCTATGCTATTAATTAGAACTTCTCCCAGATCTCTTGGACTAACGTTCGACCAATTTTGGCCACCATCCGTTGTGACATGCACCAATCCACAATCGCTGCCGGCCCACAAGACAGAGGAACTATGTGGGGATACCTCTAGATAGCTAATCGTATTATAGATTTCGCCACCAGCGCCTTCGCTAGTAAATGGACCGCCACCTTTTGTTTGCTTCGCTTTATCATTTCTCGTAAGGTCGCCACTTATTTCAACCCAGGTCATTCCGCCATCTTCTGTCTTTAAAACTTGGTTAGCTGCGTGATAAATGACTTTAGGGTTTTGAGGAGAGGCTACGATAGGAGCGTTCCAGTTAAACCTATATTTCATATTAGCCGGAATCCCTGCGAGTCCTGCCACAGGATAAGCCATAATATCACGTTCGGTTCTTGAGCGGCTATCCATAATACTAATATTTCCTTGATAGCAGCCACCATAAATATCAACAGGACTATCTGGATCAAAGGCAATAAACGCGCATTCGCATCCAGGGCCTTCATACCAATCCTTCCAACTTATACCTGCTGACGAGGTTCGACTAGCCGTAATGAGTGAACTATTGTCTTGTTGACCTCCATAGACATTATACGGAAATTGACGATCCGTTATTACGCGATAAAATTGAATAGTAGGCTGATTTTGCTGCGTTGACCATGAATCACCACCGTTAAAACTGATACATGCTCCACCGTCATTGGCGAGTATCATATTTTGAGGATTACTAGGATTTATCCAAAGATGATGTTGATCCCCGTGGGGATTGGGAATTGATTTGAAGCTTTTGCCCCCATCAATTGATTTGAGCATTGGTGCATTCAGCACATATACGGTATTTTCATCTTTAGGATCGGCAAAAATTTCAATATAATACCACGCCCTTGCCACGGTCACTCGATCTTTAGTTGTTTGCCGCCAGGATTGTCCACCATCATCCGAACGGTAGACCCCCCCACTTTCGCCTTTGGACTCAATATTAGCATAAACTACCGATGGATTTGCTGGTGAAACATCAATACTCGTTTTACCCATCTCAGCAGGCAATCCTTTATGAATTTTGATCCAAGTAGTGCCGGCGTCAATCGATTTATACAATGCTGATCCTGGACCACCACTACGAACATACCACGGATAACGTCTATGATCCCATGTAGAAGCATATAAAATTCGAGGATTTGATGCGTCGATGCTTATATCTGTTACTCCTGTAGTTTTGTCTATATAAAGATGTTGTGTCCATGTTTTGCCACCGTCAATTGATTTATAAATTCCTCTAACCTCGCTATCGCCATATGCTGCTCCTTGTACAGCCACATAAACAATGTCATGATCTTTTGGATGGATGATTATCTCTGAAATGTGACGAGCTTCCTTAAGGCCTACATGCTTCCATGTTTTTCCGGCATCTTCTGATTTATAAACACCGTCGCCATGAGCGGTCATAACGCCCCGAATAGAATGCTCACCCATACCAACATATAGCACATTGACATCAGAAGAAGCCACGGCTATAGCACCAACACTACTTGTATTCAATTGACCGTCGCTAATATTTAGCCATGAAATACCCGCGTCTGATGTTTTCCAAATTCCACCACCTACGGTACCCATATAATATGTCTGCGGATCATTTGGCACTCCCGTAGCTGCCACACTTCGACCTCCTCTAAACGGACCGATATTTCGATATTGTAAGCCTGGGTAAAGACTCGCTGAACTACTCTCTACTGATGACTGGGCAATCCCTGTGCTGGCCATCAAAATGAAAGTCATTGATATGATAAATTGTTTAGTCATAATTTTGATATGGTAAAAAATGGAAAAAGTGCACTTAGTCATTATCTAGTATGGTTTCTATTCGATCAAGAATATCCATAGCATGTAGCATGGTCACCCTGTCAGAGCCTTTCACTTTTTGCTCGGCTATTGTTTGGATAGATCGTAGACTTCCTTTGATTAGAGAAGGTATGTCGGTTAGTGATATTCGAGCATCATTGGCCTTAAGCACTTTAACGTATTCCTCGATGAGCGCCTTTTGCAGGTTTCGTCGGTACACATCATTAACATTTCCTGTAATGAGGTCATTGAATACTGCCCTTTCTATTTGATCTATAAGCTCAACAGGTGTATACGCTTGAGCACCATTTAATGCCTCATTTTCCACCATTCTGAGAAGTCGGCCAGTATTTAACAACAAGCTAATCGTTCTTCGCTGAATCCCAGAAATGCGTTCCATATTTCCTGAATTTTCGGCTCTCATGAGGATATCAGCATCTATGAGCCATTTAGGAGTATCGAACAATTGCTTTTGTAAAAAGGCAAAGGCTCGTTGCTGTTTTTCTTTGGCAATATGTTTGTATACCGCCTGATTTTGATCATGTGTATAAAAGTCTTCTATAACACCGCCGATATTAGCCGTGACATGACCGATATAGCGATTGAACTGACCAAATATTTGGTCATAGAGTTCGTCCATATCATCGAAATGCTCGCCTTCTTTAAAGGTGATCGTTAATAAGTCGGGCACCAATCTTTTAAGATTCGCGATACCATATTCACTAGCTTTCATAGCGTCATCACCAAGATCTTCTGTTTGTGCAGTAGGATCCACGGGGAGTCCTTGTTGTCTACCATATCGGAGGGTAGGATCTGTTGCCCGTTCGAGTATCCATTCATTGATAAATGGTTCTTCAGCTGTCTCTGATATCACATTAGGGATCAATTTGTACCCAAACATGATAGCCCATTTATCGTATTCTCCTATTTTTGGATAAAACTGCGTGACACCATCACCTGGCTGTGCGACATAATTAAAGCGCGCATAATCCATAATAGATGGAGCTGTTCCTCTGCTTGTCGTAAATGTTTTAGATCTCAAAGAATCAACTGGATAGGCTGCACTAGAGCCCATATTGTGTGGTAAGCCCAACGTGTGCCCTACTTCGTGAGCGGCGACAAATCGTATCAAATCACCCATTACTTCATCTGTTACTTTAGTAGTTCGCGCATCTGGATTTGCCGACGCTGTTTGGACAAAATACCAATTGCGCAGGAGTCGTTGAATATTGTGATACCACATAATATCACTTTCAAGTATTTCACCCGTACGCGGATCATGAACATGAGGGCCTTGGGCATTTTGAATATCGGTTGTGATATAACGAATGACACTGTATCGCGCGTCTTCAGGCGACCAGTCAGGATCTTCTTCAGGAGAAGGAGCTTGTTTTGCGATTATCGCATTTTTGAATCCTGCAGCTTCAAAAGCGATTTGCCAATCTTCAATGCCCAGCATTAAGAAAGGTACCCATTTCGTTGGCGTTGCTGGATCAATATAATAGATGATAGGCTTTATTGGCTCTACGATTTCTCCTCTAGCATACGCCGCTGGATCAGATGGCTCAAGTCTCCATCGGGTAATATAGCGGTTGGTCAATGCCTTATGCTCTTCGCTACCATAATCGGTTTGATTAATAGAAAAATATCCCACCCTTGGGTCGTAAAGACGTTTTTGCCAAGGCACTGCAGGCAACACAATAAACGATTGATTCATCTCAACCGAGAGTGTCTGTGTCAACTGATTGTCCGGAATTTTTTCGCTACCTCTATAAGTCAAAATGTGCCGCACCTCGACATTTGTAGGAAAAGCCTTCATTGACTGAATGAACGATCGGCTCTTATCGATGCCCTTCAGTCCAAATTCTTTGGATTGAAACGGGTTGGCGGCACCAATCATTTCAACTTCTGAAGTAAACAGATTGTCAATCTGGATTATATAGCCGGTAGAATCAGTAGCAAGCACTTCGATATCAAAGGCAGCAATGATCGGTTCGAAATTATTATTTCTTACTGACTGGTAGATAGGTAAATCTTCGTTGGCCACACTATTATACGATACAGATCTTAGTAAGATTTTATTATCAAACCGCTGCCATCGAATTACTTGTTGAGGACGAGACTTAACTCCGGCCCCGCCAAAATTGAATCCTTTGACAAAGCCTGATACTCTACTTACTACAAGAATCTCCTTTTCGAGTAGGTCTTGAGAGATTTCAAAAAAATTTTTGTCTTCTACCTTGTGTACATTCCACAAGCCGGTATCTGATACTGCCTCTGCTGTAATAACCTCATAGTACTCTTTAAACTTTGATTTTTTCTTCTTTTCTTCTGGTGGTTTAGGCGCTTCAATTACTGGTTCTGGCGCTTTTTTCTTTTTAAATATTTGCCCTTCGATTGATGAGCAAAATAGTAAGCTTATGATGCTTAGAAATAAAAAAATTTTCATTCTCTCAAAGTTTGCGACGAATCTAAGAATGATTAGATAAATAATATCACATCTAGGCTATTAATTAAACTTGGTTAGGTTCACTTAATTGAAAAAAGGGGGCCAATTGGCCCCCTTTTTTTGTTCATTGAGTTATGCTTAGGGTTTTTCTACCTCGGCACATCACTGAAGAGACCGTTATTTCTGAGCCATAAACTCTTATCTTCTACGTTGACATCTCCATTCAGGTCGAAATCAGCCTGGAAGTAACCGCTATTCATGTTGTTTTGTCTTAGCCAGAGGCTTAGATCATTTACGTTAATATCCACTGCATCCAGTATCGAAGATGATTGATCACCATTAGATGCAAACATCGCATAGACACCTTGTAAGACTTCTCGCTGACCCACACCTACAAAGTTACGGTATGAGTTACGTGCTCTAAAGTCGTAAGTAATCTTACCTTCAAGCACTGGCAATGGCAAATGCGACATTACAATCAAGTGATTTCTATGCTCTATAACGATGTAATATCGTCTTGTGGGATCTATCTCACAACATTCATCATCATTTACGAATTCTATTCGACCGTCATTATGCAGAAGGGCTGCCCTTTTACATACTTCAGATTCGGCTGATTTGTCAGATCTCAGACTCACTAACACCCAATCTGTAACTGTAGCAGGATAATTAGCATTCAAGCCTACTACTGACCCACTTTGTATAAATCCTGCACCTTCTGTACCATTATAATTCCATGGTGCAACATTGTAAGGCTGACCTGGAGGTGGTGGTGTAGCTAAGAAGGTAGACGGACGCTGACCAGGCAAGTAACCTAAGTCATTTAACTTGGTCGTCATTAATCCAGTAATAGGATCGAAAGCCCCCGCCAATAAAACATGGCTATTGATCTCGACACAAACTGTTGGGCTTAAAAATACTTCCACTTCTTCATAGTCTTCGTCATCCTCTGTCACCTCACCATCTACTAAACTACCTGGCTTAGAGTCTGGATCGGGAGTTAAGCTTGACTTGACCTGTGCAAGGTTTCTGTAATCGCATTCCAAATTAGGATGATATACAATCTCTGTCTTAAAGGTGAATACAATGGTTGAATCCACACCGATCTCCGGTATAAACCAAAGGATTCGGTCTTTGACCATATTGCCATTATGACTAATCATCGTGGCATTCTTATATCCATCAGGCAGAATGTCTTCTACAGTAACACCAAAGGCTCTTGAAGGACCATT
Organism: uncultured Saprospiraceae bacterium; assembly: GCA_964616755.1. GTDB lineage: Bacteria > Bacteroidota > Bacteroidia > Chitinophagales > Saprospiraceae > CAYNFR01. The sequence goes on along the minus strand of CAZTSI010000071.1, from coordinate 3,347 downwards.
ATTTGTCAAGGTAATAGAGAATTCAACGATATCACCAGGTGATGCTTGAAGTTTATCCACCTCCTTCATAAGTTCTAAGTCAGCCGTTGCGCCTACATTGAAGGCAACAAATGATTCATCATCTTCTGATGGATTAGAACCATCAAAGTTACCAGGTGTGCTATCATCATCTGTTTGATCCATGTTCGTTACCTCAGCATAGTTAAAGACGGTGATACCTTCAGCCGTTGCAGAAACAGTTGCATTAAACGAAAGGGTTATAGTATCTCCGGGGGCAAGATTAAGATCTCCCCAGACAATTCTATCTGCTAGATTGATACCATTATTAGAAATATTGTCGAATGAACTACAATACTCTATTGGCAAGTAATCAGTAACTTCTACTCGTGTAGCATTCGTGCTACCTTGATTGACGACTAATATTGTATAAGTGATCACGTCTCTTACTTGAGGATTTGGATCGCTAACAAATTTGAAGATGGCAATATCTGCTGACATTGGCGCGGCCGTAGCTGCACTTTCGTCATCTTCACTTTGATCGCCGTCATCGTTATCAGGCGTAGAGTCAATATCCTTTTGGTCAGCTGCCGTCACTTGAGCAATATTCTTGTAATCTCTATTAGGAGTCACTTCTTGAACAACTGCTTGGAAGGTAGTTCTGAATATTGATAGTCCAGGAAGCATTTTATTGCTCCAGGTTATGACATTATCAATTCCGATCGTACCTCCATCTGCAATTGTAGAAGCAATTACTACAAAACCATTAGGGACATAATCTTTCAACTGAACACCGGTAGCCGTCACCGAGCTATTGTTAAACAATGTCAACTGGAATGCAACAGTATCACCGGGCATTGGAGTATTTTCGTTGACACGCTTAATAAGCTCTAAGTCAATAATACTTTCACAGCCCTCGGCTGGCCTAACAACCACCTGAGTGTTACCTTTACAACCATTAGCATCTGTCACTTCTAACAGGTAATTACCAGCTTGAAGATTGGTTAAATTTGGTGTTGTTGTACCATTTGACCATCTGTAGGTATATGGTGCGGTGCCTCCGTTTATGGTAGTCTTAACAGAGCCTAATGTACCATCACAAGTTAGGTTTTTAATATCATTTTGGATGGTCAAAACACTTGAGATTACATCGATCTTAACATCCAAGGATACTTCACAACCTTCTGTATCAGTAACAATTACCGTGTATGTTCCAGCTGACAACCCTTCCAATGAAGAAGTAGTCGCTCCATTTGACCATTCATATACATAGTTACCTGAACCGCCTGCAGCTGTAATTTGGATTGAACCATTCTTAGCCTCGCAAATAGCGTTCACCTTGACAACGCTTAAGGTTACATCACATACAGACAGTCTTGGCATCACACTGTCTTCATCATCTTCAGACTGGTCGCCATCGTCATTGTTAGGTGTTGAGTCGATATCTCTTTGAGTTGTCTTCGTCACTTGAGCGATATTTTTCAAGTTAATGGTTGACGGATCAAATTGACTAATCTCAGCGGCGAACATCAAAGTTATAATTTGACCTACATTGATTTGAAGATTAGACCATACTACAGTCGTATCCAGGCTTTCTCCATTATCACTTATTGCATTGATATTGGTATATCCGTTAGGTATATAATCCGTTACTTGAACACCTGTAGCTGGCATATTTCCTTTATTAGTCAACTCAAGTGTAAATATCACTCTGTCTCCAGGTAATACTACGCCCTTGTCTATAGACTTGGTCAATTCCACATCGACAAATCCTTTCAGACCTGCGTCTAATGTAGCTATAGCCATGCCGCTAGTTAATGTTACGTAGTCAGATTTACCGTCCTCATTGACATCACTGTCAATATTATCATCCGTGCCTATATTTTGCTCAGTAAAACTAAATCCATCAGGCGCTACCACTTTAATTGCATACTCTCCTGGAGGTAAGTTAGTAAAGCTATATGTACCATCATTGTTAGTAACCGTGGAGGCTAGCATGCCATCCTTGCCATGTAATTCGACTCTTACGCCACCAACACCTTCTTCGTTACTGTCTTTAAGTCCATCGCAATCAACATCCAACCAAACTAAATCCCCTAAGGCTACTGTTCTGTAGAATCCTGCATCAATGGTCGTGTCGCACTCGCTAAATTCTAGGTTAATCAACGGTGACCGAAGTGAAACCATATTAATGTCACTATCAAGCTCGTCATTGCTTCCTCGATTAGGCAATGTCGCCGAGTATCCTTGAGGTGCTTCAAACTCAACGAGATATTCGCCAGGCTTTAATCCCTCAAACATATACTTACCATTAGCGTCAGATTGTGTAATGCGCATTACACCGCCATCCTTATTGAGTAGTTTAACGGTTACACCACCTATGCCAGATTCACTTTGTCCCACACCTTGGATACCGTCGCGATTACCATCTTCCCAAATACGGTCACCGATCTTTGCCTTACAATCAGAGTCTTCGCCAATGTTAACAGTACCTGTGGCCATGCATCCGTTAGCGTCTCTGACGATTACGAGGTAGGTGCCTACAGCTAAATCTTTGGCAAGAGCTGTTTTTTGTGCTAATCTGTCATTCCATTGGAAAGTATAAGGTGCACGACCACCTGTGGCTACCACCATAGCTGTACCAATATTCCCGAATGCACAAGAAGCCGGCGTGACATTTTCAAACGTCAATATTAGACTTGTATTCGAACTTCCAACCACTACTTGAGCCGACTCACTACAACCTGCGGCATCAGTTACTTTAACTGTGTATGTTCCAGCTATTAGATTATTGATCGTTGGATTACTTCCGCCATTGCTCCACTCGTAGGTGTAGCTAGGCGATCCACCACTAACTGCTACTGAAGCTGTTCCGTTGGCAACTTCACAAATAGCTGGTGTGCTGGACATGGTCAACACTAAGGTATTTGGTGCAGTAGTCACAGTTGCTATTGCTGTATTTGTACAACCATTGTTGCCTCGCACAGTCACTGTATATTGACCTGCTGCCGTAACTAATGGATTAGCCATAGAGCTGGCAAAGTTGTTAGGGCCAGTCCATCCAAGTACTGTAGCTGTTGTTGTCACATTTAATGCAACGCTGCTATTAGCACAAGAAATCGCTCCGCCAATAGCTGTTACCTCAGGAACATCTTTGTTCTCTACTACAATAACATTTGCTGATGCTTCGCAGCCTTTTTCGTCTCTCACTAATACACTATATGTCCCAGCGATACTAACAGTTGGACTTGCACTATTTGAGCTAAATCCATTAGGACCAATCCATCTTACTACTTGTCCATTCGTCGTCGCTGTTAAGTTAATACTCGTTACTGTACAAGTTAAGGTTC
>CAZTSI010000070.1:0-13887 GCA_964616755.1 uncultured Saprospiraceae bacterium | reverse complement strand
AAGAAGAATTTAATTTATTAACTAAAGTTGCATTTGCCGCTTGAATTCAGGTATCTATTTTAACACCTCATTCATTTTTCATTTACAAGTATAGGATATTAAATATTTAGGCTAATCCTTCGAACAGCTTTTATGGCATCAGTCTAATATTGCGCTTCTCTTTGTTGCCTCGACAAAGGTCTATTAATTGTCAGCCACCAAAAGTAAATATAGGATAAAAAGAGCTAAGATTCAATAGCTGACTGTCTTTTAGGTAAGAGATTTTAGATATTGACATACCGTACAGCAAGGCAAATGAGTTGGAATCGAGCTTAAAGTTGTCTTTGGCCGATAAAGGTGCGCCATCAGGCTTGGCTCTGATGGGCGGATGGTGCTAAAGCAATGGTTCTATTCCAAAAAAAGTTGACAGATCTGAGAACTTAATCCTAATCTTGATCGACGCCATGAAATTATAATATTATTAGCAAGTGCATTAAATATCAAAGAAATGAAAAAAGATTATTTCATTTGGTCAGTCCCCGCAATCCAGAATAGCCATATTCAAAATCAGCTTTATATAGTTTAACATCGTAGCCGTTGCATATTTGGTGAGCTTACACCTTTCCTTTGAAAAATACTAATGGTATTTTATATCCTTAAAAGTTGCCTTTATGACTTGAATCTAAACCTTTTACTACACCTAATGGGAAAATTATTTTACCTTCCTGTTGTACATATATTGCTCCTACCCATCAACTCACCCCATTGCAATGCCTTCATTAACTTTCACCTCCTCGTACTGCTTATGATCTATGATCATTTTAGCAATAATCTCGCACAGTATTTCAGAGGTGCCCCCGCCTATTTGACCTAGGCGTGCATCACGCCACATGCGTGCCAATGGATAATCCTCCATAAAGCCATATCCACCATACATTTGCAGACACTCGAAAGTGACTTTGTCCAAAAGCTTTGTAGCCGTGAGCTTGGCCATTGAGGCTTCTTTGACTAAATATTCATCTTGTTCATGTCTATGATACAGACTATAGACAAACTGACGATTCATTTCAATTTCAGCTGCCAGTTCAGCGATTTTATGACGCAAGACCTGAAACCTATTTAAAGGTTTGCCAAATGCTTCGCGCTCACGAATGTACTTGAGGGTCAACTCTAGCGCGTACTGCGCTGATGCCACAGCTCCAACTGCCATCGATAATCGCTCGGTGACAAAATGTTTCATGATATAATAGAACCCTTGATTTTCTTCTCCAAGCAATTGATTAGCAGGTATACGCACATTACTAAAAGCAATCTCACCCGTATCTGAGGCATGCCAGCCAAGTTTGTTCAAGTTTGTAGCGCTGACTCCCGCTGCATTTCGATCGATGATCACCATACTGAGTCCGTTCAGACCCGCAGACATGTCTGTTTTGACCGCCGCAACGATATAATCGCTCAAGACGCCATTCGTGATGAAGGTCTTTGCCCCATTGACGATATAATGATCCCCATCTTTTACAGCGGTGCTTTGTAGTGCTTTCACGTCTGAACCTCCGTTGGGCTCAGTCACAGCCATACAGCCTATTAACTGACCTAGGACACCTGGAATGAGGTAGTTGGTTTTTTGGTCATGATTTCCCTCTGCATGAATATGTGTCATTGCCAAATAAGCGTGTGCGCCGATTGCTGCCGCGAATCCACCAGAGTTGACCCGCGCCAGTTCCTCAAATAGGATAACGGAATACCAAATATCTAGCTGGCTGCCTCCATATGTTTCTTCTATAGCTAAGCCTAGATATCCCATTTCCCCAAATTTCTGATAAATAGATCGTGGTATTTGGCCATCCTTTTCCCATTGATCCACATAAGGTGTTACTTCCTTGGCCAAAAAATCTTTGAGCGATCTGCGAAAGAGTTGGTGCTCTTCATTAAAATAGCTCACATTGTCTTCTCCGCCACTGAGTGTTCCTGTTGCGGACGCTTTCTCATAATTCTTGTCCTCGACGATCATTTTTGCTATTATTTCACGCATAATTTCTGAAGAGCCTCCACCAATTGTATTCACCCGAACATCACGATACATTCGCGCCATAGGATATTCCTCCATGAAGCCATAGCCGCCGAAAAATTGTAGGCATTCACTTGCTTGCTTTTGGTGGAGTTCTGAGCAAAGCATCTTAGCCATGCTACAGAGTTTGACATCATAGATCTGACGGCTATAGATGGTGCAGCAATGATAGACGAACGCTTTCATTGCGGATACTTCGGCGTACATCAGTGCGATGCGATGTCTAAGTACCTGGAATTTGTCAATGCTGCGACCGAAGGCTTGTCGTTCGGACATGTATTGTAGTGATTTGGCTAAAGCCGTCTCCATGGCTACGACGCCCGTAGGAAGGGCACAAATGCGTTCTAGTTGTAATCCATTCATGAGGTAGAAAAAGCCATTGCCTTCCTCGCCGATTAAATTTTCAATGGGCACATGCACGTTATCAAAGCTAAATTCAGCTGTATCTGAGGCATGCCAACCTAGCTTTTTCAGTTTTCGCGCAGAGACTCCAGGTGTTTTAGTGTCAATCACTAACAAACTAATTCCGTATAATCCTGCCTCTGGCTTGGTCTTGACAACTGTGACAACAAAGTCGCCATAGACTCCATTGGTGATAAATGTTTTTGCTCCATTGACCACGTAGTGATCGCCTTGCTTAATGGCTTTAGTCTGAATATTGGCTACATCTGATCCTGCCCCGGGTTCAGTTATTCCTATACTGCTAATAAGTCGACCCGATATAATACCTGGTAGATATTTTTCCTTTAAGCGGTCAGAGCCAAATTTTAAAATATAAGGAGAAGACATGTATTGCACAACTTGCTGAGTGATGATAAAACCTCCCGAATTGATACGACCCATCTCTTCATTAAACACGACGTCAAAAAAGAAATCTAGTTCTTGTCCGCCATATTGCGTTGGATACGCTAACCCTAAAAAGCCCATATCGCCCATTTTCTCCCAAACATATCGTGGTACGCGACCTTCCTCTTCCCATTGATCGATATGCGGAGTGACTTCTTGTTGAATGAAATCGCGAAGGCTAGTCCTAAATAATTCGTGTTCCTCGGTAAAATACGTATGGCTCATGAGCGATAATTAAAGAAGTTTTTTAAGTGTTTTGTAAAGACCCATTCTATCAGCACTTAGATGCTCCATTCCATCAACATAAAGGGTGGTGCCGCTGATGTAGGATGACAAGGGCGAAGCCATAAACACTACCGCGTTGGAGACATCTTCTACGGTGCCTAGGCGTTTCATTAAATTGTTTTCAACGACACTGCCGAGAAAATCCTTAACCACGGGCGGATAATTGTCTAGCCCCGTAGAATCGATTGTACCTGGGGCAATAGCGTTTATGCGAATATTATATTCCGCCCATTCTTGTGCTAGGGTCTTGGTTAAGTTTTCAACACCTGCTCGGGCGGCACCTGTATGCGCCATGCCTGGGAAGCCTCGGTACATATTGGCGATGATATTGACCATAACACCCGATGATTGGGGTATGAAAAACTGCCGAGCCATCGTCTGCGACATAAAAAAAGTGCCATTCAAATTGTTTGCAATGACCGAGTTCCACCCGTTTTCGCTGATTAACTCTGCCGGCGCTGGAAATTGCCCGCCCGCATTATTTATGAGAATATCTAGCCTTCCGTGCGTCTCGGTAATAAAATCAGCTAATGCTTGAATTTCTTCTGTCTTGCGAATATCACAAGCTTTAGCCGAGCAATAACCTATCAATGAGAGTTGCTCTTTAGCTAATTGTAGAGGAGCATCTTTGCGAGAAGAAATAATAACCTTGGCTCCCAGAGACAAGAATAACTTGGCAATGCCAAAGCCAATACCACTTCTCCCCCCTGTGATAAGAGCCACTTTATCTTGAAGTAGAGTGTTACTATACATGTTCGGATCTATTTAAGGACTAAACGTCAAGAGATCGGCCAATGATTTCCTTCATGATTTCATTCGTACCACCATATATGCGCGATACTCTAGCGTCATTATAAAACTTAGAAACAGCATATTCTGTCATATATCCGTAGCCGCCATGTAGTTGTAGACACTGATCTACGACGCGTCCTTGTAGTTCGGATGTCCAATATTTGGCCATTGCGGCTTTTTCGGCTGTCAATTTATCCGCGTTTAATTCGAGTATACATTGATCCACAAAGGTGCGGGCAATACTGATTTCTGTTTTCATCTCTGCGAGCTTAAATCTAGAGTTTTGAAATGATCCGATGGATCTCCCAAATGCCTTTCGATCTTGGCAATATTGCAATGTAATGTCAAACACACCTTCACATGAGGCCACACAACCTACAGCAATGGATAATCGCTCTTGAGGAAGATTGTGCATCAGATAATAAAAGCCCATGCCTTCTTGTCCGAGCATATTCTGTGCGGGCACTTTTACATCGTGAAAAAATAGCTCGGCAGTATCTTGAGCTTTGAGCCCTATTTTGTCTAAATTCTTGCCCCTTTCAAATCCCGCCATTCCTCGTTCTACTAAGAAAAGCGAGATGCCTTTGTGCTTTTCATCTGGCTGTGTTTTAGCGACGACCACCACAAGGTCACTGTGGATACCATTGGTGATAAAGGTCTTCGCCCCATTGAGGATAAAGTGATCGCCATCCTTTATGGCGGTAGTGCGCACTCCCGCTAGATCGCTACCTGTCCCTGGCTCGGTCATGGCAATGGCGGTGATGATCTCGCCGCTCGCAATCTTAGACATGTATTTTTCTTTGTGGGCGGGAGTGAAGTAGCTGAGAAAATAGGGCGCCATTATGTCATTTTGCAAACTAAATCCAGGCCCCGAAAGGGATTCTCGACCTAATTGCTCATTGATCACTGAATTGAAGCGGAAGTCCTTGATACCCATACCCCCATATTCTTCAGGAAAATCCATACACAAAAAGCCCTGCTCACCAGCTTTGAGCCAAAGATCGCGGGGTACAATACTCTCCTTTTCCCATTGATCGTGAAAAGGCTTTATTTCCTTTTTGATAAAATCACTGAAGGCTTCTTCAAACATGTGAAGCTCCTCAGTCATGATACTTTTTTGCATAGTGTTTTGTTATTATATACTTTCTACAATTGGGATTTCTGTTGTTTCTGTTGATGATCAGCATAATAGATGCCTGCTTTCTCATAGCGAAAAGCCTTTAGGCACACATAAAGATTGGTACATGCAATAAATCCTAAAACACTTATATTCTTATACATTTTTAGTACCAATTTGTATTTATTTCATTTTCCTCTTAAGGTTTTTTGAGTTATGATTTTGATATTCCAGCTTTCTCTGCCAATCTATTTCACCCCCACAATTTCGTTCCTTTTCGAACTTTGAAATGAGTTAATTTTCTATTCAATTTAAGTCCACATATTTAATAAGAAAAGTATGAGAGCCGTTTATAGTAGAGTTTTGATTAGTTCCACCCAAGGGCCATAAAATTTTTATTTCAACGTCGTAGTTTGAATTCTTTGATATGGCTGAGTCTAAAAATCCACTTATAGAAACATGTGCTTCATTGAAATTTTCGAAAGTCGTCACCTTATTGTATAATGTGGTGCTGACTTTAACATCTACAAGTATCCCTAAAGTCACTTTGTTATCCTTGGAATTATATACATTATTAGTCTCAAAGTAATCTAGTAATTCATCAAACGCATTTCGAAGTATCAAATTAATAAATACAACCTGCATTTCTACGTCTTCAACACTTTCCGCAATAGTCAAATCTATTCCTTGGGTATTTACAGAAACAATATTCAATAATGTATTGCATTTTTCAAACATTACTTTTGACGAAGCTAATGTAGCGTGTTCACTTAATGGAATCTGCGTTGTTGTGAGAAAAAAAAGTTTCGAATATTTATTTTGACCTGTCGAATTGTTTATAAATGAAGTTTCCGAAAATGGCCATTCGTTTGCGATAGCTTGCATTTTTTCTACACATAATTCACTTTGTGGAATACAAACCCCTGCCGGATTCACGTGAAATGGTTGATCGGTAAATGAATCAACAATGTAGGTCTCTATTCTAGTCATTTTTCAACATGGCACTATTCACGGAATGATAACAATTTTTCCCTTGACCCCTCGCTCCATCATATCTCTAATAGCTTGGGGCGCTTCAGACAAAGGATACTCTTTGTCGATATGCGGCTTAATTTTTCCAGCGGCTAAGAGCTGTAATAGATCATGAATGTTTTGCAGATGTATATCAGGTTCTTTAGCGACATGGTTGCCCCAGAATACGCCAACTATTTCACAGCCTTTGAGTAAAGGGAGATTCATAGGGATTTTGGCAATTCCAGATGGGAAGCCTACAATTAATAATCGACCTCCCCAAGCCATAGATCGCAATGCTTGCTCTGTCAAATCGCCGCCCACAGGATCATAGCAGATATCTACACCACGCCCACCTGTAATAGCCTTGAGTTGTTCTCTTAGATCTTGCGTTCTATAATTGATTAAATGATCTGCCCCTTTTTCGGCGCAAAGTGCTAATTTTTCGTCCGTCGACGCAGCTGCTATTACGATAGCACCTCTTGCTTTTGCTATTTCGACTGCAGCCAAACCGACACCGCCAGCGGCCCCTAACACTAATACGGTTTCGCCTTTTTGGATTCGACCTCGTTGGATTAAAGCATGATACGATGTACCGTAGGCCATCATAAAGGATGCAGCGATCGCGTAACTCATTTGCGCAGGGATATGCGCAGACATAGTGGTACTAATAATGGCCTTTTGCGCAAACCCGCCGACCATAACTGTACCAAAAATACGATCTCCAAGCTTGTAGTTGGTAACTCCCTCGCCAACTCCTACCACTACACCCGCCACATCACTACCTGGAGTAAAAGGCATCGGTGGCTTGAATTGATATAGCCCTTGAATGATTAGGGTATCGGGGAAATTTACGCTACAAGCCTTCACTTCTATTAATAATTCCTTTTTCCCTGGTGTTGGTTCTGAAATATCTTCAAAAGATAGTTTCTCAGGTGTACCAAGTTCACGACAGACAATTGCCTTCATAGTTGAGATTGTAAAGGTAAAATTACGCTATTGGTGTCTGGACCGTTGGAAGATAATTTGCGAAAAGAGCAAGGTGTGACAAAGGATATTCTGCCCAAAGGACACTTTTTAGCCTAATCAAAGGCGCTGTATAGTAAATGGAATGTGAATTTTAGGTATTCGGAATTATTAGATTTCTATGTCGTCTACCTTGAACATAAACTTAAACCGATAGTCTTCATCACTATATAAATTCCAAGATAAGAGGGTTCAAGATATCTGTTTCGATAAGGAAGGCATCATGGCCAAAAAGAGTCTTGACCTCTGCAAATTCACCAAAAGGAAGATGTCGCGCTAAAAACTGCTGTTCCCCCACAGGTATTAATAGATCCGTATCAAATCCTATACATAGGGTTGGGGTTAATATTTTTGACAAGGCTTGCTCAGCAGACGAACGACCACGCCCCATATGGTGGGTATCCAAACATAATAATTGGGTATAATAACAATGCGGATCATAGCGCTCCACAAATTTTTGCCCTTGATATCGTATATATGATGAGGCTTTGAATCCTGTCAAAATGTTGACGTGATCCTCGGATTGCCTTAATTTGATGGAGGGGTGACTGCGATAAAAGGACAAGGCAAATGCCCGAGAGGCGTACATGCCCTTTCGACCCGCTTCTTCGCTCATATCATGTAGTGTTGGGTCAATCTCCATCGCTACTCTTTGTGCCTCATGGATACCGATGACCCAAGGTGTTTCTTGAGCAGAACAGCACAGCAAAATCATTTTCTCTATGGGAATCGTGCTCATGAAGGCTACTTCTTGGCAAATGTTTCCACCACAGGATCCTCCGATGATACAGGCGAGGCCTTTAATCTCAAGCTGGTTAAGAAGTGCTATATGCAAGTTGGCTTTATCTCTTATCGTATAGGGTGGAAAAGAAAGACCGTACCGCCGTCCTGTATCTGGATTAATTGACTTGGCTGACGTGGTGCCATAAGGCGAGCCGAGATTGTTTGGGCAAATAATGAAATAGCGAGTAGGATCTAACACCTTACCTTCTCCAAAAAGGCCTGACCACCAAACATGCGCTTCTGCATTAGCTGTGAGTGCATGACAGACGAGCAGTGCATTTGTACGGTTTTCATTGAGCTGTCCATAGGTAGTATAACGAACTTCTACATGTGGCAAAACACCTTCTTGCTCAAGGTGAAATGGTTCATACATGTGGTAAGTGGATATTCGCATGTCAAACTCTCTATTGTAGGGCTTGATGAATGTCCTCAATGATATCATCAACAGACTCAAGACCAACAGATATGCGCATAGTACTATCTGTAATGCCGCCGAGGTCTCGATCATGAGCATTCAGTTTGCTATGGGTCGTGGTGGCAGGATGGGTGATTATTGTTCTCGAGTCCCCCAAATTAGCGGTCAAGCTCAATATTTTTAATCGATTCATGAAGGCAAAAGCATCTTCTTTGCCACCGACCAAATCAATACTCACGATGCCCCCACCCATCTTGAGAAGTCGCTTAGCTAGCTCGTATTGCGGATGAGACGGCAGAAAAGGATATTTGACAATCGCTACTTTGGGCTGTGATTCTAGATGTGCCGCTAATGCCCATGCATTTTGACAGTGCCGCTCCATTCGCAATGCCAAGGTTTCTAAACTTTTACTCAAAACCCATGCATTAAAGGGTGACAGACAAGCACCCGTACGTCGCAGAAACTCGAAGATCGGATGCACCAAGTCCTTCTTCCCCACGACTATACCCCCTAACACGCGGCCTTGTCCGTCGATCCATTTGGTCGCCGAATGAATCGACAAGTCAGCACCCATGGCCAAAGGCTTTTGAAGAATGGGCGTTGCGAAACAATTGTCCACAACAAAAAAGATCTTTCTCTCTTGACAAATGCTGGCTACTCTTGGTATATCTACCAAGTCAAGTCCTGGGTTTGTTGGGCTTTCTACGAGCAACATTTTCGTATTAGGCCTCAGGCTCGCTTCAATTTCTTCTACATTCGTGACATCCACCAAAGTATAGGATATGCCCCACTTAGGCAATATCTCCTTAATGATATAAAGGCTGTTACCAAAAAGACTGTTACCTGCTACTAGGTGATCACCCGACTTGAGCAATGCGGCCAAAGTAGTAAATATGGCAGCCATTCCAGAGGCCGTTGTGACCCCGTCTTCTGCCCCTTCAAGGGAGCAAATTTTATGAATTAACTCAGACGTATTGGGGTTCGTAAATCGCGAATAAATGTCTCCTTCCTCCTCCCCAGCAAACATAGCCTCAGCATGCTCTGCTGAATGATAAGTAAAACTAGAGGTTAAAAATAGAGGTACACTATGCTCGCGATAAGACGTGCGCTCGAGCTGTTGGCGAATGGCCTTCGTTTCATCTTGTTGCATGTGTCTTTCTTTTATGATGAGTACTGAGACCTATCATTGTGATCTTGTGACCCATAGTTCGTAGTACTTGATCGTCATTGTCAATTTGTATTTTCTGTATTTCGCAATCCACCTTGGCCTAAAGCTCCTTACTATATTAAGTGCTTAAAGAAGAATATATTTGTAGGCCACGTCTATGTCTGGATGCAAAGAAAAATAAACCGAACAATATTTTCCTTTGGTTAATTCGATCGCCTTGATCATTTTGTCTTCCTTGACCTTGCCACCGATTATATAGATTATCTCAATGCTTTCGTAAGGGGAAGGCGTGCCTTGCCTTTTGATTCCGCTAATCTTGACCTCAAAAGTATCGATTTGTTGGCGCTGTTTCTTCAGGACATTAATAATGTCTATTGCACTACAGCCTGCCAGACTAACAAGTAAGGCCTCCATAGGCCGCCAGCCATCGCCTTCGGCTCCCAAGTCCGGACTGGCATTCGTGTACATAACATCCCCTCGTGTGTTAGTAGCCTCTAGCCTAAATTGATCGTCAACTCTTTTTAATGTTATACTCATGTGATACGCAAATGTTTTATTCTAGAACGCAAGATATCAATTCCTAAGTTGCCAATGCTGCCGATATGAGTGTGATCAAGGTCTTTTGGCGGTTGATAATGCCCTTCTTCAATTAGTTTACCCACTTTTTGATATGCATCTCTGAAGGGCATTCCAGCTAAAACATACTGATTGACTAATTCGACGGAAAACAAATATTGATACTTTTCATGCCCCATATCTGGCGGAATGACCTCTATTTCTGGCACGCACTCGCACACTAAAGTGAGCAGTTCTTTGCACAATTCTATGGCAGGTATGAGCTGCGATTTGAGCAGTTGAAAATCTCTATGATAGCCGCTGATCAGATTGCTCACACTCCGGCTGATCAATCCACTCAGATCCATAAGTTGATGCGTATGTGCGCGAATCAACTCGAATACATCTGGGTTTTTTTTGTGTGGCATAATTGAAGACCCGGTCGTAAATCGATCAGGCAGACGGATAAAGCGATAATTTTCGCTACAGAAAAAGCACACATCGGTAGCTAGTTTGTTAAGGCTTAGGGCGGCGGATGCGAGTCCATGCGCTACCAGCATTTCGGTTTTTCCGCGTTGCAGCTGGGCATTAATAGGATTGACACCTATGGCGTCAAAACCTAGCGCCTCAGTCGTCATCGCCCTATCCAAAGGAATAGAGGAACCATAGCCTGCGGCCGTCCCTAAAGGGTTTTGACTGATTTGCTTAGCAATGTGCTGCATATATGACGCATCATCAATGAAGGCTTCGCCAAATGCACTAAACCACAGACCAAATGACGACACCATACCAATTTGCGTATGGGTATATCCCGGCATCAATACCTCTTTGTGCTTTTCAGCAGTATCTAACAAAATTTCTGCGGTGTCGAGGATTGCATCAGACAAGTGCTTCAACTCGGCTCTAAAATACAATCGCAAATCCACTAATACTTGATCATTACGTGATCGGCCTAGGTGAATCTTTTTGCCTACATCCCCTAGCATTCTTGTTAGCAAGAGCTCTACTTGCGAATGCACATCTTCTACGCCGGGCTCTATCTGAAACTGACCCTGCTCTATCTGTTTGGCGATTGTGGTTAGGGCAGCTTGCAACTGTTCATTTTCTTGGGGAGTTAATAATCCGATGGAGGCGAGCATATCCGCATGAGCCTTCGATCCGATGACATCATAGGGGGCTAAATAAAGATCCATTTGGCGATCATTACCGATGGTAAATCGCTCTATATGCTCATCGATTGCAATACCTTTCTCCCAAAGCTTTTTCATCTATCTACATTAAAAAGCTAAAGGTAAGCAACCTCTCATAGCCTTTGCTTAGGAAAAGGGAATATTTGGGACACCACTTGGCAATAGATCCTTTGCGGCCATGAATTACTTGCTCCTTTTTCTAGAACCAACGAGAGAATTAGGTGGCTGACATTTGGGTCTTTCCAAAAAATGCCTCTTATACTGAAGTGAATTAGATTTATTTAAAAAGAGGCAAGACGAATAAATTTAACAGTAGCTAAAAGCCTGAGAAACAACGACGTTTTAAATAAATATAAACGCTTAGCACAAATGATATTTTTTGCGTTCAGAAAAGAATGCAATATTCGGATGAACCCATTTAATTTTTTTTTGATCGTGGGGTGATTTTTGCGCTGTTTTCTTCCACTCTATAGCGGACTATTCTGGCTATAAGTGCTAGCGGCAAGTCGTCGGTATGTGGAAATTGTACAGAACCTTTGCCTTGTTTGAAATGTGCTAATTCTTGCGCAAAAGCCGCATGGCCTGTTGGAGTAGCGTAAAAGCCAATATGATGAGCGAAGCCACCGAAATAAACGAGTGGTTTGCCATAGATTTTATAGGCGGCTAGACCATAAGCGAAACTCTCGATCGCTTCAGGGGCTACCTCTTTGATTACTTTTCTTATCTCGACTAGTCTCTCTTGGGTCTCAGTTGAAAAGTTCTCAATATACTGATCTACAGTCTTTGTTGCTATCTCCATCTTATGAAGTGTTTTTTTCCTCCGTTTTTGTAAAGATTATAATAGTTTAAAAGTCAAACCTGCATTTGTCATAAGTCGCTCTAACAGTACATCGCCCATGGCCACCGAAGGTGTTAATATTCCAGCAACCTGAGGAGTCACATTCTTGTCGAGGGCAAGGCAGACGGCCGACTCGCCGAGCATTTTTGAGGTAGAGCCATAGCCAGGATCTTTGTCTCCAGTAATTTTGGCCCAATGGCGCGATCCATCAGGCAATTGTGCAAAAAGTTGAATATTATAGAAACCTTTCTCCCGCGCCGCTTTGTCAGGCCCTTCTCCTGCTTTAGGTAGTAGCCTATTGGTTATTTTCTTTACCATAGAATCTGGCTTGGCACCCATCAGAGCGCCAGTAGCCACTAATGCAGCGAGCGCCTTCAGCCTACCCCCTATGCCACCTCCTGTCATGACGGCCTCATCATAACGAAAATCCTTGCCATAAGGATAGCCCCTCAAAGCGTGACTCCTCCTCACGACCTTTGTGTTAATCACTGCCATGATAAACGGAGTAAGCCAAGAGCGCGTTTCTTCTTCATAGATTACGGAGCGCAAATCTGGCTTGTCAAGCCCCCTCACGCCATCAGGTGGGTTAAGACTATAAGGATCAAATAAGATCTTATAAATCGCTGGGTCAGATTCCGCCTCTACTAACACATTGCCCAAGCTCTCATAGGTGCCTCCGCTCATGCCTCCGCTCGCTGCCTTCAATCTGTACTTAATAGACTGTGCGTACTGGCCGTGTAGGCGACGTAACTCCCTCTGCATAAAATAAACCCCCATATCCGACGGGATCGAGTCAAATCCACACGTATGCACAATTCGCACATTAGCAGCTTTGGCTGCATCATGATGCTGATCGATGATCCTTTTCATCCATTGTACTTCACCTGTCAGGTCACAATAATCTGTTCCTGACTCGATACATGCTTCTACCAAAAGATCACCATACAATGCATATGGGCCTACAGTAGTACATACTACCCTCGTCTGTGCACACATCTTAAGGAGCGAAGACTTGTCACCGCTATCGGCGATTACCGTAGGAAGCACAGGGTGACCGAGATAGGCTAAGGTTTCGGCTAGCTTGCTAGCATTGCGCCCACCAATCGCCCAGGTCAACTCGCCCTCAGTGCCATAGCACTTTAGCAGATACTCCGCTACTAAGCGGCCTGTAAAGCCCGTCGCCCCCCAAACAATGATGTCATAAGATCGCATAACTGAGAATTTAGACGGAAGGTAACCAAAAGTGTTGGATCAACGAAATAATACAATGGACAACTATCCCTTTATTATTGAGCTTCTGCTTGAAAACCCTTCGCTACGGCTACCGCTATTTTTGAATCGGCTGTACCGTAGTATAAGTACCATTGTTCTCGAAAATATATCAGCCCTTCGACAAAACAGACTTCATTTACTTCCCCAACTTTTTCATAGTATTTGTCTGGATAAAGGAAATAGCCCTCCGCCCTATCGACCAAGGTGTAGGGTTCGTTTTTATTAAATAGAGCTTGGCCTGCCGCGTAAGTAAACTTTGGTAAGCCTGGGTCATTATAGTTCGCAGCGTTACTACCATTATAGATCAACACAATGCCGGCATCGGTATAAAGAGCAAAAGGCCCAGGCTCAACGAGCCTACTGTCAAAATAGCCTTTTCGAGGATGGAGGACAGCTATCATCTCCTTTTTCTCTTCGTCTAGGCAGATGTTCCATTCCAAAAGATTATCAGAGCTGGCAAGATACAAATTCGTATCACCAAAATACATCCAATATTTGCCATTAATTTTTTTAGCTATGGGTCTGCCGTTCAGCATTTCGAC
>CAZTSI010000069.1:3126-14871 GCA_964616755.1 uncultured Saprospiraceae bacterium | reverse complement strand
AAGATAGATGCACGTTCTTTGGTAGATGTAGGAGTGGGTTATCAATTTAAAAACGGACTGACCTTAGAGGCGTCCGCGACAAATCTTATGAACAATGAGTTTAGAGCCCTCCCCAATTTCCCGCGAATAGGCAGGACAATTATTGGTAGAGCGTTGTATAATTTTTAGGCGGCAGGAAAGTTTTGATATAGGAGAAGAAGTGTGCCGCCTTACGCTCAAAGGTTCAACTATATTTCTCTCTATTATACCAAAAAAAGAGCTTGCCTTACGTCCTAAAGCGTGTTGAGAAATCTGCGCAAAAAAGAATAGTTGATGACTTTCGTAATCAATATCATGAAGCTTACTGGCGCATGGCATTCGTCAACAATACTCGGAAATATTTAATAATAAAAGCCTCATGATACTACACTTGTTCTTGATATCAAACCATAGATAGACACCCATATACTGTCTTGAGCCTGCTTGCATCTCAACAGGTAAGGGGATGCTCGATTTCATTTTGTTCATCAATTTGACTAGCGATCAAATTGACATGCAGTCGCATTTTTTGTACCTTGCAACAGAGAGATATTAACACCCACACCTGATATGTCCACCTAGGCAAATAGGTCGTAAGTGAGTATGCGCATATCAACAATTTTTACATGAAAAAATCACTTATTGGTCTCGTCGCACTTCTCGTCATATCCTGCAGTTCGAACAAGAAAGAAGAAAGTATAAAGGCAAATATCACTGATATTACCGAAACGGTATACGCCTCTGCAAAAGTGAAGCCCATGGTTAGTTACTATGCGCAATCGATGCAAAGCGGTGTTATAAAAAACATTCTAATCAAAGAAGGCGATCAAGTGAAAAAAGGGCAAGCCATAATACAAATAACGATTCCAGTTGAGGTAGAGAATAGATTATCAAGTGCTATTATGAATCTAAACGAGGCCAAAGCCAATTTTTCTGGCGATAATAACCTTCTACTAAATATCGAGGCCGACATCCGATCTACCTTAAAACAGCTCAATCTCGACTCAACACAGTTTATGCGACTCTTGAGGCTCTGGAATCAAAATATAGGCACCAAAAATGAGGTAGACCGAGCTCAACTGGCCTATGATAAAACACGCAATCAACTGGATATATTACAACAAAGAAGAGCACAAACGCAACTAAATTTAGAAAATAATTATTTGAAAGCGCTTGTACAATCAAGGACAGAAAAGAGTAAACTCGCCGACTTTACCATCCTATCTGAAATAGATGGTGTTGTTTATGCACTGAATAAAAATCCTGGAGATCTTATCAACCCAAATGAACGACTAGCAGAAATAGGGGCTACCCAAAATTTTATCATTTACCTAGATATTGATGAAGTAGATATTGCTAAAATAAAACTGAAGGATTCTGTCATAATTACTCTAGATGCTTATGCTGATTCCATTTTTATTGCCCGTGTAGAAAGGATAAACCCTAAAAAGGATGATGCTACACAAACTTTTGAAGTGGAATGTCATTTTGAGCCACCTATACCACAGCTGTACAATGGTCTCTCTGGGGAAGCTAATATTATCGTAGCCCGAAGAGCCAACGCAGTAGTTATACCATCAGAATATCTTTTAGAAAATAACAATGTTCGCACAATAGACGGAATATTTCCGGTTAAAGTAGGACTCAAAAATTTACAGTTTGTTGAAATCATTGAAGGTATTGATACATCAATGACTTTATTGAAAAGGGAGACGAATTGATATGTCGACATTGCTAATTGACATATCGAAAACCCATTTAGTCTCTAAGATTAAGCAGACGGCTATTGCTTCTCTTGGTGTTACTTTTGGGATAAGTATGTTCATTATTATGATGAGCTTTATGACAGGCCTCAACAAACTTTTGGATGGTCTAGTCTTAAATAGAACTCCTCATATTCAACTATTCAATAAAACAGAAGCATCAGATATACAACCCGTTGATCGATTATTCACTCAAATCAATGCTATAAATTATGTACATTCTGTAAAGCCCAAGAGTCGCTTAACGCGTATACATAATGCACTGCCAATATTATCTGAATTGCGCAATCACGACAAGGTGTTAGGGGCGACCCCACAGGCTACCGCCAAGGTATTTTATCTTGCAGGCTCTAATAATTTAAATGGCGTGCTAAATGGGATAGAAGTAAATGAAGAAGTCCGCCTTTTCAATTTTAAAGATTATATCGTTCAAGGTGATGTAAACTGCTTATTAAAAAGAAAGAATAATACCCTGCTTGGCGCGGGTATTGCAAAAAAGCTTTCCCTTACTGTCGGTGACAAGCTTCAAGTGATGAACACTGACGGAACCATTTTTTCATTGACTGTAGGTGGAATCTTTCAAAGTGGTCTTGCTGAAGTCGATGATGTACAAAGTTATGTCAGTTTAGCAATGGCACAACAAATCATAGGGGCTGAGGGGAATTTTATAAGTCGTATTCATGTCAAATTGCACGATATCAATGATGCTGTGCCCGTTGCCACTTTGATCGAGCGTATATATGACGTCAAAGCCCTTGACATCAATACCGCCAATGCACAGTTTGACACAGGTTCGGATATACGTACGCTCATATCCTATGCCGTTTCGGTTACTCTGCTCATAGTGGCCGGATTCGGTATCTATAATATTCTCAACATGCTTATTTACGAAAAAATGAATGATATCGCCATCTTAAAAGCTACAGGATTTACAGGTAGTGATGTTATGTTCATTTTCATATTTCAAGCCCTAATGATTGGAATAATAGGAGGCGTCTTAGGTTTGGGCGTAGGCTATGGTGTATCGGTTTTGATAGATAAAATACCTTTTGTAACAGAAGCCTTGCCTACAGTGCAAACATATCCCATTAACTATGATCCTAATTTTTATATCGGGGGCATTGTTTTCGCGCTCGTCACCACCTTTTTAGCAGGATACCTTCCCTCTAGAAAAGCGCAAAAAATAGATCCCGTAGAAATCATCAGAGGTCAATAATAAATAGCATGCGACCAATATTAGAAACTATAAATATCAATAAATACTTCCTAGATCCAGTAAAATTTCATGTGCTTAAGGATATTTCTATTAAGCTTCAGCATGAAGAATTTGTATCGATTATGGGCAAGTCTGGTTGTGGTAAATCTACTTTATTGTATATACTTTCTACGATGGACACTAATTATGAAGGGGAACTATTTATTGATAGTAGAAAAATGTCGAACCTTTCAAGAAATGAATTGGCCAATGTGCGTAACGAAAATATTGGATTTGTCTTTCAATTTCATTACTTACTACCAGAGTTTACTGTTCTAAAAAATGTCATGTTGCCTGGCCTAAAACTAGGAAAATACAATGAAGCTACTGTGCGAAAAAATGCACTCGAAAAATTAGAACTATTGGGCGTGGCTGATCAAGCCAATAAGAAAGCATCCAAGATATCTGGTGGACAAAAACAAAGAGTTTCGATTGCCCGAGCCTTGATCAATAATCCTAAAATCATCATGGGAGATGAGCCCACGGGTAATTTAGATAGCAAGAATTCTGAAAATGTGTTTAATGTATTGCGGGAATTGAGCCATATGTATCAAATGTCTATGCTGATTGTCACTCATGATCTAGAATTTGCCAAAAAAACGGATAGAATTATCGAGATGGGCGATGGAATGATCATTTGATTTGAACAAGTCAAGTTATAGATTTTACAATCCTGTTTAATCATTCAACACATCTCAGAAGTTTTAAAAAAAAATACCCCTTCCTTACACTTACTAATTGAACTAGTAGATGCTAAGTGTTTATTTCATCTCCCTACGATCATCTGCCTTTAGACATAAGATACACTAACGAACCTTAATTACAACCCGTCGTTGACACCATAAATTGTACCCCGCTATTGACTGTGAATGATGGATTGAAAATCACCTCAGGAGCCAAAAAATTAGCGGCCGTAGACACGATTGTGTTGACCGAATTGATCGATTGTCGCGCTGTATAATTTCCCCCGAGCGTCAAGCCATTCAGCGATACCACATTATCACACGGGTCTGTCATGAAATCATTGGTGGTAAATAGTCCACGACCGTGCGTCGCAGCAATTACTTGTTTGTCTGAACTTCGATATTTGAGCATGTCTACGCGTGTATTCGAAAGTCCCGCGTTAGTAGGATCCCAGTCAGTACTGTTGCCATTTAAGTTTGTGGTGCTCCATACGCCTAGTTCGGTCGCTATTAATGCTTGATCTGAGTTATTAGGATTGAACATGGCCCACCTGACTGGCATATCAGGCAAATTACCTTCTACGGATTGCCATGTGGGGCTTGCGCTATTACCATTGAAGCTTTCATATATACTAGTAACACCATAATTAGAAAGAGTCACGAGTATGTGATTTTCGTTTCCTCGCTCTATTTCTACACAACTCACAGCGCGGCCAGAGCCAAGATTAAGATTGAATATGACTTGCGCTGTTTTTGAGCTACCCGTATTAGCACCATCTACGCGCGCCACCACTCCATTGTCAAAGCCAAAATATACTCTATTCGCCACATTGGGCGAAACACGGACATGCCAAGGTCTAGGATCAGAAATGGCCATAGGAAATCCAGTCACACTCACCGTAGTTAACGTTTCACCTAAGGTAGCAGGGTTCTCCCAACGGGTAAAATTGCCCGCACCATTGACACAGTATAATTTTTTAGCGACATCGTCATAATCGGTCGGATTGATAAATCGTCCACCCGTTGTATTTACGCGCTTTTCAGGCTGATTATTCGCCCAAGCGGTGTTTGTGACCGTGTAGTTTTGATTTGTATTGGAGGTAATCTGAATATTGGGAGTGAGTTGGTCGACATGCGAAAAACCACCATCCCCACCAGACACGTCTACTGTATTATTCATCCCTGCGCTCCTAAACAGTGGTGAACCATTGTCTTGGGTACCCGAAACATATTCATTATTGCCCGCTGAAGGGTGTAGGTCAGCCGAATACAACTGCGTTATATTTAAGCCGTTACCTCTAAAGCCAAATGTGAGTTGAGTTGTCACATTTTCTGATTTGAATATACCCCCATCGTTGGCTACATATACCGTATTAACATTGGCAAATTGTATTGCATGTTGGTCTGCATGTACAAATTGCAAATTACAAAGACCCGCCCAATGGCTTATTTGAGTCCATTGATCAGAAAATATTTGTGGATTTCGTACGTATGCCCATAAATCTACTCCACCTACGAACAACACATATGGATTTATAGGACTGACCGCCATTGCGAGGTCATAAAAATCTTGACCACGAAACATATCAATCTCTGGAGTCGTACAACTCAAATCCTTCCAGTTTAAGGGTAGCGAAATAGGCACATATTGATAACTTCCTATAAAAGCACGACCATACATCGTAGGCAAAATATTAGGATCCTTGGATTCACAAAGCATGTAGCGGATATATGGGTCACTTGGCGCAATAGCAAGTTCGATGCGACCCTCATTGCTGTTGGCTGACCATTCTTTAAACCAACTATTGCCGCCATTCAGACTAACATAAATACCATCACTTTCCGTCGGGAAGTATGTATTACCGCCCCCAAAAGCTGCAATTACTGCCGCATTATTGCCATTTTGTGGATCAGGCGCTGTGATGCGTACGTCACTCGCAAAATTGTTCACCCCTGTATTATTTCCCTTCCACACTAACCAACTGGTGCCGCCATTTTGTGTAATATACAATCCACCTCTAGTATTATCCGAACTGCCGGTAGCCGCATACAAATGGGTAGTGCCGTTATAACTGTGTATTGCCAGACGGTTGATAAATTCAAAGTCCTTATTATTTACTGTAAAAGCGATCTGCGCAAAGCTTATGCCGCCATCTGTAGATTTATATATGCCAGCACCCCTCAGTCCACTGCCATATGCCCACATTTCACCAGTGCCAAAGTAGATAATGTTGCTATTATTAGGATCTTGCACGACCGAGGTGACAGCAAGATTGTTATAGAAATGATTTACAGCTGTCCAAGAAACACCGCCATTTGTACTCTTCCATAATCCTCCTGATACACCACCTGTCCAGATAAAATTGCCGGTCGGATCACGCGAATCTATCAGAATTGATCGAGTCCGTCCTGCTACATTTTGAGGGCCGCGCTCTTCCCAGTTGATATTTGGGATGGCATCTTTTTGTGACAACTTTCTATTGATGACCTTTTGAGCTTCAAATAATCGCTCCGTTGGCACTAATCCTGTCCCTGGCTCCTTTACCCTATTATATTCATGTTCGCTACGCTCGATGATCGTTTGATATAGGGGGTGCTGACTATCATCTGACACCTTCGTCTTACAACCTATAAAAAATATCATTTGGGCACAAAACATTATAGCGCTTACCAGGGTAAATAGGGTGAATCTTTGCATCTGCTTTCTTATTAAATCGTTATAATTAATTGTCGTTGACCTTTTTCTAATAGCCCTAACTCAAAGCCCTTTCGTATGAGGCCGGCAATACTTTTGACAGACATTTTGCCGCGCAAGCTTTTCTTATGTGATTCTATTGTATGTGGACTAAGAAAAAGTATACAAGCGATTTCATCGGTGGTATATTCATACGATATCAAGTTTAAAATTTGCATCTCTCGTGATGATAAATGATGCTGCTTATTGGCCAGTATAAAAGTCATATCACTGTATTAATATTATAAATTGTTAGAAGCGCTATTCCTGCTATTACATATCTATCAAGACCCAATTCAATCCATAAAATTTGAATATTATTTCATTTCTAATAGTTAGAGTCAGTCCCCGATGGACTAATCCTTATACGGTTTATCGTTTTATGTAGTTTCATTATCAGTGCTCAAAGTAATTGATACCCTGTGTCTATATTCAACTTAGTTTTTTTTCAGAAGTGTTAAGACCTTTGATTGTCAGAAATAAGACCGTTAACATTCGAGTATACTAGAACGATTTACTCTTACAAATATCCTCCCATCTACCTGACCTACCTATCCATGAATACCTATAATTAGCTAAAGGGAAACCTATATTTTTGTCTATATGAAAACTTGAAGATTCACCTCTATGCCTCGTTTTAATACTTTAAAATGTCTCTTAGTTAGGTCACTTAATCGTTTATAGCTTACATTTATTCTGACAAACCTTTCCCCCTTGCACACTAGTTGTAGTCGATTTGTATTTACTGGTTTTGCCCTGATGGCTCTAAGCGGCATATTTGGACAGACAGATGTAATTCTTGATAACCTGGCAAAAGCAAAAGGCCTATCCGATCCAGTACAGAGAGATACTCAAGTAATCTGGCATTACAACTTTCTGATCGAAAGTCTCGCAAGTCAACTTGACCCGAGAGCATTGTTATATCTTGACACCTTATACACGATCACCAAAAAAAGTACCTGGCCAAGTGCTATGGCATTTTATCATCGCGCTAGAGGAAAATATCATGATACACGAGGCGAGTTTACAAAAGCCCTAGAACATTATTCGGACGCAGTACTTTTGTATGATAAGGCTGGGGGAGTATTAAAAGAAAGAGCCTATTCTTACGTCCTCAAAGGCTTTTTATTGAGCAACTCCAACCTTCATGATGAATGCCGTCAAGTGTTTGATATAGCCCTCCCAATTGCCAAAATGGCCGAAGGAAAAAATAGCCTCAGCTTGATATTAGATTGGTACGGCGACTGCTTTTATTACGGCCTTGGGCGTGAAATAAATCTGGACAGCGCTTTGTATTATTATCTTCGAGTAAATGAAATTTTGCCGAGTATTAGTTATGCCCCTATCAAGGCTGATAATTATTCTGTATTGTCAGGTATTTATTATCGAAAAGGAGATCAAATAAAGGCCGAGACCTATTATGCACAGGCAGAGGAGATAGCTCTTTCTCAAGGTTTGTGGCATGTCTTTTTAGAATTACTAGGACATAAATCAACCTATCTGACCGCTAACGGCGATCATCACGCGGCCAATCAACTATTGCGCCAAGCCGAGGGATATGTGAAGAATTCAAAAAATATCGAATTTTTAGCACGACTTGAAAGTTTGCTATACAACAATTATAAGAAGTTAGGTCAAATGGATAGCGCTTTAGTACATTTAGAAAACAACGTTGAGATGGAGAATACCATGCGAACTGATGATGTAGGTAAAAAATATCAAGAACTCCTCACAAAATATAATGTTGCCGAACAAGAGATAAAAATCGCTAAATTAGAAAATGATAAAAGGCAAACTATTTGGTATTTCCTACTTCTGATATCTGTAGGGCTTGCCTTCGGGGCATACTTTCTAATTAGAAGAAATAAACAGCTTGCAGATAGTCTGAAATTATTAGAAAAAACGAAAAGAGAAGCGCAGAATGCCTACTTACTCGGGGAGCAAATAGAGCGTAAACGCTTATCTGCTGACCTACACGATAGCGTCAACACAAAACTTGCTGCGGCCAAGTGGCAATTGGACTATGTCTCTAATGGTTTAAACGACCGGACAAAAAAATCTATCGACGACACAGCTAAACTTCTCGACACGATCTATAGCGATGTGCGCCGGATCTCTCACCATTTATTACCAGAAGAATTGGAAAATACGGGACTATTTGAAGTAATAGAAGCCTTGATCCATAAACTTAATCGAACCACTCAAATACAGTTTGCCCTACACCGAAACAATGTAGCAACATCAGAAATTGAGGATCTAAAATACGTTTTATATAATGTCATTTTTCAATTGGTCAATAATATCCTATCGCATTCAGAGGCTACAAGAGCGAGTATTCTATTTGATAAAAAAGATAAATCGCTACACATTACTATCTCAGACAATGGTCATGGCTATGATCCCGAAAAACAAATAGCCGGTGTCGGATTGAAGAACATTCACGCTCGTATTGCTGCGGTTTCAGGTCTTATTCGAATTACTTCAAATGCACAAGGCACAAGTTCTCATTTTACCATTCCCTTATCGAAGAATTAGATCAAGCCGGTGCGCAAAGCAAATTTGACCACTCCAATAGATGATTTTACGCCAAGCTTTTTCAAAATATTGTGCCGATGAGTCTCGACCGTGCCAGAACTAATGAATAATTTTTCGCCGATCTCTTGAGTGGTGTTTTCTGCACTGATGAGCTGAATGATTTCAATTTCCCGTTTTGTGAGAGAGGCCAATAGAGAGTCAACCGCATCATTCCTATTATCGTTTGTTGAAAATATTGCTAACATCGCCTCCTCACCAAAATATAGATGTCCGTTGTGAATCGTTTCAATGGCTCTTTGAAGGTCTTTACGGCCAGACTTTTTCATAATATAACCTCTAGCCCCAACACTGAACGCATCCGCAATGACCTTAAAATCGTCGCTCACCGTCAAGACCAAGACTTTAATCTTAGGGAAATGCGCTTTCAATTGTTTGGTTAATTGGATGCCATCCAAGTGCGGCATATTATAATCCGTAATCACTAGATCAATAGACCTATTACTCAGTTCTGTTATCACTTCACGACTATCCGTACACGTACCAACAAGTTCAATATTTTCCATTAATGGAAACAAAAGTGCCAGACTCTCCACTATCAATTGATGATCATCTACCAAAAATACTTTTATCCTTTCCATCCAACTATCTTTATACGTTTGAATATAAGCCCGATCTCAGGCAAATGCCCAGATAATCCTCTGGCCTCACAAAAGATGGCATAGCCCTAAACAAATATACATATGTCAATACATAAATACAGAATGATCACATATGAACAATCATATACGCCGTGTCATAAAGCCTTGACCCCCTGAAAATAGTTACCTTTACGATCTATTGGAAAGCGAACTTTACGGACACCTCGCTGACCACTCTAATAGGCTTAAAATCCACTTCTATCGGCTCATTATCTTGTTTGCTACTGCCCGAATAGGTTGTGACGACGACTTCATTTAAATCCCATATATCATCTCTATTAGTGCCAAAGTAACGATCTACGATATGGAGAGCGCTCAAAATGCTTTGTTGTAATGGCTTTACAAGGTATTCGGCTTGGCGTCTAGCTTTGGCAACAGCAATAGACTTAAGCTCTAGCTTCAATTCTTCAATTTTTGAATATTCTGTTCTATCAAGAAATACATTTGATATTCCGATCTCCTCTAAACGCAACAATACATTGCCAGCAGTGCGTGCATCAAATAGCTTAAGATTGTATGTCCTAAATTTGATTATATCCTTATTCTTTAGAAAATATCTCTTAAAATTGCTCGCCATATCCGACAATAACAATTGCCTTTTTACATCTATGCCAAGTGAATAGAAACAAGCCAACATCCTTCCTTCTTGCTCCTCAACAGACATTCGATTACGTGTATCTTTCTCATTAATCATGATATTCAAATAAATAATATCAGGGGTCACCATAGTGTCGACCATAGCTGTCGTCTCCAAATAAGAAAAGTCAAGAAAATTCTTTGTTTGAGCAAATGCCGCATTTGTCGAACACAAGGCTAGTAACTTCTAAAATAGTTTCATTTTAGCATCTTTAGGATCTTAACGAATATGGATGCCAGAATATTCGTGTCACAAGTCAATTAAGACTACTAAGATATGTTACATTACCATTGCAAGTGCTCTTGCGCTTTTCCCCTTGAAAAAATTTCTGCTTATCTCTATAATCTTCGTCTGGCCATTTTATGAATATTTTTGACACTTGACAAGCGCAAACTCGTATAGAGTCATTAGTCATAACACGAGATTTGGTATATGCAGCTTGACTCGGTTAGGGATCTAAAAGGCATCCTTCAACTGACTTGCTTCATAAAAATACATGCCTAAGAGATATTAAGATGCTATTTATTCAGGAATGGACTCTCGCGCTAATCCACCAAATGTGCACATCATTGGCAAGCACTTCAAAATACCCCAATAGGACTTCTAATTCGCTCTTAAGTACACTATAGCATAGGCCCAAAGGCGAATAACGCAAAAGTTTACGAGGGCGAGCGAATGGCTTCTTTGTGACGGATGACTTGCTGGCCATCCTATAAAAACACTCATCCGAAAAGCCTATATTCGAAAAAAGTAGGTCCACTCGGTAAAAAATATGCGTTGCAAAATAAAATATAGAATATCCTTAAATGCCTATTAATAAAGGCCATAGCCGTATATTAAACGTTTATAAACGGTTATAAACGTCTACTTACGTAAGTAAACGTATAAAACACGAATACTCCTTTTATCACCCCCCACCTTTGTGCCGACAGTCGATTATGACAATCATTTAATTCATTTTTTATTCAATCCGTCTGCCTCTCGCAGATATAAAAAAATCACACTTATGAACACTATTAAGAACTCTGTACAACTCATCGGAAACTTAGGTGCCGACATCGAAATCAAAACCTTTGACAATGGTAACAAGGTCGCTCGAACAGTTATCGCCACTAATGATTATTATAAAAATAACAAGGGCGAAAAAGTAAAAGATACCCAATGGCACACCGTCGTGGCCTGGGGCAATCTCGCCGACAACATGTCCGGCATCCTTAGCAAAGGAGACGAAGTCGCCATCCAAGGCAAACTATCGCACCGACGCTACGAATCCGAAGGCCAAATGAAATCCATTACCGAAATCGTCGTCAACGAATTCTTGAAAATTAGTAAGAAGAACGATTAGTAATCGTCACACACCATCGCTTATCATTTAATTCATTTTTTATTCAATCCGTCTGCCTCTCGCAGATATAAAAAAAT
>CAZTSI010000069.1:0-3026 GCA_964616755.1 uncultured Saprospiraceae bacterium | reverse complement strand
AAGATACCCAATGGCACACCGTCGTGGCCTGGGGCAATCTCGCCGACAACATGTCGGGTATCCTTAGCAAAGGAGACGAAGTTGCCATCCAAGGAAAACTATCGCACCGCGAATACGAATCTGAAGGCAAAAAGAGATTCATCACAGAAGTTGTAGCACAAGAATTCGTCAAACTGACTGAGAAGAGCTAACCCTTTATTTTTGGATAGTTGCCAAATAAAAAAGCCTGACATTATGTAGACATGTCGGGCTTTTTTTAATTAAAAGATAGATAATGTTACTTGCTCAATTTTTTTAACAACTGCTGAGCACGTTCATACTGCCAATCGCTGGGCTGGATAGTCAATAGTATATCCCTAGCATCTTCAGATTGATCCTTTAATACATAGGCTATACCTAATAACCAAGTAGCCTCTTGATCATATGCGTCTGAATCCGTTCTAATGCTTGTCAAGCTTCTGATAGCTTGATCATATTGACCAATATTTATTCTTGACACCGCTGCAAAAAATTTATCTTCGATCGTCTGGATAGTTAGTAGCTCAAAGTACTGGGCTGCTTTTGAAAATTCCTTATTGTCATATGCTTGAATCGCGATAAGTCTGTTACTCTCGTCGGACAGCGCTACACCTTTCAATACACCAGGATGTTCTATATCGGATGACTGTAGGAAGCTCTCAGCTAATGCAGTTGGCGAGGCAGGGCTAAATATATATTGATTAGCCGCTACAATTAGGACTAAGAAAGAAGCCGCAATTGCCATTATTTTTAAGATATTGATTGGAATAACTCTACCCTTTTTTAAAGATCTTTTTACGCCATACTCTTTATCCAACTTTTGCTGCCAATATTGACGTTTCTCTAAGTCGTTAAGGGTTATAATTGCACGTTGCATAAGTTGTTCTCTTTTTCCAATATCTGTTGTTTGGGTATACATTTCAGTAAACTTTGACATGTAGGTATAATTTAATTCAATAAAGATTCAAAGGTGTCTGTTAATTTTTTGAGACAACGCTCTTTTTGTTTTCGAATAGCCGCTGGGGCTTTGTTCTGTAAATTGGCAATGTCTGCTAAATTCATTCCACTGTAGAAGTTTAACCCCAGCAGATCTTTACAGGCATCGCCCAGATTAGCCCATGCTTTTTTTAATAAATCAAGATCTTCTTGATCAACTTCGACTTCTTCAATCATATCATCATCTTCTACCTCTCGTGTCGAATTTTTCTTTTGTTGTCGCATATAATATTGGGTAGCCATCTTGGTTAATAAGTACCTCAGATTACCATAGACGACTCTTCCCTCTACTAAGCGCGTTCGCAAATCCAATAATGCATCCATACTAGCATCATAGGCATCTTCATGCGAAGCATTATAGTTATTAATCACATATTTCATACAGTCGTCAAAATGCTTCAAAAAGATTCGCTCAAAAAGTTGTTCATCCTTGTGCCGCAATCCATGCACCATTTCATCAAACGCTGCTTGACTCAACCCAAAATTCTGATCCATCCTCTCCTTGCTCTCCATTAATGCATGTTTCGTGCTTATAATAGCCTTTCTTACGCTAATTTCTTGTATATAAGGGTAGACCCCATGGTTTGTGACAAAATAATTTCAAATTTTTATAAAATATTTTTTTTGCCAACTTCTGTCACACTCAGGGTTTTTAATGCTTATAGCCATATATTAGGTCTCTCTATAACTAATAGAGAACATAATTTCCTTTTTGTGATATTTTTGTTTTAATCGTTTCTATCGTTATGAATTACCATATATTCACTTTGCTGCTATCGATGTTTGCAGGTTCTATGAACGTAGGCTCTTGGGCATATGTCGATAAGCATACGACATCGAGTGAAGAAAGCGATGACGACGAACCAATAGTCTATCACCCCAATCAATATTTTGTTGAAGTGGATAGCCTTTTGACAGATCTCGAAAAGATGGATCTCCTTATTGAACTAAATTCAATCGAAATATGGGAAAATGATGATGTCAATATCGCATTATGGCAGGTGATAAGTTTTCCTTTTACTATACCAGGTGGCGATGTCATATTAGATATCAATGACATTGTTACTTCATCCAAGAAAAAAACAAAAATCCGAAGCAGCTCCTTAAATATACGACAGGTTATTCCAGATACTAGTTTTGCTACAGCTCCATCCTGCTTTGACATAAGTGACTATGCCAGTGCTCAAGGTCAAGAGGATGTAACGATATCTATTTTAGACACAGGCATCTCTTCGATATCGGATAACAGCACCAGCGGCTTTAACTACAATCTAGGGACTTATACTGGCTATGATTATGTTCATAATGATTCTATACCTAATGATGATCATGGTCACGGTAGCCATATCGCCGGCATTATACACAGCATTACTCACGCTCAAAATCCGAGTAATAGCAACATTTCCTTTGATATACGCAAGACGCACGATTCATTGGGGCAAGCGTTTATGTCCAATGTGGTACTGGCTGTTTTAGATGCTGTAAAAGAACACGCAGATGTGATAAATATGAGCTTTAGCATCAATGACGTCTATGCGGACTCTATATTTTATCCTCTAAAAAATGCCCTTGAATATGCAGAATCAGAAGGAGTTTTAATCGTAGCCGCGGCAGGCAATGAGCAACAGGACAATGATCAACTCGTCAGTACTGCATTGCCCGCATCATTTCCTTCTGCGAACATTATCTCTGTAGGCGCCATGGACTGCGCGTTTACACTTGCCTCCTTTACAAATTATGGTGCCCGTCAAGTAGATATTTTATCGCTCGGCATGGCTGTCCCAGGACCCGATTTAGGCAGTGGTATCGTCTATCTTTCAGGTACATCGCAGGCTACCGCTATCGTTAGCGCAGTAGCCGCGCTGCGTGGTACTATGATGCTAAATTTTGAATATGCTCCAGTCAAATGTGCTATTCTATCGACCGCCTTGCATTTTACAGATATGGCTGATCGAGTCACCACCGAGACGATCAGCTCAAAAGGTGAAAATGACGGCATATCCTCTACAAAT
>CAZTSI010000068.1:0-15111 GCA_964616755.1 uncultured Saprospiraceae bacterium | reverse complement strand
TACATGGCATATACGCGAATGATATCCATTGTCGACTTTCTCACATGCTCGAAGGTACTACTAAATAGTCGAGATGGGCGCGTAGGTGGGTTGGTTTTTATCGGCACACTGACGATGCGAAGTCCTTTGACTGAGGCTTGGATCGTGGTATCTAGCACGTAGGAAAACCTGGAGGTGACATTGAGCTCCAGCATCGCACGCCGATTATACGCTCTAAAACCACTGACCGCATCCTTTATCTCCTTCTCACCCGTAATCGAGCGCACTACCCAGGTGCCGAACCATTGTAATAGACGCTTGGTCGGGCCAAAATGCTTTATACTCGCCGTGCCTCGATCGCCAATGACGATATCTGCCCTACCCTCTATAATTGGTTCAACTAAATCAGCCATATATTGACTTGGGTATTGGTTATCTCCATCGGTATTGACTAATATGTCAGCGCCGAGCGCCAAAGCGCATTCCAACCCGAGAGCAAAGCACTGGCCTAATCCTAGTGTCACTCTGTTGCGCAATATGTGATGTACACCGAGCGAACTGGCCATATCCGCCGTGCCATCTGTGCTACCATCGTCGATGACTATTATCTCACCAAGATCAGATGGTATATCCAGCAAGACAGAGGGCAATGTCGAGACTTCGTTGAGACAAGGGATTTGTATGAATATTTTTGGACGAATCATATCACTTCTGACGCAAAGTATCGCTGATTAAGATATTCTCGTTTCGAATATAACCAGATCATTCCAAGGATAAGAAAGAAAACAACTAAGTTGGCTACACCGACATAAGGAATTCTATTTTTAATAGAAAAGCTTCCCGTTTTAGCAATCTTGTAAGCCGGAAAAATGCCCATATACTTAAATTGCTCCACAACAACGCCATCTGGATCATCCATCACCCAAAACGGACTTTCATTGAGCGGTGCTACCAACCATTGACTATTAGTGGGAATATCTTGTACACTTATCTCGTAAGTTGACGGATTAACACGCCTGATCATCGCCCCATCATAGGCCAATTCACTATCTACTAAATGAATACTATCTACCCAGTAGACCCCATTAGAAATAGACTCATTAGACAAAAGTAAGACACCGGGCTCTTGATTTAGCTTTTTCCAGCCTAAAGCTTCTACCTTTAGTCGTCTGTTTAGGGCTAACTTAGGGGTCTGGCTATCTTTGGCCCAGATGGCTACATTGTCCCTACCCTCATAAACAATAGACAGTGTGTACTTCTCCCCCCCCCTCAGTGATAAAGCTTGGCTAAGTGTAAAATGATGCGTCTCATTATTAACTATACTATCTCTAAAATGGTATGTAGTATCCCATCGCTCACTATTGACCACCAACTTAAATGGCTGGTCTAATAAAATACTCCTCTCATAAGTGCCTAGCACAGCAGCAATAGAAACTACCTCGACATCTTGATCAAGATCAAAATTGACAGAGGCACTTTTTGCATTCAATAGATTAACGGGCACGGACTCACCATTCCAAAGCGGGGGATAATGTTGAACTAGATCTTCGGTATATCCTGATGTGATATATTTTATATTCATAATATCATAAAAAGGCGAATTCAAGGGAGCTACATCATCAATCGTATAGCTAGAAGCGGTAGGTGTGGCATTAGAATCTTTCGCGAGCTTGTCAAGATACTCTCTAAACAAAGATGATTTCCATCCATGACTAAACCAGTCTTCAAGGCCATAATAGCGGAGAGTGCCAGGAACGAAAAAGGAATTATCCGCCATCACCTTTTGAGATGGATTGATGGTTTTTTGCATAAACTCTATCGTCGGCGTTGTGGGGTAGAAAAGCTCCTTTTGCCACACACCATTCATCTCATGGTAGTTAGTTCGAAGATCCCACCATTGCACTCCACAAATGAAGAGGAGCAATGTCATCATTCCGACTTGATTCATACGTTTAAGATGATCAATCTCGAAGGTATTTAAAATTATTGCTGCCAAGCATGCCAATCCAAAGGATAACAAAATGGTTATACGATGCCAAGGGTTATTGCTAAAGGTTGGAATGAGCCGAATCAAATCTCTATCAATTAGTCCCCAACCTATTACAAATGCTATAATGACAATGGCTACTGAAAAGACGAGCAATATCCTTGTATGCTTAGATCGAAACATCTGAACTGCTCTAAAGAATAAGCCAAAAAGCAAAATGAAAATTAACAACCGACCCGTAAAGAAATTAAATTCAGGAAATGGCTCACCGCTGTAATTTGGATTAATCAAATATTGCAAATGTTCACTGGCTAACTTTGTGCCACCATACTTTACTCTATCTGCCATAACATTGAAGGTGTCAAATAGTATAGCCTTTTGATTTAGGATTAAGGGCGAGGCAAGTACAAATGAAATCACCAACGCGGCAATAACGGCTATAATCCTATTCCTATCTCTGAAGGAAGGCATAAATAGCAAGAGCATAACAACCCACAAACCTAAAGCATAAAAACAATAGGCCGCTACGCTAGGAAACCAAGCATAAATAGAAAAGGCTGAAAGCAACGATAAGAGTATAATATAAGGAAAGGGTCGCTTTGATTCGAATATTTTGTACGTCACCCATAACATCCACGGAAACCACATAGCCACTGCAGACTGGGACCAAAATATCCACGAAACTTGAAAACCACAAAGCATAAAACTTATAGCACCAAATAGCCTTGCATGCCATTTATTAATAAAAAGTTGAAGAAACAAAAACATTCCCCAGCCTGACACCATAAGCTTAATCAAACATTCTAAATAGATGGCGGTGTCCATTTCAAACAAGTGAACAGGAAGCTTATGAGGAAGAAACAGAATCTTCGTCCAATTACCACGAAGGAAATAGAAGGCAAAATATCCTGAAGAGTCCCTATTTCGTTGCATAGTCCTGCTATTAGGGATCATAACATCAATGACATCAGATCTAGCTTCATTTTCTATATCCGGAATTTCCGAAATGACATTTGCCCAGCCTCGACTATTGGCCAACAAATCAACAGGAGCTATGGTCTCTGTAAATGGATTAGCACCCATAGTGAAGATAGCCAGTAAGAAAATGAATCCTACAGTTGCTTTCCAATTCATAAAGGGCTTACTCTTTATCATAGAATTCTTCTATTAATCTGTAAGAACTATTTGTGCCATCGGTCAGATAGAAACCAAGTTGATATTTTCCTTTAGGAATATCAATCTTGCTAGGGTCAAAGCTTAACTTGAACCCAGAAAAATCATAGTTGCCTCCATCATTGAGGTGTTTAGTGACGTCAGGTCGATATACCTCATCAGCTTTGAATATATATCCCTTTAGTTCATTAGGAAATTTGAATATTACATATTTATCTGTCTTGGCCTCACGGGCTTCGCTCAAAAAACCCCAACCTTCGATCAAAAAACCTTCCTTTTGATTCACACCAAATGCCGCCACCAGCTGCTCAGGAAGCATTGATTCAAGATCAACAGTCTTGATAGATTTTGTCCAATTCGCAATTTTTAGTATGTCATCCTTTGTGTGATAATATTTTTCACTCTTCTGCGCCAGCAACAAGCCCACTTTATACTCACCAGGTTCTAATCCTAAATCATCAATCTTCTCGACAAAAAGAAAACCAGCATTGTTATAATTAACTTTATGCTTTAGATGATCTGTTACATCCTGCCTCACTTGTGCTATGGTGGGAAAAATATAATTATCACCAGCTTTTGAAAAAACTATCTTTATATCTATATTCTCAGAATTAACATGATCTAGAACAGCCCAGCCGGCATACTTTACTATGCCGTTTTGTGTGTTTACACCTCCTCCCCAAGCAGCGATTACTTTGCTGGAAACGGCGGGAATATCCTCCTTGATACTATTAACTTCCGCCATCGTGAGATATTCAGGATTCACATAATGCCCTCTTTCAATATTGCGATCAAGCCACTTTAGCGCGGCATTCGGCGCAGGAAACAAAAGCATATCGCCCATACGGTATTTATACCCTATCGCCGCAGCCTTTTGATTAGAATGATGAAATTTTATTCTATTTGTTGACCAATTAAAACTGAGAACATAATGCAAAACGAACAGGCCAAGCATAGTTTGTATATGCCACTTTCGCAAAGCATTAGATTTATAGGCTAGTCCCAATACAGCTATCCATATGAGTCCAGAAACCATTTCGTAGCGTTCAGACAAGGCTTGCTGCACACCAAACCCCACTCTCGATAAAGCAATAACTGCAGATAGCGCAAACATATAAAGACATATACTCAAGGATAATCTATGATCAAATATTCGCCATTTCAATCGCCACAAGGTCCAAATAAATAACAGAACTGGAACGAAACCAATAGCATATCTCAGGCTAGCAATCTGTGGTGGCACTTTAATTACAGATGAAACCAGAAACAGAAAGTACTTCACTATATCTATCAATCGAGTAGTCAAATTTTCGGCTACCCCTAAATGTCCCTCTGGCACTTTGTAATTTGTAAAATATAAGACATAAAATATCACTGAAAAAACTGTCCAAGCTATTACTCTTGGAGACCAAATATCTGCCTTGCGTTTGATCAAAAATAGATAGGCAAAGACAAAGGACAAAATACCCACACCAGATGTAAACAACGCTATCACACAAAGCACATGCGCCGTAATAATACTTTTAGCATCTAGCTTTTGGTATAAGAGAACATATGCACCAATAATAAAGGGATACACCAATACATTACTCAAATTTCCTAATGCCCAAAAGTGTATCTCCAACTTGGGCATAAACATGATGACACACATTATTAGCAAGATCTCTGTACTGCGGTAATGATCATGTAGAAGTTTTAACAAGACTAATAAGCCAATATACCCATACAAGCATAATCGTTGAAATGAAATATCTGTAAAAAACAAATGATCCAAATAGACAAGCAACTTGGGCAGTACGATCCTGTGCTCATTGTGAAAGCGGAACAATACTGATAAGAAGTTATCTCTTGTAGGGTTGCTATAATAATCATCTAAAAAATGAAAAAAAGCATAATCATCCCAAAAGGGAACATTAGCTGAATAGGCAAATAAACAGTACGTACTTATCGCTATAATGGCTACCGAAAGTGTCCACATGAAGGCATGCCCCATGCCAGATATTGGTAGTTGAAATGGCCTAACCATTCGGGACAAGATTTGAATACACACCTGTTAATGAAAACAATTGTCCTAAAATATTAATACCCAATAAGAAATAAAAAAACGCGCGCGTCTCTGGATCTTGATCCAAAGATCGCAATACAGATCTGCCAAAATATCCTTTAGAAGTATCAGCAAGAGTTGAATAAAAATATGTCCTCTCTTCCCTTGCCATTAGTCTTTTCTGAATATGCCAAAATATTCAAAACCATTTTTCTCTGCTGATGATTCGTATATAATTGTACATGAGATATTCAACAATACAAACACATGATTTAAAAAACCTTTAAATGTATCAGAATCCCAAATATTCACATGCTCACGTCTCCTTTTGAAATTTTCTAAATGCCTATAAATATGCTCTTCTGGGAATACCTTCAATTCGGGATGAACAAATTCGACCATATCCCTAAAGTCTTCAGGTACTGTATCGTTGATATCAGTCTCAAACCTATTCAAAATATCTGCGTATGGTGTCAAAGGCCTATTGCGATCAAACGTATAATGTTTATCAGGTATCCCCATAACTACATAACCGCTCTGCTTCGTAATCCTAAAGATGGACGATATTACTTTAATTGGGTTAGCGAGATGCTCCAATACATGATTAATAATCACAAAATCAAAAGTCTCGTCAGAAAATTGATCCAGACCGTCAGCGCTGATATCAAGAATATAGTCAACCTCCTTGAGCAAGGAATGATCGACTTCAGGAAAAATAGCCTTGGCTTCCTCAACAGAAATGACATCAAGATACTCGACCTTACAATCACCAGGCAATCTAGCGGGGTGTTCGAAGGCTCCGATTTCGAGCCCTCTGCCCGATAACATCTGATAACCAATATTTCTTATATTGATAAAACTCATAGTAAGTGTTTCTCTGTTATTAAATTCATTTCCTTGTAATCATCCCCAATACCCTAACTACTCTCAGCAAAATCCATAATAACCCTTATTAATGTCAAAGCAAGGCCTTCAAACTCGACTTTCGTTTATCGACATAAATCTCATTGGACAGCCAAGCGATTATTCTCAAATATAACATCATAAAATGATCCAAAAGAATGCTTTATTCTATGCGCTTCATTGTACCCATGCTTCCCCAACAAGAGTACATAGTCCCCCCAGCTATGAGCGGAGGCGTACATATCATCTTCATGATATTCCAACTGTATAAATCTGATGTTTGGCAGGTTCGACTCCCTTTCTAGCAATCCTAACAAGCATTGATATTCGTGGCCTTCTACATCAATTTTTAAAACATCAATATGTCTAGGATCATTATTCAAGTACGTCGCCAAAGTTGTCACCTCCACTTCATATTCGCTTTCTATAATTTCGTCCACCTTTACACCTAGCACTGCAGCCTTAGATGCTAAGTATTTAGACTCAGGATTTAATAGTTCGAATGAAGATGTTTCGTTCAGGACATTTTGATAAAACAACAATTTGCTATCTTGGTTCGATACTCCCTTTTGCAATATCTGAATACCTGGTATATCTGAATACTTGCTGGAAAGCATTTGAAAAAGGTCTCTATTAGGCTCGAATGCCGTAATCTGTGCATTTGGATTGATAGACAAAAATAGATCAATGCTCTGGCCTTTGTTAGCACCTACATCGATTACTCGAAGTTTATCCGCACGCAATTGCTCTTTATAAAATTTGATCAACTTAGGGTAAAAAGTCCATTCTTCGATCTGCCATATTACAAATTGTATTGCCTTAATTCTAAGTCCCTTCATCATCACCATTTTTTATTAAAGTCACCTCTCGAAAAATATTTTTCTATAAAGCAATACATTAAAATAAAAAAATAGCGACTACCCATCTCTCTGATTTTGAGCTTAGATTCACCATATTTTCGATTCGTCCATGAATTAGGTACAATCTCGTAACTAAACCCTCTAATAATCGCCTTCAACGGAAGTTCGATGGTCAAATTAAAATGCGGGGCTATAAAAGGCTTTAATCCATCGATGGTTGTTCGTCTGTAAAGTTTGAAGGCATTCGTCGTATCGTTATATCTAATTTGCATCACAATTTGAATAATTTTATTGGCTAGCCGATTTACGATTTTTTTTATTCCCGGATAGTCTACAACCGTGCCACCCTTTATCCACCTACTCCCAAAAACGCAATCTACATTTTGTGCTATCATCGTACGGTAGAACTTTACTAAGTCTTCTGGATCGTCACTCAAATCCGCCATCATTACCGCTACACAGTCACCGCTAAAACGTTCCAATCCATAGCGAACTGCATAGCCAAATCCATTTGGGCCTAGATTCGTTAGAAATTTTAATTCTGCATACTCTGACATCAGCGACTGCAATACGTTCGCGGTTTGATCTTTGGAATTATCGTTAACGACCAAAATATCAAAAGGTATACCATTCGATCTTAAACTATTGACAATTGATTTTATAGTCGGTTCAATAGACTCTTCTTCATTGTAGGCAGGAATGACAATACTCAATTGCATATCTCAATGATTAAACCCTCCTTGACATACTATCATGAATCTGAAGTAAAATATCATCAAGGCTATACTTCCAGTTCCACTCTGGGTAATGATTTTTAAATTTTGTCAGATCGCTTATCCACCATATATGGTCACCTATCCTATTGTCTTCAGAATAGCTATAATTCATTTTTTTACCAGTGATTTCCTGACATTTCTTGATCGCCTCCTTCATCGAGCAATTGCTATGTCTTCCACCGCCTGCATTGTAGGCCTCGCCTTGACGAGGATTTTTGTAATAGTAATGAAACATATTGACTAAATCCCAGCTATGGATATTATCTCTGACTTGTTTGCCACGGTAGCCAAAAATTGTATAATGATCACCCGTAATAGCACATTTCATCAGATAGGATAAAAACCCATGTAGTTGTGCACCAGAATGATTGGGACCCGTGAGGCATCCGCCTCTAAACACTCCTGTATTCATGCCAAAGTATTTGCCATACTCTTGTACTAATACATCTGCTGCTACCTTGGAGGCGCCAAATAATGAATGTTTAGTGTGATCTATTGACATCAATTCATCAATCCCCTCATTATAATAAGGATGTGTATGGTCTATTTCCCACCGATCCTCTTGCTCCACCAACGGCAGACGATTGGGGGTGTCGCCGTAGACTTTGTTTGTTGAGGTAAAGATAAAAACAGCCTTGGGGGCATGTAGTCTCGTCAACTCCAGCAAATTTAGCGTGCCGTTCGCATTTACGGTAAAGTCCGTTATGGGTTCGTTCGCTGCCCAATCATGACTTGGTTGGGCGGCCGTGTGTATGATTAACTTGATTGA
Organism: uncultured Saprospiraceae bacterium; assembly: GCA_964616755.1. Taxonomy (GTDB): domain Bacteria; phylum Bacteroidota; class Bacteroidia; order Chitinophagales; family Saprospiraceae; genus CAYNFR01. Next base: position 6,620 of record CAZTSI010000068.1, on the reverse strand, counting down.
AGCTCCATACAACTTAAAGACTTCTTCTAATTTATCATAAGATCGTATATCAATATCTCTCGATTCAAAATTGTCTAATTCCTGCTTAAGCTGATCTCTATTCCAAACGGTCGAAGCGGATTGTCCAAAAAAATAAGAACGTAAATCATTATCAATACCAACGATTTTGTCAAACGAAGGGGCAAAGAACTTCACCGACTCACTTCCAATTAATCCAGAGGAGCCTGTAATCAGGGCTATATTCATATTTTTTTATTACTAATACTAATTCAAAATGGCCTTTAATCTGCCTTGGTCTTTATCCAACCAATCATAAATATCTTCTAAAACTTTATGCACGGTCATTTGAGGTTGCCATCCGGTGAGCTCGTGAATTTTCGAATTATCAGTAACAAATATAGGAATATCAGCAGGTCTATTAGTGCTTTCGGACGAAATGTTAATAGTGTTACCCGTTATTTGAGCACAATACTGGGTGAGCTCCTTGAGTGATGCGCTGCAATTTGATCCGCCACCAACATTTGCGGTGTATCCATGTGAAGATGACAAATGATTAATTTGATAAATAATCAATGAGCATAAATCATCAATATGGAGCATATCTCTTACTTGTAGTCCCTCACCGCCAAAACCTATATAGCTCAAACTCCTTTTCCAAAAATGGCGAGCCATCCATAGTACCACGACTCCTTGATCCACTTTGCCCATTTGATAGGGGCCCGCAATCACACCACAGCGGTTAATAATCGCCTTTAGTCCAAAAGATTGTGCATATTCATTGATCAATAGTTCAGAACCTAATTTAGTACTGCCATATAAGGATCGATAGCCATCTGTTGGGAATTGTTCACTAATGCCTAACGGACTCACGCCAGCCACTTGTTGATGAGGACTTATGACAAAGCGATCATTTTGAATAGTGTAATGTATAGACTCCAAGGCTGGCACAGAATATACTCTACTCGTAGAGAGAAAGATAAAAGCCGCCTTATGTCTTTTGGCATAATTAAGACAATTAAGCGTGCCGATATAATTGGTATGTACAAGGTAATTAGCACCGTCATCAAGTCCTGCTAGCACAGACGGCTCAGCTGAGGCGTCAATAATTAAATCCAATACGCCCAGCGGTTCAAAGTCATCCGCTATGCGGACATCTCCGTGAACGAAAGAAACATTATACTCCTTAAGCCGCTCAATATTAAGTTCTGAGCCACGTCTTTTTAAATTATCAAAGGCAATAATCGCCATATTAGGAAAGGCCTTCCGCAAAGACACACAGATATTAGAACCGACAAATCCACACCCCCCTGTAATTACTATCTTATCCATTTACTCTATTTACTCGCAACGAATACTCAGTTGCTCTTTATTCAAATTAAAATTAGGATTAAAAAAAGGATCGCCAGCTTTCAGCTCCTTTGCCCAACGCTTTTTAAAGAAATTCACCTCATTTCTAAAGCGCTCATAATTTTCAGGTAGCTCATCAGATTTCCGACTAACGGACTCATAATGATAGAGAATAGCCTCAGGTGTATAGACAATATCATACCCCAATGCTCTTACTTTTAGACAATAATCAATATCGTTAAACGCAACTTTCAATTCTGCCTCATCCAAGCCCCCTACTTTTATGAACACCGAACGACGAGTTAGCATGCATGCGGCTGTTACTGCAGTAACATTTTGTCTCACTTGATGACGGTTAAAATAACCATGATCCTCATCCCTTACCTTCTTGTGTGCGTGCCCTGCGACCCCACCAATGCCTAACACAACACCAGCATGCTGAATTCTATTATCATGATACAACAGCTTAGCCCCAACTACGGCCACCTGTTTGTCTTGTAATTCCCCCACCATATTGTCTAACCATTGGCTATTAATAACTTCTGTATCATCATTTAACAAAAGCACTAATTCCGCCTCTGATTGTTTTACAGCCCAATTATTTATTTGGCTATAATTAAAAGGGACGTCATACTTGAACCAGTGAACGTTATGGTATTTACTACTCAGTTGATCCAAATATTCAAAAAGTTTAGGGTCTGTACTATTATTACTGACTAACTTAAGTGAATAGTTTTGATACTCTGTTTTGTTGATAATGCTTTGAACACACTGAGATAATACGTCGAGATTATTAAAAAAAGGAATAATAATATCAACGCTCGGGTTATTGGACCTTTGATACTTTAAGGCAAACTGACCTACTACGGAACTTTGACGAACTTCTGCTTCTACATTTCGTCTATGAAGATGGTCCGATATTGCCTTTACACTTGCCTCAATGACAGAACTCTTTACGTCTAAGTTAAAAGATGTGCTTTTTTCATGCTTTCGCCAGTGATACAACACACGAGGTATACGATACACTTGTTTTTCATCTATAGCATCTATAACCCTCAATATAAAATCATAATCCTGAGCTCCATCTACCCCAGCTCGCAGCCACGAAATTCGCTCACCTACCAATCTTTCTACCACTAAGAAATGACATATATAGTTGACACTTCTCAACAAATTAAGATTGAAACTAGGCTTGAAGTGAGGGTCACATCTAAATCCGTTCTCGTCCAATTTGTCCTCATCCGAGTACAAGAGCTTCACGGTTGGGTTTATAGATAATTTTTCTACAATGAATGCTATAGCATCTATTGCCAGAGTATCATCATTGTCAAGAAATGCAATATAGTTTCCCGTGCATTTCTTGATAGCTTCATTTGTGGCTAGTGCAATTCCCTGATTAGACTCACCAAAGAAAACCCTTATTCTAGGGTCTAATGTTGCCACTTTCTTTAGCATTCCTACAGTCTCAATATCTGTAGAACAGTCGTCATATAGGCACAATTCCCACTGAGAACAAGTTTGGTTTACTACTGAATGAACACATTCTTCAAGAAAATCGGCACGCACATTATAAACAGGCACTACAATAGATATGGTAATCGAAGCATTAAATATCGACCAATCTGGTTTTGGTAACGAAGGTTCCACATTGGCCATATACAATACATACTGATCATTCAATGAAAGTTGATCCATATCAACACCATTTTGAACAGCGAGTTTGGCTTTAAACTTTACTACGTCCGCAAGACGAGCCTCAATAAACAATTCCTCAGTGTCTACACTATCCATCGAAAGAGTCGTTTCGAAACCACAATGTAAACTGTACTCGGTAAAAGGATAATGAAGACTTACATCTGACCTTACAATATTGCACTGCAAGTGGCTTCTAATTTCATCTTGCGTATTGATAATGGAAACCGACAGTAGCCCTTGGGAAGAGAAAATCCATCCACGCACATACAATCTATTTTGAAATATAAAGCAGGAATCAATGTGATAAACTACATCTTTGCTCTCGACCAAAATGTTGCGACCTTGCTCCTCAATTCTCTTAATGTACTTAAAGAGATTCCGGGCCACTCTCGAAAAGGGCTCAGTTCTAAGGGCGATGATACCTCTCCTAATATTTTGGGAGGATAAATAAGCACTGAGTGGTCTCGATCTTGAAAAAATAATATCATAGATCTTTCTCGGCAAGAAGGTAACCGCATATCCGACTTTTAGACTTAAACTATTTCTTAAATAATTGTAATGAAATTCGAGATCTTCCAATCTGTTCTTGAAGTCCGTTCCTCTTTTTTCCAATAAACCCATTTCACCTCTCAGCACCCATTTTTCTGACTGCTCTACTTCTATTCTCTTCTGCAGAGCTTCCATTCGCGAGGTCTGATCTTTCTGAATCACCTGGAGCTCCGCTACTATTCGTTCGAAGGATAATAATCTATTGTTTTGGTCATTTATTCTTTCACTTTGTATCTCTTGGATCTCTTCTAGCTTCTTTTGAACCTCGTCTTTTTGACTAACAAGTTCCTCTTGTTTTTTCAAGTTGAATTGAAGACTAGCGATGTCCTGAATCAATACCTCCTTTTCTTGTAGAACTCCCTTTAATTGATGATTCAATTCGGCACCCTTCTCCACTAATACACTATTTGCGATAGTCGCGTCCTTTACCTCCTTTAACGCTATATCCAATCGATCGTCTTTAAAAAAAAGTTTTCGTTTACATTCTATCTGCGCCATTCGTACCGACTCGAGCTCGTTGTCTAGAGTCTCCCCACTGCATATTTTTTGTAAGAGCGTATATAATTTCAAGCTCAACATTGGTATAGGAGAAAGTGAATCATCATTGACTACCTGGTGACGATATTGGCTCTTAATATTGTGCAGTAAGGCTTGCTGAAAATCTGCAGTCATCGATACTGAAAGAAAATTAGCCAGCCTTTTAATCAAATCGTCCTTATGCTCTATAAGATCAACATAATTCACAAGCAAGCGCGGTAAGTGTCGACTATTTCTTTCAGCTTGTAGAAGATGATCTACATAAATGATACTTGATTTCTCTATTGAAAAATCATCTCTTTTTTGAAGACTCTGCGCTACTTCATAAGGATGGCGAAAACATAAAACAATCATTGATTGGTAGCCCGCTCTATCTGCTGCTTCGACCCATAGAGGGAGTAAGAAGCTATTTTTAGGATCCTTAATGGATATAAGATTCTTATTCGCATATTCGCTTGAAATAATCTCTTGTGCCTTGAGAATAAAATCTTCTGCATCGTGCAAGAATGGATTGTCTAGCAAGTAAGTTTTATCCCAAGTGATGGTATGATCTGAAAATAATTGTTCATTAAGAAAAAAGACTTTCATGTTTTCAAAATGTCCGTCCATATTGTGTTCAGTTGCCCTCATCAGCTCATTTCCGAGATAAAAACCCAACTCCTGCACCAGATGGCTGACCACAGAGGTGCCACATCTATGCATTCCTATCACAAAAACAAGTTTTTTATCGACAGAAGTCATTCGTTTGATTTAGATTTATAATCATGGATCATCTCTGCAGTATCGCCGATAGAGACCAATGTTCCTTTATCTAAAATGAGCACTTTGTCACAAAACTGTTGAACCAAATCTAAAGAATGGCTTACGAACACTACTGTTTTATCCTTGAGCACATTATCTCTAAAATAATTCTGCGACTTATTTCTAAACGATTCGTCGCCGACTGTGCCAAAAAACTCATCGATTAAGAGAATGTCCGCTTTTGCGTGCATAGCAATGGCAAAAGCCAAACGGCTGTACATTCCGCTGCTAAAATACTTAACTGGTGTATCAACATATTCTTCCAATTCTGCGAACGATAGAATCGAATGAAACCGCTCACCTATTTCCCTGAAAGTCAGCCCCATAATAGAACCATTAACATAGATATTATGTCGAGCGCTAAGATTTGGGTCAAAGCCAATACCGAGTGCAAGTTTTAGCACCTTTCCTTTGACTTTTATGTGTCCTCCAGTATCAGGTTTTATAGCACCCAATATTATTCTCAGCAAGGTAGATTTCCCACTTCCATTGCTACCAATTAATCCAATATTCTCTCCCTGATTGATCGATATATTAATCTCATCTAGTGCCTTGATTTTCATGACATTATTCGATCTGAATAACCCTAGCACCTTATCTCTAATAGTATTATTTGACTTTTGAGAAATTCTAAAAGTTTTGCTGACATTCTTTATTGTAATTACTTCGTTCATCTGGTACCTTGGTTAAAGTTTTTCGATGGCTGCACTTCCAAACCTCTTAAATATCAGCGCCCCCACGCATAAAATTAAGATGGAGCTGATGAAATTAATGGCTAGGAGGTCATACTTGATGGCCAAATTTCCAAGAATCGATGCACGACCATTCCAAATAATGCCTACCAAAGGGTTGAAGTATGAAAACCATTCTACATTCGTAAAAATCCTATTTGCGTCATATAAAATACCAGAAGTCCAAAATCCCGAGAGAATAATCATGTCCCATAAGTGTGCCAAGTCTCTAAAAAAAGGCTGAACCGTCGCAAGAATTAGAGTTAAGCCTAATGCCAGCGTAAATAGACTGATCATACTCAAGCACAGTACTAAAGGATGAAACGTCAGCGAGGTACCTATAAACAAAACGATTAGCATGAAAGCGATAAAGTTGAACACGAAGGAAAAAAGGATGCTGAAAATATTGGAAATAAATATATCAAAATGATTGAATTGAATATTATCAATGAGATATAGTTTGCTCTGTAGCAAAGACATCCCTCGAGCCGTTGATTCTGCAAAGACAGACCACATGATGATACCACCAAAAAGATACAATCCGTAATTTTCTTCTTTTACTTCAAAGAATTGTGTGAATACAATAAAGTATAAGGTGACTTCGAAAAGGGGTTTAATCAGCGCCCACAACAAACCCAGTCGATCATTATAATATCTCGCTTGAAAATCAACCTGAGCCAATTTCCAAATAAGCTCTAATCGATTATTGGAGGGCAAAAGAGCGATTAATTTATCTTTCATCATGATTATAATGCAGATGACATATTCCTGTTAAAAAATCTCACGAATCGCTTTAAGTCCGTCCAAAGGAAAAATTCAGTTGGATTAGAATGGACAATCTTGAAATCACGATTAAACACCTTTCTTGCCTTCATGGCTCGAGAAAAATCAAATTTCATAAAACGAATAACGGTGAGTATATGATGTCTTAGCATGTTAAACCTCAAGAAAACTATGCCC
>CAZTSI010000067.1:0-15250 GCA_964616755.1 uncultured Saprospiraceae bacterium | reverse complement strand
GAAAGAAAGAATAAACTTTTTTTTGATAAAATGGGGATTTTAACATTTGGCAAGCTCTCCGCATCTCGAAGTTCCTGTTGAAACAAATATTATCTAAGCGTTGCAATAAAAAATTTCGCTCAACCTAAACTAATGATGAATAATACCAACAGCAGCAAATTATCACGACAGCCGGTGATCTTGCTTAAAAAGCATCTCAGCGTTTGCGCTTATCGCCATCTCGACGATGAAGCTAAATCCAATGGCATCAAGTCAATATTACTTTATAAATAGTCTTCTATTTTGATCTGGTGAGCGCACAATATCAAAAAACTGTTTAAAGAATCGCTTGCTTTCTCGTTTTACTTCAGAAGACAAATACTCCGTCCCTTGACATAAGCTATAGACATCTTCTTCTAACGATTGATAAAAAGAACATACATCGGCGTATTCTTGATCACTCAGATCATAATCAAAAAAATACCGTTGCTGTACTGTTTTGATAGGCAAAGACTCATGCGGCAATGCGTAGGTCTGCCCCACAAATCCTGAAAAATCAAAATCGTAAGGAATGGCTGTGAGTCGATCCACTTGAGGCAATTTAGTTAAAAAGATATTATGGCGAGTGCGAATAACCCAATCAGTATTAGCAATCATGTATTGAAAAAAAATCATCTTCACAAACGACATTCTATCCAAACTTTCTTCGCGAATGACGCCAGCACCTATCAATTTCGCATTCATCCGAGCTGCATATGCTTCATCGTCTTCGATCACTATCCCTTCAAATTGGTGCATTTCTTTTTGGCCATTGGTGAGCGTAATACTGCAAAGAAACGCCCTCAGCCCATGCGGTTCGATTAATTGAAACACATCGTACAAGAACAATTCTTTGTACAATTTTTCTTTATTAAAATCGGTATCCTTACACGGCAAGACGAATTTTAATTTATCGACTTTTAAAAATCCTAAAGAATCCAACTCGGCTTTTGACGCATCAAATTTTAAGGGAGGTATTTGACAAACGCTCTTACGGATATTTCCTCGACTGCGTAGGCGTCCATGCAGCTCTAAGTTATTCTCTTTCCATTGTATACTGACCGTTGCAGGGTGATATTCTTCTTTAGAACTTTGTCTAAAGATTTTTTTGATGTCGCTGTCTATTCTGAGGGTTAGCTCTTCTTGATGATTGTACAAATATTCAAAAAGGGATATTTGAACACTAGTATCAGGTGGAGAATCAATCTGAGTACTTTGTAGAGAATTGACACTTGCCAGCCTCTGAATTATTACGAGAATATAAAAAAAAATCATGTTGTAAATGCAATGAAAGGCTTAAGATACAATAAAAAAGATGTGTATCAGCTCTTTGTTGCCTTCTAAGGTAAAATGCCCCCGTTTGATCCAGAGTCATCTGTAATTGAATGGGTCGCTTACACCAATATTTATCGCCTCTTACATTTTTACCTTTTTCGTCGAAAATCAAACACCATACTTCCAAAACAAGTTGTAGGCTGTTGTGTAATCTGTACCTTTACCTCAATAATCTTCATATGAGCTGGGTATTTTCTAAAAAGCCAAAGATTCCGTCACCCATTGTCGACCATTGTCTCAATTGTCATATCGCACTGACCGATAACCATCACTATTGCCACGTTTGCGGACAAAAATCACATGGGAGTAAACTTACTTTGTGGGAACTCATCAAAGATTTTACTAGTTCGATATTAAATATTGATGGCAGTTTTTATAAGAGTTTGCGCCACATTTTTGTCCCAGCTCGCATTCCTCGCGATTTCATCGCGGGTCGTCGTCGATTATATTTTAACCCAATTCGATTGTTCGTCTTCAGTTTTATCATTCATTTGGCGGCCTTAAGTACGTTAATACATTATGAAGATATCACCGTGAGCCAAGATCATACGCGAATGCTCGAACAGTTTGACTTATTGAACAATCTTGATACGCTTTATACATCAGGTCAGCTCAATCTCGAACCTGCCCAATTTGACAGTCTAAAAAATTCACTCTTTGCAAAAGCCCTAAATTTGCCCGACACGAGCGTATTATTATCATCTATAAATATATTTGGCGAAGAGTCCATTCGCAAGTATGGTATTTCGACCTTAGACAGCTATAAATTGAGTAGCGCAGAGATTATTGAGAAGTATAAGGTAAACAACTTCGTTCACAAAATAATCATCACCCAAACCATTAAGGCGACACGAAATCTTTCAGGTCTTGTGAGATTTGCCATCGGCAATCTCTTATGGTGTGTTTTCATCACTATAATTGGGCTAGGCGTAGTGATGAAGCTGCTCTACATACGCGGTCATTTCTATTATGTCGAGCATCTGATACTGCTATTTCATATTCACGCTATAATTTTCACCCTCACTTCGATCGGACTACTGTTGAATTCTATAATTGGCAGCACGAGCAATCAAGGATATTTCATCGGTTTTGGTATTGGTCTCTTGCTTTTTATACTCAACATGAAATATTATTATAGACAAGGCTGGTTTAAGACCCTTTTAAAATTTAGTTTAGTGGGCTTTTCGTATTTAATATTGCTGACTATTACTGTTTTTATAGTGGGCTCTTTAAGCTTTATTCTCTATTCATAGAAGATTGTTGGTGGTGCCTCAATCTGTTAGTTATAAATTGATTTCTTTTGCACTTAATATGGTGTAAGATCAAATCAGTTCGTATTAAAATAGGCAATACAGAATAACATGAATCACGAATATGATATTGTCATTGGCTTGGAGGTGCACATTCAACTCAATACCGTTTCAAAGGCATTTTGTGGAGATGATAATAATTACGGCGCAGATCCAAACACGCAGATATCCGCTATCAGTTTAGCGCATCCCGGCACATTGCCTGTGGTAAATAAAGAGCAAATCCACAAGGCTATTCTGTTAGGAACAGCCCTTGGGTGTCGTATAAATCAGGAGTGCTATTTTGATCGAAAGCATTATTTTTATGCAGATTCCCCCAAGGCCTATCAGATCACCCAAGATATCGAACCGATCTGTATCGGCGGCTCTCTCACTCTAAAAATAAATAATATCTCTCGCAACATTCGAATCCACCATATTCACATGGAGGAGGATGCTGGTAAGACAATTCATGATATCCACCCTACCTATAGCTTGATTGATTTGAATCGCGCTGGCACGCCTTTGCTAGAACTGGTCACAGAGCCCGACATCAGCAGCCCAGAGGAGGTGTATGAATTTATAGCAGAATTGCAAAAATTGTTGCGCTATCTGGGTGTATCAGATGGGGATATGGAGAAAGGATCGATGAGGGCCGATTGTAATGTTTCTGTTAAACCCAAAGGGGGAACCATCCTAGGCACGCGGTGTGAAATAAAAAATATCAACTCTAAAAAATTTGCTCGTGAAGCAGTAGCCTACGAAGCATCGCGACAAATAAAAATGCTCGAAAACGGGCAGACCTTTAGCAAACAAACTCTGCATTACAACACCTCTACTGGCCGCACAGAGGCAACAAGAGAGAAGGAAGATGCAGAGGATTATCGCTACTTTCCTGATCCAGATTTGCCGCCGATGGTCATTAGTGATGAGGAGTTAAATGCCATTCGAAGAGCCATGCCACAACTACCTTGGATACTAAAAGAAGAGTTGATGAGCAAGCATCAATTTACAGACGACTACGCCAATCAATTGACGCAAACTCCGCTGCATGTTCATTTTTTCGAACAACTCGCAGAAATGACTGGCGCGCCTTTATTAAGTGCTAATTTGTTGATTAACAATCTTTTTCCTGAGCTTCAGCGTCACAGTATTGAACTAGAGTACAGCCCTATTGACGTCCCGACTTGTGTAGCATATCTTGGGCTTATCATCACAGGACAATGTAGCGCCTCTGCCGCTAACCAACAGCTATGGCCAGCCCTTTGGAGTAACCCTTCTACCCCACCAAAAGCGCTCGCAGAATCGTTGCAATTGATCATAAAAGAAGATCAAAACTTTTTAGATGAATTGATACAAAACATTTTAGCCTCCAATCCGTCGCAGCTAAATGAATACCGCAAAGGAAAAAAAGGCTTGTTTGGCTTTTTTATGGGTTCAGTCATCCGCCAGGCAAGTGGAGCCGACCCCTCAGTGCTTAAACAAAAACTTACCGAAGCCTTAGATCAAGCTTGATATCTTCGCTCTCGTTGTGAGCGCTAAACACCTTGAACATCAACACAATGCGATATGCGCATTGTATCAAATGTTTAGCTATCTTCGAGCATATTAAGCCATTGAAATGATAGATTTTAATCAGTTAACTAAGCGATACTACAGTATTTCAGAAGTGGCTGAATTATTTAATGTTAGCAATTCACTCTTGAGATTTTGGGAGACCGAATTCCCATCTATGAAGCCAACTAAGGGCAAGAACGGTATACGTCGTTACACGGTGAAGGACATACGACAGCTGAATGATATTTACATTTTAGTCAAAGAAAAGAAGTTTACCATTGAGGGGGCAAAAGATCACCTTAAAGCATCAAAATCAGACGCCAACACCTCCATGCCAGATTCGATCGGTAAATTGCAAAAGATCAAACTTCGCTTAATCGAAATCTCTGAACGCATCGACAAATTAATCGATGACGAATAAATTAATGATAATGACTCATATCCAATTGTCGACTATCTATTAAGAAGTCCATCGGATCATTAGAGGCCACAATGATAGTCCGATCTTGACAAAACTTGAGGATAAGTTCACTCATCCATTTCTTGGAGTCCATATCAAGGTAAGAACCCGGCTCATCGAGCAACAGGACTTTACTATTCGTTAAAACAGCTATCACCAAATGCACGCGTTGTAGTTGCCCCGATGACAGTTCATGCAAAAGACTATTGCTCTTGACTGGCAGCTCCATTAGTTCAAACACCTCTTCTATCGATCTATCTCCAATAAAGGATTTAAATCCACGTACAAATTGTAAACATTCCTTGATATTAATTTGTGTAGGCAAAGACAAATAAGGAGCTGCATAACTAATATGATGATATAAATCTTGCACGCTAAGGAGCTTTTGTTGATCAGTCACCTCGATTCGGCCTTGGCTAGGCGTTAAATAACCACTGAGCATCTTTAGCAAAGTAGATTTTCCGGATCCGTTCGCCCCAAAGATGGCATAATGTCCGTTGCTTTCGAACTCAAAAGACAAATGTCGGATAATCCATTGCTGATTATACCGCTTAGAGACTTGATCCAGTTTAAAATGCAGGCCCATTGAGTTGTCTGAATCCTTTTAAAATACCGCGTTCGCTTCCGACTATAAATTCTAATATTTCCTGTTTCTGTACACTAGCATTAATACTGCGTTCGAGTTCTTTGACGGCAAAGGAAATATTGCTGTGCTGTATAAATAATATCCTATAGATATCTTGAATGTGCTTGATTAATGCAGTATCAAAACCTCTTCTTGACAGGCCTATACTATTAACCCCTACGTAGCAAAGAGGCTCGCGGGCAGCCTTTATGTACGGAGGTACATCCTTTCTCACCAATGTTCCGCCTCCAACAAACGAATGGTCACCGATTCTAACGAATTGGTGTACTGCGGTCATACCGCCCACAATGGCATACCTGCCGACCATTACATGTCCAGCCAGCTGAGAGCCATTTGAAATAATGGCATACTCTTCTATCAAACAATCGTGAGCAATATGTGCATAGGCCATTATCAGTGCATGACTCTTAATGCGAGTGGTACCACTGGCCGCCGTTCCTCTGTTAATAGTACAATATTCTCGAACCGTGACATGATCGTCAATTTGACAAAGCGAATCTTCGCCTACGAACTTGAGGTCTTGGGGATAGTTTCCGACAATTGCCCCTGCATGTATCTTGCAATGATGACCTATGCGGGTACCGTTTAGAATCATAGCGTGTGGCCCAATCTGTGTGCCTTCGCCTATAACTACATCCTCTTCGATCACCGCGAATGGAGCCACTTCTACCCCATATGCGATAGAGGCGTTGGGGTGAATATGTGTCAAGGGATAATCCCTCATTTCCCCTTTGTTCTATCTACAATTTGCGCTGTGAGTTCGCCTTCAGAAACAATAACATCCCCTACATAGGACGTACCTTTCATTTGAACAATCCCTCGACGAATGGGCGACATCAGCTCCATTTTCATCAATAAAGTATCACCTGGGCTTACTTTTCGCTTAAACTTGACCTGATCCATTTTTAAAAAATACGTGTCCCAGTCCGAAGGGATATTTACTTGTGAGAGAGCTAAAATACCCCCTGTTTGTGCTAGCGCCTCCATTTGCAAAACACCCGGGAATACTGGATTGCCAGGAAAATGACCTTGAAAGAGGGCTTCATTCATAGTAATATTTTTGACGCCGACCACATGATTGTCTGACAACTCAATAATCTTATCTACAAGCAAGAAAGGATATCGATGTGGCAGCATGGCCAATAGGCCTACAGTGTCGATGAGTGGTTCAGCGTTTGGATCGTAAAAAGGGACACCCTTCAATTGCCTTGCGTATTCTTCTTTTAACATTTTTACAAACCCAACATTTCCTGTGTGTCCGGGAGCAATGGCTACGATCCGCGCACGAATGTGAGCCCCTAATAAAGCAAGATCACCGATCAAATCAGCTAGTTTATGACGAGCAGGTTCATTAGGATATCTGAATTGTGTATTCGAGGATACTTGAGCTAAAATTTCATCTACATTATCGCGCCTGAGGCGAATGAGACTTTCCTTAAAAAGAGCCTGTTCAACAAACTGAGTACCTAAAACCATCGCGTTACTCAGATCTCCACCTTTGATCAAACCTTTATCAGACAATTCTATTACCTCCTTAGCTTCTACGAATGTTCGAGCAATACCTAATTCGGAATAGACATCTTGGTTGCTTTTAAAGTTGGCGCTTACATCACCGACGATCATCGAGTCTAAGGTGAGTTGTACGCTAATATCTAGCCTATCAGAAGGGAAGGCCATATACTCTGCCCCCGAACTCGGACACGTAAAGTGAACTGCTGTACTCAGGGTAAATAGATCCTTCATTCCTTCTTGTTCGACAACCCCTATCTGTTTGATAGCCTTATAAAAAATGCCGATCGTTCCATCCAAAATTGGTAATTCGGGGCCAGTGACTTCTATTCTGAGATTGGTCAATTCCAGCAAATATACCGCAGCTAATAAATGTTCCACTGTTTTAACTTCTTGCTCTCCAGACTTTAGAGAGGTGCATCTGTGAGTGGAGCTTACAAATCTAGGGTCAGCCATGATCCACGAAGATCCTTCGATGTCTGTGCGTCGAAATTTAATGCCAAAGCCTAACTCCGCGGGCAATATCATGACACTAGTCTTTTGTCCGGTATGGAGACCTATCCCATCCCATCTAACTGTGTCCGCAATTGTTTTTTGTATACTCATGAATTAAGTTGGTCCTTTTAACCCTTTGCAAAGATAAGATAGCTCATCATCCTTATGACTTATTTTGTGCATTTCTCTCCAATTCCTCAATCCGCTTTGCTAATTCAGGCATTCTTTTAAACCACGCAAACGAGCGTAAATAGTTCCAATACTCGATGGCGGGATAGCCATACCATTTTTTATTCGGCACGGTGATATTACTAGCAAGACCACTTTTAGCTTGAATCTGACTGCCTTTTGCAATCTTGATGTGGCCTACTATACCTACTTGCCCACCGATCCGTGCATATGATCCGATCTGAGCAGAACCAGAAATGCCCGTCTGCGCGGCAATCACCACATGAGATTCAATCACCACGCCGTGCGCCACATGTATCAGGTTGTCTAGTTTGCATCCTTCACCTATAATAGTATCGCCCAACACACCTTTGTCTACAGTGCAATTACTGCCTATCTCCACTCCATCTTGAATGACCACTCTTCCTCGATGAACGATCTTTTCATAGCGACCTTGGTGAGGAACAAATCCAAAACCGTCACTACCTATCACTGTGTTGGGATATATAATGACTTCTTTGCCAATCACGACATCGGCTAATATCTTAACTCCTGAATGAATATGCGAGTATGCCCCAATAGATACATGCTCCCCAACCAAACAATGACTATCTACGCGCACCAAGGGGCCAATAGTAGCGAATGACTTAACTTGAACGAATGCACCTATTGTTGCGGTAGAGTCTATTCGGGCCGTAGCATGAATGATGGCTGTCGGATGAATATACCCAAGTTGCGGCGCAGGCTCAAATACTTGTGTTAGGTAAGCAAAAATGACTTGAGGATGGTCTACTACGATCATACTGGCGGGTAGTATAGACGCAGTATCAAGAGATTCTTTGCCCACAATAAATGTCTTATAGACTTGTGTTAACACTTTCTCTGAAAGCGTTGATAGTGGCGACCAAATGACACTTAATTTTTGGGGCGACGTATCTTCAATCTCGCAAATACCGGTAATCACTTGATCCGGCTCGCCAAAAAGCTGTCCTTTGACTAATGTTGCAAGTTCATGAGCCAAAATAGGAAAATCTCTTTTTGTTGTCGTCGTCATACTCTATACTTAGGGAGGGGTAGATGCCTATGTAGAACGAAATAAAGAAAAAGACAGTAAACTATGAGAAACAAATTTTTATTAGATAAGGAATTATAAGACTTTTGAGGCACAAAAGATGAAAGATTGATACGAATTGCAACTAGAGGAAGTGAATTGGCGCTGTGGCAGGCCTATGATTTGCAGAGTAAATTAGCCTACATACATCGTGAAAGCACTTTGGTCATTATCAAAACTAAGGGTGATAATATTCAGGATCTCAGCTTTGACAAAATAGAAGGGAAAGGTTTTTTTACCAAAGAAATCGAAGATGCGCTATTAGCGCATGAGGCAGATATTGCGGTGCATAGTCTTAAAGATTTACCGACAAGCTCACCTGCTGAATTGGTCATAGCAGGATTAAGCGAACGACAAGATCCTGCGGATGTCTTAATCGCCCGCAAAGATGCCGTGGATCTTATGCGCCCTGTGCGATTGAAAAAAAACGCAAGAATTGGTACTTCTTCTATTCGTCGCAAGACTCAACTGCTTTCCTTAGATCCTGACATACATTTAGTGGACATTAGAGGCAATGTACCCACACGGTTGCGCAAAATTAATGATGACATAGCCGATGGAGTTATTTTAGCAGCAGCTGGATTAAATCGTTTACATCTTGATACATCAGCCTTTTTTGTGCTTAGGCTTAGTCCAGAAGAGTTCGTTCCTGCACCTGCCCAAGGGGCGATTGCCTATCAATGTCGTGCAGATGATGTGATTACCAGAAAATTATTACTTCAAATACATAACCGACATACCTCTGCCTCTACAAATATCGAACGGGGTGTACTGCAACAAATGGGCGGAGGATGTCAAACTCCTTTGGGAGTTTATTGTTATCAAGATGCTGCGCACAATTATCATTGCTATGCTTCTAAAGGTAGCTTGCCTGGTCAAGCCATCAAGAGAGTCCAATATTCATCCTCATCAACGGCTGGCTTAGTGGATTATTTGGTAAACAAATTGAAGGAATAAAACTCTAAAAGGATATTCCAGTAATAAAATTCAATCAGTATTAAATTACTAAACAATAGATATGTATTTAATCTTTGACACATCAGCCAACGGTAAACCCAAAAGTTATAAAGCACCCGTCGATGATATTTTTAATTGGCCACGATTGATTCATTTAAGCTGGATATTGTTAGATAAGGACTTGAAACCTATGGCCGACTATGATTATTTCATTAAGCCCAACGGTTTTGCAGTGTCTGCCGAACAATTTAAAATAGCGCATATCGAAGAAGATGCCTTTGAAACGAAAGGCATAGAAGTCAAAGAAGTACTCGAAAAATTTAGAGAAGACGTCTTGAAGTCCGAATATATCTTCGCCCATAATCTTCAACTCAATGAATCCGTGTTAGGAGCAGAGTTTTACCGAGCAAGCATCAGTAATCCTATGATCAGTGCAGAAAAATACTGCCTTATGCACGAAGGCACGTATTATTGCAAACTACCCGGCAAGAAAGGGTACAAATGGCCCTCATTACAAGAATTGCATACCATCATATTCAAACAAGGGTTCACCCCAAGCAATAATGCTCGTGCTGATACGATTGCAGCAACTCGTTGTTTTATAGCATTAAAAAGGGCTCGTGCCTTTGAAGATATCTTCGCTGAAGATTAATATTCTTAAGGCCATCGTTGAATAATTATGCCTATATTTGACCATTATGATTCATCTGTTTATCAGCCGATATTTAGACACACATAGTCCGATCAATTTTCTTGTTGAAAAGAATTTTGTTATAACCGCCGAGAGCTTGATAGAATTTGACGTCGTCTCTGTTCAGCAACCGACAACGGATTGGGTTTTTTTTTATAGTAAAAAAGGCATTGATTGTTATTTTGATCAACATTTAGAAATTCTTGATCATCAACGAGTCGCCTGCTTTGGCGAACAGACAGCCCTTTATCTAACTTATCGGACAAGTATTAACGCCCATTTTGTTGGCACAGGAGAGGCACATACGACGCGCGACAAATGGCGCGCGTCGGATCTGAAGGGAAGTATTTGCTTTGTTAGAGGCGAATTGTCAAGAAGATCTATTATAGATGAGTTGAAGTCCGATCATACAATTCAAGAATTGGTCATCTATCGGCAACGTATCAAACAAATTACTCTTTCAAAAGAATACGATATAGCTGTTTTGACAAGCCCACTTAATGTTCAAGGTTTTTTTGCCAATGGTGGAAATGCGAGTCACTTTATCGCTATAGGACCTACAACGGCCGACGAGTTGATGCGATATAACAAGCACGTCATCATAGCAGCATCACCAAGTGAATCTTCATTGCTCGAATGTCTTTTAGCGCATATCGAATCTTCCATGGAGTATTCATTGAACGATTGATGGCCTTTTTGCATTATTTTGCGTTTTCATATTGATAATTGATCCTGATGTTAGCTTCTCTACATGTTAGCAACTATGCCATTATTGACGAAGTCAAGTTAGATTTCGACAAAGGTTTTAATGTGATCACCGGTGAGACGGGTGCGGGAAAGTCCATACTTTTAGGGGCCCTGGGGTTAATATTAGGTGAAAGAGCCGATACACGAGTTTTGTATGATGAGCAGCGAAAATGTATTGTCCACGCACAATTTCATCTAAACTCCGTACAGTTTAGTCAGTTGCCTCGCAGTGATGAATATGATATCTCCGAGCAACTCAGCTTAAGGCGAGAAATCAGTAACACTGGCAAATCAAGAGCTTATATCAACGATACCCCAGTGCGACTCGGCACATTGAAAGATCTAGCTTCGACACTTATTGACATTCATAATCAATTTGATACCCTTGCTATAACTCAACCGGATTATCAATTGCGCGTTCTTGATGCCTTTGCTCAAAATCAAGGTGCGAGCAAGCAGTATAAGGAGCATTTCTTCACTTATCAACAATTGAGTACGGAGTTGCACAAAATCATGCGTGCTAAAGAATCCATCCAAAAAGATCATGAATACTATCTTTTTCAGCTAGAGGAGTTAGAAAAAATTTCCTTAGATCAAATCGATGAGTTAGCCATAAACCACGAATATAACGCACTGGTAAACGCCGATGGCATCAAAGAACTTACACAATTAATTAGCGCTGAACTGACTGATAATGACATGTCAGTAGAAAGCCGGCTGATAAGCTTGAATAAATCCCTTCAACGGTACGCAGATATAAACAGCGACTTGAAAGTGCTGGCAGAGATTATGGAAGAGCTTTTGGATCAGACACGCGCCGCTGAGAAGATTGCTAGACGTCAACAAGATTCGTTGGACACGAGCGAAGAACGCATGATGGAACTTAAGGAGCAGCTCGATGAAATAAACCGTCTTGAAAAAAAACACGGGGTAAGCGAACTATCCGCTTTGATTGCAATTAGAGATGAACTTCGCATAAAGACAGAGGGAAGGGAAAATCTAGATCGGCTCATTCAAGAAAAGAAAAAGGAATTAGTGAAGGCACAGGATCTCATGGAGGCATCCGCACAAGCGCTGTCAGAGTCACGCCTTTTGGCTGCAAAACCATTAGGGAACGAAATAGAAAAACGTCTGTATGATCTAGCCATCCCACATGGTAAAGTAGCTTTTGATATCGATAAGTTGGCCCCTTCGGATGAAAGTGGTGCCGATCTTTTAACACTAAAATTTAGTGCAAACCGCGGTCAAGCGCTGCATCCCATCTCGGGTATCGCTTCTGGGGGCGAGTTATCGAGACTGGCGCTCAGCGTCAAGGCAATTATTGCGAGTCAAGTAAATGTGCCCACCCTTTTGTTTGATGAAATTGACACCGGTATTTCTGGCGCTGTGGCGCTACGTCTAGGTAATATTCTAAGTAGTATTGCTCAAGAACGTCAAGTCATCTGTATTACCCACTCACCACAAGTAGCCGCGGTAATGGGTCGGCATTTTAGTGTCAACAAAATCGATAGAGCCGACAGAACGGTAACCAGTGTCAAGACATTAGGATCCGATGATCGAGTGGTGGAAATCGCTAAAATGTTAAGTGCTGACCCGCCTAGCGAATCAGCACTTAGCAATGCGAGAGAACTTCTCGCCATGCAATAATATTTAATGTTTACTGTCTAGTCAAAATGATCGATTGAGAACGATATTGACCCTCAGACGCTACAATTAATCTGAAAACACCCGAGGACTTTCCTATATCCTCAGCGGATATTCGAAACGAATTTTCACCTGTTGTTAGCTCCACATTTCTCTTGTAGACCATAGCACCCAATGCATTGTAAATACTAATCTCTGCTGGTTTCGGCCTTGCACTTTGTAGCTCAATTGAAAGGATATCAGAGAATGGATTTGGACCAACGGTAATGGATAAACCCTCCTCTTCTATGGAGTTAAACACTAACTCGACGGACGATTCCGATATCAGCGTGGTAGCTACAGAAGATCTCTTAGAAAGATGCAACATATCAGATAGTAGGCCAGACTTTATAATGCGTACGCGCATGGTTAATCGCACATCTTCTTTCGTAGCTTCGCCTAACCATATCACGCTCATTTTATCCATATATTTTGAAGTACTGACTTCCCCATGTGAAGCTGTCATTTCCTGAATATCCATGCCTTCTGTCATCAAGTCCAATATACCTGCTGTCATATCTTTACGATTTATGTTCAAGGTAACTTCAAGGCTCTGTCCTGCTTGAACTCTTTTATCGTCTGTCCAAATCTGCGTCACATCCGCCGATCTCGAGCTAGCAACTTTAGTTGCTAGCTCGCCCATGCGAATAGCAATGAAATCTTGAGTCATAGCCTCAGACATTGTTTCAATATTTAATGCCCGAGGATAATCAAAAATAGGCCCTTGAATAGAAAACGGCGCTGCAGCATCAAAAATATGAGCGGCAGATACAAACCTCCAAGTATCCAAGTTATCTGGCATCCCTAAAATCATTTGCGTCAGCAATTGTTGGTCGCGAATAGTGATCTTCCCGTTGCCATCAATGTCCGCAGCGATGTATTGAAAAGGACTCGTAAATGATTCAATAAAACCAAAATGCTTTCTAAACGCTAGCAAATCTGTCAAAGAAAGTCCGTATTCAGGTTCTTCTTCAATGGTCTGCGGAGTCACTGTATAATCTCCATTAAGAGGTACATCAAAATGATACTTGCCTTCAATAGAGGTCATATAATTAGTCGTCAAATCGCCTGTCAATGCCACTTGTACGGCGTTCATTCTTTGACCCGACGTATTCGTTACTGCACCTTCAATGGCCGACATAACCCCTGGGGCTCCTTCTACACTTATTTCTCCATTAGAGACCAAAACAGGGATTTCTTCAGCATGGATGTCCAAGAATTCAATAGGACGCAATGAGCTGTCGATGAGTACTTTCGATTTGATTGGTTCGTCGGTCTTGATTTCTAGACAAAGTTCAGCTATGATGGCTAAGTCTCCGAGTGTCAAGGTAGTGCCCGGATCTGCCGTCCATGTTATAAATCCATTTGCCCCCGTGCCGCTGCCAGTAGTCGCTGAACCGCTGCCGGTCATATTTGAGAAAACGCTCCCACTGCCAGTAAATGTTCCAGTAGTAAAGCCGATATTCGTCAATGAGGTAACGCAAACTACCGCAGGATCGATAGTAATAGAAAATGATAAGGCAGCCACGTCCACAAAATCCGTAACGGCAATATCTACACAAACCGTGTCCCCTTTTGAGCCAGTAGCATTTGATATCGAAAGCTCGATTTCGTTTCGCGTTATTTCGCAGCCAGGACGATCAGCATTTGGTATACAAGGATTGTTGTCATCTGGGTCAAAGCTCGCGTCTATGGCATCTGGAAAAAACAAATCACCATCGTTATCCGTACATCCGAGAGCATTCACAACCGCGCCAAGCACAGTATTAGGGCACCGATCATTAGCATCCAGCACGCCATCTCTATCTGTATCTAATTGGCCGACACAATTGCAGCTCCCATCAATTCTATCATTAATCGTATTCGCATTACCATCATCACAGGCCTGCCCTACCCCGACCGCGATAGCCGCATTCCGTGGGTCGCAATCTGCATCGTTTAGTACACCATCACCATCAATGTCGTCATCACAAACATCGCCCAAACCGTCCTTGTCAAGATCTGCCTGATCAGCATTGGCTAAATACGGACAATTATCATCACCATCGATGATACCATCACTATCAAAATCATCTAGGCAAATTACCTCTATCGTATACTCATCTTTCAAGATGTGTGACATACCATCCACGATAGCATAAACAGTTTGTCCGCGAGTCAAAAAAACACTTACATTATCCTCCCCCTTATTAATACTCGAACCGAGACAAGAAGACAAATCACCACAATGTTCGACCACCAGAAGACCTAGGAAAGACTCTAAGTTGGATAATTTGAAGCGATAATTTCGGGTCTCTGGTGCTGTAAACTGATATGTCTTGTCTGGCGCATCAAGATTCATCGGCCAGGTGCTACAGGCACTACCGACAGCTTTATTCTTATTGATGGCGCTAAAGGTGTTATCTTCAATTGGAACACCACAGGTTAAAATGGCGTCAGGTTTGCAGCCGCAGCCACTTATATTCAAATAATAAGATGTGTTTTTGTATCCATCTACCACTATGTAATATCGTCCTCTTACGACATCTGTTTCTAACACCAAATGACCGTTTACTTCTTTAGCGCCTCCCATACATACTGAATT
>CAZTSI010000066.1:0-15309 GCA_964616755.1 uncultured Saprospiraceae bacterium | reverse complement strand
TTTGCAACATTGTTGCATTAAGATAAATATGGTTTTATGATACAAATACAAAATGCAAGTATATCCTTCAAAGGACATCTTGCTGTTCAGAACTTAAACTTACAAGTCAAAGAGGGTGAAATATTGGGACTTTTAGGCGCCAATGGTGCAGGAAAATCCACTACCATCAATATGCTCTTAGGGTTTCTACCCCCCGATTCAGGCTCTGTAAAGATTGCCGATAAGGAGACTTTCAAGAATGCGGCAAATGTTCGTCAACTCATTGGGTACATTCCTGAAAATGTCAACCTATATCCTTATTTATCAGGGCTGGAAAATCTGGATTACTTCTGCAAACTGGCTGGTTTAAAATACTCAGAAAATGAATTGTCACAGTTTCTGACAGCTTGCGGTTTAGATAAAGAGGCTCATCACAAACGAATAGAAGCATATT
This sequence comes from uncultured Saprospiraceae bacterium, assembly GCA_964616755.1. Classification (GTDB taxonomy): domain Bacteria; phylum Bacteroidota; class Bacteroidia; order Chitinophagales; family Saprospiraceae; genus CAYNFR01. The sequence goes on along the minus strand of CAZTSI010000066.1, from coordinate 14,876 downwards.
CTAAAGGAATGCGCCAAAAAGTAGGCATTGCCATCGCCTACGCCAAGAAGGCAAAAGTCTATTTATTGGATGAACCCGCAAGTGGCTTAGACCCTTTGGCTAGTAACGAACTTTCGGAATTACTCAAAAAATTAGCTGCGGAGGGAGCTACCATTCTGATGGCATCACATGATATTTTTAGGGTACGAGAGGTCTGTCATCGCATAGGTATTCTCAAACATGGTGAATTGGTAAAAGAACTTCGAAGTGACGAAGTGAGTGCTAATGAACTAGAGCAGTTGTATCTTGAATACATGACCAATTAACCCAGCTATGTGGAAAATAATAAATAACGAATGGCAATATTACCGCCGTACACCTTGGCTTTTAGGAATTAGTGTAGGCTTCGTTGCTGTCCTGATTTTGTCCATTGCATTGGGAAATTATCAAACCCAAAAGCAAACAGAGCGATACAAAGCGGCAAAAAACGAAATAAGAACACAATGGGAAAGCATTGACGGCATGAATCCGCATAGTGCCGCTCATTATGGCACTTATGTTTTCAAACCTGCAAATTTGCTGAGTAGCTTGGATGAAGGGGTCAGTAGCATTACAGGTAATGTACTGCGAGTAGAAGGACACGTACAAAATGAAATTGTACATTCTGAAGCGTCTCAAATGTTGACTATTTCTAGATTTGGAAAGCTAAAAAGTTCTTTATTACTGAAATACCTCGTTCCAATTTTACTCATTTTCTTAGCATTCAGCAGCATCAGTACTGAAAAAAGTAGTGGAAGATTAAAACTACTAGTCTTACAAGGAGCGAAGCCATCTTCGTTGATTTTAAGTAAAACGATTTCAATTTGGTTTTATGGAGTGGCACTATTAGCATTGACTATTTTGGCATATACAATCTTTAATCTGGGTGATTTGAGTGGGGATATTATGAGCCGAACTTTTCTATTTTTCTTGTCCTATAGTTTGTACTATTTTATCATCACTGGATTGACAGTATTCTCTTCAGCACGATGGCAAAATCCTACTATGGCCTTAACGTCTATGATAGGTATATGGATAGTTTGGACAATATTTTTGCCTAATATCTTGATGAGTTCGGTGGAGAAATGGCATGAGCTACCTAGTAGAAATGAACTTAATGCTGCGATGAAAGAAGATCGATCCAAGGGGCTAGATGGCCATAATCCTGCTGACGAACGTTCAAAAGAGTTGGAGTCAAAGGTTTTAAAGCAATATAAAGTAGATAGTCTATCACAGCTACCAATCAACTTTGATGGCATTGTGATGCAGGAAGATGAAGAATACGGCAACAAGGTATGGGACAAGCACTTTGGTAATTTAAGGGATGTTCTTGTCCAACAAAAGCGAAGTTATCAGCTAGGAGGATTAGTGAGTCCTTTTATTTCGCTACAAAATGTAAGTATGGGCTTTGCGGGAAATGACAATTTGCATCATCAGGAATTTTTGTTACAGGTAGAAAATTATCGAAGAGTTTTTATCAAAATGCTCAATGACAAGCATGCCTTTGGCGGATCAAAAACAGGAAATTGGGGCTGGGAGGCTGACAATGATTTCTATAAATCTGTCCCTGATTTTGAGCATCAGCCGACGGCTTTATCCACAGTATTTTTAAGCTACTTAATAGACCTTGCCCTGCTTTTGGCTTGGTCTGTTATAGTCTTTGGCCTTATGATTTTAGGAACTAAAAAAATGCAAGTGATATGAAGGGTTTAAACATATTCATTTACGAGTGGAAGCATTTTTATAGAAATCCATTCAAGATAGTAGCAGTATTGCTTTTTGTTATTGCAGGTGTTTATGGCCTAAACAATGGGTACAATTTATATAAAAAACACACCGCTGAAATTCAGAAAATACAAGAGAAAAATGAGGCCGATAAGGAAAAGTATGTTAGCCGATACGAAGAAGGAAAATTGGTTGATGAAGATCGTCCATGGATAGATATGGGTACACCATTTTGGGCCATGTGGAATACACCTACCTATCAGCTAAAGAAGCCTGCACCTTCTATGGTGTATAGCATTGGGCAAGCTGAACAATATGGTTTTTATAAGCGTATTACCTTTTGGGCAAGCCCTTATGATATAGATATGGCAGAGGAGATTGCCAATCCCGAACGCCTGCAAACGGGCACACTGGATTTTGCTTTTGTTATCCTTTTTCTATTGCCACTCTTGTTATTGATTTTGCTTTATAACATCAAAAGCGTTGAAGCCGAACAGGGATTTTTGCCATTAATTGAAGTGCAAATGGCTTCTAAAAACACATGGCTATTGGCTCGAATGGCCTTTTACCTCGTGCTCACCGCTGTAGTCACTATTGGCTTATTGATCTATGGAGCATTGCTTACGGATGTATTTAAAGCCACAAGTGGCGCCTTTGGGCAAATGCTGCTTTACACCTTGCTGTACCTTACTTTTTGGTCGCTCATCTTCTATTTTATTTTAAAAAAGGGGAAAAGTATTTTAGGTAATACCCTTCAAATGGTGGGGGTTTGGTTGTTGTTTGCTTTTATCATACCAGCCATTGTCCATCAAATAATATGCACCATGATACCTGCCAATTTGATGACTGATTTTATCGAGGTAAGAGATAAGCAGCAAGAACTCTTTTACAACGATAGTCTCTTTGAAGAAAAGCTGATTGTGGCATTTCCGGAGATCAAAAATACAAGTATCTACCAAGATAAATTTAGAAAAACTGATGCTATCAACGATTCCGCTTCAGCCCTTTCTAATGAATTGACTAAAGAGAGTATTATACCGATCGAGAAAGAAAAGAAAGAAAGAAATGAGCTAATACAAGCTACTTTTTGGTTCAATCCTCTGGCCTTTTTTCAAAACAAGCTCAATACTATTGGTGAAACACATTATTCAGATTACCAACAATATCGAAACGACATACAAGCTTTGATCGATAAACGCACAGCAGTTTTAGTAGAAGATCTTTGGAATGATGTAAAAGTGGATCAAGAGAGGTATTTGCAGTACAGCGAAGTGCTCTCAAAAATGAACTAACATATAAACAAGGCTAGTATTGCCTTTTGCAAAAAAATATAATATGAATCAAGTTAAAAAGTTGGACTATTCCGACTGGTTCGGTGCTGCGGTCAGCGGACTTTGCGCCATTCACTGTACGTTAACGCCCCTTTTCTTTGCCGCCAAGCCTATTTGGAAAAGTACAATGGGGGAACACAGTCATTTCGTATGGGGTATGCTGGACTATGTTTTCCTGACCCTTAGTCTTTTAGCTGTGTGGTATTCTGCACGACACACAACTCATACGACACTCAAATGGGTTTTATGGGCTTCATGGGGTATATTCGCTGTTGGGCTTTTATCGGAGCCGTTTGATTACCCATTTGGGAAATGGTTGATGTATGCCGGTTCTATAATCCTGATTATTGCTCACGTTAAAAATTATCGCCATTGCCAACAGTGCAGGGTGAGTGTTTTGGAAAACACAGAAAGGTGAAGATTCGACGGGAAGATCGAATATTGAGGTGGAATACGCGATAGGGGGGCAAAAGGGTTTTCAATTCTTGTTTATCTCTTATAGTCCCACAGAAAACTTCTCAAAACAAGCTCTTTAAATTGAATAGGAGATAATGTGTATTTCCAATATTTACTTCGATTTTCTAAAGGAATGGATAAGGAATATATGCACTGTTATTTATAAAAGCACAAAGAAAACTCGATGGTCAAGAAATCATCATCGAACGTTTGGCCATCCATTTATGATGCGGCGAAGTAATGATTTTCTCGTTATGCCGAATCCTGTGCCTTATGTTGTTTGAATGGTCTTGCAAGTCCGCCTTCTACTATCAGCTTATATTTAAGCAATTAAGGCAGCCGCTATAAAACTGAACGATATTTAAAAATTCAGCGGCATTATACACTTAAATAGAGATAACCCAAATGAATTCTATTCAATCCTTCAGGAAGACAAGGAGGAATTAGATCTTAATAATAAGACAGAAACGCAAATTAAACGAATGTTCAGATTAGTATGTATAGTTGTATCATTCCCTCATTGCGGTTGTGTGTGTCTCATGGTAGTGGCTGTGACCTGCCAATACCAGAAATAGCACAAGAGCAGAAGCATGTATACATTGATCGCGGGTTTGAGTCCGCTTAATTTAAAGTCACTGATACAATCGAATGTCTGAAGCCGTCTCTATGCTCGATGGACTAAAATAATTACATCCGTCAAAAAGGGATGGTTTATCAGGTCAGAGCCTTAATTCATTCCAACCATTAGCTACTCTACCCCAGCATTCGATCAACTCGGGAAAAAAATAATTTATTATTTCGAAAAAAATAATCAACTTTGTGAACACTGTTCATAAAATAACATTGTAATGCTATGAGTCCACCAAAAACAGACAACAAAGAAGATATTACCGAAGCGATACTTGCCGCCGCCATGAAGCTCTTTGTCGAAAAAGGGGTGGAAAAAACCTCAATGCGAACCATTGCCACAAGTATCGGGTACTCAGCCGGCAATGTATATTTATACTTCAATAACAAAGCGGAGATATTGCACGCGTTGCACTCGCGGGGATTTCAGAAGCTACGAGATAGCTTCATGGTACTACAACTCGTAGCAGATCCTCTAGAACGGATCAAAGCAATGGGCAGAGTATATTTACAATTTGCAGCAGATAATCCGCATCTATATAACCTTATGTTCACAAGTATGGAGCCGATGACGCATCTGGATGCTGATTGTTCAGAAAACTGGGTCGAAGGGGCTGGAACATTTCAAGCTCTAAAAGATACAATCATAGAATGTCTGAATAAAGCATACTTCGCCGGACATGACGTAGAGTCCATGAGCTTTTTGATGTGGAGCACAGTACACGGTATGGCGTCACTATCTAATGCGCAACGATTGGATAGGCTTAAGTTCACAGACCCTGAGACCATTGTTAGTCAAGGGTATAAGGAGTTTTGTGCCATACTAGATAAATTGAAATAAGTTTTTTTTACCCTTTCAATGAACACTGTTTATTATGAATCGATTACTTTTAGGTTACTTCCTTCTGCTTCTCACTTGGTCGCCTACACAAGCACAAATGCTTCAAACATTTATTGACGCAGGGCTAAAGAGTAATAGCTATCTCGCAGCTAAATCTCACAGCTATACCGTAGCACTTCATGCTTTAGATGAAGCGAAAAAACTCCGTTCGATCAAACTTGACTTTCTTCCAACGTATACCTGGGCCGCTGGGGGGCGAACCATCAACGTTCCTATCGGGGATTTACTCAACCCCGTGTATAGCAGTCTCAATAATTTGACGGCAAGCAATCAATTTCCGCAGGTCGAAAACGTGTCTGAACTGCTCAATCCAAGTAATTTTTATGATATTAAAGTTCGTGCTAGCTATCCGGTGCTCAATCAAGCTATTGGTGTTCAGCAAGAGATCAAATCCATTGAAGTGTTGATCGCTGATCATGAGGTGGAGCTCTATCGCCAAAGATTAAATGCCGATATTGCTACTGCCTATTATGACTGTCAATTATCTCAGAGGGCATTAGACATATACGCCGAAACAATGGTGCTAGTCACCGAGAATATTCGTGTAAACCAGGGCTTGCTTGATAATGGCAAGGGCTTGCCAATAGATGTACTCGCCGCACAAAATGATGCTATTCAACTTAGTGCGGCCATAGCTAATGCACAGCTAGATGCAAAAAATGCCGCTGCCTATCTTAATTTTTTATGCAACAGACCACTATCAACGCCCGTCCTCATTCAAGAAAATTTGGACATACTACCATCTGTACCACTGACATCACAAGCTGGCACTAGACAAGAAATCTTACAGCTCTCAGCCCTTTCTTCCATTAATGAACGAATTCAACAATTGACCAAAGCCCAAACCGGGCCGCAACTAAATATCTTTATCGATGCCGGCATCCAAAACTTTAATTTCAATATCGACAGACAATCACCGTACATGATCGCAGGCGTATCATTCAATATGAACCTACTCGATGGTGGCCAAACCAAGGCAAAGATGGCCACTGCAGAAGCTAAGGTGCGCCAAATACAACAAGAAAAAATAGCAGTGCAACAGGAAATTGAACTGGAAATATTCTCTATCCGTCAAAAAATTGAACAAACTTTCAACCAGTATGAAGCTCAACAAAAGGAAATAGACTTTAGACAGCAGCGATATGAAGAGCAACTGAATCGCTACAGTCACGGCATCGCAAATTATATTGATATACAATTAGCGCTCAACGAATGGACAAAGGCAAAGCTCGAACAAAATATTACCCTCTACCAAGCTTACAAATTAGTTGCTACATACAAAAGATCATTAGCCATTCAATAAAAATATCAATATGAAAAGAATTATTACACCTCTCATCATTACCCTATTCATCGGCTGCCAACCTAATTCAAAAAATACCGAAATTGAAATATTAGACCTTAGTGAAAAGGTGCTTCCCATCACCGTTACCACTGTTCAAGAGTTGAGTCAAGCTATTGAAATTAAAACTACAGGTCTAGTGAAGTCTCGTTCTACTACCAAATATAGTTTTAAGATTGGCGGCGTTATCGCGGGAATATACGTGGACGAAGGCGATAAAGTTAAAAAAGGACAACTCTTGGCGAGTCTTCGTATGGAGGAGATCGACGCCCAATATGAGCAAGCGGAAATTGGCTTAATCAAGTCGAATCGAGATTTCATTCGAGCTCAAGATTTGTATAAAGACAGTATTGCCACGTTAGAAAGTTTTCAAAATGCAAAAACCCAATTAGATATCGCTACGAGATCCCTCAATCAAGTAAAGTTTAATCGATCCTATGCCAAAATTTACGCGCAAAACAATGGATACGTCACAATTGCAATGTCCAACCCTGGGGAAGTCGTAGCGCCAGGCAGTCCGATTATTGTCACCAATGATGCCACAACCTCGCAAGGCTATATCCTAGAATGCACTGTTAATGATCGACAATGGGCGCAGGTGGCCATTGGTGATGCTTGCCAAATAAAACTAGATGCTTATCCCGATAAAGAATACGTCGGCGCAGTGGTGTCAAAATCGATGGAGGCAGATCCTGTTTCTGGAGCATTTCGCATAGAGGTTACTCTTAATAATTACAGAGGAGAGCTCGCAACAGGTATGTTTGGTAAGGCATTGATCACCACAAAACTCAGCTCCACTGCTTTAGTAATTCCCTATGAAGCCTTGGTGCAAGCCAATGGTGATCAAGGTTTTGTATATCGTATCAACGAGAGCAATGAAGTAGAACAAATAGCTGTGCAGATCTACGAAATATTGCCAGATAAAGTCCTGATCAGCCAAGGTATATCTAGAGGTGAAACGATCGCGCTCGGCAATAGTGCTTTTCTAACCCCTAGTTCAACCATTAAAATAATAGACTAACATGGGAATTACGGAATTTTCAATTAAGAACTATCAGTTCACCCTAGTCATGGCACTTATGGCGGCCGCCATAGGGGTAGTCACCCTACTAACGATGCCACGTGCCGAAGATCCACAAATCTACCCTCCTACCTATCATGTTGTAGCCGTATATCCAGGAGCCAGCCCAGAAGATATGCAACAGCTCATCGCCAAACCCATCGAAGATCGATTATATGAATTAGCCAATGTCAACAGATTATTTAGCACAATAGAAGATGGACTGGCGCTTGTAAAAATTGAATTTTATTATGGGGTTGATGTAGAAAATACGTATCAAGAAGTAGTGCGCGAAGTAAATAGCCTCAATCAAGAATTGCCTGAGGGCATTCTCAGTTTAGAAATTGTCAAAGTAGACCCGAGCGATGTCAATATTTTACAAATTGCCTTAGTATCTGAAACCACCAGTTACACTAACCTCGAAGATCAAGCCGATGAACTAATCGATCAATTGGAGCAATTACCAATGCTTAAGAATCTTGAAATTGCAGGTAGTTCTCCACAAGTAGTCAATGTTAAGCTCGATTTAGCTAAAATGGCGAAAGATCGAATTCCACTAAATGCCGTTATCGGTAATATTAGAAGCGAAGACACTAATATCCCTGGAGGAGTTATAAGGGCTGGTTCAAAAAGTTTTAATATTAAAAGCAGTGGAAAATACTCCGATCTTGATGATATAGCTACTACTGTTGTGTATGAATACAACGGGGCACTCGTTTATCTAAAAGATATTGCAGACATAAGCTTGAGAAACGTCGGCAAAACTCATATTACTCGACAAAATGGACAGAGATGTATACTCGTGACTGCTGCATTAAAGGAAGGCAGCAATATCACACAAGCACAAGAACGTTACCTCCCCGTCATAAACCAATTCGCTGAAGCATTACCGAAAGACATGACACTGTCGATCGTATTCGATCAAGGAGATAATGTAGCCAAAAGGCTTTCTGGGCTCCAATTTGATTTCATGCTCGCCATTTTCCTAGTACTCCTTACCCTATTGCCGCTGGGACTTCGAGCGTCGTTAATTGTGATGATTGCAATACCCCTTTCCTTAGCCCTAGGACTTGTTGGCCTCAATTATTTCGGTATTTCCCTAAATCAACTTAGCATAGTCGGACTCGTCGTTGCCCTTGGCTTGCTCGTAGATGACAGTATTGTGGTAGTGGAAAACATTGAACGATGGCTGCGTGAGGGGTATGGTCGCACAGAGGCTGCCATAAAAGCTACCCGACAAATAACCATTCCGGTGCTAGGCACTACGGCCACCTTGATCATTGCATTTCTGCCATTAGTTTTCTTACCCGAGGGTTCAGGGGAATTCGTCAGGGGACTTCCTCTGGCCGTGATTACTAGTGTCTTAGCCTCCATGCTCGTGGCCTTAACCGTGGTACCCTTTCTAGCCAGTAGAATGCTAAATGCTAATGTGCATGCCGAAGGTAATTTTGCCATGAGGGTGCTAAAAAGAGCGATCGAAGCAACTTATTCTAGATTAGTGAAGTGGTCTCTCCGGCATGTGTGGTGGTCTCTTCTAATAGGGGTTAGCTTATTTATGGCATCACTTTCGCTATTTCCATTAATTGGGTTTAAACTTTTTCCAAATTCTGAGAAACCCATTTTTTTAATTAATGTACAGATGCCAGATCAGACGAGTATCGAACACTCCGCTGAGGTAGCATTAATGATTGAAGACAGCCTCCGCACAGAAAATTTAATTAAACATTTTACAACCAATATTGGAAAAGGAAATCCTAGGATTTACTATAACGTGCCACAGAAAAGAGAAAAAGCCGATTTCGTTCAATTCTTCATACAACTTAACGAGGACACACGCCCCTCAATAAAATTAGAACTAATAGAACATTTAAGAAAAAGATTCAAAGATTTTCCATTCGCAAAAATTGAAATTGAAAATTTTGTACAAGGACCACCCATTGCCTCTCCCATCGAAATCAGGCTGTTTGGCCAAGAAGATGCACAGTTGGCGACAATTGCCAGTGATGTCGCTATGCTGCTGAGCAATATTCCAGGCAGTGTATATGTCGATAATGATATGGCTCTGCCTAAAACAGATATTAAAGTTCAGATTGATCGTGACAGAGCTCAAAGTTTAGGTTTGCAGACATCAGATATTGACCAGACTATTCGACTTGCCATTGCAGGGCTACGTGTCGGGACGTATACAGATCTGGAGAATGAGGATTACGCTATTATAATCTCTAATCATGCAGAAGACTATCCTACATTAGATGTATTAGAATCCATATATGTAAACAATCGCCAAGGCACACCCATCGCGCTAGATCAGTTTGCTAGATTGAGTTTTGAATCTTCGGCCAAATCCATCAATCGACTGAATAAAAAACGTTATGCAACAGTCATTTCGAATACCCAAAATGGTGTCCTAGCCAATGATTTGCTTGCTGAATTTCTGCCCAAGCTAGAGGCGTATTCATTTCCATCGGGATACTACTATACCTTGGGGGGAGAGGCAGAGACTGAAGGCGATGCCTTTGGTGGTGGCTTTATCGTAGTGGTGATACTCTCATTATTTTTATTCTTAGCGGTACTGATTCTCCAATTTAAAACCTTCAAAGGGACGATTATTGTGCTTTCCGTTATTCCGCTAGGAGTGGTAGGCGGCGTGAGTATGCTTTGGCTCACTGGACATCCGATGTCCTTCGTTGCGATCATTGGATTTATAGGACTGGCGGGCATTGAAGTAAAGAATAGTATTTTGCTTGTTGATTTTACTAACCAACTTAGAAATGAAGGCGTCCCATTACAAGAAGCTATCGAAAAAGCAGGTGACTTGCGATTTGTACCTGTTTTATTGACGGCAGTCACGGCCATTGGCGGACTTTTACCGCTGGCCATTAGTGACAATCCGTTGATCTCTCCATTGGCCTTGGTATTGATCGGAGGCCTACTATCGAGCACCTTGCTATCGAGAGTCATCACACCTGTAATGTATAAGTTGTTGCCACCTTCAGTGGAGAATGAAACATTGGTGAATTGAAGAATCAATAAATGAAATATCTTGTCACTTCTTGAGTCATTACAGATTTTTGTTTTAATATAAAGTATTGAGTCCACATTAGACAAGAGGCTAAAAACATTTTGGTCAACTATACGTCAATTGAGGCTGTATAAGTAACTATTCAGAGATATGCTTTTAAGATCAACATTCAAGATATATTGATGTATTAAAAGTTCATTTTTAAAAGAGCAGTTGATCTATGACGTAAATATGACCACTTTGAATGAACATTGATCGTAGCTGAATAATTACCTGCATTGTATTGATGATGTTAGTTAACCCTATTCATTGTTCTTTATAACTCCAACTTGTATTATTATCTGCAAAATCATCTTTGTATTTCAAAGAAATATATGACCATAAAATATCGCACATTAGTCTAATCGGGAGCTTTGTCAAGTCAGCACTTTCTAAAGTAAACTCTTTTAATATTACATTCCAATTTTTTAAATTTATGTATATAGATAAACGAGAATTGCTTGACGAACGAATGGAAGATTATTTAATGCATCGATGGTTGATGGCTAATTTGAAGGATATTTAGAAAAAATAGGTAATTTATTGCACCATTCTCGGATGTCAACGGTCAGCGAATCTATAGGCTCAAGTCATCCCTTTATCTAGACCACACCGAACCGCACAAGAAAAAATGCTCATCCTCCATGCCAATACCTGCTATACGTCCGCCTTTTACGATTGGCCAGATCTCAGTACTGAAGAGCTATTCGTGATAGCCAGCCCATACAATGTATTGCACAAAGATTTCCAATCCATAAACGTACGACCCTTGATCCGAGTCGATATTACTTAGAAATCCATTTTCGATTGTAGTGCTAAATGCCGTGGCTTATACCAGATCCATCTCTATAGCTCGCTTGACGAGACCGGCCGTATTCCGTGCCGAAAGTTTGCTCAATAGATTACTACGGTGGGCCTCCACTGTCTTGAGGCTAATGAATAGCTTACCCGCTATTTCTTGATTAGTATTTTCAGCCATGATTAGATCAAGCACTTCTTTTTCACGTCGGGTTATTTTGAGCACCACTTTTTCAGCCGGCTTAGAAGATTTATTTTGCGTCATTAAGCTATTCATGATCGTATTTGTGATGGTTTCGCTAAAGTAGGTTCGTCCACTCGCCACACTTCTGATCGCCGTCAATAACTCTTTACGTCCAGTATTTTTGAGTACATAACCTAACGCACCACTCTTGAGTACCTCGGTGATATAACTTTCTTCGTCATGCATTGACAAGACAAGAATTTTAACTTTGTCATTCATTTTGAGGATTCGCTCACAAACAGTTAATCCGCTCATATCAGGAAGATTGATATCTAGCAAGATTATGTCTATCTTAGCAAGTAAGTCGTTATTAAAAACGTCCTTTCCTTCATGACATCGATGTACTATCTGGATATCCTCTTCTTTATTGAGGATGGATTCTAATCCTTCCACAAACATCTTGTGATCGTCGACAACAAGGATTTTAATCATAAGTACTTTTTTTTTGATATAACAAATTAAATACGAACTATCTTGACTAATTCTAGGGTAACTACTAATATACACCAGATAAAAATAAAAGAGTTTCGATTTATGGCTTTTCTAACTCGCATTCTCTTCCTTTTGGTATTCTCGTGCTCATATATTTCTATCTGCGCTCAGGTAGAACCAGACCTTACCTATGAGAAAAAATTAGACCAAATAAACCAACGTCTACAACAAGGACAAGCAGACGACAATCTCCAGCTAATTGCTCGATCCTACCATGACAGGGCACGTTTAAACTTCGATATCGAATTGGCCAATCAAGATGTCATTGGGGATTTGATAGAAAGCGCTAAGCTATTTAAGTATCTTCAAGACGACGCTAATTTCTATAAGGTGCGTCTTATGTTGGCTGGATTTTATATCGAAGAAGAGATATTCTTGGACGAAGCCATAGAAATCACCACCGAAGCATATCAATTTTTTGCTCAATACAGTCTGATCAGCTATGAGATCGAGGCCTTGCGTCAAATCGGCCTAGCCTACCAAAATAAATTAGACTATGAAAAAGCCATCATTTATGTGGACAAAGGCCTAGAAAAAAGCATCCGCGCGGGGGATAAGAGAAATGAGCTTCTCACTCGACTTCTCATGGTCAAGCTATTTTATGAATTAAGCAATGTAGAAAAAGTGGTCGAACAAGGCAACTTAACCCTCGCTATTGAAAAAAAATATGGCCTTCAACTTGTCACGACAGAAATTCAATATATCATCGGAATGGCTCTCTTTAAAGACGGACAAATACCTCTTGCTACGCAGTATCTCCTTGAGGCGCAAAGCAATATTGTCAAAGTAAATGAATTGGCCGTAGATATCAACCAGAAATTATCAGAGATATTCTTCGATGCCGATAGTCTTTCTAGAGCATATGCATATCTGAAGTCAGCCAATGATTTTGCCAAAATCAACCATCAAAAAGAGCAATATGCCAATGCCAATCAAATCGCTGCCAAATATCAGACCCGACAAAAAGATAAAGAAATAAAAGAGCTCGAAGAGGGTTATCAATTAATTGATTTTAAACTCACCCAACGCACCCGTTTCTTGATCGTGCTGAGTAGTATTCTGGCGTTGGGGGCCTTTTCGGCGTTCAATTATTATCGTCTTCAGCGACATCGCTACGAAACTGCACAACTCATAGCTCAGCAAAATGAGGAAATAGCCGATCAAAAAATTAATGAACTCCAAAGTGTTCTAAAAATAAAAAGTCTCGAAGCAATGGTCAACGGCCAAGAAGCTGAAAGATCGCGGATTGCCGCAGAACTTCATGATAGTCTTGGAGGCATGCTCTCTGCTCTTAAGCTACAATACGATAGTCTTCAACTGGATCATCCTAACCTCAGTGACGATCCCGATTATAGTCGTATACTTCATTTGATGGACGATGCTTGTCATGATGTTCGCGATATCTCTCGAAATTTAAAGCCCATTGCCCTCGAAAAATTAGGTCTGACGGCTGCCTTGAAGGATCTAGTCAATCGCTACTCCACCAAAGGTCAACTAGATATCTCCCTCGATACCAACGACGTCGATGGTCTGCTCGACGATGAGGCCAAGCTCCATGTCTATCGGATAGTTCAAGAGTTGTTAACAAACGCTGTCAAGCATGCTGAGGCTACTGAGATTGACATACAAGTAAATAAAACGGATGATGATCTGATCATAATGATTGAAGACAATGGCAAAGGTTTTGAGCCCGATCAAATCACTCGAGGCCTTGGTTTGGGTAATTTAGAATCACGCATCAATGTGCTTAGAGGGCATCTAGAAATTGACTCTCGATTGAATGAAGGCACGTCAAGTAGTGTGACTATCCCGTTGACAGATCGAATTACCATTGATAAGGACAGTGTTACCATATTCAAAATGTAACGGTTATGCACAGTTTTAAAACTGAAAAAAAGTGTTTTCTATACCAAAGGCTCGTTGAGCTCAAATAATTTACTTATATTACCAATTGATTAATTAGTAACCATGGCAAGCTATCAAATTGACGTTAACGGAAAAATGCAAACAATCACTGCTGACGAAGACACACCTTTATTATGGGTTTTGCGTGATGAATTACAACTCGTCGGTACAAAGTATGGATGTGGTATTTCGCAGTGCGGCGCATGCACCGTCCACCTCAATGGAAAGGCTATTCGTTCATGCACTACTCCCATATCGGCTGTCGGCTTGGCGAAAATTACTACCATCGAAGGCTTATCTGAAAACGCTGCACATCCTCTGCAACAGGCATGGGTAGAATACGACGTACCACAATGTGGCTATTGCCAAGCAGGCCAGATAATGTCAGCGGCAGCGCTACTTAAGAACAATCCTAACCCAACGGACGAAGACATAAGTGAATATATGAATGGCAATATATGTCGATGCGGCACGTACAATCGTATTCATTCAGCCATTAAACACGCAGCCAAACATTCTTAACTTCATTAATCATTGAGTATCATGCAATTCATACAAACGCACTATAACAGAAGATCCTTTATCAAAGTAAGTGCCGCGGCAGGTGGGGGTGTCGTTTTCGGCTTTAGTCTATTGGCAGCGTGCAAGAATAAAGAAGATTTGGCCATCCTGCCAGAACTTGAAGTGCCCGACACTTGGTTTGATATCAATGCCTTTCTCAAAATTGGTGATAATGGAGTCGTTACAATACTATCTCCGAATCCAGAAATAGGCCAAAATGTAAAGACGAGTATGCCCATGATCATCGCTGAAGAGCTCGATGTGGATTGGGATAAAGTCATTGTAGAGCAAGCCCCACTCGATGCAGAAAAATATACGCGCCAAGTAGCGGGAGGGAGTCAATCTATCCGTTTTG
>CAZTSI010000065.1:0-15498 GCA_964616755.1 uncultured Saprospiraceae bacterium | reverse complement strand
CCAAGTACGACGGTTTAGCAAACCGTTGGTTTAAGCCACTCACCCATCTCACCTTTAGCTTTCTTAAAAGCGACTGCAAAGATATACTTCTATTGTGTTCGCGCAAATACTTTTACTAAAAGCGTAGATTATTTTACAACGAGGCTGATTATCAGTCTCTTAGATAGTACTATTGACTTAATGAGGGTTGTTTTTTCTTGCTGGCCAGTTTTTTTTTTGGCTTAAGGTTCCATCAAATAGTATAGCTGACCGGTATAATTGAGGTAATATATCATGTAGTCGATATATTTTACTTGGTGCTCAATCAGCTTGAGTTGTTCGGCAATATAGGCTGTTTCTCGAGTGTTGAGTAAGAATACGGAGCTCTCGCCAAGATCAAATTTTATCCGCTCAAAATCGAATAATTGCTTGCTGCTGTTCACATTCAAATAGGATAGATCAATTACTCGCGATGCCTGAATAGCGTTGTTGTATTCTATCCCAAGTTGGTTGATTATGCTTTGGCGTTTGAGTGTCAGGGCATATTGAAGATCCTCTTGATAGACTTGATTCATAGCTATTTTTCCTCGTGCCTTTCGGGTAAGAAGGGGATAGGATAGGGCAGCCCCAATTTTATAATCGTTAATATTTGATTGTAATATTCCAGGGCCATCTGATCGCAAAAGAGGATTCCATTGCAATCGTACATCTGGTTTGAGGTCTTCTCTAAGTACACGTTGATCGATTTGAAGAGTTTGATTTTTTAGATCGTATTCTATTAGCAAAGGATGATGGGTGAGTAGCTCATTTTGGATCAGAATGAGACTATCCACTGGCTGTCTCCACATGGATGGATTGATGGCTTCGGGGGTCAGGTTCTCGTTGAGTAGGATCGGGGTTTTACCTTCTTCCCAGACAAAAAGATTGACATTCATCAAAGTATTAAATACTTCTATGCCGACTACCTGGAGCTCTTGGAGTCTGTTTTGAAGATTTAAACGCGCTTCTATGGTATCCATGGCTGGACGATCGCCATTCTCATATCCCAAACGAGTTATCGCTAACCTTTCTTCGGCCAACGAGATATTATCTAACCGAAATTTATATTTAGCATAGGCTTCTTGCCATTTTACATAGGCCGATGTGGCCTCTAACAGCAGTTCATTGAGCATGATGATACGCTCGTTTTCGTTAGCCTGAGCAAAGACCTCGGCTTGATGAACAGCGCCTCTGCGCTCATCATATTTTAAACCTCTTAATAAGGGTAGCTCTACCCCTACGCTCCAAAGGCCGCCATTCGGCAAGTTATCATTGGGATTGATAAATTCGCCCCTGTTATTTTCGTAGGTAGCTTTAATGTCTATACCATACCAAGTGGGTACTTTCACCTCTGCATAGGTATAGCGATAGTAGTCTTTTTGATCAAAATCTTTACGATCGTGAACAGCAAGTATTTTTGGGTCGAAGAACCCTCTAGCGGCTAATGTGTTTCCCTCGGCCATGGGTAGGAGTAGTTGGGCTTGTTGACTCACAGGATGATGACGAATTACCCGCTCGGCAAACATCCTAAAACTATAGACTTCATAGGGCAATGACTGAGCCTTTATGCTTGTAACACAACATAGGGTCATCATCCAAATAAAGGGTCTCATCTTGACAAAAGCTTTACTCAAAACACGCTCCATACCTTCGTTTACTTCACTCGTCTTAGAGGTGCTTTGGATTTTAAATCGTCTTGCCTTTGCTTCACATAATAATCCGGCGGGAATCCGTTGAGCTGACGCCATATTTCGTAGCCGATGCGGACATTTTTGAGTAGTGCAAAGGATTGAGCGCCCGCGCCAACTCTGATTTCTTCCGGCCAAGGGATATCATCAGGATCCTCAGAAAGTAGGATTCGGTATTTACCATTGTCAGAAATGAACTGTTCGATAGCCACGACCTTTCCGCCAAATACGCCATAAGAACTATTTGGCCATCCGCTAAAAACAATTGCCGGCCAGCCATCAAATTGTATTCTAACACGCTGACCTATATCAATCAAGGGCATATCTACCGGATTGACATAGGTCTCCACAGCCAATCTATATACTTCGGGCATGATGGTCACGATCTCATCTCCATTACTTATGATTTCGCCTATGCCTGACTGAATGGCTCTTGTAATATACCCTGTGATGGGCGAAGTAATAAAGTAGTTATCTGATCGCGTCTTATAGGCATTAAAATCAGATTTAAGCTTGTCTATGGACGCCTCGGCGGTAAATTTATCTGAAACCGCAGACATTAGTTCCGCTTGGCTTTTCGCCATTTTCTCGTTGTACTCATTCGTTATGGATGTAAAGTTGGCTTGCAGATTATCTAGTTCGTTGATGTTTGCCTCCAGTACATTTTGTAAATAGATTGTCTTGGCCTGATTCTCTTGTAGTTTTACTTTCTTAATTTCTAATTCGGTTAGCGACTTTATGCCTTGATTAAAGAGTTCTTGGGTTCGATTTAATTGTAATGAAGCAATACTTTCGTCGAGCATAGCGGCTTGAAGATTCATGCTGTCGCTCATGATTTTTATTTCAAGCTGCCGAATTTTTATTTTGTTTTGTTCGAGCTTGATATCGCGCGTTTTTCTTAAGGCTTCATATTGATCTTGTAAGTTGCCTGCCTTAGCATTATAAGCTTCCGCTGTTCCTGTTTTAGCATTGATTTGTCCTGTCGTACGCTCCAACAATTGCGGGTCTAGGTACTCTTCCTTTACTTCTGAAATGCGCAAAATGGTATCTCCTCTGTCCACATGTTGTCCTTCACGTACATACCAATGCTCTATTTTACCACCGATTAATGTTTGTATAGCTTGCGGTCTGTCTTCGGGAGTTAAGGTGGTGACATACCCTGTCGAGCGAATATTTTGTGTCCAAGGCAAGAACATGGACAAAAGGACAATAATCGCCAAACCCGCCATAATTTTTAAAAAAACAGGTCTTACGCTAAGCTTTTCGATGCGCTTTGCAGATAAATACCCACCAACGGGTATGTGTGGTCGAATAGTATATTTACCTATATTGAGCATATCAATTTATTTCCCTTAGTTTTCCATCTTCAATGGTTGCTTGACGTTTGATATACTTAGTCCAAAGCTGATCATTGGTCACAATAATAATCGTCCATGGATTAGCTGGATTTGTTAAATTTTGAATGATCAACGTACGCTCTTCCACCGAAATGGTATTTAAAACATCCTCCATCATTAGAAGTTTAGGCCTATTCACAATGGCTCGAGCTACTAAGATCTTGCTCAGAACACTCTTGGGCAATCTTCGCGCTTCAGGGTCTAGTATTTCGTTGAGTCCGTTTTTTAAGGACTTAATAAAAGTGTCTAAATGAAGCAAGTCCAATGCTCTCATGACTTGTGATATCCCTAGGCCTTCTCTATTCAAGGTTATATTGTCTAAAATAGATCCATAGAATATTTGGTTACTGCTAAAGACAAAACCTATATGTTCTTTAAGGCTACTAAACTTGAGAGAATCCATAACCAAACCATTAAACAAAACAGTACCCGATGTAGGCTTTAGTAAGCCACTCCACACAGCCATAAGAGTTGATTTGCCGCTACCCGAAGGGCCATATATACAAAGGGACTCATTGGCTTCTTTCTTAATGCTAATGTTTGTATGAATAGGCCCAGATTCAGGATATCCAAAGTATATATTGACTAACTCAGTGCTAATACTTTCATCCGCTTTTACTGGAAGTTCAATCCCTTCGCCATAGTCGTTATCAAGCTCCATATCGGTAATAAAGCCTATTTTTTCGAGAGCGGTGAGTACGTCGTATACTGCATCCAAGGATTTTATAAGCTTTTCGATACTCGATATGACAATGATAATAATGATCTCTGCTGCTACGAATTGGCCAATGTTCATCTGCTGCTCAAACACTAAGAATCCTCCGATGATTAGTAATCCAGCTGTGATCAATATCTTAAATCCAATCAAACTGCTAAAATGACGGACTAGAATGCGAAAGTGATTTTCGCGCGCTGTCAAATATTTATTGACAATCATATCTGTCTTTTGTAAAGCGATCTGCGGATGTGCGATGAGCTTAAAGGAGAGACGGGTCCTTGCAATTTCCTCAAGCCATTCTGCTACTTGGTATTTATATTTTGATTCATCAAGACTTGTCTGAAGTCCAGCAGGTCCAGTGACCATAATAATGACGACTATACCAAAGATTAATAAAAAGCCGTAAATGATAAAAAAGGAGTGATAAAAACTGAGTACAAATAATCCTATGATGATTTGAAATAGCGAAATGGAGAAATCTATCAATATTTTAGGCAATGCCTTTTGAATAGTTATCGTATCAAAAAATCGATTAGTTAACTCAGGTGCATGATGATCTCTCATAGCACTATTGCGAATTGAAGGCAATCTGAAGGCAAATTCAAAGGAGGAACGAGTAAAGAGCTTTTGAGCAATCGACTCCACAATACGCAACTGCATGAGCTGAAAGATACCCGTAAATAATGTGCCCAACAATACAAAGCCTACTAATACAATCCATGCCGTCGAGACTAAGCCTCCTTGAATTAAATTGATAATGGCCTGTATCCCAATAGGTAGCGTCAGCGTTACGACCCCGTTTAAGACTGCGTAGCCATACACCTGAATAATATCGGGACGATCTAAAGAAAGTAAACCAATCAACCGATTAAAGGGATTATTTCTGGTGGTACTCATATACCTTGCACATTTGTGCCTGATGTATCAAGACCGTTTTCCGACATGCCGAAGTCCATCTCTATTCGTCTTTAGTTTCTATTTACAATATTAATACTATCCTAAATAATAGTAAAACTATTAATGTTAAGATTATTTTAAGACTTAAAGGTACAGGACTTTAAAGTGTTTAAAAAAATGAATAATAATCTATCAGTTATATGGATTTTGCTTGCGCTATGTTTCTACATGTCAATGATAATGTGCAGATTTGCATCCATGTGCAAAAAATGGCTCGCCAAGATTATATTGAAACTCAGTGGATGGACGATCGATTATAAGATTCCCGTCGAGGCATCAAGAAGCGTCATGATTGCAGCACCTCATACCACGAATTGGGACGCTTGGTACCTTATCTGGGTGTTTTCTGCCTTAGATATACCGATGAAATTTACCATAAAGAAGGAGTGGACTGAACATTGGCTTTTTGGAAGGTTTATACGTAGTAATGGTGGCGTTGGCATCGATCGTTTTCCTAAGAAGATTACTCCAAACCGCGAAAGTTATGTTGATCAGATGGCTAAGTTATTTGACGTTCATGACCGTATTGCCATGGTGGTAGCACCAGAGGGTACTCGCCGACGTCAACATCGCTGGAAGTTGGGTTTCTACTATACAGCTAAATTAGCGAATGTGCCGATCACCTTGGGCTATTTAGACTTCAAACATAAAAGAGCAGGCATCGGTGGCCCTATATATCTTACGGATGATATGGAGGCAGATATGAGAAAAATTATGGCTTTCTACAGTCAAATCCACCCCAAATTTCCAGAAAACTTTGCGCTAGACGACAGGTATTATCCGTAGATAAATGTCTTATATACTTGTCTATTTAGGCAGGTCAGCGCCCATACTGGAATCATCAGCAAAAGAAAAAACTCATTGGTTCTAAACGCGAAGCCAAAAAGCCTCGATATTGTAAGCCAAAGCGAACTCACCCCAGTCGTCAGCTTCGGCCCATTCGTGTCAATAATGAATGTAAACTTTAACGCTAGAAGAATATAAAGCAGTAGTAAACCCGCCAATATTCCATACGTTTTGCGCCCCCATTTTATAGGTGAAGCGATAACTAGTGATAAAAGCAATATAGTTGCACCTAAGTATGTGGATCTGCTGCTGTTATTAGCTATAAAACTAGGCGAAAGAGAAGTCTTATTCGCCGCCATTTGCCATTTCATTTTGTCGTAAATATTCATCGAGTAATCATAGTCGGTACCCATAGCGCCTTGTGACGGATTAGACGTCAATCTGATAGCAACGGACGGATGAAATGCATTAAAAATGCTCTGCTCAAATGTTCTGAAAAAGAGAAAATGTGCCTTGGCAATTGGCGTAATTTGGTGCACCACTGTCAAGCTTATAAATACCCCTAGCCAGAGCACAAGAAACCGATTCAACGGTGACATCTTGTTGATCATGACTTCAGATCTTTATATCGACGTATATAAAATAAGAACAGCACCAGAGTTAGGACTACAAATACAGATTGCCAAAAATCTACATGCATAAAGTCAAACCACTTTTTAGCATGTACGTAAACCAAATAAAGGCTCACGATTCTGATAATATTGAGCGTAAAAATCAATAACAATCCTTGCCAAATTCCTTTTATCCGCGCTCTCCAAGCTAATGGAAAAGCGAGAACAGCAGCACTGTACAAGACAGCTGGTGCGATGGCATCACATCCCTCCTTTATTTCTAATGCCGCATTTGCACCCGATAGAACAGCCCCATGTACGGATGTGCCATACCCCATGACATTCAAAAGGACGGAAGAACATTTAGCATATACTACAAGCAATGGATACGTGAAAGTTGTAAACCATGAAGCTGAGCTGATTAAATAATACAAGACAACAACACCTAAAAAAATGCCTGCAAATTGTATAAATCGTATTCGATCTTTGCGTGCTTGCTGCTCTTCGGCGTGCTTTTTTAGTTTCTCCTTGGACATATGTTAAAAAATACAAATATATCCTTCTTTTCTAGACCACCAAGTATTTATCTTCAGTAATAGAAGTCTCCACCGTCGCGCCAAGTAGATGTAAAAGATTATAGATACCAAAAAAAGTGCGATTCATATAGAGAAAATGCGTTGACCCACGATCATTTCGATAGGGTGAAGACAAGGCTTCTCGAGATATTCGCTCTCCCAATTGAGCTATTTCCGCAAAGAATTGGGTATTCGCAAAGTCAAAACTTCCAGCAGTAAATGGTATGAGCAAAAGCCCCAGGACTTCATAAAACAATGTCTTAAAATATACCTTAGCGGCATCTGTATCATCGGGATACAATAATTCGAGCTCATATAGCAAAGCTTCAAATTGGTCATCATCATCTAGAGTTCCAGGAATAGCCAAACCAAAGTAGGGCTGATAAAAATCCTCTGGTACAGCCTTAATACAACCGAAATCAATGATGGCTATTTTTCCTTCAGGGGTGATTAAAATATTCCCAGGATGAGGATCTGCGTGTACTTTTCGCAGTCGATGGATCTGATACATATACAAATCCCATAGTTGCTGTCCGATAGTATTACGTACCTCTTGAGAGGGCCGTGTTTGCATAAATTGCACTAAATGCAGTCCGTCAATCCAATCCATCGTCAAAATCTTTCGATTGGAATATTCAGGATAATATTTTGGAAAAATGATATTCTCCAAATCTTCACAGGCGGTAGACAACTCTATACTTTGTGCTAATTCTAGTTCGTAATTCGTCTCTTCTATGAGCTTGTTTTCTACTTCGTCAAAGTACTTTTGTGCATCATTCATATTGACGCGCAAAATCTTACTCGCCAAAGGCTTTAACATGGCCAAATCAGAATGAATCGAGGCAGCAACGCCAGGATATTGAATTTTTACGGCTAGTTTATTTCCGTCTTTGGTGGCTTCGTGCACTTGTCCTATGCTAGCGGCGTGTGTACTTTTATAATCAAAAGAATCGAAAAGCGCATCTGGGCTTTGCCCAAAATATTGGATAAAAGTCTTCTTTACTAAAGGTGCCGACAGTGCGGGCACTGAAAACTGGGCAAGACTGAACTGATCGACATATGCTTTGGGTAGTAAATTTTGCTCCATACTCAACATTTGCGCCACCTTAAGACCACTTCCCTTTAATTCTTGAAGGCTAGCCATTATGTCTGCGGCGTTTTTTTCATCCAATTTATCTCGTGAATCTTCGCCCTTGATGATTTTTTCGCCGTAATAGTTTAAGTAGTTCTTGCCCACCTTTAGACCCGTTTTCAAGATTTTGCCGGCTCTTTCCATTTTGCCTGTAGGGATGGTGCTAATTGTCTTCATAAAATTTAGCTCTGCTAATTATGCTTTTGTAAATCGTTCTTTCCACAAGAACAAACCCAAATCTATAACACTTCGGAGCGGTTGAATTGTTCTGACTTCGTGTGTAGCTTTTAGAGATTTTTCAATAGCAACGTCAGTTTTTTGAAATTCGGGGGATTCATCTCTTAGCCAAAACTCAATTAACAACACAAGCTCAGCCCAATAGGTATAGACAAAGCCTTGCTGCATTATGGTCTCGATCGATTCTTTGGCCCCGAGTGGTGGCACTTGACATGAAGGCTGATAAATGCTAAGCAGATAGGCATGAAAAACGTCTTTCATCCCTGCATAGAGTTTAGACTTATCCACAATGTTTTTACGCAAAGCCAGATGTCGCTTAAAATATTCTTGATTGAGTGATACATTTTGAAAGAAAGTAAAAAATAAACCCAAAAGCTTGTTTTCCACACTTAGCATCTCTGGATTGATGTCCCCCTCCACTGTTTGGATGCTATCCTTCATAAAATACGTCCAAATCTCGCGCTCCAGCTGCTCTTGATCTTCAAAATGGCTATAAAAAAGCGCTGAAACAATATCGCTCGATTGAAAGAAGTCATCGAGACTAACATCCGCACTTGGATTACCTACATAGCTCATATACCGACTCATAATGTCTAGGGGAGTTATAGGGACTTCAGTTTTTTTCTTTTTTGCCATTATGCAAGTTTATAATAAATGGATCTCAAATTTCGGGTGGATTCTGAGGTTTTGCTAATTAGATTATAGACAAATATGCGTCATTGATTGAATATGCGTGGACATTTGTATTTTGGTCGATTATTGACTCAATGTATAACGAAGATATATGAATAAGAAAATTTTGTATTGGTCCATGACGGTAGCTGTTGCCGGATTTTTATTCGGGTTTGATACCGCTGTCATTTCAGGCGCCGAACAGCCTATTCAAGGCTTATGGAATATGAGTGATCTTTTATTGGGTATGGCAGTAGGTATGGCTTTGTGGGGCACAGTGATAGGTGCATTGATGGGAGGATATCCGACAGATAGATTAGGACGCAAACGAACCCTTATTATTATCGGTGTTCTATATTTGGTGAGTGCCGTCGGGTCTGCTTTTGCCTGGGATCCTACTTCATTTATGATTTTTAGGTTTATTGGGGGCCTTGGAGTGGGGGCTTCATCTGTTGCAGCACCAACGTATATATCAGAAATCTCTCCTGCCAATAGCCGTGGTCGATTGGTTATCCTTTATCAGCTCAATATCGTTGCTGGAATATTAGTCGCCTATATATCCAATTACTTGATTGGCGGATTATCTGGAGATGCGTGGAGATGGATGCTAGGCATAGAAGTAGTGCCAGCCGCTATATATTTGCTTATGGTACTGGGCGTTCCTGAAAGCCCGCGATGGTTGATTCGCTTTGCTAATGACGAAGAGCAAGCGCGAAAGGTTCTGGCCATCACCGCCGCAGGTGAAATCGACCAAGCCGTAGAAGCGATTCGCACAGAGATAAGCGATACGCCTTCGGGAGCACTTTTTTCTAAACGTCTCAGATGGCCTCTCCTTCTTGCCTTCTTAGTAGCCCTATTTAATCAGCTATCGGGTATCAATGCAATTATCTATTATGCACCTCGTATATTTGAAATGACTGGATTAGGCTCCAGTACCGCCTTGCTAAGTACTGCGGGGGTGGGCATCATTAATTTACTCTTTACTATTTTAGGGATGATTTTAATTGATCGTCTTGGTCGTCGTACGCTGTTGATCATTGGCTCTATAGGTTATATTTTATCGCTGGGTATGATTGCGCGTGCCTTTTTTATTGAAGAGTATACTGGTGTGCCTATATTTATTTTTGCTTTTATTGCCAGTCACGCCATAGGACAGGGGTCAATCATCTGGGTGTTTATTAGCGAAATCTTTCCTAACGCCCATCGAGCTGGTGGCCAAGCGTGGGGTTGTGGCATTCACTGGGTTTTCGCAGCATTGATCAGCTCTTTGTTTCCTTTTCTCGTCGGCACATTTGCTGGTGGACCAATTTTCGCCTTTTTTGGAGTAATGATGGTTTTGCAGCTAATCTTTGCAGTTTTCGTTATGCCTGAGACCAAAGGAGTGAGCTTAGAAGAGCTTCAAAAGCAACTTATTAAATAATTTTAAAATATATTTTCAAAATGGAGATCGAATATTTGGATTAGTTGACAACAAGCATTTACTTTGAGCTACGTTTTCATCATTAGATCCATAATTTGGTCGATTTGCCATTTTGAGAAGATAATAATTGGCCAAAAATTATGACTGGGCATCACGCAAGTGGTGCCCTTTTTTGTTAACTTGGTCGGATGAAAAAACCTTACCTACTTGCACATTGTGACTATAAGGAGCTCTTAGAACGCTCTATTCAACTTGCCATACTCCCTTGGGGGGCTTGTGAAGCACATAATTATCATATGCCCTATGGTACCGATATCATAGAGGCAGATAGAATAGCCGACGGTGCTGCAGCTAAAGCCTTCGACAAAGATCAACGATTTATAGTGTTGCCGACAATGCCCTTTGGAGTGAATACAGGGCAAACTGATATTTTGTTGGACATCAATATGTATCCAAGTACCCAGTTGGCCGTGCTCAATGACATAATAGAAGTGTTACATCGCCAAGGCATTTATAAACTGCTAGTGCTCAATTCTCATGGCGGCAATGATTTCAAGACGATCCTACGAGAACTTGGGGTTAAGTATCCTAAAATGTTTTTGACCTGCTGCGATTGGTTTAAGTCCGTCGATAAAAGCTCCTATTTTACCCATGCTGGTGATCACGCAGATGAGATGGAGACAAGTATGATCCTCTACTATCAACCAGAATTGGTCGATCTATCAAAAGCTGGATCCGGTGCGGCCAAAAAAAGCAAAGTAAAAGGCATCAACGAAGGTTGGGCTTGGGCGGAGAGGCGGTGGTCACAAGTGACTTCAGATACAGGCGTTGGCGACCCAAGTTTAGGCACGGCAGCAAAAGGAAAGGCCTTCCACGAGGCGGTCACGGATAAGCTTGCAGAGCACATCCTAGCTGTTGTACATCTCGATCTGGCGGATATATATGAGTGATGTAGGTATTGGGTAAAGCCTAACCAACCATCAACAAATCACCCCATGGCTCAACACCGAAGTAAGAATAATCACTACTTTATGGGCGTCAGCAACCATCGGGCAAAAGCCGCTTGCTCTACTTTTTCGCGCGAATAGTACAAAGGGAAAAACTGATCCTTTGCCCATAGCGCAAATAAGTTAGAATAATGTGGATGATCGGGATTACCATTTTGTCCAGGACTATTCATCGCCATCGTCCGATCCCAATCACCTGTGTCTACTATTATCCTGAAGGTCGCCCCTGAACGTTGGTTGTCGTTGTTGGAGGTATTGTTGACTGTATTACTATAGCCACCTCTCGGGAGTGGGCCAACATTCAATTTATTTTGTAGGCTCCTGCCCACAGCTCGACTCAAAGGATGATACATCTGGGCATGTTTATAGCTAGGTTGTCCGTATTGCCATTGTTGCATATTGTCACCAAGTTTTTTGCGCAATCGTTGATCTGTTTCTGCTAATGCATCAATCAACCATAGATCGCGACTTTTGAGATCAGTTCCAAACCATTGAACTGGGGGCGAATAGAGCCATTGAATGAGTCGATGAATTTGAACCTGTACGAGACTGTTCAACTCTTGGGGTGTGATAAATGCTCTTATTTTTTCACGCAAAACTGTTTCCAACATATTATATATACCCGCTTCGATAGATTCAGGTCGCATTTCAAAGTCCCAATCTAATAGTCTTTTGCGGATAGATTCTACACGAGCATCACCTATGGATAAATGTTGAAACAAGGGTAATATTTGTCTGGCAGGAATAGACAGATAATCGGTTTGTAATTTCATCATATCCGTTATGCTATGCGATTTTCCACTATTGAGTAATTCTCTGACACGATCTCCTCGGTATGGATCTGACCAACTATAGCCGATGGCATTCCAATATGCATAATCAGGTGGAGTGACGTTTTCGTTGGAGGTGTTGATCATGCCACTTGACGGATTATGGCTGTGTGGTTTTTGCATATTGGGCAAATATCCGTCCCATTCATAGCGACCGTCTCCAGGAACAGGTACCAGACCAGACCAATGCTGTCGAATAGGTGCGATCCCGACAGCCTGCCAGCCAATGTTCCCCTCGCGGTCTCCCCAAATCATATTCTCTCCTGGAATATTACTATTTCGGCAGGCCAGTCTGAATTCGTCCCAATTTCGGCTTTGATTCATGCGTAGACTTGCCAAATAGGGGGCACCTCCCGGCTCGAGCCATCCACAGCGAATCGCATATGCCACATGGTGCGTAGAATCAATATAGGTCACAGGTCCATGACGTGTGTAATAATGTGTTACAAACATGTCACCGACATCTTTGACTAAGATGGTATCAGCGATGCTGCGCATCGACTCCCACTGATCGCCATAGCGGTATTGACGAGGATTTTCAGGGTTGATGTCATAAATGTACAGATCCTCAGCATCCGTCGAATACACAGTCAGTCCCCAAGCACCATATTGATTGTGGCCTATAGAAATGCCTGGAATAGTAGGCTCCCCTGCACCGATCACATCCCATCCCGGTGCATGTAAATGTGCCATATATCGCAGTGATGGTGTTGAGAGACCGCGATGCGGATCATTGGCCATGATCGGATAGCCCGACTCAGTCCGATCTCCGTTGATCACCCAATTATTGCTACCGATATTATCTTTATGTGTTTTGACCCATTTATCATAATCTTCGGATTGATTAGCCGCCCATCCTTCTGGTAAAGGTAGCTCACTGCGGTGCTCGGCAACGATGTACTCCGGTTTAAACAAAACAGGTCGGCGATAGACGTTGTAGAGAAATAATATGTCTTCATGGAGCAGATCTAAACGTATGGACGAGTCGATTGACAAGATAGGTGTCTTTGGGTGAAACCAATTTAGCGCTGCTAATGTCGTAGTGTCTGTGTGCCGCAAGGCTAATGCATTATCCAATTCGTCGCCGATATTTCCCAACAACCCTTGATGACGAGAAATAACCACATCCGAGGTCCACAGTCCTGGAGTGATGCCCAATAATCGAAATTCAATAGGTAATGCAGCAGTATCCTTAAGGGCATTGGCGATATAAGCGTTCACTCCTCTGACAAAGTGTTGGATGATATGTTCTCCGCGTTCATGATACATGTTCAATTCCTGGGTCATATCCCCGCGGTATTTGAATAAACGAGTGCCTATATCGCGGTTTAGTTCTTCCATCCCCAATATCTCGGCTACGGTTCCAGTCGCCTGTCTACGCCATAATTCGAATTGAAACAATCGATCCTTTGCCGCGTACCAACCTTGCGCAAAAAATAGATCATCTTCATGTTGGGCATAAATATGGGGTACTCCCCATTGGTCAGTGATGATCTCGACTGGCTCGCGAAGCCCCTCAGTGGGAAGTATAACTTTTTCGATGGACTGAGGGAATAATGGGCTAACGAAAAGCAGGAGTGCGACGCTAAAGATGAAGGAGTATTTCATGGCTAAAAATTGTGTTGCTATGATACTGAAATATTCAGACAAATGAGAAAGGTGACCCTTATATCCTTATCGATGTAAGTTAATGAAACATTAGCTTGAAAGAACTAGCACTCGTGACGCACACGAAGTTGTTTGAATTGTCTGAAGATAAGATCAAACGTATCACGAAGCTTCTCCCCCATACCACAGAGGTGAAGGGCAACAATTTTTTGGTAAAGTTGTGTTTGATTGATACGAGTAATGACGTCGGTAGTAGGTTGCAAAAAGCTATAGGGCAACTTGTTTTTTAGCAAAAAAGCTTCTACTTCGTCATACAATTCATTTAGCACTTTATTGAGAATTTGTGTCAAGGGCTCATGATAGAAGGCCGCTCTTAACTCAGAATATGTCAAGTAGGGGAAGTTTTTGACGCGACCCATTTGCTGCATATAGGCAGTGTTTTCATTGGCAAAAAGGCCAAAAGGATTGCATATGCCTCCTGGGGCAAAGTCATCGGGACGTACGACACGTGTCTCACTCAAGGTGGGTTGAGTAGACTCAAAGTAAGCTCGATATGCGTTCATCAATTTAGCGTCGCGCGTATCAATACACTCGTATCCAGATGCCATTAATAAGGCTGGATGTAAAGAAACCATTGGGTTCATGGGTCAGTACACATTAAAATAATTGCTAATGTATAACTTATTGGTTTACATTACATAATAACTGATTGATTAATTTTTTAATCGAGTGATCTTTCGTCATTAATAGGTAACATAAACAGATCATTCAAGGTGCAAGTCGTAAGTGGTTTGCATTCTAAGGCAGGCATAAGGAAGGCGAAATACTGAGCTCCCCAAGATCTGTAAATTGGACTCCTGTCGCTATTTGAAACGGCACCACCATCGTACTTTGGCAAAAGCTAATCAATAGATTGCCTGTTGCTGAATTCGTAATATCCCCCCCCGTTGCTTGAAGGCAAAAGCTTTGACTTTGAGGCATAAATTGGTTGATAAAGAGTACACCATGATTTTCGATGACAATATTTTCTTTAGCGAATAGACCTATCGTGCCGGGTTGTTGGACAGCGATAACACCATGATTGATAATACTTGTCTGATCATCTTCGATATAGATTCCCTCTGAACCGGGGTTGATAATATTGAGCGTACCTTGCAGTACTTCTAGACTACCACGAGTCAATACATGTACACCGATTGCAAGAGCCCCTTGAACAGTCAGTATGGTATTTGGGTCATCGACAATCAACTTGCCTCGTGCAATGATTTTTAGACTCTTGATGGTGGGGCTAGCTCCCGTAAGACGAGCTGTATTTAAGTTGCCAATTTCGACATCATCACTTATTCCTGGTACTCCGATGGGATTCCAGTTTCCGCCATTCGTCCATGAGTCGTTTATTACTCCCGTAAAAAATTTGTTTTGTCCTTGGCAAATAGGCATAATTGCTATCATACAGAGTACAAAACTTATCATCCACGATCGATTCATATTGTTGAAGCATATAGTTCGCGATTTCATTCGTTTTTTTTATTGTCAAGAGTAGTAAGGTAAGGGGTGTTGAAGTAGTTTTTTTGAAGATCAACACACCTGTGATTCAGATAAATGTCAAGCAACCATAGATGTACGTTATTAGTATTTATCGCAATTTTTCATCAAGTAAGGAGGCGAGTATGCTTTCTATTTTTTTAAATCTTTCATCAGTTGCTTCGATTTCCGATTGTTTCTGATTTTTTAACTGTGCATTTTCATTTTTCAAGGATACGATTTCCTCTTTTAGCTCTTTGACAGCATTGACAAGGGCTACGTTGATGGCGTGTATATTAAAGCTGAGATAGCCATCGG
>CAZTSI010000064.1:0-15773 GCA_964616755.1 uncultured Saprospiraceae bacterium | reverse complement strand
ATAAGGGGGCTTGTAAGTTTAATTTAATGTGTGACTATTTGTCTAACTTCAACGGTATTGCCCTTGCCTTGCAAAACGGGCGAGCCTTTTGCAAATTCTGCTGCTTCGCTTGCCGATTCAGCTCTAACGGTAATGTATCCACCAAGGGTTTCCTTTATATCACCGAACGGTCCATTTGTAACCATTTTGTTATGGTCGACCACTTTGGCATCATCAAACAGAAGCCCCGTTCCTCCAATAAATTTGTTTTGGGCAGCAATGCTGTCCACCCATTCCTTTTGTTGTTTCATCCATTGTTGCATTTGCTCTGGTGAAACTTTCCCATTTGCATTTTCGTGTCTGAAAATAAGAATGAATTCTTTCATTTTGCTAAATTTAAATTGTTAATGAATATTTGTTTTATACTTCAATAACAATCGAGATATATTGAAATGGACATAATTTTTAAAAAATTTATCAGCCCGTAGTTTTTGTCAGAGTGTCGTTTTTTTAGCCGTCGCATAACATTAAAGTCGACGCAACTCTCGCCCTTAAAGCGTCTATATCTCTTGTATAGGATATCTTATTACCCTCCATCCTAAAGACTCAATTACACAAGAGGGCCTATACATATAGGGCGTAGCCGTAATTAAACGTTTTTCTACTCTTAGTCAGAATGAGGAGCCTTTGCTTATCTTTTGACTGGCGAGAGACTAATATAAGTAAGATACTGATCCAATGCTAGTATTTCGGTTAATTTCTCAGGCCTTTAGGGGAGCTCGGTCATCCCTCTTCTTGTGTTCCGTGAGATGGTCATTAGTGGTATGATTAGTGCTATTCGTTTTTGTACGAAATGTGCTAAATCGTAGCTTTTGTGACAGCTACGGCAGCTGGCAGCCTCAAAGTGCTTGGTGTCGACCGAGGTGACGGATATCTCAGTAGTAACGGATGTGACGCCTCTCTCTAGAGATTAAGTAGTCTATACGTGGCATGTAGTGGCCAAGTCCATGATCCGCTCAAAGGATGTGCGATGAGAACTAAAAAATACTATGGCAACTAGAAAGATCACAAGCTTCGAGCCTTTGGATTGACTTCTTTGCCTATCAGGTACTCATTGTTCGTCACCTGTGGCACCCACAAGAGTAGTCTTCAGCTCTGGCGTAAATATGTGGTGGGCAATATCTAGGACCGCATAGTATCGAACCTGGATTCTTTGATGTCCTATACGCTTAAACTGTAGGTGGTCGGATGGATACCTTGGTACATTAGTTCCGAGTCTTTTGCATGTCATGCCCGACTTTTTCAGCGGCTTCTGATATATATTACCTTGAACTTTGTCTGTGCTTACTCGAAACTTTCAAAAATTCTAAAAATATTTTCGAATGGCGCGTGCATGTCTTTGATGCTAATGACAGCTATTATATAAGATAGAGAATCTCTATTTATTCTATACAGATCATACTAAAGGGGCGTC
Organism: uncultured Saprospiraceae bacterium; assembly: GCA_964616755.1. Classification (GTDB taxonomy): domain Bacteria; phylum Bacteroidota; class Bacteroidia; order Chitinophagales; family Saprospiraceae; genus CAYNFR01. The sequence continues at coordinate 14,320 of CAZTSI010000064.1, read as the reverse complement.
AAAATTCCTTTTGCTCGAGGGGGTATGGATGTTCAAGTCATGTGAACTTGTTATCTAATTTCTCCATTCATCTGTTTAAATTCATAGTTTTGTCACATTTTTGACCCCGCAGTGAGCGCAATGGAGTGGCTCAGTGGTAATTGAAACATATAGAATGTCTAAGAATTTATTAATTGTCGAGTCCCCTGCCAAAGCCAAAACCATCGAAAAATATCTTGGTAAAGACTTTGTCGTCAAATCTAGCTATGGACACATAAGAGATTTGCAGAAGGGATCGGATGGCATTGACATTGAAAAGGATTTTGAGCCTTCATATGTGGTCTCACCTGAAAAGGAAAAGGTCGTAGCAGAACTGAAGAGTGCAATCAAAAAGGTAAGTGAAGTTTGGCTCGCGACGGACGAAGATCGCGAAGGGGAAGCTATTTCTTGGCACTTATGCGAAGAGTTAGGTTTGGATCCCAAAATCACTAAGAGGATAGTGTTTAGAGAAATCACAAAGAATGCTGTCCAAAATGCTGTCCTCAATCCTCGCACCATAGATATTAATTTGGTCAATGCACAACAGGCCCGAAGAATTTTGGATCGCTTGGTGGGCTTTGAACTTAGCGAAGTGCTCTGGCGCAAAGTCAAGAACAAACTATCGGCCGGACGCGTACAATCAGTGACTGTTAAATTGATCGTAGAAAGAGAGAGAGAAATACAGGGGTTTGAGTCGACCCCATATTTTCGTGTAGTGGCGGAATTTATGATTCCTGATAAGGGCGTCAATAAAGTGCTGAAGGCTGAACTGACCGATCGATTAGACAACGAAAAACAAGCCCTCGAGTTTTTAAATGCATGCAAAGGAGCAGATTTTACCGTCAATGCTATCGACGTCAAAGATGCAGAGCGCAAGCCAGCTCCTCCATTTACAACGTCCACCTTACAACAAGAGGCTAGCAGAAAATTAGGTTTTAGTGTCAATCGTACGATGAGCGCTGCACAGCGTCTATATGAAGCAGGGCACATCACGTACATGCTAACCGATAGTACTTCTCTGAGCAACCTTGCCATTGGCACCAATGCCGAAGAAATAAAACAATCGTTTGGTCCAGAATACCTGCATACAAGGCAGTATAAAAGCAAAAGTGCAGGTGCCCAAGAAGCACACGAAGCCATTCGCCCTACATTTATTCAAGCAAAAGAAGTGGCTTCTGACAGAGATCAACAAAAATTGTATGAACTCATATGGAAGCGAACCATTGCCTCTCAAATGGCAAATGCACAACTAGAGCGCACCACAGTGGATATCGGCATCAGTACAGTGCCTAAGAGAACCTTGCGCGCTCAAGGCGAAGTCATCAAATTTGACGGATTTTTAAAAGTCTATCTCGAAAGCCAAGACGATGATGACGATGAAGATACTAAGGGAATACTGCCTCCTATGAAAAAAGGGGATGTACTTAAATTGGACCATGTGAATGCCACCCAGCAGTTCACTAGGGCTCCAGCACGATATACAGAAGCAGGACTAATTAAAAAATTAGAAGAGTTAGGTATCGGCAGACCCAGCACCTATGCACCAACCATCTCAAAAATAATGGAGGAAGGTCGCGGCTATGTCGTAAAGGAAAGTCGAGAAGGGGTGGAGCGTGAATATCGCAAACTTATTTTGGCCAATAACCAAATTAGTGCCAACACAGAAAAGGAAATTACAGGGACCACATCAAATCGATTGTATCCCACAGACACAGGAATGATCGTTACGGATTTTCTCGATGAGCATTTCAACGATGTTATGGACTATGGTTTTACTGCCGAAATAGAAGAGCGCTTTGATAAAATTGCAGATGGAAAGTACGAATGGCGCAGTATGATCAAAAATTTTTATTTCCCCTTTCACCAAGGAGTAGAAAATACCCTTGAGAATGCCGAGCGTGCCAAGGGGCGCAGAGATTTAGGAAAGGACCCAGAGTCAGGTCATACCGTTATGGTGCAATTAACCCGTTATGGCCCAGTGGTGCAAATTGGAGATAGAGAAGAAGTAGGCGAAGAAGGAAAGCCGAGATTTGCCAACCTACGTCCTGGGCAGTCGATGGAGACTATAACATTTGAAGAGGCCATAAATTTGTTTGAGCTTCCAAAATCTTTAGGAGAATACAAAGGCAAAGAAGTAGAAATAGGAGCGGGTCGATTTGGTCCCTATGTCAAGTATGATAGTAAATTCATATCCTTGCCGCGCGGGCTGGATCCTTTAGAAGCAGACATGGACTTGGCAATTGAGCTCATTGACCAAAAAAATAGGGAAGATGCTCCAATAGGCACATTCGAATCGCACCCCATTACCAAAGGAAAAGGTCGATTTGGTCCCTTTGTTAAATGGAATTCTTTATTCGTAAATGTCCCTAAAAAATATGACTTTGACAACTTAAAGCTTGAAGAAGCCGTCGAGCTCATCAAGCTAAAAAAGGAAAAAGAAGCGAATCGATACATTGCCGAATGGCCAAAAGAAAAAATCGCTATAGAAAATAGTCGTTGGGGGCCATTCATTCGATCAGGTAAGAAAATGATCAAAATACCTCTCGTCAAAGGAGAAAAATTGACTCCTGAACAACTCGCAGAGCTTAGCATCGAGGAGGTGAAAAAAATGATCGCCTCAGCCACTTAATGGCTTCAACACAATATAGATCAAACCTTAGCGCAAAATAAAAACCGCAGTTCTGTGCTTACAGCTGCGGCTTTTTTTTATTGGAAGTCAATAGCTTTAATTATTGACAGCTACTAACTTAATTTCAAATGCAATCGGCGTGTTAGGACCAATGCCACCACTTGAAGAGCCGTTTCGGCCATAGGCTAAACTAGAGGGTAGTAGCACTAAACCTTCACCGCCCGTGCCCAATAGTGGAATAAATAACTGCCAACCTTGTATTAACCCACCCAAGGGAAAGGTGCGTGGCGCTGAACCCGTTTGATCAAACACCTGACCATTTAGCAAATAACCTTTGTACTCCACTGTCACTTGGCTGGACAAAGTGGCAAACGGCGCTTGTCCTTGCGTAGTGATCTGATAATACATGCCCGTTGGCGACGACTCCATTACGAGATTATTCGCGCTGATAAATGAAAGAATTTGTTCTTGCTCGGATTGCTCCACTTCATCACTGCCACAAGAATTTATGACAAGCGCAAAGCCTATGAATAATATAAACCAAATTGACTTCATGATTAATTTTTATTGTTATTTCAAATCGGGCGTTCGGCCATTTACCCTTGGCAAACGATTTATGCTCCTTATTTGTCCTCAAAAGAGGAGGCAAATCTATATAATTAATATTTATTGCTGCATTAGCTATACAAGATTGAAGGTAAATGGCGAAAGGGCTACCTTTACCCAATGACGATTCATGAACTCAAATCTACCATGCCTCAACGTGGCAGAGTAATGGCTTTATCATATCGACCTCAACGAAAAGAACCCATTGTGCTGGTGGATCAATTAGTATTAGATCCGCTTAGCGGCATCGCTCAGGATCACTATAGCAAGCAAGGGGGAAGTCGAATGATTACATTGATACAGCAGGAACATTTGATGGCCGTCAGTTCAATCCTGCAACGAGAAGTGAGCATAAAGGACGTGCGTCGCAATATTTTGGTAGAAGGTATTAATCTCCTAGCTTTGCATGATGCCGTTTTTCAGCTAGGTGACGCTATCTTACAGGGCACTGGCTACTGTCAGCCTTGTTCTAGAATGGAAACAATCTTGGGTAGTGGCGGCTATAATGCCATGCGAGGCCACGGTGGCATTACCGCAAAAGTGCTCAAAGGAGGCATCGTTTATCTAGGGAGTCGAGTAGCACTAAAAACTGTCGATGAGCATTAAAGAAAATTTTACTAAATATGTTAAATTGATAGATCAATTATGAAAAAAGACATCTTGTCCAAACAAAATATCCGTAAATTATCACATCTCGATACAAATGGAAATGCCGCCATGGTGGATGTAGGACTTAAAGCAGTTTCCAAAAGAACAGCAACCGCTGAAAGTATTGTACTACTTGGCGATGAGCTCATTCAGCTGCTAAAGGATGGGGACATAAAAACTAAGAAAGGTTCAGTATTTCAGACAGCTATATTAGCAGGGATTATGGGAGCCAAGAAAACCAGCGAACTCATTCCTCTCTGTCATCCGCTGCTCATTAATAAAGTTAAAATTGATATATCAATTATAGAATCGAATAAGGTTAAAATTCTGTCTACCGTTCAAGTTGATGGTAAAACAGGGGTAGAGATGGAAGCATTAACTGGGGCATCTATTGCTGCGCTGACAATATATGATATGTGTAAAGCCCTTTCGCATGATATAGAAATATGCCATACTCGATTGCTAAAGAAAACAGGTGGAAAGCAAAATTATGAGCGAACAACATAAAAAACATGCGGCTTTAGCCAGACCAAAAGCAGGACGGATGCATCGCATCGAGATTGGCATAGTAGGTGCACCATGCGAGCAGATAGAATTCTTAGCAAAAGCTTTAATGGAGGAATTAGATCCGACGGCGCGCATCGCCTATGTGGACGCTTCGCATAGGCCTCCTGTTCCTTCAAGGTTTGCGTATTCCTTGACCGACCATCAACAGCATATCGAATTTGTCTCCCCTGTAGCAGATCATCCTTATGACATTATGAGCGCATTGATGTCAGCAAATGCAGCTATTATAAACGGCAATCACTTTGCCGCGCGGACTCAACTTGTTATTATTCACGGAGGCAAAAGGGAATCTTTACGTAGGCGTTTAGATCAGTTAACAGATGTGCAGGCTATTGTACTTGATTCGGATCAAGAAGAAGTGTTTGATTTTATTAAGAAGCTCAATGGCATAGACAATGTACCGATTTTTAAGTTGGATCAACTCTATGCTATCAAACATTGGTTTAAACATTGGTTAGAAAATCATCGTCCGCCTGTCAATGGCTTAATCTTGGCCGGTGGACAGAGTCGTCGGATGGGGCAAGACAAATCAACCTTAACGTATCATGGAGTTGACCAAATGGAATATTTGAGCAGCTTATTTGACACTTTGGGCATGGACTATTTTATTTCTAAGCGTAAGCGTATAGATAATGATCCTTTGCATGTTTTAGAAGATCAATTCGCAGATTTAGGGCCTTATGGTGCATTGTTGACAGCCTTTCAAAAGGAGCCCGATACAGCATGGTTAGCTATAGCATGTGACTTGCCTCTCGTACAAAGCCATCACTTAGAGGACTTAATAAAAAGAAGAAATTGGTTGCAATCGGCGACTGCTTATCTCAACCATGATACCGACTTTCCTGAGCCAATGATGTGTATTTGGGAGCCCGTCATGTATAGCCGATTACTCTACTTCTTATCGCTTGGCTATAGTTGTCCACGAAAGGTCCTCATCAACAGCCGCATCGAATTATTAGATCAAAAAGAAGTTTCGGATTCGTTTCTCTTCAATGCCAACACTCCGGAAGATCAGCTTATCGCCCTAAATCGAATCAAAAGGCGTCAATAGCGATCGCCCTGTATAAAAGATTATTTCGTGAAGAAAAAAGTGTGTATGGTTTCTCACGATTCGTCTTGGAAACAAAACCCTCAGAGATATAAGATTCTGGGCTGATTTGTGTTACATTTTGAATGATTAAATGTTCTTTAAAGTCTATATTCCCTAGTCCATATGCCTTAAACAATGCTTCTTTGGCGGACCAAATGTGATGATGTTTATCGATTTCTGGCATGGTATTAGGCCAAATCGTCAGATCCTTTTCAGCACAAAACTTGACAGCGATTCTTGCGATATCTTTCCTTTTGACCTGTATATCAAGACCGATATTTCGCTGACTCGTGGCTATCGAGACATATCCTGATGTATGAGACATAGAAATATACCTAGGATCATTAACAATATAGGGCTTGCCCGCTTCAGTGACTTGGATCATATGAGGGTCAATAGAGGCGAAATGGCTAAACATCCATCGAGCGGTAAGCCATTCGCGTTGACGGGTTTCATTCCACATATCCATCGACTCTTTTATCTTCGAGCTCAAGTGGACAGAAGACTTAAGTTGTTCTATGCTCTCCTCCATACGCCAAAGCCAAGCTTGCCAGAGATCACTATTTTCATTCAGTATCAAGCCCATACTTCCAGAGAATTCTTTTCTTTGTTCAAAATAAGCCAATGATATTATCAGATGCTAAAATATTAGAAGCTATAAGGACCAAAGATATTGTTATCGAACCCTTTAGGCCTGAATGTTTGGGTACGAATTCTTATGATGTCCATTTAGGCAAAACATTAGCCGTCTATGTTGACCAACAACTGGATGCCCGTAAACACAATACCATACGCTATATCGAAATAAGTCATGATGGTTTCATCCTGCAACCGGGTACATTATATTTGGGCGTTACAGAAGAGTATACAGAAACGCATAATTCCGTGCCATTTTTAGAAGGCAAATCGAGTATAGGTCGACTCGGGATTGATATTCATGCTACAGCAGGGAAAGGCGACGTAGGTTTTTGTAATAATTGGACTTTAGAAATTTCATGTGTCCAACCAGTAAAAGTATATGCAGGGATGCCGATAGGGCAGCTAATCTATTTTAAAGTAGATGGAGATATTATCAATTATTACAACCGAAAGTCTAATGCTAAGTACAATAATCGCACCGACAAACCGGTAGAGTCCATGATGTGGCGCAATAGTTTTTAATCTGCTACTTACATTTTGTGCGCAGCTAGTCTTGATATAGCCCCGATTATCTATACCTTGCTAATTCAGGAAAGTTATGATTGATGTTTCCGTTATCGTGCCTTTTTTCAATGATCGTCCCTATTTGACTCGATGTGTTCTTTCTGTACTCTCACAAAATATTCGAGAATTAATTTTGATCGACGACGGCAGTTCTGATGGTTCTCGTCAAGTTGCTGAATATTTCTCGACCAAGGATCGGCGCATTAAATTACTGCTGCACAAGCAAAACAAGGGGCGCAGTGCTGCTCGTAATACCGGCCTCGCAGTGGCTGCAGGCAAATGGATAGCTTTTTGTGATGCCGATGATTATTTCATGCCTAGGCGATTTGAGAATTTTACCTTTTGGGATCAAAGCGATGCAGATGGATTTTATAATACCATGATCTCCATGTATGAACGTCAAACCTACAGGCCTTTTTTCGACGAACCCTTCACAGCTATCCTTACAGATGTTGCGCCTTTTGAGCTTTTAGATTATTTGATTCAGCATGATAATGAGCGTTTTTCGCTTAATGCTTTTGTGATCAAACGTGAAGCTGTGCGGCGCATCGGACTATTTGACGAGCACCTAAGCCGTGCTGAAGATACAGACTGGATTTGGCGAGCCGCCGCCACCTTATCTCTTCAACGAGATCATCTTCTAGAGCCAGTTGCTGTGCGGTGGGTTTATAGGCCACCAGACGAAGAAGTGCTAACAAAAGCTGCACTTAGCTTTTATCGAAAATGGCATACGCACCTACTAATAGCAAATCGATCACCTCAAATCCAAGAGCACTTAAAGCGGAAATATTGCTTTTTTAGAGCGAAGATGCAGTTTCCTAGCTCCCCCATTCTACAACGCTGTTATAGATGGCTCCTTCGATGGTAAATCATCAAAGTGCTTTAGCCCAATCCATTCATAATTACTACCTTTGCCGCCACAAGAAAAAACATGGCGAATAAAGCATTTGAGAAAATTGATGAGCTGTTAGGGCGGATCAATTCAGCCGTTATTGACAACGGTCAGGATCTCGAATCATTTAGAATCGAGTTTTTAGGAACGAAGAATAGTATTAAGCCTCTATTTTCATTGATGAAAGATATAGAGGAGAACGCACGAAAGGAGTTTGGCGCAAAAATGAACGATCTCAAGATGGTGGCTCAAGAAAAGTTTGATCAAGCTCAACAAAGGATGGCTAGTGCCCTAGAGGTCGATCGCGATCCATTTGTGGATATGACCGCGCCTAGTTTGCCACTTAGGTTGGGATCAAAACATCCGGTATCGCTAGTGTTAAACCGAATCGTTTCAATATTTTCGCGCATAGGTTTTGTGGTCGCCGAAGAACGGGAAATAGAAGATGATTGGCATAATTTTACAGCCATGAATACTCCCGAGCATCATCCTGCCCGAGATATGCAAGATACCTTTTATCTTAAGGACAGCACAAAATACCTCCTTCGAACGCATACATCTTCTGTGCAAGCGAGAATGATGACCACCCAAAAACCTCCTATACGGATTATCGCTCCAGGCAGAGTATATCGAAATGAGACTATCTCATCAAGATCTCATTGCCAGTTTCATCAAGTCGAAGGACTTTATGTGGATAAGAACGTCTCTTTTGCAGATATGAAAAAAACTTTGATGTATTATGCCCAAGAAATGTATGGCAAAGATGTTAGAGTGCGATTGCGCCCTAGTTATTTTCCATTCACAGAGCCTAGTGCTGAAATGGATGTGTATTGGGGGCTCAATAATGAAAGAGATTATCGTATAACTAAAGGAACTGGCTGGCTCGAAATAATGGGCTGCGGTATGGTGGATCCTGCAGTTCTCGCTAACTGTGGCATAGATCCAGAAGAGTACAGCGGTTATGCCTTTGGCATGGGAATAGAACGACAAGCCATGCTACAATATCGCATAAGTGATATACGACAGTTGTTTGAAAATGATATTCGGTTTTTATCTCAATTTTCTACAGCTCTTTAATTGTTTTAAGCAGTCTATAATGAAGCCCAGCATACCTAAAGGAACAAGGGATTTTTTGCCACATGAATTTGCCCAGCGGCAACTTATTTTTTCTACCATACAAGGTATATTCAAAAAATATGGTTATCACGGCATAGAAACTCCTGTCATGGAAAATTTGTCTACGCTGACAGGCAAATATGGCGAAGAAGGGGACCAATTATTGTTTAAAGTATTGAATAATGGCGATTATCTGGCCAAAGCAGATCAAGAAGCACTAGCACAAAGGAACTCATCTTCACTTACCTCGTCTATTTCTAAACGAGGTTTGCGCTACGATCTAACGGTGCCTTTTGCTCGATTTGTAGTCATGCACCAACACGAAATTCAAATGCCTTTTAAGCGATATGCTATTATGCCCGTTTGGCGTGCAGATCGACCACAAAAGGGTAGATATCAGGAATTTTATCAATGCGATGCCGATGTAGTCGGGACAGACTCCTTGATGTGCGAGGCAGAAATGATCCAAATGATAGATGAGGTGTTTTCTACCCTCAATATTCCTGTGGAGATAAAAATAAACAATCGAAAACTATTGCAAGCCATCGCTGAGATCCACGGATTTGGCAAAGATTTTCAGTCCTTTACCGTAGCTGTTGACAAATTAGATAAAATCGGTGAGTCCCAAGTAATCAATGAAATGGTGCGTCTTGGTATTGATCAAGATCAAGCCCAAAAGGCAATTAACTTGATGTCTATTTCGAGTATTGACGAACTAGCCTTGGCCATTGGAGAGCACGAAGTTGGCCAGAAGGGGTTAGTCGAAATCAAAACGGTTCTTTCCTATTTAGAAAGTAGCCAGATACAAAGCCAATTCACATTAGATTTGACGCTAGCGCGTGGATTGACTTACTACACGGGCTGTATTTTAGAAGTTAAAGCTCTCAATGCTGACATGGGAAGTATAGCAGGTGGTGGCCGATATGATAATCTTACAGAAGTATTTGGTCTGTCGGGTACTTCAGGTGTTGGTATTTCTTTTGGTGCAGAGCGTATTTATGATGTTATGATGGAGAAAGGACTACTTTCGACCGCTACTATAGCCTTTACACCTACCATATTTTTAGCTTTTGATCCGATATCTCACATAGCAGCATTTGCAGCCTGTACACAACTCCGAAGACAAGGAATTGCCGCTGATATTTATCCCGAACCAGCCAAAATGAAAAAGCAAATGAAATATGCGGCAGATGGAAATTATAGATTTGTAATCTTGGTAGGCGAAGAAGAGCTCTCGCAAAACCAGTTTACCTTTAAGGATATGACCACAGGAGTCCAAGAACGTATCCCATTATCCTCTGTTGTAGATAAGTTATTGAAATGATCGCAGAAACGCTGTCGGCCATACAAGAAGGATTAAGGTCTAAAGAACATACTTTGGTTGAGTTAGTGCAGCGTTACCTTGAAAATATCAAAACGCATGTAGCGCTAAACGCTTATGTTGAGTATTGGGAAGAAGAGGCCTTGCAGAGGGCTGAACAATTGGATCACAAACGAATGAAAGGTGAGAGAATAGGGCGTTTACATGGTGTAGTGATAAGTATTAAGGATGTTATTTGTTATAAAGATCATAAAGTAAGCGCAGGATCAGCGATTTTGGCGGGGTTTATTTCTCAATATTCAGCAACCGCGATAGAACGACTTTTGGCGGAAGATGCCATTCTCATTGGGCGTACCAATTGCGATGAATTTGCCATGGGCAGCACGAATGAGAGCAGCTATTACGGGCCGGTACGAAATAACTTTGACGCATCGAGGGTAGCTGGCGGATCGAGTGGGGGGGCAGCCGTGAGTGTGCAAACCAATACTTGCCTCGTTGCATTGGGTTCAGATACAGGAGGATCCGTTCGACAGCCTGCGGCATTTTGTGGGGTTTGTGGATTTAAGCCTAGTTATGGGGCTATTTCTCGATATGGTTTGATTGCTTATGGCAGTTCCTTTGATCAAATTGGATTGATAAGCAAAGATATTTCGGCCATAAGACTAGTCTTGGAGATAATACAGGGGAAGGATACTAATGATGCCACCTCTGTAGATATTGGTCAGTTTGATGTTCAACAAACGAGTGGCGCCCTAACGTTGGCATGTTTTACTAGAGAACTTATTGCCAACGGAGTTTCTGCAGATATCCTAAAAAATTACGATTTTGCCCTCCAACAATTATCCTCTTTTGCAGACCGAATTGACGAAATAGGCTTTGATCTAATTGAGTATTTAGTGCCTACCTACTACGTCTTGACAACCGCTGAGGCGAGTTCTAATTTGGGTCGATATGACGGAGTTAGATATGGACATCGATCTGCAGAGGCAGCTGATTTGACAGAGCTATATATCAATAGTCGTACTGAAGGGTTTGGAGAAGAAGTAAAGCGGCGCATTATGATGGGTACTTTTGTTTTGAGTTTAGGGTATTATGAGGCTTACTTCACCAAAGCGCAGCAAGTCAGACAATTAGTGGTTGACGCTATGAATGATATATTCAAACAATACGATTTTCTACTGATCCCTACAACAACGGCTATTCCTGGCAAATTGGGCGAAGCCTCAGAAGATCCCATTCAAATGTATATGGCCGATGTGTTTACCGTGTTGGCAAATTTAGCCGGGCTGCCAGCTATTTCGATTCCCGTCAACTCTGATCCTAACCTAGGGTTTCCTTCTGGAATTCAACTTATTGGCCCTTACGGTAGTGACGCCAAAATTTTAGAACTGAGCGAAAGAATGTCTGGCATGCTTCTTGCTTAACATTTCATTGTGTCTTATTCTTTAGAAGATACCTATTTAGCCTTGCATTGCAGTTGATTTGTGCATATATTTGCACCCAATTTGAGTTAACATATATTGATTTATTCTAATATGTGTTGAAAATTTGATTGAAACGTTTATACTAAGCCGAATATAGTAGAACGTCAAAGGTCAGATCTCAATTCTAAAATTTTTACCCATGGACAAACATTTGCGTGACGCGAAGCGTCTATCAATGTGCACTTTCCTATTTCTTTTTTTAGTACTTTCTGCCGCAGCCAATTCTTTCAACTCTATCAGTAAAGAAGAACTACGCAGCAGAATCGAAAGCCTTTCTTCTCAGATCGAACTACGTTATTCTGATGAAGTTCACACCCTGATCAATACCTACATTCAAAAGCAGCGTAATAGCTCTGAAATAATCCTGGCCAGAGGTCAAGTGTATTTCCCGCTCTACGACAGCCAATTGGCCAACGAAGGCTTACCTATCGAGTTAAAGTATTTATCTGTTGTAGAGTCTAGTTTAAGACCGCAAGCGGTATCTTCTATGGGTGCGGTGGGATTATGGCAGTTTATGCCTGGCACGGCCAAAATTTACGGACTCAATATTAATAGTGTTGTGGACGAACGTAGAGACCCCGTGCGAAGTACACAAGCAGCAAGCGCATATCTTAGAGACTTATATCAAGAATTTGGGGATTGGACTTTAGCTGTTGCTGCCTACAACTGTGGCCCTGGTGCGCTTAGAAGAGCATTACGAAAGTCAGATCAAGAGACTTTCTGGAATGTACGTGGATATTTGCCACGCGAAACCCGACGATATATCCCTAAATATATTGCCATAAGCTATTTGATGAATTATCATATGTATCACGATTTAATGCCCATGTCTTCTGAAACAAGCATAAATCGTCTCGCTACCGCTAGAATTTACGATCATTTGACCTTTAGCCGCATTTCCGAATATACAGGACTTACAAACGAAGAAGTGAGCGATTTGAATCCCGCTTATCTTAAGGGCTATATCCCCAAAAGAAGCGAAGGGTATAATCTGACCTTGCCAGAACAAGATTTGTATAAATTATTGTTCGATTTGGCCATTCAACACGATTTGGTATATACTCCTCAATCTTCGCATCACTTAGAGCTGGCTTACATGCAGCGCGATATGAAATCCCGATTGTCTCAAGTATACTCGGTCGAAGTGTTGCCAACAGTAGAAGCGGATTACAAAGTTATAAGCAAGGATATTGTTCAAAATCCTAGTCAAATGCCACCTTCAAAGTATGTCGCTTATCAAAAGCCACGAGCATTAGATCATAATAGGTACCACCGTTTAGAAAAGAATCAATCATTGGTGGATATCGCTGAATTGTATGACATAAATATTTCGCGAATTATTGATTTAAACGATTTTTCGACGACAGCAGCTCCTCTTATTGGTTCGTATGTTCAAATTAGAGAGTAAGCATTGGAGCTTATTTTCTTTTTTGTTTAAAGAATTCAGTGAGTAGTGATGAGCATTGTTTGCTCATGATACCCATTTCCAATTTAGTTTTAGGATGAAGTAATTCGCGGCCAAATCGCATAAAACCTCCTTTCGAATCTTCTGCTCCAAAGACAATGCGACCTAGCTTGGCCCAATAAAGCGCTCCTGCACACATGGCGCATGGCTCTAAGGTTACATAAAGCGTGCACTCATTGAGCACCTTTGAGCCTAATAAGTCACAAGCCGCCGTAATAACCAATATTTCGGCATGCGCGGTGGGGTCTTGTAATTGTTCAACTTGATTATGGGCACGACCTAAAATTTGATTGTGGCTAACGATCACCGCACCTACGGGGACTTCCTTCAAGTCAAATGCTTTTTGAGCCTCTCGATAGGCTTGTTGCATAAAGTATTCGTCGCTAAAATTTTCCATAGTGCTTGTTGCGTTCAATTGTTAGGCGAAGTACCAAAAATGTTTGCATGACTCCGAGTTATAGTTGTAATTTTGTGCATGGCACAAGAAATTTTTTCCTCTGATCGTATTACGAATGCACTCACATTCGATGATGTATTGTTGGTTCCAGCCTATTCGGAAGTGTTGCCGAGAGAGGTTTCTACCCGAACTAAGTTAACAAGAGAAATAGTACTCAATGTCCCCATTATTTCGGCAGCTATGGATACTGTCACAGAATATGAACTTGCCATTGCTATGGCGCGCGAGGGTGGCATAGGTATTATCCACAAAAATATGACCATTGAGCAGCAAGCCGAGCATGTCAGACGTGTTAAGCGATCTGAGAGCGGTATGATTATTGACCCAGTGACCCTTAGACCTGATGCTACCCTCAGAGATGCCAAGCGGCTCATGCGTCTGCATAGTATTGGCGGCATTCCAGTCGTAGACGTTCAATTTAAGCTAGTAGGGATCTTGACGAACCGTGATCTTAGATTTGAAGAAGATGAATCAAGACTTGTGAGTGAAATCATGACAAAAGAGCGTCTTATAACAGCTCCAGAGGGCACTCGGTTAGAACAAGCAAGAGACATTCTGCAATGGCATAAAATTGAAAAACTGCCAGTGGTGGATTCAGATAATGTGCTAAAAGGTCTTATTACTTATAAGGATATCATAAAGCTAGAGAGTCACCCTATGGCTAGCAAAGACAATCATGGTCGTTTGATAGTCGGGGCAGCACTTGGAGTGTCCATCGATACCTTTGATCGTATATCAGCCTTGCAAGAGGTTGGTGTTGATGTGGTAATTGTGGATACTGCGCATGGTCATTCCAAGGGAGTGTTGGATATGGTAAAGTCAAT
>CAZTSI010000063.1:0-16373 GCA_964616755.1 uncultured Saprospiraceae bacterium | reverse complement strand
CATTTAACCGAAATAAAATACTTTCGCTCCCTGATGGTGAAGATATTTTAAACGCTAGTCAAGTGTTCCGAGAAGGCCTTCCGGTTCGATCATTCTACATGGAGCAATGGGCTGGAGTAAATCCTGCCAACGGTACTCCTCTTTGGTATACGGCGGATGATGATGAAAGTATAACAGGAGTTACTGGTACGTATAGAAACGCTAAGAGATTTATCGTAGGAAATGCAGAACCTGATTTTATTGCAGGTTGGACAAACACCTTCTCGTATAAGGGAATTTCATTATCAGCATTCTTGTACACCGTGCAAGGAAACGAGATTTACAACAATTCTCGTCAGTTCATCGAAAGCGATGGACAGCGTTTTGGATGGAGTCATCTTGTTTCAGCGTTAGACCATTGGCAAAATCCTGGCGATGTAGCGTCACGACCTCAGCCAAGAATTGGTGGAAATAATGCTGCGAACAGCCGCTCTACGCGATACTTAGAAGATGCCTCTTTCATTCGTTTGAGAAATATTCAAGTAGGATATGTTCTACCTAAGTCGATCATCAACAAAATGAAGGTCGGTGGAATTTCAGTTTATGTACAAGGACAAAACCTTTGGACACAAACCAACTATTCAGGATTTGATCCAGAAGCAGATGAAAATGGAACCGAATTTTTTAGATACCCAGTTGGAAAGTCATTGACTTTTGGGCTTGATTTTACATTTTAGTCAACAGAGTTAAAGAATAAAACATGAAGACATATAAAATTATATTAAGTACGGCGTTCTTGATGATCTTTGCTTCTTGCGAAGACACATTAGAACTTAACCCAGCACAATCGCTCTCCACTACAGAAGCACTAGCCGATGTGGATGGTATGCAAACAGCACTGAATGGCGCCTATGATGGCCTTCAAAGTGTTAATTACTACGGTCGTAACTATCTTGTTATTCCTGAGATACAGGCAGATTTAGGCTATTTATCGATCAATAATTCTAATCGATTTGTCAACAATTATATTTACCAATGGAATGCTCAAGAGGGTACTTTTACTAATTTTTGGAATATTGCCTACTCAGTCATTCTGCGTGTAAACAATATCATAAACAATATTGATGCTTTAGATGGTGCAGCGGACGACAAGAATGACATCAAAGGTCAAGCCCTTGCTATAAGAGCCTTAGCACATTTTGATTTGGTACGTTTTTTCGGAAAGCAACCCACCAATGGTAATCCGACGTCAGATCTTGGAGTACCTATTATGTTAGAGGCTGCAATTTCTGAACCCGCTAGAAATACAGTAGCGGAGGTATATGCACAAGTTATTAAGGATCTTACGGATGCCAAAGCATTATTGCCCCAAAATAATAAAGATCGCTTTTCAAAAGATGCAATTGATGCACTTTTGGCGCGGGTCTATACATATCAGGGCAATTGGTCGGCGGCCGAGGCTTCTGCTTCTGCCGTAATATCAAGTGGACGATACACATTGACCAGCGATGTTGTGGCGATGTTTGAAGGGCCTGGGTCTAGTGAAGAAATCTTCACTTTAAAGGTCGCAGCTGCCGAAACAAATGGTGCAGATAATATGGGGGGTATTTATAATCCTGATACCTATGGTGACATAAGAGTAGCCTCAGATTTGTTAGACAAATATGAAAGTGATGATACTCGACTTGATCTCTTTTATGTGCATACCAATAATCAAATATATCAATCTAAGCATCTTATTCAAGATGGTATAGCAGGATTGCACAGTCCCAAAATTTTAAGATTGGCAGAGTTGTTTCTTATCCGTGCTGAGGCACGATTCAAGTCCAATAATGCATCAGGTGCTTTGGCAGATATCAATACCTTGCGAGCGGCACGAGGCACATCAGCCTTTACAGCAGAACAAATTAATTTTTCTGTGATACTAGATGAGAGGCACCGCGAGCTTGCTTTTGAAGGTCATACATGGTTTGACTACATCAGAAACAACATTGATATCATTAGAGATCAATGCAACACAGGTCTTGAACTTGCCTTGCCAGATTGTTCGCTTAGCGCTCGGGATAATTTAACCGTACTTCCTATACCTCAACGAGAGATAGATGTGAATCAAAGTATGGTGCAGAATCCAGGATATTAATCTTCACACTTAAAAGAAAAATTAGAAATGAAAAATAAATTATCAACACTTTTAGGATGTTTAGCCCTATTGCTGATAGGCTCTTGTAATGACGAGATTCCTTTGACATTGCAGGAAGAATATATAGGAGTTGATGCATCGAGCACACAAAAACTTTATCTGAGACAAGGTCTCAATCAACCAGTGGCTGCTGAAATGCGCGCGATGTTAATAGCAGCGCATAGATCGGCACCTACGAATGTGACTTTTGAAATTTTACCGACGTCAACAGCTATTGCTAATTTGCACTACACATTGTCAGGCAATTCTGGGCAGATTCCAGCTAATGCCAGTTTTGGTGAATTGCCTATTATGATTTTACCAGATAATATTGAAGCCGGTGAGGTTTTGACATTAGGAGTAAAAGTAACTGGAGGCGACCTTCCCGTAGCTAATGACTTTGGTACAGTGACTTTCAGAATTCAAGTACTTTGTCCAAATACTATTCCTTTAAATCGTACTTGGACCGCCACCATAGTTGAAGGTGCTTTCGGATTCATAGGTACAACAAGAAATGATGTCACCATCACACAAGCTAGTGACGGAACACTGCTTGTGTCTGACATCACAGCCGGCGTTTTGCCACTAATCGGTTGTTGCGACAGAGAAGAAGACGCCAATATTCGAAATATCTGTGATGTCATCACGATCGACAGAATAGGAGCAGAAGCCTCCTTTAACTATAGCACGGATGCAGATAATGGATATGGCCCAGGCTCATGGGATCCAGCCGCTCAGCTACTGACTCTCCCTTGGTGGGAGCCAGCTAACGGCTTTGGAGCGATAGTAGAATTTAGACCAAACTAAGCTATAAGTCCAGATAGTTTGAACGAAGATTCGTTCAAGCAATACAAAATGATTATTTTTGAAAAGGATGTCCTTAAAGACATCCTTTTTTTCATAGTACTTGTTCAAAGAACATACGGGTTAACATTCAATTAGAAAAGAGTTATGAGGTATATTCAAGTTCTACTACTTTTTTTGGTCGCCTTGTCTGTGTCAGCACAAAAGGATCGGATTAATCAAGAAGGGCTAGAAGCCTTGCTGAGCAGATTAGAAGCAGAAAAAAAGGAACGATCTGCACGAGTAAAAAAATTCTTGGATCGAAATGGGAAAAATGCACAATTTCAGTTCAACCCTTCTGAAAAATATATTTACGACATCCAAGATGGAATTCCCATTATTATAGGCATTGATAATTCAGAGGCTGCCGAGGCTATTGGAGTGACTAAACTTAGAGACGCCGGCGACTTAAGCCTTAATCTTACAGGCAAAGATGAAGAGGCAGGCATTTGGGACGGTGGCATCATTCGCACGACTCACGAGGCTCTTAGAGGAAGAATCCGATATCAAGACGGATCAGCGGGTTCAGAGTTTAGTGACCACGCTACTAGTGTGGCCGGGACACTCATGGGTTCAGGTATACAATCTCGAGCGCAAGGCATGGCATATGAGGCAAATATTGTGGCCTAT
This sequence comes from uncultured Saprospiraceae bacterium, assembly GCA_964616755.1. GTDB lineage: Bacteria > Bacteroidota > Bacteroidia > Chitinophagales > Saprospiraceae > CAYNFR01. The sequence goes on along the minus strand of CAZTSI010000063.1, from coordinate 12,742 downwards.
GATTTCAATAATGATGAGCAAGAAATGGTGGCAGCCCAATTGCAGCGCCAATTAATACTATCTAATCATTCATATGGTCAAAGAAGAGGTTGGGACGACAATAGATGGCATGGGGATGCCACCATCAGCACTCAAGAAGATTGGAGATTTGGCTTTTATGATAGTCAGGCCAAAACTTGGGATGATATTGCCGTCAACGCTCCTTATTATTTAATAGTGAAAAGTGCTGGCAATGACCGCGGTGATTCAGGAACTTCCGCTAATTTTCCTCCCGACGGCCCTTTCGACTGTATCGCTGGTAGTAGTCTGGCCAAAAATATTGTCACCATAGGGGCTGTTCGCAAAAATAGACAAGGTTATACCCCCGCCTCCAATATTGAAATGAGTTCGTTTAGTTCATGGGGTCCAACAGATGATGGACGTATCAAACCTGATTTCGTAGCGGTAGGCGTGGATATTTTTTCCCCCTCTTCTTTTAACGATAATAGCTACAACTCAACGCAAGGCACTTCTTTCTCCTCACCAAGTGCGGCGGGAGGCTTATTGCTTCTTCAGCAATTGCACCGTCAATTGACGAATAGATACATGCGCTCTGCCACTCTTAAGGCGCTAGCCATTCATACGACTAAAGAAGCAGGTGCTAGCGAAGGTCCCGATTACCGATTTGGCTGGGGTCTCCTTGATGTGGAGGCGGCAGCTAAAGTCATCTTGAAGAAGGATCAAACGAACACCTTTGTCTTGGAAGGAGAAGTCGAAAATGATAAAGAATATACTCTTGAGTTGAATCCGCTCATGAACAGCCCGTTAATAGCGACATTAGTATGGACCGATCCATCAGGCTCCCCCACCAGCCCGAGTTTAGATCCGAAAGATCTTATGTTGGTGAATGACCTCGATATGCGCGTCGAAGATGAAACGGGTAATAGCTTTTTTCCGTATATCCTCGATCCCGAAAATCCAGGAAGAGCAGCAACCCGCGGAGATAATTTTAGAGACAATGTCGAAAAAATAGTAATTAATTCGTTAGAACCGCGAAAGTACTTTTTGAAAATTAGGCACAAATCAACACTTACCACTCCTCGCCAAACCTTCTCACTCATTTTGGAATATAATTCAGAAACCAACCCCTCAGAAAATCTCTACTGGGTAGGTAATGAAAATGTATGGAGTGGCGATGATGTCTGGAGTCTTAGTTCCGGCGGAAATCCCTCTACAAATATCCCAAATGAAAATTTCAAAATAATTATCGATGATAACTCTATCTCCGGTGATGATCAAGTGATCACGCTCGACAAATCTTATACGATTGATGGGCTTTCTGTATTTACACAAAAACCACTCGTGTTAGATTTAAATGGACATACATTGACCAGTACAGGGCCTCTGATTTTTGGAAACGCTGGGTTCCAAGTAGTCAATGGGGTTATTGCACTCGAAGCGCCAGCCGGCAGCGGAGATATAACTCTAAATTTTGGAGAAGTCGAAACAGACGATATTAAAATCGTATTGAATGAAAAAAATGAAGCCACTTGGACATGTATTGATTGTAGTTTTAATGCGCAATCGATCCGCATCCTATCAGGAAGATTAGATATCGTTCAAAGTTTAATATCTGTGTCAGATGTATTTGTACGTGAAAATGCACAATTGACGCTCGATGATGTTGATCTTTTAGATCTTAATAATCTACTCGTTGAAGAAGGGGCAAGTTATAGAGACTCAGAAAATAGTTCACTTTCGTTTTTATTTAGAAATGGCTTAGCAGAATGGACGAATCAGAACGTACTGGCAAATATAGTTGTTAGTGGAATGGGCTTTATTAATAGTTTTGGTAGTCCACTTGGACATGTTAATATCCAATCTGGTAACTTAAAGTTTAATACAGTAGCTTCTGTACAAGGCCTTGAACTAGGCACAGGCGCTAATCTTGGTATTACAGATACACTTGTGGTGAGAGGGGATGAGTTTAATCTAGCTCCTGGTGGCCGATTAGAATCAGAATTTAAAGCCGTTTTACATCTCAACAAAAGACAGCTATTTTGTTTTGAAGAATTGAATATATCTAATATAGATGTTAGTGGCGCAGCCGTTATTTCTGTTGGTGTTCAAAGCACTCTCTCTAATGCAATCGCTTGGATACAACGCAAGTGCACTGAAGTGCTCTTTGCTGATTTTGAAACGGATGTTTTGTGTGCATCGGGCTTAACTAAATTAACAAGTGCAAGTTCTGGGCCGATTAAGTTTTATGAATGGTATGTAAATGGTCAATTGAGCTCTAGTGGAAATGAGCATATTACTTATTATAGTTTCCCAACAGCAGCTAACTATCAAGTGGAGTTGGTTGTAAAAGATGAGTTAGGGGCAAGCAATCAGTGGGCCAAAGAATTAACAGTAGTGAATAGTGGATTAGATTCTAATTATATCCTTCGAAATACAACCCAACTGGTTAGTTTCAGATCAGGTCAACAGTACCAATGGTTTAGAAATAATGAACCCATTCAAGGTGCTATCGAGCGTACCTTGCCGTATAATGGTGAAATGGCCGTCTTCTTTGTAGTCGTTACCCGAGATGGTTGCAACCGAAAATCTACCGAACTTGATTTGACTAATAATGTCATCAACATAGACAGCGCAGATCCAGAAAATGGTATTGACATTGGCCCCAATCCAGTGCAGCATACACTTCTGATTTATGTGCCACCCACTGCTCCAGGTGCCTTACATATAGAAATGTCAGATGCAATTGGGCGACGGATGGCTATTAAGTCAAATCTGTCTAAAGGGACAATTGAATGGGATATGTCTGCCTATCCTTCAGGTATATATTATATAAAGCTACGTGTAGGAGATAAGGAATTCTCAAAAACTGTCGTCAAGACTGACTAGTCATGAAAGACTGGTTGTGGTTCATTTTTTTTTGTTTTCCGTTGGTTGCACCTGCCCAAATTTGGCAGAATAGTACGACTTCTGCTGGCATTGAACATTTCCAGCGATCGGGCTCCATGTTCGGGGGTGGGGTAGCGGTTGTAGATATTGATGAGGACGGTTGGCTCGATGTTGTAGTAACGGGTGGCACCAATGATGATGTCATATACTACAACAATCGGAATATGACCTTCAGGCGCGAAATAGAAGGACTGCGACATAATTTTGTTAAGAACTACACCACCACAAGTGTCAACTATTTGGACTACAATAACGATGGCTGTACCGATCTTCTGTTTGGCACCTTGAACCCAAATGCAACAGTCATTTTACTAAGTGGCGATTGTCAGGGTTGGTTTCGAGATAGAACAAGTCAATCGGGCTTAGACTTTAAAGGACAAACACTCGGTACGCTTATTTTAGATGTTAATCAGGATGGTCTTGAAGATATCTATTTGCTCAATTATATAGAAATTAATGGACTGCTTCAAGATAGCTCTAACCAGGTAATAGGCTTTGATCACCAATGTGCCCCAAATATTTTATACATTAACCAAGGCGATGGCACTTTTATGGATCAGACAGAAGCATATAATATGGCTGGCTGCGGGTGCACCCTTGCAGCACAACAAACAGAACATGATGGTCAACTAGCCGTTTTGTTGGCAAACGATTTTGGCGAATGGCTTTGCCCAAACGAATTTTTCGTCTTAAATGGTCAAACCTTTGAGGATATTGCTCCTAGCGTAGGTCTTGATGCGGCCATGTTCGGTATGGGCATCGGCGCCGCTGATCTCAATCACGACGGCAAACTTGATTATTATATTACAAATATCGGAAACAATACTCTCCATCTCTCGCAAGCATCGGTTTTTTATGAGCGGGCAGACTCTCTCGCTATTGCCAACGAATGGCAGATGGATTCTACATACACCACAGGTTGGGGAGTAGCGTTTATGGATGCGGATCTTGATGGCGACCAAGACTTGTTTGTTGCTAACGGATACATTCCATCGGCACCTTTTTTGCGGACAGCGTTTGATGATCATAGTGTTTATTTTACAAATGAAGAGGGTGTTTTTGTCCAATCGAACCGTATCGTTCTTGATCAAACCATAGGTCGAAATAGAGGGCTAGCAAAGGGAGACTTTGATAATGACGGAGATGAAGATTTGTTTTTACAAGCTGTTTTATTGACCGATATGGAGGCCAACACTAATGGTCAGCCGGCTCAATTGCTAGAAAACATTCAATCAAATGATCATAGGTGGTTAGCTTTTCGCCTCGACATAGATGGTCGAGATGATTATGGGCTTAGAATAAAGGTGTTTGCAGATCAAGAAGTTTGGACACAGCACTACCTGTCTGGGGGCTCACATGCTTCACAACACGCACATAGTCTTCATTTTGGTCTTGGTGCTATTGAGAAAGTGGACTCCATTACCATAAAATGGCCTAACCAACCCGTCCGATCGTATAATGACATTCACACTAATCAATTATATGCGATAAACCCCAAGATCAGAACTATTGAAATAATGGGATGCACGAATACAGCAGGGGAAGATTATAATCCTTTGGCTACCCGTTCGATCACTTGTAGCTCCTTGGTCACCGCTGTCTCGGGTGGCTCTTCTTCCGAGGCAGTATCCGTGTGGCCTAATCCCGCCACAGACGTTCTGTACGCAGAATTTAAAAATGCTCGCTTTCAGTCTATCAATATTTCGGATCTCTTTGGTCGGCAGATGGTTATGTCGAAGGATATTACTATTAAAGATGAGGTAGTCAGTATTGACATCAAGCACTTGCCTTCAGGGTTGTATGTTTTAACCATATTTACAGATGATCAAAACGTTAAATTCCAAAAATTCATAAAGAGTTGAGCCTTGAACGGGTATATTATTATCAGGATAGGTAACACAGCCCACTCTAGATAATAAGTCGAACCTTTATCCAAGCCTGAAAAGTCGAATGCCTCAAAGTTTTGATTGCTGACAGGCTACAAATGGCTGTTGTATGATTGCGCCTACGCAAGTTTTAGGAAAGTACGCATTGATCTATATTCATTGACATGGCACAATATCCTTTTTGTCAATAGTTTTTAACCTCCAAGTACTCTAAAAATAGTACAAATGACAAAACAGCCTACATTTTTCGACAAAGGGGAGCTAGTTCTAGACGGATATGCCAATATTCGATTATTTTAAAAATAAAAAAATTAACGAGAATTTAATGTCTAGGCAACGAAAAGTGCTACTTTAGCGTATTGTTACTGAATTGACCCCTATTTTGGGGTGGGTTCATTATGAATTTGTTAACCTATTTAGAAATTTTAAAAGAAATTGTATGAAAAGATTTTCACTACTTCTTGGAGTTTTGCTCTTTTCGTTTAGTGCCGCAATGGCTCAGCGTACCATCACTGGTACCGTTCTGGACAATACGGGCGAAGCACTTCTCGGAGCGAACATTGTTGCCAAGGGTGATGCATTGACAGGTACTATTACCGATGTTGATGGCAGTTTTTCATTGACGGTCTCAGATGCCACCACAGCGCTTATTATAAGCTTTACGGGGTATGAGACACAAGAGTTTGACATTACGTCCACCTCTGTTGTCAATGCAGTATTGTCTGTTGGCGAGCTTTTGAGCGAGGTCGTTGTTACCAGTTTGGCCATCAAAAAGGAGAAAAGAGCCCTTGGCTATGCGGTCAGTACGATCAACAAAGAGTTGATAGCTGAACGACCAGAAGGCGATATTTCTCGTATCCTTCAAGGCAAAATTCCTGGCGTTAACATCACTTCAACAAGTGGTGTATCAGGTTCAGGTACCAACATGATCATCAGAGGCTATTCTTCTATGTCTGGAAGTAATCAACCTCTTTGGGTCGTAGATGGTGTTCCATTTAACTCAGGCACCAACACTCAAGGTGGTTTTACGCAAGGTGGACAAGGTACTTCATCGAGAATGCTTGACTTAGATCCAAACAACATTGAGAATGTCAGTGTATTGAAGGGTCTATCAGCAACGGTATTGTATGGCGATCAAGGTCGGAATGGTGTGGTACTCGTTACTACTAAAACAGGTTCAGCCTCTGCAAAGAAGGCTACTTTCGAATTGACGCAGTCTTATTTCCAAAATAAGATCGCTTCTCTTCCAGTCTATCAGCAAGGCTATGGTGGAGGATTTCAGCAGTTGACTCCTGACGCTTGGTTTTTTAGCACATGGGGGGCTAGTTTTGATGACATCACTCAAGTGCCTCACCCAATAGGTGTTTCCACTGTACCTTTTATAAGAAATGCTTTCCCAGAATTTGCTGTAGACCCATCTAAGCCTTGGGGGCCTGGTGCTAATTCTTCAAACGTAGTTAGATACCCTAATCGAGCGTATGAAGATCCAGGAACAGCTTTTTTTAGAACTGGTAATCAGATGCAAACATCTCTTAACGTAAGCGGTGGTTCTGAGAATTCTTCGTATGTAGCAAGTTTCTCTTATAATACAGAAGAAGGTTTTACTCCAGGTAATAATTTGGATAGAATTAACTTTGGTCTTGGTTACAATACGGCACTTTCTTCTAAACTAAATTTGCGTTCATCTTTCAATTTTGCTAGGACAGATGTGAAGCAACCACCATTAAATGCGGGTTTTGGTAGTAATGCTGCTGGCGGTATTCCATCAGCTTTTGCGAACGTATTGTATACACCACGTAACGTGGATTTGGCTAATTTGCCTTTTGAGCATCCAGTCGATGGTAGTTCAGTATATTATAGAGGCGGTAATGATATTCCTAACCCACTTTGGTTAGTAAAAAATCATTCGAACATTGACCAAACTACTCGTTTTTATACTACAAACCAGCTGACCTATAGTATTTCTGACAATGTCAGTGTGTTGTACCGTATGGGTCTAGATACCTATAGCCAACAATTGGAGAACAGGTATAATAAGGGAGTTGGAAATGGTGGAAGTTTAGTAATGCAAAGTGGGGTGTACAATACCTTTAATATTAGAAACACCATCTGGAATCACGATGTGAATTTGAACTTTAATAAGACCCTCTCGGATGATTTAATCTTCAGTGCGATCTTGGGTGGTAATTACCGTCAAGATACGTATGACCAAGTTGGCGTAGCGAGTTCAGGCCAGTTGGCGCGAGATCTTTTTAACCACCGTAATTTTACGACCGTATCAAGTACGAATCCATTGACGGATTTGCCTATGAATCGTATAGAAGAACAAAAGAGAGCGGGCGTGTATGCTAGTTTAACCTTAGATTATAAGGACTTCTTATACTTTAATGCCCTCGCAAGAAATGACTGGACTTCAACGGTAGAGGCAGAAAATGCACGAATCCTATATCCAGGATTTAGTGTGTCGTTTATTCCTACAACGGCGTTTAATTCGCAGAGTAGTATCGTCAATTATCTAAAAATTAGAGCAGGGTACGGTACTTCTGCTGGTTTTCCTGATCCATACCAGACTCGTAACATCTTAGGCCAAAGCCCAAGAGGTTGGTTGGTAGGTACTACTACCTTACCAACTCAAGCAATTTCTGATCGATTAGGCAATCCTAACCTAAAGCCAGAATTGCACAAAGAGGTCGAATTGGGTATTGAGGGCAACTTCTTTAGCAATAAGGTAAAGATGGATTTGTCAATCTATCAGCGTAACTCTAGCAACTTGATTACCGATGCGCCATTGGATCCTGCCACTGGATTTACTTCTACCACCATCAATGTTGGAGGGATGCGTACACGTGGTTTGGACTTGATGATGAACTTTAGTCCTGTCAATGTAAAAGATGGATTCCAATGGGATTTCACTTGGAACTTTGGCTTATATAGATCTGTCATTACTGAGTTAGCGGCTGGTCTGGACAGGGTTCAAATAGGCCGTGGATTCACTGATTTGGGTAATTTCGCACGCGTTGATGATGCATACGGAGTTATTTATGGAGAAGCCATCTCACGTTATAACACGACACCAGGGGCTGCATGGAATCCCAATGATCCTAGAATCGTTGCCTCTGATGGTCGATACCTTCCAGCGGTAGGTAATGAGCGATTGGGTGACCCTAACCCAGAATTTAATACATCATTGATTAATTCCTTCAAATTCAAGGGCTTTAACTTAAGCTTTATGTGGGAATACAGACATGGCGGTGTTATCGTTAGCCAGACGGTGAAGGGTGTAGTAGCTCGTGGTTTATCTAGAGATACCGAGGTATTGGACAGAGAGCTTTCACTTGTGTTACCAGGAGTTACCGCTGATGGTACGCCGAACACAACTCAGATTAGTGCAGCTAACTATTTCTTTGATAATTTCTTTTTCTCTGATGAGGCAATCACTTTTGATGGAAGCACCATTCGTTTAAGAGAAGTTAGCTTAAGTTTTGCATTACCACAATCTTTGATCAGCAAGTCTCCCTTCAAGAGAGCTTCCCTGAGCTTAAGTGCAAATAACCTATGGTTTAGAGCCTTGAACTTCCCTAAATATGTCAATTTTGATACAGATGTATTGAGCACAGGAGTAGGAAATGCATTGGGCTTTGATTATCTAACAGGTCCAAGTGCAAGGAGATACGGTGCAACGTTGAACCTTACCTTTTAATGACCAATAAATAGTAAGAAAAATGAAGAATATTATAAATAGATTTTTGCTAGTAGCACTTATATTCGGCTTTAGCTCGTGCGAATTTGACCTATTAGAAGATCCTAACAATGTCACATTAGCTAGTGCTGATCCTGACTTACTGTTGACTAATATCCAGCTCGGTTTCACTGGATTCTATAATGGTCTCCAATTCAGAGGTGGACAAGTAACACGAATTTATCACCTAGGTGGCAACACTTGGGAGGTAGCCTATCCACAAACAGCAATGAATGGTGCTTGGCCCTACGCTGGGGTACTGCAGGATATTCAATCCCTCAAGGCAATAGCAGCACAACGTGGATTTTACCGACACTTGGGCATAGCTAAGACGCTAGAGGCCTATATTATCATGGGGTTGGTAGATACATTCGGTGATGTACCTTATTCAAAGGCATTTGATCCTAATGAGTTTAATCCAGGGCGTGATAGTGGAGTGGACGTGTACAAAGCGGCTTTGGATTTGCTAGTGTCAGCACAAGCTGATTTCGACAACGCGGCCTCAGTAGGTTCGCCTCGTGATTTGTTTTTAAGCAATAATTATGCGCGATGGAAGCGAGTGAACAATGCATTCCAATTAAAGTATCACCTTAATACGAGATTGGTTAATGCCGCTGCATCCACTTCAGCTATTAATGCCTTAATAACTGCTGGATTACCAGACACAGGGGATGAGTTTATCTTCCGATATGGTACGAATCTTCAAGATCCGTTTACTAGACATCCAGACTATCAAGCTCAAGGAGGTGGGGATTATCAATCTAACTTCTTTATGTTCTATCCGACAGAAGCTAAGGATGACAACCCCGGTCAAGCGACTACGAATTTTGATCCACGAGCTGATTATTATTTTTATCGTCAAGTAATTGTGAACACGGATAATGAAGCTGAATTGAGATGTATTAATGAATTTCCACCTCAACACTACGGTATTGACGATGTATTTTGTGAGCCAGGTCAGCGGGGCTATTGGGGTCGAGATCATATCGATCCTCAAGGTATTCCGCCAGATAATTTAAAACGTACAATGTATGGAGTCTATCCTGCGGGTGGAACGTTTGATAATGGCACTGGTGGTGCCATGAATCCTACTAGTAATCCAGGAGCAGTTGGAGCAGGTATTCAGCCAATTATGTTGCCGGCATATGTTGATTTTATGCTTGCTGAGGCGGCGATGACATTAGGTACCACTGGCGATCCAGCTGCCTTATTGGAAAGTGCTGTCAATAAGCATATTGCTTTTGTTCGAAGCTGGTCATTAACTACCAATCAAGCTGCTCGTATCAATGCATTCTCTAGTGCAGCGGATCACACTGCAAAGCAAACAGCTTATGTAGACTATGTTAAGAATGCTTTTGCGACAGCAACAGATAAAATGGAGGTATTGGCTCGGGAATATTGGATAGCTTCTTATGGTGCAGGTGCCGAAGCCTATAATTTGTATCGCCGTACTGGTTATCCAAAGAATATGCAAAAGGCTCAAATACCTACTCCGGGTAACTTCCCTAGGTCATTTTTCTATCCTAGTAACAATACGGAGCGAAATAGCAATGCCCCTCAAAAGGCAGGTCTGAACACAAAAGTATTTTGGGATACAAACCCAGATGGGTTTATAGACTAGGCCATTAAATAAATTTTTAAAAAATTAATGATATGAAAAGAATTAATTATTTTATGGGTGTAATGGCATTAGTTCTATTTGCCTCATGTGCAGGCTTTGTGGAGCCAGCTGTACCTTACGCTGAATTTACAACAGGTGTATACCTGAGAACGACAGAGCGTCGAGCGGCAACTATAAACTTTTTTGACCTTGGAAATGCCAAATTCGAGATTGTAGTGGAGGCAGTAGGTGCTAACAATGGTGAAGGACTTGTAGATAAAGTGGAGGTATTTACACGCCGAAGAAGAGGTCCAGCCTTAACGCAGTACACAACATTAACAACAATTCCAGGAAGTGCGTTTGGTGCATATCCAGGAACTAGAAATTTTCCTCGAGCTCCGAACAGAACTTATCCTGCAGCTTTAATTAGCATACCTCTATCGCAGGCTTTACAGGCAATGAATTTTACAGTAGCTGATATTGAAGGGGGAGACTTCGTTGAATTCCGTTTAGTATTGACCACTACTGATGGAGTAGTGTTTTCTGATAATAATATCTCAGCAGATATTGCCACGGGGTCGTTTTATGATTCACCGTTCTTTTATCGCGTGCCTGTTATTTGTCCATCAGATCTAGAAGGTACATATAGCTTTAGTACGGTAAATGTTACCGCTGGTGAGGGTGGGAATGCAGGCGCTTGCGCGCCGGCAAAAACAGGATCCGTGACTATTGCTAGAACCACCGTAGGGGGGGAATATACCTTGAGCGATGCATCGTTTGGGGTATTTGATTGCGCATTTGCGGAAACTCCTCCAGGTGGAAGTATTAGATTTACAGATGCTTGCGGCAAAATTGGTATGAAAGGTTCAGATAAGTATGGTGACTCATATTCTCTTACCTATATTAGCCATAATGCTACAGAATTGACATTTGCTTGGATCAACACCTTTGGTGATGGTGGTACTACTACCTTAACTAGAGCGTCAGGTTCATGGCCTACAGGTCTTAAATAACTATATTGAATAGGGGTAAAGCCCTACAGTAAATAGTCAAGATAGGGGTTGCCATATGGTGCCCCTATTTTTTTACAGAACTTTGGCACGATTATTCGACTTTCGTAGCGGTAATTACTATAATGTCTAATCTAGAGCGATTTTATAAATATTTAAGCTTTGAAAAGCGCTATTCTGTGCATACCGTCAGTTCATATAAAAATGACTTAGCGCAGTTTGACGTATATGTAAAATCGCGCTTTTCTTTAGAACAAATAGATGCTGTAAGCTTTCAAGTGGTACGTTCTTGGGTAGTAGAGTTGATGAAAGCAGATTATTCGCCCAAATCAGTCAATCGAAAACTATCGGCGCTTAAGTCGTATTATAAATATCTTAAGAAACTTGGTTTCGTCAGTGCCAACCCGGCCGCCAAAATCAACGGCCCTAAAAAACCAGAACGACTGCCTACATATGTTCAGTCGGCTGTTTTGTCAAAATGCCTTGATGCGGAGGTAGGAGAAGAATTCACCCTTGTCAGAGATGCATTAGTGATGGAGCTATTATATCAAACAGGTATGCGACGCGCAGAGCTATTGACCTTGCGATATACCGATATCAACAAACATAAAAAGGAGCTTAGAATAACAGGCAAAGGCAATAAAGAACGGATAGTCCCGATTAGTGCGGACTTGTTGGCAGCCATCGATAGGTACAAAGATCGAGTAGGGGATATTTTTCCTGATATCCAAACCGACAAATTAATCATCACAAATAAGGGGCAGAGCGCTTATCCCAAAATGATCTACAATATTGTTCACAAATCATTGGGTCAATGGAGCAAAGCAGACAAACTGAGTCCGCACGTATTGCGACATAGTTTCGCCACCCATCTAGCTGACAATGGTGCGGACTTAAACGCCATAAAGGAGCTTTTAGGGCATTCCAGCCTCGCCGCCACTCAAGTTTATATGCATAATAGCATTGAGAAACTCCGCGGCGTGTATAAAACGGCCCATCCGCGGGCATAGGGAGTATAAAAGTAATCTGTCGTAATTGAGTAGGCTACGGATATTTCTCGAATCTACTAAGGATATGTTCCCCTTGAGAGGGTTACGGACATTGCTTACCTCTACCAAAGTGCTGTCACCCTCGGAAGGGATTCGGGGGGTATTCGAAAGTGACAATTTCAGTGTGATTTTTTCTGCAGCGAAGTGTGCTATGCCTGCACATAGGGAAGCTTAGTTTTCATAGATTTCATAGGCTACAGCCTCTCTGAGGTTGAAGTCAGAAGCCCACGTGCGACATACGTTTTCGTAAATCAGAATAGACGCCTCAGTAATATATTAGGTACCATAGAATGGGCGTTTAAGACGCACTCATAAAATTTACGTAAAAAAGAAGGGCTAGCATTTACTTATTAGCAATATTGTTATATTTTTGCACTCACTTTTGCCAAAGGGTATAAAAGTGGATTAAAATTTATGTGGTGATAGCCATACGAATACCTTTGAAAGAGTGAAAATGGCCAGCATAGCTCAGTTGGTAGAGCAGCTGATTTGTAATCAGCTGGTCGGGGGTT
>CAZTSI010000062.1:0-16892 GCA_964616755.1 uncultured Saprospiraceae bacterium | reverse complement strand
TCCACCATTTTCTATTTCAAATTTTACCACGCGTGCACCTGCTTCTCTCCAAGCGGTCGGAAACAATTCATTTATTCTCGCACGGAAGGTAAAGGGTTCGCCGTCCGGATCAATACCGCTAGCGGTCGTTCCGGCATCCAACAAACGCTTCTTTCCACTAATATCCCACTGTGGTCCAACCAAGAAATTACCACGAACACGAGAAGGGCCATCTTCTGTGCTTGGTTGACCTTTTCTCAAATCCGTATCTTCATAAGAATTATAAAATTCTTCTAAAGTACACCAACCATTCCAAGGCTGAGCCGCAAGCTGATAACTCTCTTGATTCAGGTAGCTCAAAGTCTGCATGACAATATTCATTCCTCCTGCAAATACTTTGTCATATGGAATGGCGAAAATAAATTCGGAAGAGCCTTGATTCTCAAGGTTAAAATTGGCAAAGTAATCAGCCTCTAAAGAATAATTTCCAGAATTGATAATCGCGTCACAGGCAGCCAGCGCTTTAGATAATTGGGGAGTTCCCGTATATACTTGCGCGTTAAGATATAACTTGGCTAGCGCTGCTTGAACTGTCATTTGATTAATACGCGCATAGGCTGCCCCGCCCACTGTAGTAGTCACTTGACCTAATGCTGTTGTCAACTCGGACTCTACCAAGGCATACACCTCCGCTCTACTTGACGTTGGTGGATTAGGATCAGCATCTGCAAATGAAGTTACAATAGGCACATTGCCGTATAGATCCAACAACCATAAGTAATAGATGGCTCTAAGCGCTTTTAATTCACCAATAAAAGGATCAGTCAACGGATTTTGAAGTGTTTCAAACTGGAAAATTAGTCTATTACAAGAACTCACGCCACCAAATAAAAAGGACCAAGTGTTTTGAACAGTAGGATCTTCTGCATTCCATAAATGCTGATGAAGTCTTACCCAGTGACCCCCATCACCCCAGTCTGGACCACGGGTAGGAACGACCATTTCATCGGAAGACACTTCCTGAGCGGCCCACACACTTTCTGTTCCCATATAGCCATAAAGAGAGGTGTAGGCTGCCCCTAAGGCAGATATCAATTCTTCCTCCGTTTGAAAAAAGTTCGAATCAGTAACTTGACTGAAGAGCTCTTCATCCAGATTGGTGCATGATGGTACTACCGCTGCGGTTAAGATGACCATCATCAATAATTTTAAAGATATTTTAAACTTGTACATTTTTTTAATATTACTGAGTTGTTATTAAAATCCAATGTTCGCACCAAAGGTAAATGTCCGTGCTGAAAAATAGGTATTCCTTCGATCTATACCCGGCGCTAAAGAACCAAAACTACTGCCGTCATCACTCAATCGAGGTTCTGGTGAGACACCAGAGTAGCCCGTGATCGTCACTAAGTTTTGTCCAGTAAAAAATAACCTCACTTTAGAGATTCCTGATGGCAAACTGCCGCTGTTGAGTGTATAACCAATAGTCATGTTATCTAGTTTAAGAAAATCTGCATTTTCTACATGTCGACTAGAAAATTGAGGTTGATCCGTTAAATTGCGAATATCCTCAGAGGTTTTCAAAACATTGTAGGCACTAATTACACCAGGGGCTTCATAAAATGCGCGGAAGGTGTTAATCAAGTCATGACCTAAAACGGCTCTAAAAAACACGTTCACATCTAAATTGCCCAAACTAAAGGTATTGTTTAAACCAAGATTGTATTTTGGAAATCCATTTCCGATGACCGCCCTATCGGCTATATCATCTTGTACACCATTGCCATCTACGTCGACAAAACCCCATGTTCCATCGTCGAGGATTGGTTTAACAGGATCAATAACTAAACCCCAAAGTTGACCAAGTGGTGCGTTTTCCTGAAGTCTTACAAGTGGAGTACCATTTTGTCCAGGACTACCCAAGTTAGCTCCATCAATAAATCCACCAATAGAAACTCCACGTGCTTGATCTGTAAGAGATACTAATTCAGGAACAAACCACCTGCTAGCAGCAAGTCCAATCACCCAAGATCTATCCTGACCAAGGTCTACATTATAGTTAAGCGCTAGTTCAACACCTGAATTATTAATTTCGGCAACATTGTAAAAAGTTGAACCGAAAAGATTTGGTGGTACCGGTACATTAAAGGAGAATATGCCATCACTCGTTTTTGATCGATAGACATCTAATGAACCCGTTAACTTATAGTCCATGAAGGCAAAATCAAGCCCTGCATTAATATCCGTTCTTGTCTCCCATTTCAAATCAGGGTTGGGGTTTGAGATCGGTCCATAACTTGGAACAAATTCCCCATTGAAAAAGAAGTTTCCAGTAGGTGCAAATCTCTGTAATGCAATGTAAGACTGACCCACATTGTTACCCGTAATTCCAAATCCCGCACGCAGCTTTAACTGGTTTAAACCAGAAAGTCCAGCTACCTTGACTAGATCGACACCCGCACTTACCGCTGGGAATAAACCCCATTTGTTGGCGTCACCGAATCTAGATGATCCATCACGTCGAAGGCTGGCAGAAAGGAAAAACTTATCATCGATATTGGCGTTCACACGTCCAAAAAATGAAATAAGCTTGTTTGTTTCACGATATGAAGAAACGCTTCCCAATCCTTTAGCAAAGTCAAGGGATGCACCTAGGTTATTTGGCCCAAAGGCATCCGTAATAAAATTGCCACCCGAGGCTCTAAAACCTTGGAAAGCAAAGTCTTGATACTCATATCCCCCAAGAGCCGTAATATCTGTAGTTCCAAATGATTTTTTATAATTAATTTCTGTTCGAAACAACTGATCCTGATTTTCATTGAGTTCTCTTGTTGCTAAACCACGTCGATCCTGGCCAACTAAAAAACTAGTTTTTGCCCAATATTCACCAAAATCACGATTAGAGCGTTGGGTTGAATAAAATACCCCGAAGGATAAATCGTCCGTCAACTTATAATCACCACGTATATTAGCCGCCAAAGATTTGCTCTTTGCTTGACGTGTATTTTGCTCAATGATTGAGACAGGATTATAATAGTCAAATAGTCTTTGTTCAAAATAACCACCGAACTGCGCAAGTTCAGGATTGTTGACATCGCGAACCGCTCTAACGGTTGGGTTGTATATAGTGGCATATCGGAAAGCCTCATTAAAACCAAGTCCTGCATCCTCTGTACTTGTCGTAATATTGGCAGAAACGGTTAGCTTATCATTTATCGCTTTTTGAGTGACATTGGCTCGGATGTTAAAACGATCAAATCCAGTAGTTCGGGCGATACCCTTGATATCTCTAAAGTTTCCAGAAAGACGATATGTTGTCTTTGCAGTACCTCCGCTAAGGGATAAGTTATGTTGATAAGATTGACCTGTTTGCGTCAATTCGTCAAACCAATTTATACTTCCCCCTAAGTCGGTTCCACCACCGAATGCTCTATACTCATCCGCAGTTAATACACGCGGTGTTCGATCCACAACATCAAAGCTAATTTGACCATTGTATTCGATACGAGAGCTTCCTGCTTCTCCTCTTTTTGTGGTAACTAAGATTACCCCAGACGCTCCACGCGTGCCGTATATCGCGGATGCAGATCCGTCTTTTAGGACATCTATAGATGCAATATCTTGAGGCTCTATACTATTAAGATCCCCACCAAGTACCCCATCAATAACTACCAAGGGCTCTGTACTAGCACCTACAGTCGACAGACCTCTTAAGCGGATATTAAAACCACCATTCGGGTCTGCACCAGGTCTCGCAATAACCAAGCCTGGCACCTTTCCTTGTAAAAGCTGAGATACATCGTTGACATTACCTTTATTAAAGTCTGCGGCCTTAATAGACGTAATAGAACTCGTCACTTCACGTGATTTCTGTGTTCCGTATCCAGTGACGACAACTTCATCGAGTATAGCACCCGCTACAAGCTGTACATTAATCGCCGATTGGTTGCCCACGACGATTTCTTGGTCGGTAAATCCGGTAAAAGAAAATACTAGCGTTGCTGCATTTCCTACGGTAAGCGAATACGACCCGTCTATATCGGTTATCGTACCATTCAAAGTACCTTTTTCTAATACATTAGCTCCGATCAAAGCTTCTCCTTCAGCATCTGTAACAATACCTGTCACAGTTTTTTGAGAAAGCATTTGAGCCGAAGACAACAAAACCAAGGTACATACCATTAAGGCAAGTGTAAGCAGTTTTTTCATACGACTGAATATTGTTTTTAAAGAATGAAAAATTCGAAATAGAGTTTGGCAATTTACTCTATTGAGCAAACTTATGAAAATTACATCAACTCTTTTACTTCTCTGATTATAAAGAATAATTATATTTTTTTTCCTCTTGACCATCTTAAACGATTAAGTTGATAATTTTAGACAAATTGCGGAGATTTTTTCAAAGCTCGAAGGTGACCTAGACTAAAAGATCAGGAGATAATGCCATAATTTACTTATGGGTACTTCCGAAAACAGGCTCAAGGTTCTAAAGAGGCTTAGGTTTGTTTTCTGCGAGTCGAAACAAAAGAACCTATCCGCAGCTAATTGACCGGAAATTAACGAAGTACGAAATAATTAACGAATAGCAGGCATAGGATTTCTGCTCTTGAAGGGTAATATAGTTTGCGTAAGTGCCCTTACTTCTTATCGATGACCTTTAAAAGCTTCTTTTCGTCTTTAATGATGTTATAAAATCCCTCGATAAATTTTTTCATACGCTTTCGAGCCCCCTCAGAAAGATACCCCGCACTATCGCAGACTTCATAAAGTTTAGACTCCATATTAATAAAGTAATTCACTCCACTTGCCAATTCTTCAGGTGTGATACTCTTGTCCATGAAATACCGATCCGTAACTCTTTGTATCGGTAATTTTTCAGAGACCACGGCATAGTCATTGTTGATTATACCCGCATAATCAAAATCATAAGGTACAATCACAAAACTCTTATCTGCCTCAACCTGAAATATTTCTGTATTATGACCTAATCGCGCCGACCAATCCGTGTTGGCTATCATATATTGAAACAGACACATTCTTACGTATTCCTCGCGATTGACGATTTGTACAGCTATAGCAGCTGAGTTTATTTTTATAGCTTCATTACGATGCGCAACGTCATCATCATCTTCGAGGATGAGTGCTTCATAAAACTTCTTATTCTTACCCACCCTTACTTTAGCTATTTGTGCTCGGTGACCAAAGCTGGTAATAGTGCCGTATAGATCATAAATAAGCTTCTCTTGACGAATGCTTTCTTGCATTTGCCCTGTAGCATCGCACTGAAAAACAAATTTTATTTTGTCTAAATCCTTTTTGAAGTTAAAATTTTCCAGCTCAGGTTTTTTTAGATTGACTTTTATAGGAGGATTAGAACAGATTGTACGTCGAGTCTTGCCACCTAATTCGTAGCCTGCCGAAAAAGTGAGTTGTTCTTTATTCACAAATAGGTCCATTGTACCCTGCGTAACTTCTTCCTTCTTAAGTGCTTTTTCTAAAGTAGAAAAATCTTCAGAAATAACCACCATCACTTCTTCTTGTCCATATACATGATCAAAAAGTGACTTTTTCTTATACGATTTCTTTTCTTCGGAAATCAGTGAATGCTTTTCTCCTTTTTCATTAACCACATTCATTTTTTGCCGCTCAATCACCAATGCCTCGCCCTTCTCGCCCCATTTTATGCCGCTATCGATCAAAACGACACTATTGTCATGTAGTCCCTTAATTTCATTTAAGGTAGTGTGCCCTACAACAATATGATCTACCTCATATCGCGACTTAACGAGATCAATCTTCTCAGGGTTGAAGGTATAGGGGTAGGCATATCCTCGATACCAGAGTGGCCCCTCATCGTAATACAATTCAGCCACCATTTGATCCTTCTCGATATCCTTTTGTGGCTTGTAGTATATTTTATCTTTGAACAACTTATTGATTTCCTTTAAGCTTAACCTAAAGTCTAAAGCCTGCTGCGAAATGCCGCCATGCACAAAAAGTGTGTTATTGATCTTTAACAAGACGTTTTTTCCGGAAAGCCATTGACCAAATAACTGATGTCGGCCATATAGTTGGTCATAGGGTACCCTTGAAAGGCCGCCTGTCATAAGGTACTTGCGATTGGCATATCCGAGATCCCCGTTCATTACCATCAATTCATGATTACCCAATAGATAATGTACGTTCCCGCCAGCTCCTTTAGCTTCGTTTTCGAGCTTTAATAATAACCAGTGACACTCCGTAACTTTGTCGCCACGTCCCATGACATCACCGACCACCACCAAATGACCCTTTTCAAAAATCCATTCGAGTTGATCATTGACAATTCTGTTTGATTTTAATAGCTGCACAAACAAATCGTATTGACCATGAATATCACTGATGGCAAAGATGGGCTCAGCGGTCTTGATCACTCCAGCAGTGTTATCCTCTTTTATTTCAATGGAACCTAGGGCAAGTTTAGGCAAATTTGGTCGCTCAAAACAATAAGAGCTCCCACGTGGGGTGTCCATAGTCTCGACTTTGCCCTCCTCTATCCACAAATAATTGACACTGTCTTCAGTAAGCGTCACGTATGGACCATCATCAAATATTCTAGATGGCGCTTGTGTTCCGACACCCAAAAGCTCAGTCATGCTAGCTAAGAGAATTATAGAAAATATGAGCAAGTTTAATTTCATTTTCATGGGTATTAATGTATGAATAAAAGGACGAGAGTTGTGCTTATGGTAATGACGAGACCAATCATGAAGACATTAAATGCTTGGCGTATTAGTTTCATTTTTTCGGCTAACCTATATCCGATATGATAAAAGTCGCTCGACATAAAATGCGAAACAGAGTCTTCATCGGACATTACCTCCATCAAATAATCAAGATAATCTTCCTTGCGCATAATCCGCGCACTTCCGAAGAAAAAGGGACTTAGTTCTTTGGTTTCACCGAGAAATATCTCTTGATCTTGAAGTTTTCCAGGTCGCAATACCATCACGGATAAATAGATGGTATACAAACAGGTTGCCACGAATATAATCAATGGAATGCCCAGATGATATTGACTTATCAAATCCATGTATGGGATCATTAACGGGGCAAGAAATGTAAGCATGACGGCATTGAGACTTAGTAAGACGTTTGCCTTATTATCTGCTAAGCTGGTCAAATCAATATTGTTGCGCAAGGTGGTACGCAGAATACCAATGGCATTCTTGGTGACTTTTTTCTTGTTCTTATTTGACAGAACCCCCTCTTCAATATTATCGGATGTTATCACATTAGAAGGATCTAATGTCATGGTAATCGTGTCCTCTATTGTTGTCATGCTATGGTTGCAATCTTGAATGCAGTTTCGTAAAAATAAGCGCTTTTATCATTATTAACCTAATCAATGACTCTTTTCTATAGGAGATACAAAAAATTAACGATCATTTTCACGATAGAGCAAATTTACTTTTGTCGATTAGCCCTAGTACTTATCCGCAAGAATTACATTTGGCATTGCATAATTCTTTTCATAAAAGCAAAAACAGTTCAGTTTGCATGCTTAAACAGTTAATGTTTGGATTGCCAATTTGGTCTTTTTTGGTGGGATTTATGACATTAAATATTTATATATGAACAAAGGATTGAGAGAAAAATTCCCTGCACTTAGAAGAAAGATTAACGGACAGGCCTGTACTTTTTTAGACGGCCCTGCGGGCACACAAGTCCCTGATCACGTAATAAAGGGCATCACGCACTACTACGAGAATTCTAATGCCAACACACATGGCGCTTTTGCGACTACTATCGAGACCGATCAACTGATGACTAATTGTCGTGAAATGATCGCCGATTTTCTTGGTGCCGATGGGGGGCATACTATTTCATTCGGCCAAAATATGACTACGCTCAATTATAGCTTGGCAAGAGCACTTGGAAGGTATTTTCAAAAAGGGGATGAAATTTTGATTACGCAACTTGATCATGAAGCGAATCGAGGCCCATGGTTATCACTCCGTGAAGAAGGTATTATTGTTAGGGAGGTAGGTCTTTTACCATCGGGGGTTTTGGATTACGAGGATTTTGAGCAAAAAATAAATGAACGTACACGACTAGTATGCATGGGCTGGAGCTCTAACCTACTTGGCACAGTTAACGATGTAAAAAAAGTACGCCAATGGGCTTATCAATACGGTGCTTGGTTGTTAATCGATGCGGTACATTATGCGCCTCATTATCGCATCAATACAACAGAGCTGGGTTGTGATTTTCTGCTTTGCTCAGCTTACAAGTTTTATGGACCGCATGTGGGCTTGTTGTATAGCAAAACAGGCTTGCTTGATCGACTACCAACAGATCGTTTACGCACGGCAGATCAACATGCCCCATACAGCATTGAGACAGGCACGCTGAATCACGCCGCTATTGCAGGAGTTAAGTCGGCCATTGAGTTTATGGCGAGTATTGGCAGCGGCGATAGATTGTCTGTGCAGCTAGATTCAGCAATGTCGATTATAGAGCGCCATGAGTCTCGTTTGGCTCGATTTCTTTACGAAGAACTATCTCGTATGGAGGGAATTTGTGTTGTCGGTCAGAGTTTTGATATGGCTCAAAGAGCCCCAACTGTATCATTCGTACATGATCAATTTACGGCACTCGAAGTGTGTCAACAACTCGCTAAGGATAATATTTTTGCTTGGGATGGTCATTTTTATGCACTTAGAGCCGTGGAGGTATTAGGCTTATTAGAAAAAGGGGGTGTTACCCGAATGGGCATTTCCGTTTATACGAATGAAGAAGATATAGACCGCACGATAGGGGCTCTAAAAAAAATGATGTAGGTAAGGATTTATAGCCTTCCCTGCACAAGTCAGCATTATTTATAGGCGCTCTTTATTGTCAAGTAGGTATATTGAGCCGTATTAAATAAACTCCTCGTGTTATGACAAGACTCATACTAGTTGTAGTGCTTTTAGGTCACTTTCAAGTAACCACTTCACAAATCGATAGCTCAAGATTGACGCTAGAGCGGATATTTAAGAGTACTGAATTTGCACAAGAAAATTTGCCTCCATATCAATGGATACAAAAAGGGGAGGCGTATTTAATGACCGAAACGAACATGCAAAATGGCAAGACTGACATCATTCACTATGAAACTGCTACTGGCCATCGGACTATATTTGCCTCTGGAGATGATCTAATCGATACTGAATCAGGTAACTCTATTGATATTGAGTCCTTCACATTATCGGATGATGAATCAAAGATTTTAATTTTCACCAACTCTAAGCGAGTTTGGCGCAGCAATACCAAAGGAGATTATTGGGTCTTGGATAGAGTGACAAAAAAATTGCGCCGTTTAGGGGTGGGTCTTCCTACGGGTTCACTGATGTTTGCCAAATTTCGATCTGACAATACTGAGCTGGCTTATGTCTCTGGATTTAATCTCTACAAGGAGAATTTTTCGACAGGGCAGATAACAGCTCTAACTACCGATGGTACGAGCGATATTATCAATGGCACTTTCGACTGGGTATACGAAGAAGAGTTTGGCTGTAGAGATGGTTTCAGATGGAGTCCAGATGGCCGCTATATCAGCTATTGGCAACTTGATGCTTCAAAGATTGGCACATTCTATATGATCAATTCGACGGATTCGATTTATTCACAACCGATACCTGTGCAATATCCTAAAGTAGGGCAAGATCCATCTTCGTGTAAAATAGGACTGTTGAATCTGAAGAATGGCCAGACGGAATGGATCGCCATAGAAGGCGACCCAGTTCAACATTATCTTCCACGGATGCAATGGATCACGAACGATCTTTTACTCATTCTCCAAATTAACCGAAAACAGAATCATCTCATTTATTGGACTTATAACCCCAATACAAAGACGATCAAAAAAATCTATGAAGAGCACCAAGACACCTGGATAGATATCGATTATCCGGACGTAGCCTCTAATACTTGGGGCATGTACGATCTTTCTGTAATCGACGGAAACAGCGTGACGAGAATGAACGAAAATGGCGACTGGCGACATGTGTATAAAATTAATTTACTTAATGGTCAAAAAACGAATCTGAGTCCGCATGCCTTTGATGTGGCTGCAACCTACGGCAATGATGCCAATCAACTTTATTTTGCAGCGTCACCATTCAATAGCACGCAACGCTATTTATACAAAGCGTCTCTCGACGGATCTGGTAAATATGAGCGATTAACCCCCGCCAATTATTCTGGTATCAACACCTACGATATGTCTCCCAATGGGCGTTACGCATTCCATACGCACTCCAATGTTCATACTCCTCGCAGTATTCACTTAATCCGCACGGCTGATCATCAACTCATACGCACTTACGTGAAGAATGCTGCCTATTCTCAAAAAATAGCGCAACTTGAGCTCGGAGATATTCGATTTTTTAGTGTTAAGACGAATGACGATATAGATATCGATGGTCGGATGCTGCTACCGCCTAATTTTGACTCTACGCGAAGCTATCCTGTTTTGTTTCATGTATACGGCGAACCTTGGGGGCAAGTCGCACTAGATCGTTGGGGAAGTCTTTGGGATCTGTATATGGCGCAGCAAGGATATATTATTATTGACATGGACAATAGAGGTACACCTTGTCTAAAGGGTAGCCAATGGAGAAAAAGCATTTATCGCAAAATCGGGGTGCTAAATACTGCCGACCAAGCGGCGGCGGCCTCTGAGGTGCTGAAATGGCCATTTATTGATCGCAAACGAACGGCAGTTTGGGGATGGAGCGGAGGAGGCTCTATGACGCTAAATCTTATGTTTAAGCATGCAGACATTTACACAACGGGGGTATCTATTGCGCCAGTAGGCAATCAATTGCTCTATGACAATATTTACCAAGAACGATATATGGGCTTGCCCCAAGAAAATGTTGACGACTTCATAAATGGCTCGCCCTTAACTCATGCTCATGGACTAAAAGGAAATTTGCTCCTCATTCACGGCACGGGTGATGACAATGTACATTATCAAAATGCAGAAATAATAATCAATGAACTGATCAAACAAAATATCCCCTTTGATATGATGTCCTATCCAAATCGATCGCATGGCATTTATGAGGGAAAGAATACTACTATCCATCTGTATAGCTTAATCAGCAGGTATATTAAGGAGCATGTACCCACCACAGGAGAGCGATAAGCTAGTTGAGTAAATCTGATTTTAAGTGTTTATACTTTCAAAGGAGGATTTAAGACAGTAGCGGGAAAAGTTTTTGTTTCCAATCCAATTGTTCTATAGCATATTGCCTGATGCGCAAGGGGATTTGATCATCTAAGGCTTGGTAGAACAAAATGAGTTTACTAATTTGGACAGCATTATCGTCACTAGAAACTACCTGAACAAACGCTAGTTCACTTGGAAAATCATTATCCTGACTACTCAAAACAAAAGGAAGACCGTGAGCGCAGTATTCTCGATGTTTGAGCGAGCTATCAATTTCAACACCCTTGCGATGCAGCCCCAAGGTACCGATACCTAGATGGCTAGAATACAACTCTTGAGATAAAGCCTCCCCCACCAAAGTGCCTTGCCATTCAATTAAATGATTGATGTCTAGTCTATCCGCTGTTGCTTTTAATGTTGAAATAGTAGGGCCTTCGCCAATGATCTTTAAGCAGATCTTGGGGCAGATAGCGCTCGGTGACCATTGCGCCAAACCTTGGAGCAGGCGATCTAATCCATGCCAATAATCCCATTTGGCAACGGCGACCATCACAAATGACTCGATTATAGGGAGTTTTGTCAACCGCTTCATCGGCAAAAGAGACTTAGTATCTATTCCGTTTGATAAGGACTTGGTTGGAATATCATAAATATAAGAGTGATTGCCACTATGCCAAATCTCGTCTATATAGTGGTGCAAATGTCGCGCATACCGCTGATCCATCCAGATAATCGCCTTAGACAAAAATCCCTGCCATTCCTTAACATAAGGAAAGGTAGGCATATCAATAATCAACTTTATAGCAGGATGCAGTTTTTTAACACTCCTCAACCATGAAATAAAAGAGGCTGTGCTGAGACCGTAGCGAATAATGATCTTGTCATAATCATGGGCATTGATCACAAGGCTAAGGTGATTGTAAAAAAAAATCTTTGCCAGTGTCGTATTCATATTTACCTTACCGATCACGTCCTGATTCAGGTATAAATGATGATCACCATGAATAACATAATCCACTTGCCAACCCAATTGTTGACAAGCTGAAATCTGACCCGCTAACTTTTTAACGACCCCCTGATTAGTTGGGTTGTCCTTATTAATTCTGTAGACAAATAGTATCCGCTTCATTTTACACTTTTCCCAAATAGTGCATCAACGCTGCAATACTCCTATTTTTAAAAGATCGCAACGTGAAAAAAGGGGTTTGCTCGCCTCCAAATGTTCTAAAAAAGTGCTCAACGCCTTCTATCATGCTACCTTCAAAGTCAAAGCCTCTCCCCTGTGCTAAGGCATCTTGTATGGCTTTAGAAATCAACATGGCGACTGCGCCCCGATGTGCATTTTGTCGTCGTCCTGTAGCGATATTGTAAGACCATAGCTTATCGTGTACGATATATATCCCGGCAACGGGATTATTTTTTTCATCATAAGCTACATAGATGGTTCTGCAAGATTTATCTAACAGTGCCTTATCATAGCGCAAAAAAAACTCTTTGGCATAAGGTGTCCGAATATGTTGGGCTTGAAAGCTAGCCTCAATCAATGAGTACATCAATTCAATGTCATGGGTGATCGAAAGGGACAAAGTCTGCTGAGCTTGAAGGATATTATTTCTTTGCTTGGGGTGAATATGTTGAAATACTTCCTGTTCATCCCCTTTTTGAATTCGTGAGGTATAGCGGGTTTGTTGACGAAATCCTTTCCAATATAAGGGCTGCCAATTACTAAATGAGGGGTGACAGTTGACCACCGTAAACAATGCTTTAGGTAGCTGATCGGCAAGGGATGTCAAAATACTCTTTTCAATTTCTAGCTTGTCGTAATTATTTTTAGGCCAAAGGATCTTATACCAAGGCCCTTGATAAGGAGTTAGCGGCGGCATTGATACATGCGCCATACCATATTTACGCCTTGTATAGTATGGCCAAATAGCAACGGCTTGTGAGGTCTCAATGATCGCCGCCGCCCATGATGGCTGGCCGCAGACCGCATCTAAATAAAAAGACTGATAAAATATAGGCAGTTCATACTCTTGACAAATCCGATCATAAGCAGCTCTATTCTCCATCCTAGCCCG
This sequence comes from uncultured Saprospiraceae bacterium, assembly GCA_964616755.1. Taxonomy (GTDB): domain Bacteria; phylum Bacteroidota; class Bacteroidia; order Chitinophagales; family Saprospiraceae; genus CAYNFR01. The sequence goes on along the minus strand of CAZTSI010000062.1, from coordinate 3,635 downwards.
CAAGATACTTACTCAGTCAGAAATTTTGATCATGCGCGTTCCATTGGTCGCCATAAACTCGCACCATAAAGCAATTTTGCCCACCAAATCCAACCATACAAACGTATTTTTTGCCACATATCTAGGCTGCGGAGGTTTCTTTCCTTTAATGCAGCCAAAAAGACATCTGGGCGCATTGGCAAAAAAGACCTCAGATAGGCAAGCCATTTTTCCGACATCGATAATTGATTTGATACTCCCCAAGCGTATTTGTTTATGGATAGTTCTAGTTCGTCAAACGTTTTGGCACAATAATACACGAGCATGTCTTTTTCGTAGTTCATCTCAACATTCGCCGCCAGCAATTTTCGGGTCCATAGGATATCATTCCCAGTAGGTAGTTGTGTCTCAAATGAGCCATACTGATCAAATAAATCCCGCCGAACGAGCAAATTGCCTGCCGGAAAACCACGCTTATGTCGATGATTTCGCTCATTGAGAAGGTAGAGCATACCATGCACTTTTGTAGATATATCATCATTGGGATATTCCATTTCTACTCTCCCAGCTATCAGAGCAGAAGTTCGCGTTATCGCTTTAGCGGCTATCTGCAACCAATTTTCCTTAATTCGACAGCGAACATCAATTAGGGCTATCCATGACAAGGACGAATAAGAAATACCCAAATTTCTGCAGATATAAGGATTGAACGCCGCCCGATACTCCTCGAACCTCACCTTAGGATAATGAGCACGCCAAAAGGCTGAATCCCACTCAAGAGAGCCGTTATCAATGACGATTATTTCTACCTCACTCCAATTTCTTAGATCCAAGCGCATAAGGTTATCAAGACAAGAATGTAACTCTTGATACTGCTCTCTATGGGGTAAGATAAAACTGCAAGTTAGATGTTGAACTCGCATTACTAGCTCAGGCGGTATATACAAAAAACCTATCCGACAAATTCGATTTGCTTGTGTGCCCCATCACAAAACGGCTTATTGGCAGATGCACCGCAACGACACATGGACGCTCTGTTCTCTTTTTCAACGATCTCCCCATTTGGCTTGCTAATGGCACAACTTGTATGAATTACCAGTGGCCCATTGGGGATTACTTCAACTCTTACTTTTTCTGATATTGGATTTTCCATGTTTATGCTTATGTTTTTTAGTGTTAATGCTCCAGAAGGGCATCTTTTAACTTGTTCTATGATGGCCTTACTATCGGCATTTGATAATTCGATCCAAGGTGATTGTTTTGGCTTAAACACCTCTGGCAATCCTTTTACACAAATACCCGAGTGTACGCATAAGTCAGGTTGCCACACCACCGTAAGATTTTGAGTTGTATATTCCTTCTTCTTCATAGGTGGTTTAATTTTTTAATAAAAGTAGGTCTTTATGTAATCAATGATCGAGACTCTATTAAAAAATGCAAATAATAGACCGAATATGAGCCCAAATAGAACAAAAGTCTTCATCCATCGGATTCTAGAAACATTTCTTTCGCGGCGACTCGTATATTTTTTTCTATTTGAATAAGGCATATCTCAAACGTTCACGTCAACACTATAACAAATGTCCCATTGCTTGTTTCTTGGTATCAAGATACTCGCTATTGTGAAGATTAGGAGGCATGACCACAGGAATGCGATCTACGATTTCAATACCACCATCACTCAATTCAGATAATTTCTCAGGATTATTAGTGATTAACTTAATTCGCTGTATACCCAACTCCTTTAGGATTGCGACAGCTTCGTCATAATGCCGATAATCTGACTCAAGGCCTAGTGCCTCGTTCGCTTCGATGGTATTCATGCCTTGCTCTTGATGCTTATAAGCTCTTATCTTGTTGATAATTCCTATACCTCTACCTTCCTGTCGTAAGTAAATGAGCACTCCTTTGTGCTGGGCAATTAAATGCATGGCATAATCAAGCTGCTGTCCACAGTCACACTTGAGCGAATGAAAAATATCCCCAGTAATACATTCACTATGCATCCGTACAACTACAGGTTGCGTGATATCCATAGTAGGATGGTGCAGTACGAGATGAGGTGTATAGTCACCAGCATGATTTGTAAAAGCCGTCAAAACGAACTCCCCCCATTGTGTAGGTAGAAGTGTATCCGCTTGCTGTGAAATAGGAGGATGTTCTTTGATCAATCCTTTTGGTTTGTGTATTCAGTAATGATTAACGCGACTATAAAGTTCTGATACATGATGCGAAGATCGTTGTTTTTTCCTAATTTACTTCAACATGACACATGGCTCAATAAGACGAAATCCGTTCCCAGTAGTTTTGATCTTCCACTTCCTCTAGGATGGCTAGATAATTCTGATAACGCAATTCACTTATTTCGTTATTGGTAATGGCTTCTTTCACGGCGCATTTTGGCTCATTGCGATGAGTGCAGTTATTATAGCGGCACGCTGGGGATTTTGCAAAAAATTCTCTAAAATTATGAGCCACATCCAATGGCTCGAGGTGATTAAAGCTCAAAGTCTTGATGCCTGGGGTGTCAATAAGATTGCCTCCCTCTGTCAAAAAATACATCTCCGCAAATGTTGTCGTGTGCTGCCCCTTGCCGCTATAGTCAGATAGCTCCGTCGTGCGCAAGTTAAGATTTGGGTCTAGGGTGTTGACAATCGTACTTTTGCCCACACCCGATTGTCCAGAAATCAAGGTGCTTTTGTGTATCATATTCTGGCGTAACTCTTCTATGCCGCGACCATCTTCAGTTGATGTAAGGAGTACATTATATCCTATTTTTTCATAGATCCTTTTGAGGTATTTATACATCAAAATATCTTCTTCACCATATAAGTCAGCTTTATTAAAAACGATGATCACTGGAATGTTATAGGGTTCGGTCATCAATAAAAATCGATCAATAAACCCTTGTTTGAGCATAGGCTCTACGATCGTGACGATCACAATAGCTTGGTCAATATTGCTCGCCAAAAGGTGAAGAAAATGCTTCTTGCGTGGTGATTGTCGAACAACATAATTGGTGCGTGGCAAAATCTTATCAATCACTACAGTCTCAGCGTCCTCCACTTTGTAATGGACCCGATCTCCCACAGCTACAGGGTTCGTCAACTTTAATTGTTCATTTTTGAATTTTCCGCGGATCACCGCGTTCAAATGCTCACCCGTCGAGATGTCCTTTAACTGATAAAATTTACCCGTTGACTTAATGACAATGGCTTTATTCATCTCTTTGAGATTGAAGGTAATAAAAGGGGAATAGTCTCACAGAGCGCATGTTGATGCAAATGTTCGCTTTTTTTAACAATTGCCTAGAAGAAAAACCCAGATCAACCATAATTCAATCCTACAATTTGGATTTGTTAGGTATCATTTCACAAAAAAAATGTCTTTCGAAGAAATAAATAAAGAGGTTGGAGTATGGACAAATAGTTTTTGCTACCTTGAAACAACTAAACGAATCCAGCTATGAAAAAACTTCTACTTCTCGGAATATTCCTCTTGGCAGGGATACAAATATTTGCTCAAATAACGATTAAAGGCGTCGTAAGTGGCGATGGTGAGCCTCTGATAGGCGCTACTATTTCAATTAATGGCACGGCCGAGGGACCACCACCGATATAAATGGCATGTTTAGCCTGACAACCTCTGCCTCTCTA
>CAZTSI010000061.1:0-16905 GCA_964616755.1 uncultured Saprospiraceae bacterium | reverse complement strand
ACGATGGATTGGATCAATTGCTTGATGCTCCACCTATGGGTATACATAAGTCGAGACGCCATCTCGTCCAATAATTCTGGATGCGTTGGCAGTTCACCTTGCGAACCTAAATCCTCCAAGGTCAGCACAAGACCGTTGCCAAAGAGTTGTTCCCAGATTCTATTGACAAACGTACGTGCCGTCAAGGGGTTTTGTTCATCTACGATCCATTGAGCAAATTGCAATCGGTCTTTGGGTTGTTGCGCAGAGAACCCTAGAACGGATGGAACTGCCGCGTCTACGTCTTGCATGGGCGTGAGCCAATTGCCGCGATCAAATAATTTTGTTTGACGCTGTCTATCTGGTGGATTAGGCATTAAAATCAAGGTTTTCGGAATATCCTTTAGCAATAATGCATAAAATTCATCCTTATACAGTTTAGCCTCTATCCGCCCTTGCCCTGGGAAAGTATTCCCAACATGAAACCAATCTACTTGAACGATCATTTGATCTGGGTTGATTTTAGTACTATGTTGATAATGCAAGTATATATCATGTGTACCTTCTTGTGGGAGCAAAGGAAGCTCCACAAGCGTATAAGCCCAATTGGTCGAGCGCACCGTTATTTGGCTGATTGAACGTCCTTGTAAACTATCAAGATGTATAGATAAATTGCCCTGGCCTTCCACGCATAATAACTTCAGCAAGAGTTGATTTTTTCCTGCCAAATCTACGTGAGGTATACGCGCGCTGCCATTGTTACGCAATCCAAGGTACTTGGTATCATAATGCTCAGCATTTATCATCTCATCCGTTTCTATCGAATAAATGATCGGTTGAAGAGTACGCACCTGTTGGTATATTTCTTTGGCTCTGGGTGCCGATTCTACTTTTAGTATCCAATCGGTCAATGATATCAATCGCTGATTATCCAATGTGTCGAGTATACGCAGCCAAGGATAATCTCGGTGGGTATCAGCATCTCTTGTATTATTAAAAAACGCCATCGACTGATAGTATTCTTCATGTGTTATAGGATCATATGGATGACCATGACATTGCACACAAGCCATAGTGGTGCCCATCATTGCTTCCCACGTGGTATTGACCCGATCCATGACGGCTTGAACTCTATACTCCTCGTTACTGGTGCCTCCTTCATCATTGGTAGGAGTATTGCGATGAAAGCCCGTAGCGATAAGTTGATCTTCGGTAGGGTTATTTAAAAGATCGCCAGCTAGTTGCTCAATGACAAATTGATTATAGGGCATATCCTTATTTAAGGCCTTAATCACATAATCTCTGTACATCCAAATGCTGCGGTCTTGATCGCGCTCAAAACCCTTACTATCCGCATATCTTGCAAAATCAAGCCACATAGACGCCCATTTTTCGCCAAAACCAGAATGCTGGAGGAGGCGATCGACTAAGCCCTCATAGGATAAGGTACCCTCCAAATAAGCTTCGGCCAATTCCGTCGGCGGAGACATACCTATTAAGTCAAGACTTAGTCTACGTAATAGGATGGGTTTCGTAGCCACGTCATTGGCTTTTAAGCCAAGAGATCGCAATTCCTTATTCACATGTTGATCTATATAAGAAGTCTTGTTATCTGATGAGCCAAACCATCCCATTTGGATCTGCTTTTTATCATCTGACATCTGTGCCACGGGTACATACGCCCAATGCGTGCCCCAATGTGCCCCTTGATTAATCCAACGGATGAGGATTCTTTGTTCTTCTTTAGAAAGAGGAGCTTTGTCCAATGGCATCCGTTCAGTTGGGTCAGTGGATTGAATCCTCCGCACCAATTCGCTGCTATTAGCCTTCTTCGGAACTATGGGATAGAGCCCAGACTCTGCAGCAGTAAGTGCATATTCTCTATTGAGCAATGAAAAACCTCCATTTTGCTTCACCCCGCCATGACAAGAAATACAATGCTGATTGAGGATGGGCTTGACTTGGGTATTATAGTCAACAGGATGATTCCATTGACAGGAAACAATGGTGGCTATAATATAAACGCTCAAAAAAAATATTTTCACCTTCATACCGCGAAACTCTTCGGCAAGTTAATCAATATCGCGTGGATCATAAGTTGGATGGAAGGAAAAACAGTATGACGATTATAATGATAAAAAAAATAATCCTAGAATAGTTGTTATGATATCAATAGGTTCATACATTTGCACGCTCTTTAAAAGCAAAGAGAGTATTTTAGGTCCGGTAGTTCAGTTGGTTAGAATGCCTGCCTGTCACGCAGGAGGTCGCGGGTTCGAGTCCCGTCCGGACCGCCGAAAAGGAAGAATATGATGTTCTTCCTTTTTTTTCTCCCTTTTTTGATGAAACCATATAAAATATGCCTTCGGCACCTTTCTTGGGAATTAGATTTGTCTATTAGGCTTATTGTTGTAATTAATTTTATGACTTTGAATGAACAAGCAGCTAAAAATATTTTCTATCTTACTGCTTCATCAAAACTTACTACTATGGACTTTAAAAAGACAGCCTTAGCCACCATTGGTGGTTCTGTAGTTTTATTTTTAGCTGGTTGGTTTATTTGGGATTTTATTCTTGGTGGTATACAAAGTAGTCATACAACTACTTACCCGGGACTAGAGAAAGAATCCCCTTCCATGCTATTCATTTTTTTAGCTCAGGTATTCTTTGCTCTTCTGATCACCATTATTTTTCAACGCTGGGCGGGTATTACAACGTTGGTTTCAGGTGCCCAAGCAGGTGCGGTGATCGCTATACTGATTGGTCTCGGACAAGATTCTATGTTTTTAGGCATGACGAATATGTACGACTCTGTGGTATTGCTCACTAATATTGCAGGAAATCTTTTATGGGGAGCTTTAGGGGGGGCAGTAATAGCTTGGATTTTAGGTAGATAAGGAATTTGGAAATAATACTGCAATAGACGGCAGAATATCCATTCAATGGGGTATTCTGCCCATTTCTTTTAGCCCTCCCATTAAATGTTGCTTTACGGATCAAAAGTACCTTAGCTATATAAAACATAACGCATTTCCATAGATAGAAATGATTACTTTGCACAAGGATAGATTTGATCAATCATGAATTTTCAGCAATTAGAGTACATTCTTGCCGTAGATCGCCATCAACATTTTGGAAGGGCCGCAGAATCCTGCCATGTCACCCAACCTACGCTAAGTATGATGATCATCCAACTAGAGGATGAAATGGGGGTGAAGATATTTGATCGTAAAAGCAAACCTGTCAAGCCCACTTCTATTGGTCAAGATATCATCGACAAGGCTCATGTTCTATTGCAGCATAAACGAGAATTAGAGGAAATAGCCCATTGCAATGATTCAGCGGTAGATGGTGAGTTGGCCATTGGTATCATTCCAACACTTGCGCCGTATATTCTCCCCTTATTTATAGATACATTCTCCAAAAAATACCCCTCCATCCATTTACATATAGAAGAGACAAATACAGATGCAATCCTACAAAAGTTAAGATCTGAGCAACTTGATGTAGGCATATTAGCGACACCGTTGCAAGCTAGCGGAATTTATGAAGAGGTGCTTTTTTACGAAGCCTTTTTCTTGTATGGCAATATGGATACCACCAAACACTATCTGATGCCAGAAGAAATAGAAACAAATAAACTCCTATTGCTCGAAGAGGGACATTGTTTGAGTACTCAGGTCAAACATTTATGTTCCCTTCAAAAAGCACAAGACAACAAGATACACTATAGGATTGGCAGTCTTGAGACCTTAAAAATATTGGTAGAACAAAACCAAGGCATAACTATTTTGCCCGAATTAGCGATCAACCATCTTTCAAGTGCAAGGCGTAAACAAATAAAAGCGTTTAGCCCACCAGTACCAGCCAGAGAAATTAGTTTGGTCGGCCGATATCCAACGATCAAAAAAAGTTTAAAAAAAGCCCTGAAGGAAGTTATCCTAAGTTGCATTCCGGCTAAAATGAAAGATCCGTCCGTTTACCATCGCATCAATGCTATTTCTTAAGTATATGGCAAAAACCCTGGAGGTCAATTTAAATGATACGCATTCTTAAATTTCGAGCCTTGCGTTGATAATTATGGGCGATACAGATCTAAAAAATATATCTTGTTGCAACTATGACACATCCACTCTACGCTCTAGTTTTGACCCTGTTTGCTGTAAAGTGCTACTCAGATGCGCCGACTAACAGAATTGAATCGATAGAACTCAGAAGTCGTACTCGCGGATACAATAGCTCTATTTTGATCGACCCTTCTACGCTAACTTTTAAAGAAGATCAACACGGCACTAAAGCCGAAAACACGCAATCTATTAGTGTTGAACAATGGACAGGACTAGTTGCTTCATTGAAGCAGTTACGGATGGTAGACATAAAAGACCTGGCCAGCCCCACGGATAAGATAGCCGTCGACCAATCCATGATTAGTCATTTAATCATTACCCTAGACAACGGAGAAGTTATCAGCTCGGGTGTAATCGATCTATCACAGCCACCCACCGCATTAATTGGCTGCTTAGATCAAATTAAATTTCTCAATCACCCCTATTGACTCAGAATCTCTGTAAAATTATGGATGAAGAGGTCAACATCTTTACGTGAAAAGCAGATCGGAGGCTTCATTTTCAAAACATTATCATAAGGACCGTCGGTACTACACAGTACCCCGCGATCTTTCATTTGATTCTTGATCCTTTGCGCTAATATAGTATCATGTTTAAAATCATCCGGATTGACCATTTCGACTCCTATGAAAAGGCCGCTGCCGCGTACATCACCGATTCGTTGATCCGACAGTTGAATGTTTCTGAGCTCGCTTAACCAATAATCGCCTACATCCCTTGCATTCTCAACAAGCTTTTCTTCTTCAATCGTTTCCAATACAGCTAAAGCCGCTGCACAAGACACTGGATTTCCGCCAAAGGAACTAAAAAATTCCATGCCCGTCTCAAATCGCTCCACCACTTCGTCGGTAGTTATTACTGCCCCCATAGGATGTCCATTGGCTATGGGCTTTCCTAAGACGATTATATCTGGCATAACCTCCAGCATTTCAAATCCCCAAAAATAATGCCCTAAACGACCAAAACCTGTTTGTACTTCATCGAGAATCAGTAAAGCCTCTCGTTTCTTCAATTCCACTTGAATGGACGGAAGATATCCACTCATAAGTGGTACTTGGCCACCGCAACCTGAGATAGGCTCTGCCACCATAGCCGCTATTTCAATACCTGATTTATCCAATTGTTCGAATTGCTGTACTGCATCACGGACATATTCATGTACATACTTAAAACTGCCGCGATAGGCATTGGGCAGCGTCAATTTTGTGGTGTGATCTGGCAATCCAGCGCCACCCTTCCCATCAAATTTATATGCACTCACCGCTATTCCCTGATTAGTGTGACCATGATATCCGTGCTCTAAGACTACTCTCTGACGTCTATTGCGATAAGCGTATACAAGCCGCCAAGCCAAATCTGTTGCTTCGCTGCCTGAATTTACCAAAAATACTTTGGTGAAGGATTTGGGGAAATGTAGCAATAAACGCTCCGTGTATTCACCTAATATATCATAGTGATAGCGAGTATTTGTGTTCAAGCGCGCTGCTTGCTGGCAGATAGCTTCAACTACATTAGGATGCGTATGACCGACGTGCGGAATATTGTTGTAAGCATCCAGGTAGGTTTTTCCATTGTCACCATACATATATTGAAATGCCGCACCTGTCATATGAATAGGTATGCTGTAGCTCAATGAGAGAGCCCTAGAAAAGAACTTTTTCCTTCTTTCCTGCATCGCAAAATTTTGGATGGGAAGATCTTCCGCGCTAATGGCTTTTCGCCACATTCGTTGAGCATACTCCGGATTGATAGAAAGCCATTTCTCTAGCAGCACCCATGCTGAGCGTTCAGAAATATAAATATACGATTTTGCCTCTCCTTCATTTGCTGCGGCTGCACTGCTGCACAAACTAATACACAATCGAGCAGCAATCAAATAATACAACAGATCAATTTCTTCCGATTGTAACGGAAGGATATTATGGTAGGCTTTGATATAATGAGCCGCAATATTTATGGGATCGTCCTTATCCATGCATAAATATGTCAACGCAACGGCTACTTCATTTATCATAGGACCATAAGAGCTGTCGCCAAAATCTAAAACACCTGTTACTACGTTACCTGACGTCAAAACATTCCAATCATTCAAATCTCCATGAATCATTGCATGCCTCAAGAATGATTGTTTGGGCAAAATCTCTTGTTCATATTTCATGAAAAAATACTGAACGATAGCTCTATGATGAGGGTTAGAAATATGTTGCAAATCCTTCCTTGATAAAAGGGTGTATTGAATATCCCATTTTAACCTGCGTGCAGCAATATCTGATGAGTAGTAGGATGCCAAGGCAATATTTAAAAGCGCCGTCTTCTCGCCAAAAGATTGGATCAACGAAGGGGTCTGTGAAGATTCAGCCCAAAATTTTCCTTCAACAAAGGGCATTAAACGACCAAACGAGCCATCTTCATAGAGACATAACCATTGGTTATTTACTTTGATAGCAGTCGTTAAATGCAGGTCTATTTTGGGTTGGACATATTCGATCAATGCGACTTCTGCCGCTATAATGGCCAATTGTTGGGCATCACGATAAAACTTAAATACGTATTGATCGCCATCGCTTGATGAAATCTTATAATTTTCACTAGTATATCCATCCAATGTTTCAAATGTATCCACCACTAGTTGATAGGGCATTAAATACTGACTCAACTCGTTTAGTTTCATCATATAAGGGCGACTATAGTTTGAATAAAGGACAGCCAAGATATTTTATTTGTATCATCTTGAACCGAAAAGAAATAACAATTCGTCTAAAAAGCGTTTCAGTTATATGGAATCCGAGTTATCTATGTGATGTCGTTTAGCTATATGTGTTAAATGATATAAACCTTTGCAATCGCTATGTTTAATATTTTTTCCCTTTTTAGAGATGATCCCCGAGTTGGCGCATTCGCCGCATTGAGCAAGCGCCGCTCTTGGCATTTTGTAAAACGTATAAATATTGAAAATGACGAACTTAGCAAATCAAGCTTTTACCTATTTCAACAAAAAGGACAACACCAAGCAGAAGGCCTAACGAGTATTCGTGCTGGCGAAGGGTTTATTCGTTTCTTTGATCACGTCAATATTTTAGGATTTCAGCGGCGACGCACAACAGTATTCGAATTCAGACATCCCAAACTCAATGTAGCGACCTTTGCCGTCCGGCCAAAAAAGGCATTTAAAGGATTTCGTGAAGTATTTAACAACCCGCACGATGCGCTAGCGACCACCCCTGATTTTGACCAAAACTATTCCATCTTCGGCCTAGATGAATCGGCCATCAAGAGAACAGTGAGCTTCGACTTTTTAGATGAGTTTGAAAACGACCCTGGGTGGACTGTAGAAGCAAGCGGAAAATATCTCATTGCCTACAAAGAATTCCAACTGGTCCCCATCGAAGATTTGGAGAAAGTCTTAGGCATCTTTGTCGATCGCTGCAAAAAATTAGACAAGCATTCCTATTCTTAGCGTCGGTTGCTAGGTTTTGTCAAGACTATTTTGTCCTTGAAGAAATGATTTTTTCGAAAAAAAGTAAGGAATCTTTGAGGTGCTCTTCCCAATAGGCCCATTGATGAGATCCCGAAAACTCTTGATATTCATGCTCAATGGAGGCCGCAGTTAATTCTTGGTGAAGACGGCGATTAAATTTGATCAGTAAATCTTCCTTCCCACAGTCAAAGCGGATCGCGGGCAATTGATCTTTGTGGTACAAGATGGTCTCAATTACGCTATTGTCTTTCGAAAGATTTACACCATAATCCTCTATCGCCTCCTCTACGAACAATGGCATTTGTGTTAAGGAGGTGATTGAACTATGAGCGGATATTGCAAGAAATGTTTCTCCATATTTAGCCCCTATCCTCAATGCACCATATCCACCCATGGACAGCCCCGCAAGACATATATCTGAGGACAATCGCTCTTCGCAGACGGCTTCACGAACTAAAGCGATCACATCTTCGCAAATCCATTTTTCAAAATCATATCCACTGTGGGGCAAGTACGCAGAGCCGTCACCCCAAAGGCCGTCTGAAGGCATAGCCAGAATCATAGACCGGATACTCTTAGCTTGCATCATACATAAGGCAGTTTTATGTGCCCCGGCAGATAATGCCCAAGACCAAGCACTGCCGTAGACACCATGTAGTAAAATGACTATGGGCAATGGCTCTTTGACGATCTCATCAGGTGGCACAAACAGACAAATATCCCCGCGACCTTTGAGATTCTTGGACTTGACCGTGTAAAAACGAAGATGATCATTCTCAAATCTAGCGTCAGAATGACGTGTTGTTCTAAAATGGCTATCCATTATGATTCGTTAGTTTGAGCCGCGGGCGGACTATAAAGTAGTGGGAAAAACTTGCCGTCCATCTTGTTACCTTTAGATATAATAGGCACACCTCTCAGCAACGTTTCATCGGAGTTAGAAATCGTACCATCTGCAAATACATTGAGAACAAAGGCTCTACGAGCTTGGTCAGAACGATTTTCATACGAACCGTGCACGATCAACGGATGGTGAAAAGTGCCATAACCTTTTGGAAGAATCGCCGGCACTTTTTTCTTAAAGTCTATTTTCTGTTCCTCCGTCAAATAATGCTCTAGCCCATTCATATCCCCCGCCAACTCTGGCTTATCTAAAAGTGACCAACGATGGCTTCCAGGAATGTATTGAAGGCAACCATTTTCCTCACTAGCATCATCCAAACCTATCCAACACGTCAAATGCTGCATGGGTATTGTGCGCGTCCAATAACTATAATCCTGATGCCATGCGACTACCCCACCATGATGTGCGGGTTTACAAAATAATTGATCATGCCAAAATCGAACCGCCTTATTACCCAACAATTGAGACGCCGCTACAACAAATCTAGGATTCCACAACACATCGTGAAACGCTGTCGACAATCTCCAATGCCCCAAGGCGTGCAACAAGACGGCATTGGGGTCAGAGGATTCGTTAGAATGAAATTCATAGAACAATCCATGCGCGGGATGGTCGACTTTGGTGATACGTTCAAGCTCCTCGAGCATTTGATCCACTTGGTCTGTGTCTAAAAGCTCAATGCCTGACAAAAAACCATTTTCATGAAAAAACGCGACTTGATCATCGCTCAACGCATACATATCCCAAGCTTCTTCGGCGGAGATCTGCTTGAACGTTTTTCCTACCATCTTATGAAAATCGGCTAAATCCAAAGTCTGTTGCATGTCTTTAAATAATTGTCTTTAAAAGGTTCTCAACGATCATTTTCTAACTACCGTTTTAGATGCCTGTGGGCTCAACATAGAAACGAAAAATAGACATGTTCTGATAAATAAAGTACTTGTATGGTTTTTATTTATTGTTCAATAAAGCAAGCACTTGATCGACAGGCAAGGCTTTGATCTGATGACCATTTCGTCCGGTCAAACTTTCTGCGGCAAAAAGACTGTTAATTATGGCCTCTTCTGTTGCTTCAATTGCCGCCATAAAAAGTGGGGAGGTAAGATCGTTGTGCAATGGCGATGTAGACTGCTCCTGGTACACCTCTGAATCATGAGGCAGGCGCAATCCAGGATGAGTAGAAACTGCAATCACATAATCCCCGCTGCCATTTGACATAGAGCCCCCAGTTCTACCTAGTCCTAAGATAGCTCGCTTGGCCAATCGTTTTAGATTTCTGGCATCGAGGGGCGCATCCGTCATCACAACGATCATACAACTTCCATCTCCTTCGAGGTGCTTTCTGTAAGGTTTGGTGCCCAACGACTGTCCAACATTCTTGCCTCCAATCCGCAAATCACCACCAAAATTCGTTTGCACCAATACTCCGACGGTATAGCCCCCTAAGCTTTTTGGCAAAACCCTAGAAGACGTACCTATACCACCTTTAAATCCGAAACAAACCGTGCCTGTTCCCGCACCTACATTGCCCTCCATTACTCGGCCTTCTGTAGCTCCAAGGATAGCTCCAAGAATATGATTTTCATTGACATGCATGCCTCTGATATCATTAAGATAAGCATCATTGGTTTCGCCCACCACCGCATTGACTGAACTTACGAATTGGTTGCCAGCTTGTGATAGGACATATTTGACGGTTGATTGTATCGCTTGCCCAACGCTAAGCGTATTCGTTAAAATAATGGGTGTCTCAATATATCCAAGTTCTTCAACTTGAGAATAGCCAGCCAATTTCCCAAAACCATTGGCAATAAATATAGCTGCGGGCACTTTTTGCTGAAAAATATTATCCTCATGCGCTAATATAGCCGTCACGCCCGTGCGTATGCTGTCGCCTTCAATAATCGTAGTATGACCTACTCGGACACCTTTCACATCAGTAATCGCATTAAAGTCTCCAGATGAAAAAATACCGAAGTCGATCTTATAATCGCGAGGGCGCTTCTTCTCCACCAGTTGAACAGATTGAGAGCAAATTTGTAGCGTCATTAACAATGCAACAATGAATGGCAAGCATCGAGTATAGATAGAAATGTGGCTCATAATTAAGGAGGTTTACGTTTCCTTTCACTGGCAATGTAAATATAGCGAAATATGATATTTTAACAGGAGATTAGCATTTCTACACACTTAACCGATGCACATCTAGCGATTAAATTGTTAATTTGCACATATTAAGAATAAATTCAATATGAACACACAACGAATGAGCATTTCTTACCATCGTTATTTTGAATAAACAAAGCGATGGAGAAAAAGATAGCTTTTGACCTGCGTAGTTTGTTTTTACTTTTATCTCTAGGCTTAGGGTCTTTAACGGCACAGAGTTTTAATGCCGATTTTGTTCGTTACCTCAATGAAGATGGTATCACATACAAGGATTATATAAAAGTGGATTCTCGTCGTCAGTCAAGCTGGCACTACATCGAGAAAGGCCGCAATCCTGAAGAAGTATTTACTTTTATTTCGCCTAGTGAATATACAATGATTCCCAATCTCGACGAACATTATAACCAGATCAACTTTGGCAAAGGAAGCTTTTCTTTGATTCGTGAAGATTCGTTGAGAAATGACTTGACGATCCATGATGATCATTATATTTTTCAAAATGCTTTCGATGAGAATAAGGATGGCTATTTTGGGTGTTTTGCCATTCCTGACGGCTTTAAATTTTTGAATTATGTGTGGGTATTTCCAGATAATATGGAAATTGTAGAATATGAAAGTAATCGTGAAGGACAGTGGAGATTAGTGGATAATACCTTATCATTTATTGGCACGGAATTGAATAATGTACTTTTCAAAATAGTGTATAAACGCAGCGAGCCTCAGCCCTTGAGCTTAGACAATAGGAAAGTTAGCCTCCGAGATTCTGTCCAAGTTAACACTAAATCTATTTCCATCAGCATATGGGATGACGGGCAAATCGACAATGACATTATTTCCGTCAAAATCAATGATGACTGGATTGTACAATATTTGGAAGCCAAGAAAGATAAAATTACCTTCAAATATTACTTAAATCAACCTATAAATTATTTAGTATTGCGAGCTGATAATATTGGTAATATCCCCCCAAACACCACTGCCGTTAAAATAGATGATGGCACCAATAGTAAGATTGTTGTACTCAATAGTGACTTAGGCTTTAGCGAGGCCATAAAAATATCACTCAACGAAAAAATGCGCTAAGGTTAGGACTTTTGCTCTCGAATACGTTTGTAGCGCTTGGCAAAAAAGTACATGACTAACCCTATTAGCAAAATGCAACCAAATGTCCAGCCCACATTGGCCATATTGCGCATCACAGCCAATAAAACAATACCCATAAGCAAGAGGGTGGGTATCTCATTGAATAATCGAAAATTAAAAGCGCTCATCGGCATATTTCCTTGTGCCAATTGAAGCATCATACGTTTGCAAAACAATTGATAGACCGTCAATCCTATTAACAAAAGCAGTTTGATATGCATCCAAGAATTGACCTTAAACCAAGCCATACCGTGGAGATACAACAGCGCTAACCCCATGAACCACGTGACATTCATCGCTGGATTACAAATAATACGATAAGCCCTCCCCGCCATCAAGGCAAATTGAGGCTTTAATACAGCTTGCTCTTCTTTTGCGCGGTCAAAAGTTTCTGCGTGATAAACAAATATTCGCCCCAAATAAAAAAGACCCCCTAACCACGCAATAGCGCCCACAACGTGCAAAGCCTTTATCATCACGATCCAATAGGTTATATCCATAATCTTCACTTCTTTGCCCAAAAGTACGTTAGTTTTTTTACACAGAAGAGCCGTCCTATTCGCTCAATCAAGTCGATACCTAGCTATATGGCGCAATAAAAAGTATAACGCACAAGCCAATTTAAAAACCTAGCACTGTTTACGAAAAAAAATGTTTAGCCGTCTGAATGAGCTTATCGGGAGCTTCTAAATTAGGATAATGTCCAATATTTTCTAAGACTTCTACCCTAGCTCTTGGTATAAGTTCTCGATATCGTCGAACCAAATGAGCTCCTGAAATAGGATCTAAAGCACCGTTGAGCAATAAAATTTTGTCCGTGTGATTTATTAATGCTTGGAGCCAACGCTGACGGTGCTCCCTGCGATCCAAAATATATCGAATGAGGGAAGAAAAAACGCGCTTGCCCCGATTGTAATTAAGCAGCCCCCACAATTGATCTATCTCTGAAGGACTTGCTTTGGTGAGTGGGCCAAAAATTCGATCAAAGTTCTTTTGCAAGGTTCTTTTGGACATAAATTTAGAAACAAGACTACCAAAAGGTCCTAGTAAAATCTTTTGTATGGGCAATATTCGATGCGTCTCTGGAAATAAGCCTCCATTTAAAAGAATCACCCTGCGAATGACAGCGGACGACGGCGATAAGCTTTCTCTGGCCAACAATTCTTGCGCTACGGATACAGCGTAATCATGTGCAATCAAATCATAATGATTTATACCAAAATGCTCCAATACGGCCTCCGTCAAATCAGTTTGCTCTAAAATGCAATAGTCGTGAGGATAGGGTTTATCGGAGTGTCCAAATCCTAAAAAATCAAAACTGATAACATAGAAATGCTCAGAAAACTCCTTCCAAACCTTGTAGTAGTCCCATGAACAACTTGGGAAACCGTGCAATAAAACAAGAGCTGGAAGTTCAGGCCTATGATTGGATTTATAGAAAATTTTAAAGCCCTTAAATGTTAAATGTCGGGGTTGATCATACCATTCCTTTGCAGTCATTGATGGTTCACTTTTGCTTAGTACGATGTAAGATACCTTTTAAAACAAATACAAAAGCCTACGCCAACACGAGTTATCTTTGTAGGCGGCTAAATACATGTTATGTTAAAATGGCTTTTTCTTACAACGGCTATCATAGAATGTGTCGTGGGTACATTTGCCTTATTTTTTGCCCCCATATTCCCATATTTGGGTTTTGAGGGATGGTCACTGCTCCTCCTAAGAATGTATGGCGCGGCGGCGCTCTCGATTGGCTTATTGGCCTATTTGGCGCGGCGAAGAAATGATCAAAGTAACAATTTCATTAGCCTTCAAGTGTTAGCTATTTTTCAACTTGGCATTTCTACGGCGTTTATTATGTCATTTGCCATGGGCGAAATAGATTATCCGTATCCTGCTATTCTTCATAGTGTCTTTTTTGTCTGGACGCTCTATTGTTTACAGCAATTGCATCACGGTGAATAGGGCAAGTCTCCATCATGTATATTTTGTAGGCAGTTCAAATGATGCGTCTGGGCAAGTCAGCGACCAAACAATATTTCACTACCGCCAATTAGGAGATATCATTTGGGCGAATTACCAAGGCGGAGAGATAAGATTTGGAGTAATGTCAGGTCATCGAGTGGGCGATCAATTGTTTTTCACATATCATCATCTGGATCGTTTGGGCAACATCAAAACTGGCAAATGCGAGAGCCAACTCAGTTTTCACGATGGCAAGCTGCAACTCCATGAAAAGTGGCAATGGTTGTGCGATGATTTCTCCAAAGGTCAATCTATTGTCATAGAACAACTACCCGGCTAGGTTTAAGGAGAAATGCAGCGCTACAAAACACTTTATAGAGGTCTTCTCTCACTCCGAATAAAAAATATACCTACTTTGGATGCTTTGGAGTTGATAGACTCAGTGAACCTAACAAAATCTTAATGCTTATGCGCCTAATCTATATCTTCCTACTTTGTCTTGGCATACATACAGTTCATGCACAAAAAAAAGCGCTAGTGGGCGGCACGTTGATCGATGGTTTTGGTGGCAAACCTATTCACAACAGTGTCATCATCATTGACGGGGAGAGAATCGTCGGTGTTGGTCATCAAGGTAACTTGGCGATACCAGATAATGCGGAAGTTATTTCAACCGAAGGTATGAGTGTCATGCCGGGCCTTTGGGACATGCACGTACATCTGATGATTAATGGTCATTCGGACTATGCACACTGGGACACTGCCTATCTGGATGTATTAGAGAGTGTCATCATGCCTGCCTCTGCACACCAATTGTTGTTAGCAGGGGTGACGAGTGCGCGTGATCTAGGCGCGCCTTTGGAGGCAAGCGTTGGGGTACGTAATCGCATCAATAAAGGTGAGATACCTGGCCCCACCATGTATATGTCGGGACCATTCATACAACACAAACCATATCCTGGAACGGAGCCTTTTAGATGGGGCGTGACAGGCGCGGCAGATGCCAGAGCCAAAGTAAAAAGATTAGCCGATGGGGGTGTGGATTGCATCAAGTTAATCGATCAAGATCAGATGACCATGGAGGAGGTGATGGCGGTGGTAGATGAGGCGCACAAACACGGCCTGACAGTGGTAGCACACTCACATCGCCCTGAAGAAATTCGTCGTGGATTGGAGGCTGGCGTCGACTGTTTTGAGCATACGGGGCTGTCTTCTGCACCAGAGTACCCCGAAGACATTATGCGTATGATCAAGGAGCGCACAGCACAGATGAATTTAGGGCCATTGTATTGGACACCCACAGTTGAGGGCTTGTACAACTACGAATACATGCGCGACAATCCTGAGCGGCTCGACAATGATTGCTGGCACTTAGGCCTGCCGCAGTCTATCATTGACGATATCGAAAAGAGTATTCGTCATCCAGGACGTCTACCCTATTTTCAGTTGACCCCAAGTCGACGACCCACTTTAGAGAAAAAAGTAAATCAACTGCTAGAAGCAGGCGTCGTCTTGCTCATCGGCACAGACAGTGGTATACCCATGAAGTTTCATTGCCAATCCACATGGAATGAACTCGATGTTTGGGTAAATGAATTTGGCATTGACGCTATGTATGCCATCAAGGCAGCGACCTATTGGCCAGCAAAATCTTTAGGAGTAGATAAAGATTATGGTACCATTTCCGAAGGGAAGTACGCAGATATTATCGCTGTCAAGGGAGATGTTTTGCGCTATATTTCCTTGCTACAAGACGTTAATATGGTCATAAAACATGGCAAGCGTGTTAAGTAAAACTTATAAATGCTCTTTTCTCTGAATAAAAATTGGGTAAAAAGGGTGTATTATCTATATTTGGCGGCCATAGAGCGTAATGCTACTAAGAAATATTCTTTCATTACGCATTCAAATTTAGATTTCATATTTCATCATTTTAAAAGATTAATCCATGTTGTTGAAAAGTGTTACTACCACTACTACTAGATTATTTTGCCTATTTGGAATATCCTTGGGCTGCTTAATAGTATCCCCTACGATGTCCGCACAAGAAAAATCGGCCGCTAGCGTCTATAACGATGGTCTTGCCCTTCTAAAAGCAAAGGACTATGAATCAGGCTTGACGGCTATGGAGGA
This sequence comes from uncultured Saprospiraceae bacterium, assembly GCA_964616755.1. GTDB lineage: Bacteria > Bacteroidota > Bacteroidia > Chitinophagales > Saprospiraceae > CAYNFR01. Next base: position 1,007 of record CAZTSI010000061.1, on the reverse strand, counting down.
AGCGCTCGCTATGGCACAAGAGATTAATGACGAAAAAATCATAGGACTTGCCATGAGAAACGGATCTGTGGCTGCCTACAATGTCGGAAATGCTCGAAGTAAAGATCAAAATTACGAGGGAGCCATCAAAGCGTACATACGCGGCATCGAACTTAGCCCTGAAAACTCTTCACTTTATGAAGGTCTGGCTAGGGTGTATGAAGAACAAGGTGAGTCCGTAAAGGCCGTTACTGAGTATGTTACTGCAGGGGACAAGGGTATTGCAGAAAACAAAGCTGATCGCGCTGAGAGTCGATATAAAAGAGCAGGAACGATTGTCGGCAAACTTTATGTCGCTAAAGATTTTGACACAGCCGTCGCGGCAGGTGAAGCATTTATTGCGCTGAAAAAAGATGATGCAGATGTGTACTACTATGTTTCTCGCGCACATGCTGAGAAAGGAAGCAATGAACTTGCCTTAGAGCATATCAATACGGCCATCAGTTTATCTGGAGATTCCGTTAATGATAAGTTTTATTATGCACTTGCCAGCACTTTAGAAGCTGTAGGCAAAAATGATGAAGCTGTAACAGCATATAAAAAAATTACCGATGAGACGTACAAAGCCCATGCAGAGTATCGCATCCGCGAGCTAGGCGGCAAATAGTCTGCTGCGCCAAACAAGTTATTACAACAAATAAGAGCTCTTGTCATCTAGGCAAGGGCTTTTTTATTTGTATTTAAGTCGAACTCACCTTGCCCTAGACCAAAGTGTCCGCCAACTAAAGGAATACTAAAATGGCATGGGGGAAAACACGTTTAAAGTGATTTGAAAAATACCATGTCGCAATCACAATAATATTTCCCCATTAGAGCAAAACGGCCATCATTTATATCGGAAAAAATATTCCAGATGATATTTTTAGTTAAAGTTTTCGCACATCCAATTATATTATATGTATACATGCATTAAGTTAAATGCATTGACTTACCAGTAGTCAAACGTGACCACCTACCGCTGCCTATTC
>CAZTSI010000060.1:0-17416 GCA_964616755.1 uncultured Saprospiraceae bacterium | reverse complement strand
ATCCGATATAAGATACCAATAGTGTATAAGTTCCGGGATCTAAGCTTACTTCAAACTATTATTCAGCTCTATTATTGCACAGGCTGGTTATATACTTAAATGCATCCTCGTAGCCTAATCGGGCCGCTTGGCGCATATCGGCACAGGCCTTATCGGATTCCTTCAGGCCTATGAGAGCATTGGCTCGGTTATAATATGCCGTCGCTTGATTGGGATCTTGAGAGATTACTTGCGAGAAATCCTCCAATGCCAAATCGTACTTCCTGACCTGGAGAGACGCCAAGCCGCGATTTACGCGGAAGGCAATATTTTGTGGTTGGTTATCTAGTAATTGGCTAAAGGTATTGAGTGCTGAGTCATAATTTTCTAGCTTAAAACTAACATATGCCAGGTTTTGTAATGATGCTTGATGTGAAGGATCGATCTCAAGCGAAGCCAAAAAGCTATTCGTCGCATCCTGGTATTGTTCTAATTTCATCTCGACAAACCCTTTGAGGTAATAAGCTTCGGGGGAATCTTGGAGAAATGCTACGCTGAGATGCAAATCCTCCAAAGCCTGAGGAAAGTTCTCCGCCTTGATGTATATTTTTGCTCGTTCTAGGCGCATCTGTGGTTCTTGGTATTTCGCATCAATGAGTGCAGTAAAGTCTGATAATGCTTTAGAAGGTTCATCCATTCGCAGATAGCAGACAGCTCTATTATATACCATATTATAGTTACTTGGCTCTGCCATAATAACAATAGAAAAATCGGCTGCGGCCTTGTCATATTTCTCTACTTTTAGGAAGGCCGAACCCCGTCCTGTGTAACAAGATGTTAGCGCCGGATTTTTGCGTAGTGCTTCTGAATAATGATGAATGGCCGCTGGGTATTTTTGTATTTGTAAGAGGGCATAAGCAATATACATTTCTGCATTGGCATTTTCTGGCTCTAGTTCAACCACTTTTCTGAGATCGTCAATAGCTTTTGGGAACTGGTTTAACTTCAATTGTGCTTTGGCTCGATTGTAAAAGGCTTTAGTATAATCTGGCTGTTCTTGAATGGCTGCTGTATAAGACTTTATAGCACCGTGATAATCTCCTTCTTTAAAATGAAGGACAGCCTCGTTGTAGTGTAAGGCAGCGTCGCGCTTAATATCTTGTGCCCCAAGTGATAAGGCTGCTGACAATAAGATAAAAAATAAGAAAATTTGATACATCAGAGATTTCATGAGATCGATTTTTTTATGTAAGTGGTTTATAAACGAGACTCATTTTCTGATTAGTATTAAAATCTAATATTTCGCTCCATATCAAGGGTTTACCACGGCTGATACTGCAAAAGGCAGCAGAATGACATCATTTTAGACGCAATAAAGTGTGAGAAAGAACTGAAGAAGAATAATTTTGTTTCTTTACCATTCTGGATAAATTACACCTGAGCAACCTGAGTTTGTTGTATGGCAGATGACATAGATAGAAAAAAGGATCATATTGAATTAGCTTTTGCTTCTGCCACTAATGGCGACAGTCGCGATAAGCGTTTTTTCTATGAGCCAGCACTTACCACTCATCCCCCCGATAAGATGGCCATTCATGGGTATTTTGTCAAAAAAGCATACAAAGCTCCTATTTGGGTGTCTTCTATGACCGGAGGCACGGCTTGGGCAAGGCACATCAACCACAATCTGGCAAGAGCCTGTGGTGTATATGGCATGGGCATGGGGCTTGGTTCTTGTCGTAAACTATTAGCATCCGATGAGTATTTAGCGGATTTTAGCGTGCGCCAATTAATGCCCGATCAGCCCTTGTATGCTAATTTAGGGGTGGCGCAAATAAATGAGCTCATCAATGCGGACAAACTGACACTGATACCAGAGCTAGTCAAAAAATTAGAAGCTGACGGTCTCATTATACATATCAACCCAACACAAGAATGGCTTCAGCCTGAGGGGGATCTTATAAGGGGGCGGAGCCCAGTTGAGTCCATCAAAAGAGTGCTTGATGTCAGCCAATTTCCTATAATTGCCAAAGAAGTAGGACAAGGGATGGGTCCAGAAAGCTTGCGATGTTTAATGGAGTTGCCCTTAGCGGCCATTGAGTTTGGGGCGTATGGAGGCACTAATTTTGCGAAACTCGAAAACATGCGAGATCCACGAACAAATCTAATCGACCCTATTTGCTTTGTAGGACATACGGTAGATGAGATGATAGGTTTTATTCATAGCATCGGAAAACAAATTCGCCCTGAATGTCAGGAGTTTATTATATCTGGCGGGGTCAAAGACTATCTTGATGGATATTACTTCAACGAGCGCCTTACATATAATTCTGTCTATGGACAGGCGGCTGCCTTTTTAGCACATGCACGTGGTGACTATGACGACTTAGCTGCATTTGTCGAACAACAAATCAAAGGCTACCAGTATGCCCTCCATTATTTGAGTTTGCGCAACCCTATAGAGAATGGTGTAAATGGCTAATAAAAAAATAATCACCGGTTTTTCGAAGCTCAACAAACGGGGCAAAATCAAGTGGATTGCTGAAAATTTCTTTAGAGATCCTGAGACGACCATGCGCGAAATGATGAGTTACTGGCTGGCCAATCACGATCAACAAAAAGTCTTAGACGGCATTAGCGAAAACACCATCAGCAATTATCCTTTACCTTATAGCGTAGCACCAAATTTTATTGTTGACGGGCATACATACTGCGTGCCTATGGTTATTGAAGAAAGTTCGGTAGTCGCTGCAGCGGCTAGTGCGGCAAAATTTTGGATGTATCGAGGTGGATTTCAAACCCATATCATCGCTACCGAAAAAATTGGTCAAATACATTTTAAAAGTACAGCGCCCGAAGAGCGACTTCACGAATTATTTGAATTACATCACAGCGCCATTCTCGAGGCGTGTAGCAGTGTCACCAAAAACATGGAGAGTCGCGGAGGTGGAGTGCTTGCCGCAGAATGGGTTAGTTTTGATGAAGAGAAAGACTACTATCAAATAAAAATGCACTTTGAGACTTGCGACTCAATGGGGGCTAATTTTATCAATACAGTCTTAGAAACGTACTCAACAACATTCAAAACTGTTGTCAACAGCTATCTGGAGGAGGCACAAGAGCTGTCTATCATCATGTGTATCCTGTCAAACTATACTCCTAAATGCCTTGTTCGGGCGGAGGTTAGTTGTCCAGTCCAAGATTTGGGCGAGTTTCCTGGAGACATGACACCGTTGGATTTTGCTCAAAAATTTGTTCAAGCTATGCGCATAGCACGCATCGATACCTATCGAGCTGTGACGCACAATAAGGGTATATTCAATGGTATTGACTCGGTCATCATAGCTACGGGCAATGATTTTAGAGCTATAGAGGCTTGTGGCCATGCTTATGCCGCGCGCGATGGTATGTATCGCAGTTTATCCTCAGCATCCATAGAAAATGGCGTTTTCAGATGTTGGCTAGAAATACCTTTGGCCGTTGGCACAGTAGGTGGACTGACCAAGTTACACCCCATGGCTAAACAGTCCTTAGAAATGCTAGGCAACCCAAATGCCCGACAACTGATGAGTATTACAGCAGCGGTCGGGTTAGCACAAAACTTTGCTGCGGTGCGTTCTCTCATTACAACAGGCATTCAAAAAGGGCACATGAAAATGCACTTGTCCAATGTGCTTTACCAACTCAAAGCAACCGAAAAAGAATTCGTCATGGCGGTCGATCACTTTAAGGATGAAGTCATTTCTCACATCGCTGTACGTGAATTTTTGGAGAAATTACGCATTACTCCACCGCCAATGTCCGCTAAATCAGATAATTAACAAAAATTCATATTAATAAAATACTAATACAAAAGATACTAATCCTATCTTCGGCCTTATTTCAATATTCAGGTGCCCAAACAACTCTACAAAGCCAACGGAAAATTATTGCTATTCGGAGAATATGCCGTTCTCGATGGAGCTTTGTCCCTAGCCATTCCTACTAAATATCATCAAACGCTCGAAGTAAAAGCCCACCGTGGCTCTGATCTGTTATGGGAGTCTTATGGTCATGACAAAGAATTATGGTTTGAGGCTCAATTATCTTTGTATGATTTTTCAGCATTGCGTACCTCTGATGAGCAGATAGCTCTGTCGCTTCAAAAATTATTAAAGGGAGCTGTTAGGTTTAACTGTGAGTTTTTAGACAAGTGGAATGGATTTAAAGTAATTAGCAAACTCAATTTTCCACGTGAGTGGGGATTAGGAAGCAGCAGTACATTGATTCACCTTGTGGCTCAATGGGCTGATATAGGGTCGTTTGACCTCCATTTCAAGGTGTCAAACGGCAGTGGCTACGACATTGCCTGTGCTGGGGCAAGTGGGCCACTTACCTATCGACTCACTGATGACGAGTTACATTATTCTGAAATTGATTTTGAACCTCCGTTTGCAGATCAACTATATTTCGTTTATTTAGGGCAGAAAAAAAATAGCGGTGAAGCCATCATTCACTACGCGAAACAAGCCAAAAAACGCAAAGACTTAGCCAAGCAAATTTCTGCCATTACCGAAGCGGCCATTCAGACCTCAAGTGCACAAGAATTTGGTCAATTGATGATAAAGCATGAAGCCTTACTCTCTGAAACACTTGAAATCCCTATACTCAAAGAACGATTTCCAGATCTCAAAGGAGAAATAAAATCTCTAGGTGCTTGGGGCGGCGATTTCGCTATGGTACTAAGCAGCCAAACCAAGCAAGATTTAGCACACTATTTCTCCTCTAAAGGGCTTAATGTATTCATTCCTTATAAAGATATGGCTCTTTAGATAGCAGCCTTTCACCGATTCACAACCATTTATCAGTTGAACTTCCAAATTGGTCGATTTAACACTGTTCTCATATTCCTGCATGGTATATTTGTAGGGATAGTCAGTCTTCAACACCCTAGTTAATTTATATGAGACAAGTATTTGTTACCCTATTTATTCTTGCCACCCATGCGATTGTTGGTCAGAGCGATATAAACGGCGATTGGAAAGGAGCTATAAAAGTATCTGGCTTAGAACTAGACATTGCCCTAAGTTTTTGGAATGATCTAGACACGCTAAAGGGAGCCTTAGATATTCCTGTTCAAGGAATAAAGGCGTTGCCATTAGAAGCCTTAACGTTTAACGAGAAGAAAGTCGCCTTCAAATTACCATCGTCGATACCTGGCAATGCCCATTTTGAAGGTATATATGATGGGGATGCTGACATAAAAGGAGATTTTAAGCAAGGGGGTATGGCATTTCCACTGATGGTCACTCGCCTATCTGCGATAGACGAAGTAGAGGCACAAAAGAAACTCGCCGAGCAATTAGTCCAAATCGAAACTATGGCGGACTCGTTTCGAATTGCAAGAAATCATCCAGGTCTAGCCTTAGCCATTGTAAAAGATGGAAAAGTAATCTTGAGTAAGGGATTTGGCCATAGCCACGAAGAAAAACAAACGCCAGTCAATGACCAAACACTTTTTGCCATTGGCTCATGTACTAAGGCGTTTACCGCAGCGGGCGTTGCTATGTTGGTGGATGACGGCGCCCTTGAATGGGACGCACCCATCGTTAAATATCTACCCGACTTTAAAATGAAAGATGATTTCGCTAGTAGAGAAATGAACGCTATCGATTTACTCTCTCATCGCAGTGGACTCCCTCGTCATGATTTATTGTGGTACGGATCAGCTTTGACGAGAGAAGAAATGTATCACCGATTAAGATATCTTGAACCAAATAAGAGCTTTAGAACCACATGGCAATATCAAAACCTGATGTACATGACAGCCGGCATCCTGATCGAGCGACTATCAGGAAAATCTTGGGAGTCCTTCACCCAAGACCGCATTTTTGACCCACTCGGCATGACTGGCGCTAACTTTTCGATAGAAAGACTAAAAAATCATCCCAACGCCGCTCTCCCCTATAAAATGGATGATAACCAGAAGCCCGTTCGAATGGAATATCGCAATATTGACGCCATTGGCCCCGCCGGATCAATTAATGCTTCAGTAGAAGACATGGCTAAATGGGTCAAAACCCTCCTCAACAAAGGCGAGACAGATCAAGATAGAATCATAGCAGAAGCCACTTTCCAACAACTGCATACAGCCCATATGCCCATGAACGCAGCTAATAATGCTGTTGTCGGCATAGATCATGCGGCCTATGGTTTAGGTTGGATGATCTACCAACACAAAAACATAAAGGTTATTGAACATGGAGGAAATATAGATGGGTTTAGCGCATTGGTATGGTTAGTCCCCAACGAAAATATCGGCATAGTGGCTCTGACAAATGTGAATGGTAGTGGCCTACCCGGCGTAGTGGCTCGCACAGCGACAGATATTCTTTTAATGAGTGAGATGCCCACAAATTACTTTGAACTTGCCTATGGCGCGGAAAAAGATAAAATGGCCAAAAAAGCGTTAGAAGAAAAGGAGTCTTTCCCAAGAATTGACCACACGACTCCCAATTATTCCTTGGATCAATATGCTGGTCAATATGAGCATCCTGCCTACGGTGTGGTAAATATTCAGCAATTAGGAGATTCACTTGTGGTGCGTTATAATTTTATCACTGAACGATTGACACATTGGCATTATGAGGTATTCAACGTTCATTTGCAAGAGCTAGAGGATGATATCAAAATTCAATTTAGCGATAACAAACAAGGCCGGGTGATTGGTCTACGCATAAGTTTGGACGCCGCTGTTGAAGATATAGAATTCAAAAAATTACCCTCCTCCAAGCAAAGTGATCCTGACTATTTGAAATTGCTCACGGGCAAGTATGAACTCACAGGACAAACGGTGGAAATAAAGGTGAATGCAAAAAATCTGCTTACGGCTAGCCTGCCAGGACAGCCTGAATATACTTTGGAGCCATTTCAAGATCATGAGTTTACGCTAAAGGGCTTGAATGGTTTTAGTGTAGAGTTTTTATTCGAAAAAACACAAAAAAGAAGCTCTGGACTTCGGTTTATACAACCGAATGGTGTATTCTCAGCTAAACGTGTTGACTAAGCAAGCGTAGGCAAAATAACTATTATACGCATTTAAAAAAGGCACAGAGTTGGTAGCGAGGACGCCCCATAAAGCGATGACTCAGTCCAAAACTTATCTTTTTTTGGCATGCATATCTTCATTTTTATTGGTTGAACTAAAACTGTAAAGAATTGAGACAGAGTATTTTCTATTGTGGCCTTCAAAAATGGCTGGTAACAAAAAAACCTTACATTTGCGGCGAGTTTAAAGCCTTTGACTATGCGAGGCTTTTAACTTGATCATGAAGGAGGTAAGCCAATGCGCAACAAGATGCGCTTGATTTGATAATGTAATAACCTCCTTATAATGAATGTAAAGACACATTTATCTACCAATGATACTCTATTTCAGAGTACGCAAAACGAACTGAATAACTGGGTACAAAAACTAGCCCATTTCCTTGCTCCTGACAATATTCACTGGTGTGATGGCTCTGATGAAGAGTACGATACATTATGCCAACAATTAGTGGATAAAGGTACCTTTCTTAGACTCAACCCAGATAAGAGGCCTAACAGTTATGCATGCTTTAGTGATCCGAGCGATGTAGCAAGGGTCGAAGACAGGACGTTTATCTGTTCTAGATTAAAGGAGGATGCTGGCCCGACGAATAATTGGATGGATCCGAAAGAAATGAAGTCGAGCCTAGAGTCGCTTTTGGAAGGCTGTATGCGCGGTCGTACTTTATATGTCATTCCGTTTTGTATGGGCCCTCTTGGCTCACCCTTAAGTAGGCTTGGGGTGCAGCTCACGGATTCGGAGTATGTAGTCGTCAATATGAAAATCATGACCAGAATGGGGCGTCAAGCCTTATCCTATTTTACCTCTGATACCGAATATGTAAAATGTATTCATTCCTTAGGAATGCCTCTTACAGAAGGACAAAAAGATGTCAAATGGCCGTGTGCACCAAATATCAAAGATAAATACATCGTCCATTTTCCTGAAGACAGACTCATTGTGAGCTATGGTAGTGGCTATGGCGGTAATGCCTTGCTAGGCAAAAAGTGCTTTGCCTTGCGTATTGCTAGCACCATGGCAAAAGAAGAAAACTGGCTCGCGGAGCATATGCTGATATTGGGTGTCGAAACCCCTGAGGGTGAAAAAACCTATGTGGCAGCCGCCTTCCCAAGTGCATGCGGCAAGACCAATTTTTCTATGCTAATACCCCCAGAGTCGATGGACGGATGGAAGGTTACCACAGTAGGCGATGACATTGCTTGGATTAAAAAAGGCGATGAAGACCGACTATATGCGGTCAATCCTGAGGCAGGATATTTTGGTGTAGCTCCGGGCACCAACGATAAAACCAATCCCAACATGATGGCGGCTATTAGGCAAAACACCATCTTTACCAATGTAGCCCTTACGCCCGACGGAGATGTATGGTGGGAAGGTATGACAAAGGAGGTGCCAGAAGGATTAATCACCTGGCAAAATCAAGCCTACGATCCATCTTCGGGCAAGCCTGCTGCCCATCCCAATAGTCGGTTTACAACTCCAGCACATCAAAATCCTGCTATTGACGCATCATGGGATGATCCACAAGGCGTTCCGGTGAGAGCCTTTATTTTTGGTGGACGCCGCAGTACGCTTTTGCCCTTGGTGCATCAATCGTTTAATTGGAGTTTTGGTGTTTATTTGGCCGCAACGATGGGATCTGAAATGACCGCCGCTGCCTTTGGAGAACTTGGGAAGGTACGCAGAGATCCTTTTGCTATGCTTCCATTTATGGGCTATCATGTGGCAGATTACTTTAACCATTGGTTGCAATATGGTCGCGACCTTCCGAATCCACCCAGAATCTTTAGCGTCAATTGGTTTAGAAGAGATGAAAATGGTCATTTCATTTGGCCGGGCTTTGGTGAAAACATGCGTGTACTCCGATGGGTGGTAGAACGCGTAAGAGGTAGAGCGGGCGCTGTTGAAAGTCCTATAGGCTGGATGCCACGACATCGCGACTTAGATTGGACGGGACTTGAAGATTATCCTAAAGATGACTTTAGAAAAATCATGCTCGTGGATCGAGAAGAATGGAAAAAAGAAATATTCGCACACGAAGAGTTATTTTCTTCAATGTACGATCGCTTACCAAAGGAGTTTTTGTTTATGCGCGAAATGATCTTGTCGAGTCTGTGGAGATCTCCCGAAAAATGGGAAAGTACATCAGAACGATAAGCCTGTCGCAAACCGACAAATCAATATTATGCCCATTCAAAATCCTACACTAGGTGAATTTATTATCGATAACCAAAAAGATTTTGCCTACTCCACCGGAGAATTATCACGATTATTAAATGCCATACGCTTGGCGGCAAAGGTGGTAAATCACGAGGTCAACAAAGCGGGCTTGGTAGATATATTAGGTCAATTTGGTGAGAAGAACATTCAAGGAGAAGAACAACAAAAATTGGATGTTTTTGCGAATGATGCCTTTATCAAGTCACTGTCCAATCGTGAAATAGTCTGTGGCATAGCTTCTGAAGAATCGGATGACTTTATCACCATTCCAGGAAAAGATACAGATCATTCTAACCGGTATGTCGTGTTGATAGATCCATTAGATGGCTCCTCCAATATTGATGTTAACGTGTCCGTCGGCACTATTTTTTCTATTTATCGTCGTATCAGCCTTCCTGGCACACCTGTTAATTCAGCAGACTTTTTGCAAAAAGGATCTCATCAAGTGGCTGCTGGATATATCATTTATGGCACCTCCACGATGCTCGTCTATACGACTGGTAATGGCGTGAACGGATTTACCCTCAATCCCGCCTTGGGCACTTACTACTTATCTCATCCTAATATGACCATACCCCAAGAAGGTCAAATCTATTCTGTCAATGAAGGCAACTATGTCCATTTTCCCCAGGGCATCAAAGATTATATTAAATATTGTCAACAGGAGGAAGATTCGCGTCCGTATTCCTCTAGATATATCGGTTCGCTCGTATCTGACATTCATCGAAACATTCTCAAAGGAGGCATTTATTTATATCCCACGAGTTCTAAAAGCCCAAAAGGAAAACTGCGATTGCTGTATGAGTGCAATCCGATAGCCATGATTGTGGAGCAATGTGGTGGGCAGGCAAGTGATGGAATTAATAGAATATTAGATATCGAGCCTACCGAATTGCATCAACGAACTCCCTTTTATTGCGGCAGTAGTAGCATGGTAAAAAAGGTCGAATTATGTTTATCCAAGTATAGAAATACTTAAAACATATACTGACTAGATCAAAGTTTATAAAGAGCTCACCTACCACTCACATTATACCCTATGCGTCTAATCTATAGATCCATAGATACAAGTGAAAGAGCCTGATTGTATCTGATAAAATTGCAATGGGAGGTTGAATCCAATAATTATAAAAATATTCTAAATAGTATATATCTAATTGACTAATGTAGCGTCCTTTAGAATAAAACTAAAAAGCCGCCAGTCTGAGGTATTGAAATGAATCCGTCCAGTAAAAGTCAATTTTTCATCCATTTTGAATCGACGCTTTGGCTTTTGTCTCATTCGTACTTCAGCTATACTTTCGAGACCCGCAGCTCCGCAAAAAAAGCAACTTGCAAATGGAAACTTAGACAATATGATAATACCATCTTCCTCAACGGGAATATAGTATCCTTTCAAGGTTATTTCAGCACCCTCAATTTCCCTTATCTCCTTGGTATTTTCTAACATAGAAGTGAAGGAACCATATTCTTCAATATACTCTTCCTTAAAACTTGCCCCTTCGAAAATCTTCCATCCATTAGCTACCTGTGCGTTGACAATCGAGCTGATCTCAATGAATATTGCAAATAATACCCATATCCTATTGTAGCACATATGAGACTTGTTGTAGAAGAGAAAATACACTATCGCGCCATACACTTTGTACCGAAATCATCTCCTCGTTAGTAATGTCATACTGTAGCTTTGTATGACTATGTTGGCACGCTTCATGATCATGTGCCGCCCCTTCTATTATGATCATCTGCGAAAGAAGCCAAAGATTGCGTTGACTAAAATGGTTTCGTATCACTTCATCATCAATTCGTACCAACATAGAATCTAGTTGATGAGATAGTTCGATGCCTTCTTGCTGTATTTCTATGGCCGCTAATACGTCGGCAGAAACCTCATGTTTGTGTACACATGACAATAATGAAATAGTTATGATCCAACATACATTAAGATACATCAGATGATGTCGTAGCATTGAAAATCCAAACGGTACATAGCACATAGCGCAATCATTGGAAACAAAGGTACGGATTTCTTCATTATATGCAACGTCGTTGCATATAATGAAGAGTACTTCGATCGGTTCCACCTTGACATCAGCCATTGAGCAGGAAAAACGCTCGAGATATACGCCCACAAATTGCTAAAGAAAATTAACTCGACCATTTAATCTGGCTGCGTAGCATTCGGACAAAAAGCTAGCTTGTGGTATTAACTAAAAAAAACGGATGGCCAGCTATGTACAGGTGACTCCTCTACTCTAAAAAAGGTACACAATGAAGGATGCTTCCGAAAAATGACCCCTCACTAGAAAGAAAGCCCTGCTAATACCTAAAGACTTGGCTAGATGAAGGAACGCAGCCCGTACCTAGGAGGGAAGATCATCGAAGTACATAGCAACGCTAAACGCTCAGCCGAAATAACAATACTGCCTTCAGACATGAAAGTCGCTTTCATGCGTGCCCCTATATTTACTTTACTATGAATGCGTCGTACCTTCGCTCAACTCCGTACGAGAGCCCCAAGGGGCTATTGAATAACTATAGCTTATGATATGATCAAATATTTCAAAAAATTACGCCTAGCATCCCTCTCTTCAAGCCAACTTTCTAAATATTTAATGTATGCCATTGGAGAAATCCTGCTAGTCGTTGTGGGAATATTAATTGCCCTATCGGCTAATAATCATAGTCAATATAAAAAAGAGCTGAGCTCCTCCAACATTCATTTGAACAATATGCTAGAAGATCTAGTATCCGACACGCTGTATTTAGCCAAAATGTTAGATCAAATGGAGATGCAACTTACACTAGAAGAATGGATGTTTCATAAAGCCCAATTTACCGAGGGTGATATAGATTCTATCATTCAAAGTATGAGTCCCATCAACTGGCTTTTTAATATGAACGATAGGGCATTTCAAAACATTCAACATTCAAATGAAAATAAATTAGTCGGGTTCGAGCATTTGTATAATGATATTTCGCAACATTATGTTATCACCAAAGCAAGAATAAATCAAAACAATCTGGTAGAACAACAGTCACTGATGTACAAATATCCATATGAAAAAATACTAAACGAACATTTACTCATTACGAAAAGACAATTTATTGACCATACCGGATTTAACGTTGTATTGACATTGACGCCTAATCGCAGACTAGGTAACACGAATGAAGTATTTGATCATTTGATTAGCATAGAAGCTAAAAACGACCAATCAGAAAAATTTGCAAGACATAATTTCATTTTTACTAGTTTATTTATGTGTCAAGTAGAAACTAAGAAATTAATCAGATTAATCGAAGAATCCCTCAAATAGCTGAAATGAGGCAAATAGTAACAGTAACATATTTGATGAAATTGGCCATTGCTACATCTAATATTCCCTTATAAATACGACTTTAGTCGTGAACGAACATACTAGATCGATGAATTATTTTCACCTATTTATAGCCTATATGATACTTTCTGCATCTTGTCAACTTCCTTCATTACAATTCAATATTACATCCTCGGTAAATATAGACAACATCCCAAGTGGGTCGGGTATTGCTAGGATAAATGAACGTTGTTATGTTGTGGGCGATGACTCACCATTCATCTATGAGCTGGATAGTCAATACCAAGTACTGCAAAAAATTTCCCTATCGGACACTTTAGATTTCGCATCAGGGAGAATGGCAAAAGACATTAAACCCGATTATGAAGTCCTAGAACTAATTAATGAACATGAACTAGTCATTTTTGGATCGGGCTCCAAGTCGCCACAAAGAAATCGGATGATAAGGGTTTTGCTTAAAAATGAACCAATTGTAGAGCAATATGAAATAAGTGAATTTTACGAAAAATTACAATCACTAGAATTATGGAAAGCATCAGCTTTGAACATCGAGGCCGCAGCCTATAAAAATAACAAAATTTACTTATTCAATAGAAATCAGCCCCTTGTTATAAGTTTTGATTATAGCGAGCTTTTGGCCTATATTCAAAAAAAGGATTCATTTCCGACATACGATATTATTCGATTCCAATTGCCCGAATTAAGAGGCGTTTCGGCTGGGTTCTCTGGTGCCGTAGCGATGCAAAACGAGGACAAAATCATTTTTACAGCTTCAGTCGAAAACACCGACAATGCCTATGACGATGGTGAAATACTGGGCAGCTTTATCGGCGTACTGAACATATCAGAAGGTCAGATCAGGGCTGACTATCGATATACCTCTGTGCCAAATGTTCCGCGTATATGGAAGGTCGAATCTGTTGCGATTGAAGACGAAACAAACGCCCACCTTACTAAAATTGTGTTGATCACTGATAATGATGACGGCCAATCCACTATCATTAGGGGTGATTTGCGTCACTGAGTTTTACCTGAGACGTTCGTCATCGAGCTTCGCATTCAGATCAGTAACCATGATGAGCGAGCGCCCGTGAGCTCAATTGACCCATACCGCATATCGCTTTATTCGCAGCGCCTTTGCTAAAGCTTGTTCGGCTTTTAAGGCTTCTTCGCGAGTAGCATATAGCGGCAATTGTTCAGATAAACTCGCGCGTAAGTAGCCGCCATATTTTCGCACTATCGAAGAAGAAATATTGATCCCCTTCTTGCTCGTTGCACCGGTTAAATGCTGTTTGAGGCGCTCTTGAGGTGTCTTACTGGTCATCCCTACATAAAGACATTCTAAGACGCCATTGAATTGTGGGTTTGCCTCGCGAAACTTGGCATTCTCGGTATAAACCTTCTTTTTCAATTCAATGACGTAAACTTGATACATAACAAGCGTTGAATGGACAAAAATCGCACCAATTTGATTAAAACTTCCTCACCACGGCGACTGATCCTACTTTTACTTTATCGTACCTAATAACACTAATCTCTTGGCTAATAATGTTTAATTTGCGGTCTTTCTGCCAATAGTAATATCCCACTTTTATGATGAATAAAGTATCCTGCTTTTTATGTCTAACCCTATGTATGATTCTATTAACCTACTGCCAAAGCGACAATGCGTCGTTGCAAGTTCGTTCATCGGATACTGCCGCTAAATCATCGCCCCGAAAACCTATTGATATCTCCCCCATCTATGGTAAAGGAGAGGCCGATATCTCCATCAAGATCAAAAATGGGGAGCCAGATATCTACTACCTCATTGGCACCTTTGGAGATCAAGTGTTCAAAGTAGATAGTTCGTCATTGAGCCAAGAGGGTATCATCCGATTTCAAAATCCCGACGGCTTACCTCAGGGGCATTACTATGTCACCATGCCCCGCAATAGCCATATTCAACTACTAATTGGTGAAAATCAAAAAATCAACATTAGTCTGGATGCATTCAATATAAACAACTCCCTCAAAAGTGATGATATAGAAAACACACTACTCTACGAAACATCAAGAGCAGAAGCCCTGTTAGCTCCGCAGTTTGACGCTGTACGGGCACAACTGCAACATCAGACCGTCGGTTCTGCGGCTCACACACAGGCGCTACAACAACAACAAACATTGACGGCAGAGCGAAAAGCCATCCTCCAAAAAGTATTTGACAGTCATCCCAACTCCCTCTTTGCAAAATTTAAAATGGCAGGCCAAAATCCCGACCTTAGAGTAGACCTCGATGAGCAGGCTCGCATATATGCCTACCGTCATGATTTTTGGGCTAATGTTGATTTTTCAGATGCAAGACTACTCCGTACCCCAGTCATCGCCAACAAAATGAAGCGATACATGTCAGAATTGACCCCGCAAATACCGGATTCGGTCACCGCGTCGGCTATTCAGCTCATCGACAAATCGTTGCCATTCCCCATCTATTTTCAATATTTCGCTAACTGGCTTCCGATTAACTATGAACCGACGAAGACCACCTTAATGGATCCCGAAATGGTCTATTGCCGCATTGTTCAAAAATATTTCACATTTGAACATGCCTTTTGGGCTGATAGCACGTATATCTTAGGGCTACAACGCAGAGCTGCTGAAATGGCCGGCTCGCTATTAGGACAAATAGGCCCCGATGTCGTAGCCAACGATGTCAATGGCAAGACACAATCGATCGGCAAACTCACGCAAGATTATATCATTATTTATATGTTCTCGCCTGACTGCGAACATTGTCGTGAAGAAACCCCCAAACTCATCCAATGGTATCAATCTAAAAAAACCTATTCCGCCGAAGTTTTTGCCATCGGAGTAAAAACAACCGATAGTCAGTGGAGAGATTATGTCAAATCATCCAGTATGCCTTGGATCAACGTCTACGATGAGACCAATCGAGCCATCTATGGAAAATATTTCGTAGACATCACCCCCGAAATCTATGTCCTAAACCCAGCTCGCAAAATTATCGCCAAAAACATCAAGACCTTCCAAATAGACCAAGTTATCAAGCAAGATCAAGGCAAAGCACCAATGTAAAATACACTGGGCAACATTCAACATTAAAGCCATGTAATCAGGCAATATATCCAATGTGATCCGCCCGTTTGGGCAAGGGTATAGGACATGTTTCACGTATGATGGTACAAAGATATAAGCCCCCTTGGTCGCCACCGTTCGCATCAAGTAGTTTATAACCCTGCCATATGACATGACTCGTCTCTCCTCAAAAACTCGAAGACTACGACCCGATGACTCATACCTACCTCTAAACTATTGATAGTCATACCCCATACCCTATGTTTGAGGAAACTTCTGATCCAGCTGAACATTGTACATTATGCGCTTGGTCGGACGGGATGCAACGATAGCACGAATCAATTCAGACGACGAGTCAACATTTCACGTCATACATGATACGGGATAGACCACACTCGGTAAAACAACTCTAAAATACACCCAAATGCTAGCACCTGATCATTATCTTATTTATCTTAGTCTCTCGCCAGTTAGAAGATAAGCAAAGGCTCCTCAATCTGCCTAAGTGCTTACAAACGTTTATAAACGTTTAATTACGACTACGCCCTATATGCATAGGCCTTCTTAGATAATTCAGTCCTAAGGATAGAGGGATATAGGGTATAGGATATATGGGATATAGACGCTATTAGGGCGAGAGTGGCGTTTATGCTAATGTTAGCACTAATTTTAAAACGACAACCAACAGGAAATGAAAGTAAAATCAATCTTCGTAAATCTTCCAATAAAAGACCTTAAAAAGACAAGGGACTTTTGGACAAAACTTGGCTTTTCTTTCAATGAAAATTTTTCAGACGACAAAGCATTGTGTTTAGTTCTCAATGACGGACTAATGTATTCTATGCTTATTACTCACGAAATGTTCAGCACGTTTACAAACAGACCCATAGCAGACGAAAAAACAACACAAGTTTTAACAGCCATTGAAGTGGACAGTAAAGGGCAGGTTGACAAAATCGTAAAACTTGCAATTGAAAATGGAGCTAAACGTTACAGAGAAAGTGCTGACCACGGTTGGATGTATTACGACTGTTTTGCAGACCTTGATGGACACCAATGGGAAATAATGTTTACTGCCCCAACTCAAATGCAACACTAATAATATGGCACAAGAAAAAATAACAATTAAAGCGACTGTCTTGGCTGATAAACAAAAAGTGTGGGACTATTACACACAACCCGAACACATAACTAAGTGGAATTTTGCTGACCCAAGTTGGCATTGCCCAAACGCAACAAACGAGATGAAAGTTGGCGGACGGTATGTAGCAAGAATGGAAGCCAAAGACGGAAGTTTCGGCTTTGACTTTGAAGCGATGTATACCGAAATTAATAAAGAAATAAATTTTACATATGTAGGTGGTGAACGTTATGTAACAGTTGATTTTAAAGAAATAAGCGGACAAACTGAAGTAACCATATCATTTGATCCTGAAACTGAAAATTCAATTGAATTACAAAGAAACGGTTGGCAAGCAATTTTGGACAACTTTAAAAAATACACTGAAACAAACTAATAAAAGAAAGAAAAACTGGTGCTAACAGCTGTTTTTCAAAATGGCGAGTTAAGTGATTCTATGACAGTTTAGTACAAGGTTTAAGTTCAGTTTTTCAATTGAAAATTAGTACTGAAAATCCGACATTTCGCTAAGCCGAAAACCGTTATGTGGCATTAGAATACGCACTTAAAAGATAAATTCTGACTAAATGAATA
>CAZTSI010000059.1:0-18534 GCA_964616755.1 uncultured Saprospiraceae bacterium | reverse complement strand
TGCTCCATGTAGAATGATCGAACCGGAAGGCCTTCTCGGAACACTTGACTACCGTTTAAAATATCTTCACCATCAGGGAGCGAAAGTATTTTATTTCGGTTAAATGATATATTAAAGTCTGAAGACCATCTAAAGCCGCTGCGAGTTTGAACTGGGACTACATTTAAGGTGACTTCAATTCCCGAATTCTGCATTTGACCTACATTTCGCAATGCTGTGGTAAATCCACTCGTAGAAGAAACGGGTACATCTAGTAGAAGATCTGTTGACTTACGTAAATACCATTCAACGGTTCCGCCGACACGACCACCTCTAAACAGAGTGAAATCCAATCCGAAATTCATACTACTACTTTTCTCCCAAGTCAAGTCAGGATTGGAAATTTGCTCTGGACGACTTCCCGGCTCGCCCAAATAAGGCTGACCAAAAGTGTACAATTCTAAAGACGGGAAGTTACCAATATTGGCATTACCATTTGTACCGTAGCTCGCTCTCAAACGCAGACTTTCGAATACTGAAAGTTTACTCATAAAAGCTTCCTTAGTTATATCCCAAGAAGCACCAACTGACCAGAAATTAGCCCAGCGATTGTTGGCTCCAAATCTTGAAGATCCATCGCGCCTGAAGGATGTAGCAATATTGTATTTATCTCTAAAAGAATAATTCGCTTGACCCACAAAGCTCTGAAATGAATACAGAGATTCTACCCCACCAACGCCTTGTGGCTCGGCTGCACTGTTGAGTGTTTGTAATTTGCCAGACGCAAAACCAATACCCGATGCACTAAATGCATTCTCGTCATAGCGTTGATTCTCAAAAACACCAAGTAGATTGATGCTATGGTCACTACCAAAATCTTGAAAGTACGTCAATAAGGACTGCGTGGTAAAGGTACGAGCATTTCTGAAGGCATTATTTAAAACACCATTATTATTGATTCCATCATTGGTTGTAGGATCTTGCCAGAGTTTTTCGTCAATATTCACAAAATCGACAGCTGCATTTTGTGTGAATTTGAGATTGTTTAATATATTATATGAAGCTTCTAACTTGCTGATAATTCTCAACGTATTCAAATTCACATAGTTAATAGGAGTAGAATAGAGAAAATTATCTGGTAAGAAAGCCATCCAATCGTCTTCATCTCCTCTATACAGCTCATCAGTATCAGGATTTATTTTGCCCTGAAGAGGAGTATTTGCGAATGCGCCCAAAAGCGGAGAGGCGAAACGATTGCCATTTACAGCGTTTGTTTGCTTGCTCAAACTACTGTTAAAATTAAGGGCTATGCTCAATTTGTCAGTAGCCTTATGATTCAGGTTTGATCTAAGTGAGGTTCGATCAAAGTCTGATTCTATGAGCGTACCTTCTTGCTGAAAATGACCACCAGAGACGAAGAATTGAGTTTTTTGAGAACCTCCTTGAGCTTGTAACTCAACATTATAAGTCTTACCATCTCTGAATGCCTCATCTACCCAATCAGTAGTATTATCCAACATTGAAGCAGGTCTCAAACCATCAATTGTAGCCTGATTGAATCCACTATTTGCTAAAATACTTCTTTCATAGTCCCAAACTTCTTGAGGAGACATCATCTGAAATTTTCCTATTAACGGTGACGTAGTGCCGTATTGAGTCCGAAGAGTCATCACAGTAGCGCCATCGCGTCCTTTCTTAGTATTCACTAAAACTACCCCATTTGCTCCTCTTGCGCCATAAAGAGAAGTAGCGGCTGCATCTTTGAGGATATTGATACTTTCAATATCATTTGGATTGATAGAAGCCAATACGTCTGGGGCGTTAGCCGTAGAGCCATTTGTAGAAAAATTTCCTGATTCAATGATGATACCGTCTATAACATAAAGGGGGTTTCTTCCTGCTGTTATAGAACCTGTACCTCTAATACGCAACTGTTGACGAGCACCGGGCTGTCCTGAGTTTGCAGAGGTGAATACACCTGGGGCTCTACCTTGAATCGCTTGGTTGATGTCCGTTACTGGTAAATTTTCTATGGATTTACCGTTGACAGCAGATATCGATGAAGTCAACTTACTCCGCTGTGTGGTCGAGTAGCCCGTTACGACGATTTCATCGATGAGCTGACCTTCAATCAAAACGATAGTGACAGTGTTGGTGGCTGAAATATCCACCTCTGTCGTTTCAAAGCCAGTAAAGCTGACAATCAAGGTGTTGCTACCTTCTGGCACTGATAGCTCAAAACTGCCGTCTACATCGGTTATCGTACCTAGAATTGTACCTAAAACCGACACATTGGCGCCGATGAGGGGTTCTCCTGCTTGATCAACCACTGTACCAGTAACCGAGCGTTGTGCTGACACCGTGCTCAATCCTGCTAGCAGTATGATCAAAAGAGTAAAATATTTTTTCATACTAGTTTGGTTTATTGATTAAAAAATAATTAAAATCAGGCAAATGTTAGCCTAATGCATGTGCTTAAAGTTATAAAACGATTTAAAACGACGAACTGTCGATCCGACAAAAATTCAGTCGATTAAATTACGCCAAATACTTTTAGCCATATAGAATACGGACAAACTTAGAAAAGATTATTTAATCGCCGCGTCAACTGAATTAAGAGATTGTCATAATAATTGTCATTTTCCCCTCTATACGGCAGAAAGTCAAAATATTGCTCTGACAACAGGGGTACTGTTGTACCTTACGGCTCGGATTAAAATCAATAAAACTTGGAAACAAAACTGAGCGTAAATCTAAATAAAGTGGCTTTAATTAGGAACTCAAGAGGGGAAAACTATCCAAATTTGGTGCAGTTTGCCCTAGATTGTGAGTCATATGGTGCACAAGGAATAACTATTCACCCGCGGCCGGACCAACGTCATGCAAAGTATAGCGATGTCGAATCCTTAAAAAGAATTGTCACCACAGAACTCAATGTAGAGGGATATCCATCTGAAGAATTTTTGCGGGTAGTAGAAAAACAGTGTCCTCATCAATGTACGCTGGTGCCAGATCCGCCCGACGCGTTGACATCCAATGCCGGCTGGGATACTGTAAAATATAAGTCATTCTTGCAGGATGTTTGTGCTCGCTTAAAATCTCAAGGGATTAGAGTCTCCATATTCTTGAATCCCCTTCCAAGTCATGCAGAAGCCGCTGCTGCAACTGGTACTGATCGCGTCGAATTGTACACGGGTCATTATGCTCGACAATATTTGAAAAACCCAGAAATGGCTGTTCACGATCATCGTGAAACGAGCAAAGTTGTGAAAGAAGTAGGACTTGGACTGAATGCCGGGCATGATTTAAATCTTGACAACCTAAGCTTTTATGCCAAAAATGTCATTGATCTAGCCGAAGTATCGATTGGACACGCCTTGATAACGGATGCGTTGTATTACGGCATCCAAAATACGATTGGGATGTATCGTCGTCGTCTCAATAGGTAATGGTACTAAGGTGATATTACCATCCTATGCCGTAGTCTTCGCCGTGATTACTGCTGCCGCCCCAAAAAGAGCCGTTCTTCCAATCAAAATAAATAGCGTTGATCGGACCTGAGGTTCTTGCCGCTGTTTCGATCGTATAGCCCATTTTTTTGAGTTGTTGTCGCGTCCAGGGTGGTGTATCTTCTCTCAGCAAGAGATGACCGGGTTTAGTGTCATGCTCACCAAATGAGTTTTTCATTTGGAAGCTGTTGATATTCGCGGCTTCTGCGGCTTCTTGTACATTCATACCAAACTCTACGATATTCAAAAAAAACTGTAGTAAGTTTTGATCTTGACTGTCACCTCCCTGCACTGCAAAGGACAAAAAAGGTTTTCCATCCTTCAATGCCATGGACGGGGTCAATGTTGCGCGAGGTCTTTTGCCAGGTTCGACCACGTTAAAAGGTCCATCTTTTGCGTCTAGCACGAAGCTCTGCATGCGCTGACTTAATCCGATCCCCGTTCTTCCAGCAACTACGGCTGGCACCCATCCTCCGCTAGGGGTAATGGATACTACCCAGCCTTCTGCATCGGCTGCCTGTACAGAGGTAGTACCCACGTAAAAGTTTTCTTCAACTGGCCATTCAGCGTTCAGGGATTTTTTCCATTCGGTATCATTGTAGCTAGTGGAAGTATTCCATGTTTTGAGTAGATCAAGAAAAGGATTTAACTCTTGTTGAAAAGGATAGGGGTCGCCTGGGCCGACATTTTGATCATTTTGCTCCCAATCAATGCCTTTGGCACGTTCGCGAGCATATTCTTTTGACAACAAGCCATTCATGGGTTCTGATGGTGGAAAATAAGGATCTCCATAATAAAAATCCCTATCTGCGAAACTTAAATTCATTACTTGGTAAAGGGTATGAATATAGCGAGCTGAATTATAGCTCATCGATTTTAGATCCATATCTTCTAGCATATTTAGAGCTTGAAGCATTACTGGACTCTGCACCCATGAAGTCAATTTGTATACATCTATGCCTTTATAATTGGTCACATCCGGCTTTTCGATGTACACTTGCCATTTATCTAAATCTTGAAGGGTGATAAGACCGCCTTGTTCTTGTGTTCCTCTAACAAATTCTGCCGCTATGTCACCTCTATAAAAACGATCATACGCTGCCATGATCGCCTCTTTTCTGCCCTTTCCTTTTGCCAAAGCCGCAGTTTCGGCATCAACTAATTGTTGTAAGGTATTGAGTAAATCCTTTTGGACAAATATTTCTCCAGCTTCGGGCGCTTCGCGTGTTTCACCTTGATGAACTAAGAAGATTTCTTTGGCATACGGCCATTCGGAAATACGCTTTTTATTGCGCTCTATATTATCCGCTGTTTGTGCCTCAATTGGATATCCTTCAGCGAGTTGCATAGCGGGAGCGAGCACTTGTTTTAGACTCATCGTGCCATATTCTGCTAACATGGTCATTAATCCTCCTGGAGTGCCAGGTGTGACGGCAGCTAGAGGGCCATATTGCGGTGGAAACTTCATGTCCTTTGATTTAAAAAAATCTGCGGTGGCCCCTGTTGGTGCCACACCCAAGGCATTTATACCGATCACCTCTTTGGTCTTAGGGTTGTAAATAAGTGCTTGTGTTTCACCTCCCCAGCTTAACACGTCCCACATTGTAGCTGTGGCTGCTAACATTCCACAACTGGCATCCACAGCATTGCCGCCTTGCTGAAAGATCATCGAGCCAGCCGTTGCTGCTAGGGGCTTACCTGTGATGGCCATCCAATGTCGTCCATGCAACACAGGTTTTTGGGTAGGTTGTGCTGATACGATGGTCATCGTAATAAGGCTTAAAAGCAGAGTGATTCTCATTCTTAAACTATGCATAAGTTCGATTATTAAGCATTTTATTCAAAAAAAGGATTGTCCTTTTAATGTGTGTAACAAAACGAAGGTTAAAAATAATAGATACATCATAAAAATGCCGATTATCGCGCGAACCCTAGTTTTGAGAGATATACCTATTTGCTTGAGTAGATAGCCAACCAAGGGTAGAATTTGAATACTATGAAGCCCTAAAAAATGCGCAATGCGGAGATCGCCACCGACTTTACTCCAATTAAGAAATGGAATGCCTTCTGATCCGTCGACTGCACCAATTGTATGACCGCCATGCGAAATGATCATGCCTCCGACTACATTTCCTATCAAAAATATGAGTAAGCCTAAACGGACTGATAGGATATAATCTGCTGGCAAATGAGCGTGATGTTGAAGGAATAAAACGAAGACTATTATCACCACCACGGTATTGAGTGCAATCATTATACCCATCGAAGCAAACAACAACCCGTCTAAAGGGGAGTCAATATTAAAGTGAGAACGCACACCTCTTGCTGCTTGCAGAAGAATTATGGCTATTTCAAGCAACATGGTTATTGAAATGACCATGCTTAGAGGTCGAATCCATTTTCGCAATTTCGAAGTAAAATCGTTCATCAACCATCCAAATGTCCAGACATAAAGCATAACGGATAGTGTAAACTTCATGGGTTTGATCCATGGATTGATGCCCATGACTTGTCGACTATCGAAAAGAAACATTCCTAAACAGATGACTAATAAGGCCAGATTGATCAATCCAATGTTGTAGAGTAGTCGATTGCGTCGACTCAGGTGCAGAACAAACTCAGAAATTGTCATGTGCAAGTCTTTTGGTGATGCCCCATCTCAATAAGATGTACATTAACAATCCCACTGGCCCCAGCATAAAGGTGAAAAATAAGCATGGTATGACTAACCATTTATTGATACCTCGTTTGACGGCATCCCCCACTTCCCATGAGCCTACCCACAGATCAAAGACCAAATAATGCACCCATCCTGCCAACACTGCAGTCTCACTTTGGAATAATCGCATTACACCTTCGAGAGAACCGAAATCAGAAAAAGACATCTCGCCACCACCAAAGAAGATGAAATAGGCATATACGAAGGATAATAGGATGGGTACGATACCATAGCTCACCACTTGGCGGATATAAGGGACAGAGTACCCAAAAATCAATAAGAGCCAACCAATAAGTGCAAGGGAATTGCAATACTCGAAAATTTGTGCGTAGTTCATAATCTAAATGCCGCTTTAAAACAGTGAATATAGAATTGGGTACAAGGGAAACCGAATGGTGTGAATTTTGTCATTCCATTCGCTTTACTAGGACAAATTAGACAAAAAGGACTTAATTACAAACCTTATGAAAAAAAAGATGTAATCTCGCTTCGATCAAATAATACGATGATGTGGCATTTAGTGTTGATGGCATTTTTTTATGCCTTTGCTGGGGTAAGTCATTTTAGAAATCCGATATTTTTTCTAAAAATAACACCCCCATGGGTACCGAATCCTAGCTTTGTCAACAAGTTGGTAGGCTTTGCTGAAATTGCTATTGCTGTAGGATTACTCATACCTGAAACTCGAAGTTTTTCTGCGTGGGCGGCCATTGTTTTGCTTATCGCCGTATTCCCTGCGAATTGGTTTCACTTTCAGAAAGCCCGCGCAAAAGGAAAGATGGTCGTGCCTACTTTGATACGACTACCGGTGCAAATATTATTGATTGCTTGGGCGTACCTCTATGTTTGATAGATGAAAGTGAAATTGTCCTAGCCAAAATAAAGCAATAAAAAAGGCGAGAATTTAATAGTTTCTCGCCTTAATAGACCTTGCACCTATTGTATGTAATCAATATCTAATTACATAGCTGGAGCCGATGCCTTAACGTTGATACTTAGGGCGATCTCGTCATTAACAAATTTGTCTCCTAAGTCACTAAAGATAGACTTTGAACCATAGTTGACACCCCACTGTGTTCTGTCAATTTTAAATTGTGGAGAGCTTACCATTAGCATACCATTGGACGTTTCTACTCTTGCCTTAAAACCAACCTCTTTGGTTGTTTCCTTTAAAGTAAGATTACCATACACCAAATGTGTTCCATCTGGATCATTGCTCAAGGATGTCACTTTCGTAATTTCGAATTTGCCCGTAGGAAATTTGGTTACATTAAAAAAGTGATCTGCATTATCTTCGGCGAGACCTTTGAGGTGAACTTCCAACTTTTCTTTCCATTCACCCTCTAGATCAGTGACATTGATCGTATTCATATCAATAGTAAATGATCCGCCAGTAACATTGCCGTCAGCAACGGTCACTGAACCATTAGACAAACTGATTGTGCCAGTGTGCGTGCCCGTAGGCTTAGTCCCTTCCCAATTGACGGCGCTGGCGGTCAAATCCACCAGGTATTCTACTCCATTGGCGGCGGCTACAGCGGCTGCATCATTAACATCTGCCGCTTCTCCAGCTGTTTTTTTGCAAGAAGTAAACGAAATAAAAAGTAGCATAGTGACTACTCCAAATAGTGATTTCATGTAATTTTTTTTAATAAGATAAAATGGTTAATAATTTACTTAAACTGATTTACAGCCTAAAATGTTTGTTCAAACATTAATTATTTTTTTTCTCGGCAAAATCAGCTTTCAGCAAAGTAATCAGGGTAATCTCTGGCCACATACCTACTCTGCCAGGATATGCTAAATAGCCAAAGCCTCTATTGATGTATAGTTTTTGTCCTAATTGCTCATAGGTGCCGTACCAGTGTTTGAGCCTATATTTCATTGGGCTCCATGAAAATGATTTGAATTTTATCCCAAACTGCAGACCATGCGTATGTCCGCTCAAAGTAAGTTGAATATCTTGTGGGTGTTCGAGCACGATTTTTTCCCAATGGCTAGGATCATGTGATAAGAGGATAAAGAATAAATCACTTGCCAGACCATCAATCGCCTTTGATAGATCACCTTTTTTGGGAAACCATCTTCCCGCCCCCCAATTTTCGACCCCTAAAAGCGCTATTTGTTGATCGCCACGTTTAATTATGCGCGATTCATTCATCATCAGATCGAATCCCATCATTTCATATTTGCCCCTAAAATCTTCCCAGTAGACTTGTCGTTCAGCCCTATCTCGGGGCTGTCCATAGTAATCATGGTTGCCTAGAACTGCAAACTTGCCGAAAGGGGCACTGAGGCATTTGAAGGAATCAATAAAAGGATCGATTTCATCTTTATGACCATTAACGAGATCACCTGTAAACACAATCATATCCGGTTGCTCGTCTTGCATCCGCTTTAAGCCTTTAGCGACACTTATGGGGCTATCCCAGCTGCCACTATGTGCATCGCTTATTTGTGCTATCTTGAATCCATGAAAGTTCTCGGGCAGATTAGGGAAAGAGAAGTAAACATTCTCGACGCGGTATCGATAACGTCCAAAGCTATGACCTAACCAAAAGGTTAAAAACAAGGCAAGGCTGCTACCTCCGACGATATGATTCATGATTAAAGTAGCATACTCCAGATCTACAGAATAGTCAATTAAGCCAAACAAAGTGGGCATCAAGAATAAAAAGATATCTTTTAAGGCTAAAAGAAGCGCAAAGAATATCAACGTAAAACTTGAAATAAGTGCGAACGCTGAAAAGCTGTTTACCCAATTGGGACGATCTACGACTCTTTTATCTCTATGTTGTATTACAAAGGCATATGCCAGGTATCGAAGCCCTATTACAATAAGGACTAGCACAACTGATATAGGACGACCCAAAAAAGAAGATATCCAATCTAACAAACCAAGAGCGCTATACCCTTCAATGCATATTAGAAGCACAATACTACTCAACGACCAAATAAATCTCCCCATTCCCTATTTTTCGTAAGATATTTAAAATTATAACTTGTCCAGCTTGCCCCTTAACCCTTCTGCATGCTCAAGAATCAGCTTCTTTTCTTGAGGGTTCATTTTTGCCCAGACAGCATACATCATTGACATTCGCTGATTAGAAGCCAATAGTCCTTGATGTTCATCTAAAAAACTCCAGTAGAGTGAATTAAACGGACAAGCGCGTTCACCATATTTCAAAGACACGTCGTAATAACATCCCTTACAATAATCACTCATCTTGTTAATGTAAGCCCCCGATGATATATAGGGCTTTGTGCCTACAATACCGCCGTCGGCATACTGGCTCATACCCCGAGTATTGGTAATCTCTACCCATTCAAAAGCATCTATATAAATACCTAGATACCATGCATCTACTTCATCAGGATTAACACCCGCTAAAAGAGCAAAGTTACCAGTAACCATCAGTCGTTGAATATGATGTGCGTATGCCAAGTCTAACGATTGTCGAATGGCAAGAGACATACATCGCATTTTCGTCTCCCCCGTCCAATAAAACGCAGGTAACTGTTGACGATTTTTAAAATAATTAAGATGCTTGAAATCTGGCATCTTTGCCCAGTAAACACCCCTCATATATTCGCGCCAGCCTAGCACTTGCCTAATAAATCCCTCCGCTTGAGAAATCGAAATCTTACTAGTGTTTGCACGCCAGGCTTGCTCAACTTTAAGAACCACGAGTGAAGGAGAGATCATTTTTGTATTGAGTGCAAAAGACAGGCGGCTATGAAATAATGACCAATCTGAAGTCGACATGGCATCTTGAAAATCACCGAAATACGGCAGCAAATGTTCAATAAAATATTGTAAGAGCGCGATACTCTCCTCTCTATTCGTAGGCCATAAAAAAAACTCTTGGTCAATAAACCCAATCGTCAATAGTTGTGCAGATTCTACTTGCTTAATAATAGATGAAACATTTTTTGAAAAACCAAACGGTGGATACATGACCTGTCCTTTGGGTAATTTCTTTCGATTCTGATTATCATAATTCCAAGTACCCGTCGCTGGCGTATCACCATCCATTAAAACGCAATGCTTTCGCCGCAAGTGACGGTAGAAATTTTCCATTACATACATCTTGCCTTTAAAAAAATTGGCCAGCTCTGTCCTCTCGGTAAAAAAATGTTCGGAGGAAACCCTATTCACATCAGCGATTATTGTTGAAAATTCATTCAAGAAGAGTTGATCTAATCTATATTCATCGGGCTCTTGGTAGCTCAATTTGGTTATTTCATGATGCTGTATGAGCATTTGACAGTTACAAGAAAAGCTGTGTAAATTCAGAGGATTATCAATTTCGAAATATTGGACATGATGACCGTTTTGCTTCAATAATTGAGAAAAATTTCGCATCGCCAAAAAAATCCCAACGACTTTTTGAATATGGTGCGTGACATATTCGCTTTCGGGCCTAATCTCCATCATCACATATAAGACGTCATCGCTACGATTGCGATACCACGAATGCTCCATATTGAGTTGATCACCAAGAATCAGTCTAAGTTCCTTAAATGAGGATTTAGTCATTTGGGTCATAATAATGCATGCCCATTCTAATGCCAAGCTCGTCCATTTTGTTTTGACCGTGTATGACTTTGTGCCCCTCCTGCAGGCTGCGTACAGCACTCATTCCGAGAGCCAAGGCGTCAAGAATATCGTCATAATGGACATCCTTTCGGAACGTATTATTGCATATCCTTTCGTATTCTCTGATAATGGAAGAATTGTAATAGCGTAGGATATCCAGTCGTTCCATTCTACCTTGAGGCGTTTTCTTTTTTGCTAAAAGAGTTTTCTTCTTGTTCAAAAAATAAAAACAAATCTCTGGATGTGCTTCGACAAAAAGGTCGTTAGCAGAAATACCATGCTGCAGCCATTGATCTACTTCTAAGATTTTTGGGCTAATATTCCAGGTTTGTAGACTGATCCGTGTATCGCAGATGTCTTGATTAATCTCGCATGCTTGTTGGTATGACTTTGCTTGCAGCGCTTCTCTGCAAGGCGGAGTAAAAAGTGACGATTTGTATCCTTGGGGCAAATATTTGCGCGCAAAAAAATCCACGTCTCGACGCATATTTCTAGAACTCAGTCCTATGGGAAGGTCTATCCAAATTTTTTGTACATTCGGAAATCTATTTATACACTCACGTATAGTAGAAAGCGTCAAAAGTTGACAACGATTTTCAAAAAAGACTGCCATCACCCATCCTGATCGACAGCCATCAATTCCTGCTATCAATGGGCTTTGGTTTGTTTGATTTGGATACTTGACGACATTGTTGACTACAATATTTTACCTCATTCCAGTTTTTAGCCCATTTCTTCCGCCAATTGAAGTGTCGATCGCAAATAGCACACATTTTTTGCGGTAAGTGCGGGTTAATAGAAGGTTTGTTTGATTTGTCTCGCATGTAAACTTCGTAGAAAAGTAACTTTAAATCAACAACTTTGTTTAGAAATGGCTACCCGAGAAAATGATGACAAATGAAAAATCCTAGAATAAGATTACCGCCTACGATTGAGACATTTTTTTAGTGCCTCTTCCCAAGGTAAGAGCTTCCAACCATAAGCTTTTACACCTTTCGTCTTGTCCATGACACTCCACAATGGTCTCGGTGCTAGGGCACCATACTCCTTCGTTGTTACCTCATTAATCTTGCATTGAAGGTCGGCATATTTGAAAATAGTATGTGCAAAGGCGGCCCAATGAGTAACCCCAAGATTACTGTAATTGTAGATTTGATTGAGCGCTGATGTATTCAATTGGGATGTAAGAAGAATAGATAAAAGATCTTGCGCAAAGTCAAGAGCATATGTTGGCGTGCCCATTTGATCAGAGACAATGGATAGAGATTCCCTTTCTGATCCTAGTCTGAGCATTGTATTAACAAAATTTTGACCATATTCTGAATAAAGCCATGAAACTCTAAAAATTAACCATTGGTTTGCCCCTGTTATTATGGCGAGCTCGCCAGCCCTTTTAGACCGTGCGTAAACCCCACGGGGTTTACATTCATCACTCTCGATTAAGGGTCGGATACTTACAGAATTATACACGTAATCAGAGGATATGTGCACAAGCAGGGTATTGGATGTATTGCAAACGTATATCAATTGTTTTACTGCCTGTTCATTGACAGCAAAGCAAGTCTCTGGATCTGACTCAGCCTTATCCACCCCTGTATAAGCAGCGCAATTGATACAAATATCGATTGTGTGCTCATTAAAATACGACTTCAGTCGATCCAGATTTGTAATGTCCAGCTCGGTTCTATCAACAAAGAGCCAATGTGCTTGATAATTAGCACTTAATGCACGCAAAGACTGCCCCAATTGTCCGGCGCTTCCGGTTACGAGTATGGTTTTTTGCATTAATAAAACGGTTTGTGCTCCCCCAATTTCGGTAAGTTCTTGTCTTTTTCTGAAAGCAGAAAATCAACAGAAGTCTGAGGCCATGCGATGCTCAAGGTGGGGTCATTATACAATAATCCACCTTCGTGCTCTCGACTATAATAATTATCACATTTATAGCTAAATATGGCGCTCTCAGACATAACTAAAAACCCGTGGGCAAAACCTCGAGGAATGTATAATTGCTTTTTGTTTTCTCCAGTTAACAAGGTGGAATACGACTGTCCAAAAGTAGCCGAGTCAGGTCTTAAATCAACAGCAACATCAAAAATTTCGCCAATTACTGCCCTGACTAGTTTCGCTTGTGCATATGATCCTACTTGATAATGCAGCCCTCGAAGCACCCCTTTTGACGATTTTGATTCATTATCTTGAACCCATACATTCGAAATAATATGATCCACTTTGGATACATTGAATGATTCAAAAAAATAACCTCTCTCGTCAGCAAACACTGCTGGATGCAGTTCCCAAAGACCTTCAATCGGCGTTGATAAAAACTCCACTATTCTAATCTTTATCCTTGAAAAATATACCTATCGGAACACCCGTAAAATCATACTTTTTTCGAAGTTGATTTTCTAAATAATTTTTGTAGCTACCTGTTACATGCTTTGGGTGATTGCAGAAAAATACAAACGCAGGATACTTATTGGGTAGTTGGGTCATGTATTTTATTTTGATTGTTTTACCTCTATGGATCGGCGGCGGATATCTTGCTATAGTTTCATGCAGAAACTCATTTAATTCAGAAGTTTTAATTCGTCTACTTCGATTTTCAAAAACTTGCTCTATGACCTCAATAGTTTTATAAATGCGCTGCTTTTCATGAACTGAAATAAACACAATCGGAATATCATTGAATGGCGCTAGTTTTTTGCGCAATTCTTCTTCTACATCCCTTGCTGTATTAGTTTCCTTTACTACAAGATCCCACTTATTGACAAGTAGTACCACTCCCCTATTTCGCTTCAGGATCAGTGAATAAATATTCATGTCTTGAGCCTCTAAGCCATGACGCGCATCAATCATCAAAACACAGACATTGGCATCATCTATGGATTTGACTGCGCGGATGACGGAATAAAACTCTAAATCTTCATGAACACTCTTTTTCTTTCGAATACCTGCCGTATCAATAAGGACAAAATCTTTTCCAAATTTAGTATATCGCGTATGGATGGCATCTCTTGTGGTACCTGCAATATCGGTGACGATATTCCTCTCTTCGTCTAACAAGGCATTGACCAAGGAGGATTTGCCGACATTGGGTCTTCCTAAAATGGCAATTTTGGGGATATTTAATTGTGTGATTTCAGATTCCACGCTTTCTGGCAGTAGCTCAAATACTACATCGAGCATATCGCCAGTACCGCTTCCTGTCATGGATGACAAAAAGAAAGTATTGTCAAACCCCAAGCCCCAAAATTCATTCGCAAGGAGCTGCCGGTTGCTATTGTCTACCTTATTGACTGCGAGCACTATTTTCTTCTTACTACGACGCAACATATTCGCTACAGATTCATCCAAATCGGTGATTCCCGTGGTGACATCTACTAAGAAGATAATAACGTCAGCTTCTTCTATGGCTATTTCAACCTGTCGCCTGATAGCTACTTCGAAGATATCGTCACTGCCAGATACGAAGCCGCCTGTGTCAACCACATTAACCTCACGACCATTCCAATGGGTTTGACCATAGATTCGATCTCGCGTAACACCGCTTTCATCATCAATAATTGCCTTTCGTTCACCAATAAGGCGATTAAAAAGCGTTGACTTGCCTACATTAGGTCTTCCTACGATTGCAATTAAATTTGTCATCTAGTGCAAATATCCGTAAGATTTCAGAGATCTGTCGTCATCTCGCCAGTTCTCTTTTACTTTTACAAATAATTCTAAGAAAACGGGACTGTCTAAGAAGGACTGAATTCCCTCACGAGCGGCAATCCCGAGTTGTTTAATCGCAGCGCCGCCTTTGCCTATCAATATAGATTTTTGTGTATTTCGAGCTACGATTATTTCAGCACTAATGCGCACAATAGGGCCATTTCGGGCTGTTCCCTCTTTAAACTCCATCACATTGACTTCACAGGAATAAGGGATTTCTTCGTGATAGAGCTCTAATATTTTTTCGCGAATGATCTCCGAAACAAAGAAACGCTCTGTCCGATCTGTGAATTGATCTTTAGGATAATACGGAGGCCCTTCAGGTAAATCAAGAACAATTTTTTCTATCAAATAAGATATACCCAATCCATTAATAGCAGAAATCGCTATAGTCTCATTGAATTTTATTCTGGACTCCCACCATGCGATTCGTTGCTGCACCGTCTCTTGGGTCACTAAATCTATCTTGTTGATTAACAAATATTTGGGTACTTCTAGGTTCATTATCCTGTTTAGAAGGGACTCGTCTATTCCTGGATCATCTGAAGCATCTGTCATCAATAAGAGAATATCAGCATCCTCGAACGTCGAAAGGGCAAACCCATTCATCGCATGCTGCATTTTATAGGCTGGCTGATCGATATAACCAGGGGTATCTGAAAATACAATTTGGTAGTTATCCTCATTTAGGATTGCAATAATTCTATGTCGAGTGGTTTGAGGCTTGTGGGTTATAATACTCAGCTTCTCGCCGATCATGGCATTGAGCAAGGTAGATTTTCCGACATTGGGTTTGCCTAAAATATTGACGAAACCCGATTTGTGTTCAGACATAATTAATGTGTTCAAGTAAGTGTTTTAGCCATTTTGGACTCCACGAGTTTTATTAGATCCTTGGGTAGGTATCTAAACCATTCAATTTCATTGAGCTCATCATTGGTAATCAAATAATGATGCAGTCGGTATTTCCTTAATTCTCTTTCGACATGAATCTGAAGATTTAACATA
The DNA here is from genome assembly GCA_964616755.1 of uncultured Saprospiraceae bacterium. GTDB lineage: Bacteria > Bacteroidota > Bacteroidia > Chitinophagales > Saprospiraceae > CAYNFR01. Next base: position 3,005 of record CAZTSI010000059.1, on the reverse strand, counting down.
CACACGTACCCTCCATGATCATTGACATCTTCATACCATTCCTCGTAATAACTGTCGTCATCTGCGTGAAAGTTAAGCACATTATCACAAAGTAGTATGAATTTATAGATACCTGCGGCTATCAGTTTGTCAGCTAACTCGCGCTTTACGTACATCGCGTCATTAGAAATACAGTCATTCCACTCGCCTATAAACTCTATGATGGCGTAAGATTGGTCGTAATTCACATACAATACCTTGACATAAATAGTCGGCGATCCAATGAAATCCCACTGCGGATGAATATAGTAATTATAGATTTTTTGATGATAGGCAAATTCGTCATATTTCCGTCCATAAAATGGGGATAGCCTGTCGCGACTCGCCACGTAGTAATCTTGCCATTTATAATAAGGCTGTATGTCGTGCATATCTTTTTACTTGTGATTACTCAAAACGCATCCTAGGTCGCGCTCTATTATCTGAGCCTTCAACAATAATTATTGACGGTGGCATATGAATTAGATGAAAACTTACCGACTGCATTCATCACAAATGCCGGTCATGCTCACTTTAACGTTATCAACATGATAACCTTGAGGCAATGCAAAACTCTCTACCCCAACATTTATTGGCATGCACAATGTGCGTTTGCAGCTATCGCATTCAAAGTGCACGTGCTCATCATGATGCGCTTGTTCATCGCAGTGGTGGTCACAAATTGCATATTTAGTCACTCCATCATGATCAATGGTTTGATGAATTAGTCCTTTCTCTACAAACGACTTAATCGTACGGTACAGGGTAATTCGATCAAATTCACCTAGCCCTACCTCTATTCCATGAAGAGCTATTGCCTCACCTTCATGCTGCAAAAAAGCGGATAATACTTGTCGCCTAAACTCAGTGTTGCGCAGTCCATGATCCCCAAGCTTTTGGACGATTTCCTCTTGATTGTCTTTCATAATTATAGTCTTACTAAATACATAGAGTGCTCCTCTAAAAACCTCTTTGACTGAGCGCTAAACATTTTGATTATACAAAGCGTCTATATTTGATTTGTACGTCGTTATACCTCAGTCACGCAAAAACGCCTAAGTTACTTCGTCTCGGTTAAACAAATATAAACCACTTTCGAATTAAGAGCCAGTTTACGGAAAATCACCTATGAATGTTTCTGAGACCTAAAAGTTGATTCATCTTAACAGCACAACAAAAATAAAGTAACTCGACTATTACAAAAACAATATATTTGCATCACTGTTGCAGTATAGCATGAAGAAGAAACATAAAAATATTGACGTAGCAGGGAGTATTTCATCCTTTGTCTGTGCGTTGCATTGCATGGCATTTCCGGTTCTATTGTCATTCGGCGTCATCGGATCTAATGTGCTATGGATTCATGATTCTGTTGAAATACTTGTACTCTTTTTATCGGTTGGATTGGCTATATTATCTATAAGAAGTGCCTTACGACAGTCTGCCGAATGGTATGTTCACGCTATCATGATTACGGGTGTTATATTTCTTTTTGTTGGGTTTTTCTTTATGAAAGACCTAAATCACACGATTATGGCCGTTGGTGGGTTTAGCATTGCTATTGGCCATTTACTGAATTTAAGAAACTTCCGACTCCAGACACATTAAGAGTATAAGATTCAATATCTTTATGCTGCGATGAAGTCAGTCTTACAAACCCGAAAGATCAGTTATCAATACGATGGAAACAATGCGTTGGTATTTCCCGACATGGACATTTATGAGGGTGAACATACGGTGCTATTGGGTCAATCTGGCAGCGGAAAAACCACTTTGCTACAGCTAATTGCTGGTCTAAGGAAATCTTCGCAAGGTAAAATCATCGTCTGTGATCAAGATATTTCGGCGCTCTCTTCTACGGCCTTAGATCGTTTTAGAGGTCGGAATATCGGACTAATCTATCAGACATCTCATTTTGTGCGATCACTCCATGTATTGGACAATATTAAATTAGCTCAAAATTTAGCGGGTCTCCCCATTAATGAGCAAAAAATCAAAACCCTGTTAGAGCGCCTTGGCATAGTAGAAAAGCTTAAAAGCAAACCACAAAATTGTAGTATAGGAGAACAACAGCGCGTGGCCATCGCTCGCGCGATGGTTGTCAATCCTGCTATTATCTTAGCAGACGAACCTACGAGTGCGCTCGATGATTACCACGCCTCCCAGGTCTTAGACCTTATGAAAGAACAATCCACTCAAACAGGTGCGACATTACTTGTAGTAACCCATGACAATAGAATTAAAAATGCCTTCAGCAAAACAATAAACTTATGAATTGGCTGCAGCTAAGTTGGAAAAATATCATTCACAAACCGCTGTCATTGTTGCTGTCGTTAATTTTATTTGGTTTAGGTGTTGGTCTTATATCGCTTCTATTCATCTTGCAGAAACAAATACAGGGAAATTTTGAGCGCAATCTAGCAAAAGTAGATTTGGTTATTGGGGCTAAAGGGAGTCCTCTACAAATGATCCTTTCGAGTATGTATCATATTGATGCCCCCACAGGCAATATCAAGATAAACGACGTAAAACCATTTTTGAACCCACGTCACCCGTTAATCGAAGAAGCCTTGCCACTTTCATTAGGCGATAGCTTCCGTGGATTTAGAATTGTAGGCACTGAAATAAAAATTCTTAATTGGTACAATGCTAGTTTAGCTCAAGGGGATTTGTGGACACGCGATTTTGAGGTGGTTATCGGGTCTATGCTCGCCAAAAAATTAAATTTGACTGTCGGTGATCAATTTAAAAGTTCTCATGGATTAGATGATGCCGAGGACTTAGCTCACGACGATGCACATTCATTAAAAGTCATGGGGATCTTGAGCCCAACAGGTTCGATTCTTGATCAGTTAATTTTAACAACACCTCAGACGTATTGGCGCATTCACGAGCATGAAGCCACAACAACCGAAAAAGCGGAGGAACACCTAGATGATACCGGCCATGACCATACCAATGATCATGCCCCGATTAAAAGTTTGTTA
>CAZTSI010000058.1:0-18593 GCA_964616755.1 uncultured Saprospiraceae bacterium | reverse complement strand
TATGTCAGCCGATATTTTCAATGTTTACGGTGTCTTTTAGCATTACGCCTAACGTATGTATAGACGCTATTTCAGGCCATTATAGCGTCTATATCGCTTATGTCTGCAAGTGGTTATCGGGTAATCTGGTTTATGAGTGGTAAGATATGGGTAAAATGGATAGGGTGTGTGGGTAGGTATGGAGAAAATAGGGTGGCCGCTGCCGAAGGGATTCGGCCCTTCAGCCCTATGAAATGACCTTAGTCATTTCACTTTACGTGCTTCAGGTTCTCTCACTTTAAGGAATCCCCTTTAAAAAAGGGGGACAGGCTGGTTAGAATGGGAGGTCGGTATCGTCTAGATAGTCGCTCTCGCAAACTGTATCTTCTAGGTCGTTCAGGATTTCGTCTTCGATGATAAGAAAATTATAGGCGTTGATAAGGGTTTGTTCCATGAGGTGTTCCTTGGGGCGACCGTCGATCCATTGTACGGCAATAATGGCGTTTCGGAATTCTTCATAGGATGCCAGCATATCGAAGACGGATTCAAGACGTATAAAGCATCTAGGATCGGCTAGGTGTATGATAAAGTCTTCTGTTGGAAACCACTGTTTGTTTTCACCGATGAAGAAATGTTTGTGGGCTTCGATTTTTTTCATGGCGTGGGTTTTAAGAGAAGCTAAAATACGACGCTTGGCGAATAAAGTATGAGAAATGTTTAGGATTGCGGGGGAATGTATAAGTACATATACTTAACCTTACTTAATACTACTTATGATAGTTTTTATATCACGAGGCTGAATTGACAATCACAATCTCCGCAGATGACGTTTAGATTGGGTTTTCCCCAGATGTTAGCCTGGCAGCTGGGACAGGTGTATTTGATTTTGTTTTTAGGTTTGGGTTCTGCTGATCCTGAAGGGGAGGCGGAGGATTTTTCGATGGATATGAACGGTAATTTGTATGCTGCGGGCATGTTGTGGAGGGCGCTTAGGAAAGGGCCGTTTGGCGTAGGGTAGTCGGACATGGATTGGCCAACCATTCGGCCGTTGTCGCGGTTCGCTCGCAGTTTGTCTAATTTTGATTCCTATACTCCGTTCTGGTTCTCGGTGTTACGGTTTTTTGGACATAGTGTGGACGCTGTCGAAGGGATTCGGCCCTTCAGCCCTATGAAATGACCTTAGTCATTTCACTTCACGGGCTTGAGGTTCTCTCACTTGAAGGAATCCCCCACCTTCGGCACCCCCTTTAAAAAGGGGGACGGGGATGAGATTGCTACACAGAAGCGTTCGTTCATCTCACCTTCGGCACTCCTTGAAAAAGGCTAGGAAAAAAATCTGAAAGGTAAAATCGCGTCTGTTAAAAAGCTAATAAATAAGCTTCTACCCTTGCTGAGGTACAATACGCATACTTTTATTTAATTTCATGCCTCAATATTTATCCGTTCAAAAAACGACACATCATGAAACACGCGCAGTCCATATGGCTTTTGCTTCTTCTTAGCCTTTTAGCTTGTCAGCCCACGACTCAACTCGACCAAAATGGCTATTCTATCACCGCTGAAGAAGCCAAACAACTAAGCGAAACTATTCGTCAACGAGTCGCTGCTGAGGTCGACGAATCATTGTTATTGACCCTGTGGGCCTCTGACAGCCTGGTGTCTGATCCAATTGCCTTAGATATGGATGATTTTGGAAAGGTGTATATCACGCGCACCAATCGTCAAAAAAACAGTGAATTTGATATAAGAGGATATAAAGATTGGGAGATCGCCTCCATTAGCTTCCAAACTGTTGAAGATCGCAGAGCATTCTTGCGCAAGGAGTTTGCTCCAGAGAATAGCGAGAAGAATAAATGGTTTCCTGACCTGAACGGCGATAGCTCACATGACTGGAGGGATCTGACGGTACAACAGGAGCAAATATTTTGTATCGAAGATCGTGATAATGACGGCCTTGCAGATCATCGTAGCTTGTTCATCGAGGGTTTTAATGATGAGATAAATGATCCTGCTGGCGCTCTACTAGTGCATGAAGATCAAGTATTCTTAGGTACAGGTCCAGATATGTGGAGGCTAGAAGACCGAAACAAGGATGGCTGGGCTGAATTCAAAGAGTCCATTAGTCATGGGTATGCTATCCATATTGGCTTCGGTGCTCATGGTATGTCTGGTGCAGAACTAGGCCCAGATGGGCGGATTTATTGGGGCATTGGCGACATCGGATTTAATGGCGTTGGCCCGGATGGCAAAGAATGGAAATATCCTAATCAAGGGGTCATCGTCCGCTGCAATCCTGATGGAAGTGACTTTGAAGTATTTTCTGCTGGACACCGAAATACACATGAGTTTGTCTTTGATGAATATGGCAACCTGATCAGCGAAGACAACGACGGTGACCACCCAGGAGAAAGTGAGCGACTAGTCTATGTGCCCCAAGGCAATGATTCCGGCTGGAGAATTAACTGGCAATTTGGCAAATACAAAGATCCTAATAACAATCGCTATAAAGTTTGGATGGATGAAGGGCTAAATATCCCTAGACATCCTGAACAACCTGCCTACATTGTCCCTTGCATTCGCAATTATGTGAATGGGCCTACAGGAATGTTGTACAACCCCGGCACGGCATTAGGGCCAAGCTGGAAAGATCATTTTTTTATTGTTGAATTTGTAGGCAATCCTGCAAGATCCGCTATTCATGCCTTTCGACTAGAGGAAAGTGGGGCGGGGTTTGCATTTAAAGATGATAAAAAAATATTGAGTGGGGTACTTCCGACGGGTATGGATTTTGGACCAGATGGAGCTCTTTATCTTGCCGACTGGATTGATGGTTGGGGTACAAAAGATTATGGACGCATATGGAAACTCGACAGTCCAAAGGATGTCAATAGTGCCGTTAGAACAAAAACTAAAGAACTTGTTCAAACCAATTATGCAAAACAGTCCATCTCTATTCTCGAAGAATTGCTTGGATATGAAGATATGCGTGTGCGTCAAAAGGCACAGTTTGAATTGGTGCGCCGTGGCAAAAAAGGCATCGCGGCCTTGCAAAAAGCCCTAGCGTCAAGCGACAATCAATTATCGCGCATACATGCAATTTGGGGTATAGCCCAATATGCCCGATTACATGATCGTGCGGCGGCAGAATTATTAACCCCTTATTTGGTGGATAAGGATCCTGAGATTCGCGCTCAGACGGCAAAATGGATTGGTGATATCCGTTTTGATGCTCCTGCCACTCAGTTGGTCGAAATGCTAAAAGATCCCGCCCCTAGGGCTCGCTTCTTTGCAGCCGAGGCATTGGGCAGAATTGCATATGAACCCGCAGTCAGTGCATTGATTGAACTCTTAGCCGCTAACGACGATCAAGACGTATACCTGCGTCACGCTGCATGCCTGGCTTTGTCAAGAATAAACAAAGCAGAACCGTTAGTTGCGCTATCGGAGCATCCTTCAAGAGCCGTGCGCATTGGCGCCGTAGTAGCTTTGAGGCGCATGCGCAATCCTGGCGTAGCCGTATTTTTGCAAGACAAAGATGAATATATTGTGGCTGAAACTGTCCGTGCTATTCACGACGACTTCTCCATCACGGAAGCCATGCCTAAGTTAGCATCGTTGCTAGAATCCACCACTTCACAAAAAGAAGTAATAATACGTCGTGCACTTAATGCGAATCTGAGACTCGGCGGTTCTGAGCATTTTGCACGAGTGGCCAACTATGCCAAAAACAAAGCTAATCCACTCGCCATGCGGCAGGAGGCAACCCAAATCATGGGCGTATGGGCTAAACCTTCGGTATTGGATCGTGTAGACGGACGTTATCGCGGAGAATTAACAAGGGATCTAGCGATGGTACAATTAGCCGCTTTGCCTAATCTTTTAGAACTCGTAAAGGATAAAGAAGCCGCCCTGCGAGGAGATGCAGCAGAAGCGATATCGAAACTAAAACTAAAAGACGCTGCAGAGACATTAGCTGGCTTAATCATTAAAGAATCAAACCCACAAGTAAAGGCAACAGCAGTATCGGCCATTTCCCAGTTGGAGTATGGTAAAATTGATTATATCCTGCAACATGCCTTGAGCGATAAAAATGCCTCCGTTCGATCAGCAGCCATTGAACAGTTAGCCAGCGGCGGCATCGCTCCCGAGATAGCCGATGTGTTGTTAGCAAAGGTGATAAAATCCGCCACTAATGATCAAGAACGACAAATGGCCATAGCCAGCATTGGCAAACTCAATACGCCAATAGCAAACGCAACGTTGACCAGCCTAGTTGATGATTGGACAAAAGGCAAACTCAAAACCACCCTCCAATTGGATCTAGCTGAAACCCTCGCTGCGACAGGAAAAACTGAGCTCTTGGCACGTATCCATGACGCGCAAAAACAGCAGGGGACTTCGTCCATTTATGATCAGTACAGTGACTGTCTTGACGGAGGTAATGCCGAAAGAGGGAGTAATATTTATTGGCAAAATGAATCCGCTCAATGTACCCGTTGTCATGCGATGTTCGACTATGGTAGCAATGTGGGGCCAAAACTAGATGGTATAGCCAATCACCTGAGTAAAAGACAACTATTAGAGGCTCTTGTGGAGCCAAGTAAACGCGTCTCCCCAGGCTACGGTGTCGTTAGTCTTGAATTAAAGGATGGTAAAGAAATTACAGGCATCTTAAAAGAAGAGACAGATGGATTTCTAATCATTGAAGATTCGAATAATGCCAAAATGACCGTAGAAAAAGTACTAATAGTCGAGCGAATAGATGGCGTTTCTAGTATGCCCCCTGCACAACAGCGGCTGAGTAAGCGAGAGATACGAGATTTAGTAGCCTATCTATCAACATTGACGAAGGAGTTTCATTAATGACAAATCGGTGTCGGGTTCTTTCATATACTTGACGCGTCCGATTCTTATAATCGCGATCTAGGAATGGATTGGCGATAAATGGGTTTAATCCTTTAAAGACATTCGGGCATGGCTCTCGTACATACACCTTAATGTTAAAGCCAGAAATGTCATTTGTTTCCTAAATTCAAAGAATAGGCAAGGTGTATTCTTTTATAACCCTACGGCATAAAGCTTTGTGCAAAGGTCATCTGCACTAGCCTCCATGTCAGTCGCCATTTATTCCTCTTCGTCTGAGACTGTCAGTAGTTGGCGATCGTTTAAAAAATGAAACCACTTAACGACCTTTTTGACATCGCTGATCAACACGCGGTCACGATCGTAAGTAGGCAAGATATTAGCGAAATATGAAAATAACTCGGCATTACTATCATTGGCAGAAGGCACGGGTAGTTCGCCAGCCCTAGCCAACATGGTGGCAAAAATTGTCGTCAACTCAGTAGCATCTTCTTCAGTATAGATGGCGACCGTCTGCAGGGGAGTAAACTGGTGTTTCCGCATAGTAAGAAATCGCGTTTTATCGATATCAAACTCGGATACCAATATCCCATTATTTCGAGAACTAATTAGTTTGTATAGGCCCGGCAAGCCGCTTACGGCCATAATATTGTCTAATTTCATATTGAGTTTTTGTAACTAGAAATATAAAACAGTGCAAAAATATCTTTTGTGGTCACAATTAAAGAGATATTTTACTCATCATACAACGAATGAAGTACCGCTAAGGACTTTAATTCACCAAATCCTGGTATGTGATAGCGATAAAAATCGATCAATTTATCCAATAATAATCGACGCTGAATACGTGATGTCGGCGGATAATCATTTGCCAAAAATCGCGATAACAGCGCGCTGGCATCTAAATTCATAGCATAGCGCCGTTCGCTTGGAAGAGGCGAAAAGCCCCCTTCTCGAAGATCAAAATAAGGCTCTTGTAGAGAATAGTTTTGATGGATTCCGAAACCTAATAATGGCGCTAAATCAATTAAAAACAAAATGTGAAAATGACCAATACCTGTCGTCTGAATATCCAAGGAAATCAAACGCTCTTTGATAAACGCAAATACGGATTCATTGTCATCACTGACGCATAAAACATAGCGGCAAATTTCAATTAATAACATTGCTATTGCACTTCGAGCCACGTCTGAGGTAAGCCGTTGATAAACATGAGCTAATTGAATTTCTTTTAGTCGCGAAAGCTTAGAGTTTGTTGGAGTATGATAGGCGACGAAATGAACGATATTCATCACTTGCAAAATACCAGCCCCAGTCTTGGACTTGTTAGTTCTGACCCCGTTAATGATATAACTTTGTAAACCAAGATCCGGTGAATATATATCCGTAATTAGGCTCGTCTCACCATAACGAACAACCCGACAAATAATACCCTGTGTAGTGATAAGGGAGGCCATAAGATCTCGTCTTACGGTTCTATATCGCCCACCAACAAGTATTTATCAATATTGGAGCATACTTTTAAATCATCAATGACTTCGATAAAGGTATTTTTAATCTTTCGTTCCATCCATTCATTGAAGGCTTGATTCTTCTTGCTCTCTTTTGCAAATTGCTTGATGCGCGAATAATCTGTCGTAAGGCTCGCGATATGCGGTTTTGATTTTGATTGAAGTTGAATGATCTTGAATATTTTGTTGTCGCCTTCGGTCAATTCCAAAACCTCAGAATATTCACCTATGCCCAAATTTTCGATGGCGAAATAAATTTGATACGGTAGTTGAGCCGTCTCCCAAAATGAGTCACCTGAGTCTGTGTTAATTAGTCTACCAGCATTATTATAGCTCTGCGATTTGTCATCTGAAAAACGTCTTACTGCCAGCTCAAAACCAATACTGTCGTTGACCAATAAGGTGCGCACACTATCAAGAAATCGCCTTGTTATGTCTATATCCTCTTGGGCTACTTCTGGTCTAACAAGTATATGGCGCAGATGGATGGCATTACCGCGTCGTTCTATCAATTGCATGAAATGATAACCAAAGTCAGTCTCTACGATATCCGAGATTTCGTTGACATCCAAACTGAAGGCCATTGCTTCAAATTCAGGTACATAAGAGCCCCTTTTGCCCCAACCTAGATCACCGCCATTACGACCACTTCCTGGATCATCAGAAAAAATGGACGCCAATTCGCCAAAATCTTCCCCGCCATCTACGATTCGCGCACGTATTTTCTCTAGTTTCTCACGGGCTTTCATTTTTGCTTCTTCACTAATAATCGTCTTAATCGTAATTTCACCTATTTCCACTTCTGCATTGAGATATGGCAGACTATCTTTAGGTATTTGATCAAAAAACGCGACGACTTCCTTTGGAGTAATATCTACATCTTTGATCAACGTACCTTGGATGCGCTGTTCGATCATTTGTTCTTTGGTGGCCTCGCGAGTCTCTTCCTTCTGCTCCACTATAGTTTTGCCATATATTTCCAGAAACTTGTCCTCATCACCACCCATCTGGCGCAAGACCATCTCCATTCTGCGGTCTAGCTCTACTTCTACTTCAATATCTGACACAAAAATACTGTCCAAAGCAGCTTGGTCGAGCAATAACTTTTTGCTAATCAGCTGATCAACTATGTCGCATTGCAATTCGGGGCCGTAAGATGGATTTCTAGATTTGGCATATACATATAGCTCTTGAATGTCAGAGTAAAGGATATACTCTTTCCCTACCTTCGCTACGACTTGATCCAAGACCATCGGCGACTGAGCCCACAGATTTTGAAGCAAAAGGAGGGTAATACAACTCATCAATATTCTCATACCATGTATGTTTAAAGCTTTATTTCATTATTTCTTAAGGCTTGATTGTATAGTTCTTGTCTATAGTCCTCAATGATTTTTTTTCTGCGCGTATGCAATATCATCATTACTAACTGATCCTGAATATATGATAACGGCGAAACCTCGCTTTTGTCGATGGTGTCGATGATTTTTAAGTAGCCTTGAAGCGAATCTGAAGTCTTTTCTTGCTCCCAAACTCTTTTATTGACTGGATCTGTAAATAATCCAGAAGAGCGCTCATCAATTTCAGACCATGTATACCATTGTGTTGTATCAATAATAGATGATAACACAAAACTTTCTCCAATCTTGGCAATATAAGCAAGATCCCTTTCTTTCCAAGCCTTTTGGAGCAGCTTCAGACCGGAATGGTCCGAGGGCATTTGCACCATAAGGCATCGATATATAGGATCCCTCAAGATAAATTGCGTCTTATATTGGTTATAGAATGCGTAAAGATCGTTAGCCGTGATGGTCGAATCAAAGCGCTCTTTGATGATGGATTCTTCGAGTCGAAATTTTAGGAGACTTTCGCGATAATCATGCACGAGTTGTTCTATCTCAATATCTGTGGCATATAGTTTTGATGCCTCTCGCATTAACAGTTGATCTCGAATCCAATTGTCGACAAAGGCATTGAAGATAGCTAGACTATCAACTGCAGTGGCTTGAGGATGAATGAGCGTGCGTATTTTGTCAATGGTCAACACACGATTATCGACAGCGACAATGACTTGACTTTCTGTTTTTTTTGTATGGTTGCCGCCACAATAAGACAATGCCCCTATTACAAATAATGCGCATAAGAAGGCAGAAAGCTTAGATGGTTGGAGTGAAAAAGGCATGATACGGATGGCAGACTATTTAATAATCGCTTTGAGCGTCTTTTTATTGATTTCTACCTTGTACTCCTTTTTGAGGGCCTTTATCCATTCCCTTTCTATGCTTTCTTGATAATCACTGATGATATAGCCTTTCGCCTCTCTAAACTCCTTTGGTGCAGGAGGATAAATTTCTTCCATTTTCTTAAAGGTTGTGACCTTCAGTCCATTGTTATAGACAGGCGCTGCTGCTACATCTATGATCCAAGACAATCCCTCTAAGAACTCACTGCCTTCTTCGTACACCTCTGTTTCGGCAATGACCAAGGAGGCCTCTGCATTAAAGGCTTCTTTGACTACTTCAGGGCTATTCGTTCTGGCCATAGCTACAATGGCGGAAATAGTATTTGGATCAATTGAACGGATTGAATACGTCGTAAGCTTAGCTCTTGGTTGCCAATGATATCTGTCGCGATTCTGTAGAAAAAATTGTTGTAATCCAGCGGTGTCAGAGGCTGCTTTGTCCCATACAAAATCTTTGGTTACTTCAAACAGTAGTATGCCTTCTTCATATTCTCTCATGAGATTTTTAAAATCCGGATACAGACTCTCTAATTGACTTTCTGAATATTTGATAGCCAAATCAGCACTATAACTCTCGACCATCCATTCTAATAGTTCATCGACCGTCAGTTGGCCAACGGATCTCATCCTAATCTTTGACTGCGTCTTGGCATATTCAGCTAAATCTTGAAGTGTATACGACTGTTTGTTCAACTGGAATGCTTCAATTTTAGGCATCGACATATCCCAATCATAATCAAAAAAAGTGTCATCGAGGCTATCCCTAAACACCTTTAGCGCCTGATCATTTTGAACAAATCCAGCTTCCTTTTTGATGCGATCGGTCATTATTCTCTTTTGCAACTGATAGCGGACGCCCATTTCATTGGCTTTCACTTGTTGCTTGATATTGGCCTTATCCGCTGGTGGGCGCTTGCTGATCCGTTTGATAATATGCCAACCGACGCTACTCTCAAATGGGTTGCTATATTCTCCATCGTTGGGTATCATAAAGGCTGCATCTTCAAAACTTTGTTCATATTGACCTATACCAAAAAATCCCAATCTTCCTTTGACCGTCTTTGATTGTGCATCTTCTGAATATTGTATGACGGCATCTTCAAAACTTTGTTCGCCACTAAGTAGCGCCTTATAGATTGCGCGACATCGGGCTTCTGCATCAGGAACTATCATGCCATTGTGCCTATTGCGAATCAAAATATGGGCGGCCTCAATCGTGCCTCTTGCTGGTCTCTTTTCAACTAATTTGATCAAGTGAACGCCCAATTCAGTGATGACAGGATCGGAGATTTCGCCGATCTGTAGGTTATATGCTTTATTTTCAAAGTCTAAATACCCATCAGGCAATGTAGCTGTGAGGTAGCCAATGCTTCCGCCAATCGCTGAACTGTTGGCATCCTCAGAATATTCGCGGGCGGCTGTCTCAAAGCTCATGCCTGCGGAGATTTCCTCTTGTACTAACTTCATTCTAGAAAGCGCCTCTTCGCGCTGCGCCATTGAAGGATTTGGTCCAAGTTGAATTAAAATATGCCGTAAAGACAAATCATATTGTTTACGTCCAAATATTTCTTCTGCGATTTTATCGATCACTTCCTTTTCGAGAGCATATGAGTCAGAAAGCTGGCGTCGATATCCAGCCAATTCTTCTTTATAACTGCTTCGTTCATGATAGCCGAGATCTCGGGCTTTTTGCACCTTTAGCTTAAAGTTGATGTATAAATCGAGATATTCCTCAACGCTTTTTTGGGTATAGTCAGCCTTTTCGCGATTATTTTTCTCGTAGATGTAGATAAATTCCGAAAGGGCCACAGAATTATCTTGTACTCTAACAAGTGTCGGATCTGACTGCGCAATGCAAGCCAGTGTAAAGGAGGAAAAAAAGAGGAGTGATAAAAATTTCATGGATATATACTTCAAGAAATTGCTTTTCTAAGCCGTTGTAACGTTGTTAAAACAAAAAAAATTCAGTATCAAGCTAACGATCATGCCACAAGTTTAGGTATAAAGAAAAGCTTAAAGATCAAATCCTATATCTCGTCGATAATATTTTTGGTCGTACTCGATACTCTCAGCCACTTGAATAGAGGCGGCTACCGCCGCATGGTGATTCTCGCCCATACTCGTAATAGCCAAAACTCTACCTCCATTTGTCAGCAACTGACCCTCTGGGCCGCGCTTAGTACCTGAGTGAAAAATAATGGATTCTTCGGGAGTCTTTATTCGGATAGGTTTATGAATTCCATAGTTTCCAGGATATCCACCGGACACCATGATCACGGTTGCGGCTGTTCGTTTATCCAACTCCAGGGGTATCTCATATAAACTATCGTCAAACAAAGCGAGGAAAATTTCCACAATATCATTTTGAATTCGCGGCAATATAGCTTCCGTCTCTGGATCGCCTAGCCGACAATTATATTCTATAACAAATGGCTCTCCCTTCACTGATATAAGGCCGAAGAAGATAAAGCCCACATAATCGATATTGCGCTCATCAAGGCCTTTGAGGGTAGGCAATATAATGCGACTCTTGACCTTTTGCATCATCTCAAAATTAATGAAAGGCACTGGCGAAACAGCCCCCATACCACCTGTGTTCAATCCGGTATCCCCTTCACCAATTCGCTTATAATCCTTAGCCTCGGGCAATACCATATAATATTGTCCATCTGTAAGTACAAAGACCGAAAACTCAATGCCGTCTAAAAATTCCTCGATAACCACGGTGTGGCTGGCGCGGCCAAATTTGCCGCCCAACATAGCCTCTAGCTCTTTGATTGCCTCATCCCTATCTTGTATGATCAAGACTCCTTTGCCTCCGGCAAGGCCATCAGCTTTTAGTACATAAGGCCCCGGTTGGTTTAGAATATGGTGTATACCTGCATCTACAGTCTTGGCAGTTACTTCAACGTACAGTGCTGTTGGAATCCTGTTTTCGCGCATAAACTCCTTTGCGTACGCCTTGCTACCCTCCAGAGCGGCAGCTTGCTTTGAAGGCCCAACGACCATTAGTGCAGGCAATTCTTCTTTGAAATAATCCGCGATGCCGTCTACTAGAGGCTTCTCAGGACCTACCACAAGCATTTCGATCTCTTGGTCAGTGATAAAGTCATGGAGTTCTTCAAAATCGCTAATATCTAGATCAACATTTTTACCGTGTTCAGCAGTACCAGCATTGCCTGGAGCAATAAACAATTTTGAACAGAGGGGACTTTGGCTAATTTTCCAGGCCAAGGCATGTTCACGGCCTCCATTACCAATCAAAAGGATATTCATTCGTGACAGATAACTATCGAAGTGGCGAAGGTATCACTTTTTTATACGCCATTTATAAAGAGCATAAGAATACCATCTTTTCATCGCAGCACAGACATAAGTTTTCTCAAGCAGTGGCGCAGGCAAATTGCTAAAAGTGCATGACGAAGTGTACCTTTGTACCAGATATTTATCCATATGTACGCTTATCTTCAAGGAAACCTAACTTACAAATCGCCTACACAAGTCTACATAGATGTGAACGGAGTCGGCTATCTTATTCACATTTCTGTACATACTTTCTCCCAAATAGAGGCCATCGAAAAAGCAAAACTCTTTACTCACCTTCATGTTACAGACGATGCATTAAGCATATGGGGCTTTGCAACTGAGGATGAAAAACAATTGTTCATTCACCTAATATCAGTATCAGGAGTAGGGCCCAATACCGCTCGGATTATCCTTTCGTCGATGAGCCCACGAGAAATTCAGTCGGCCATATTGATGGATAATGACGTTGCTTTCAAAAAAGTAAAAGGAGTAGGACCAAAGACCGCTAAGCGAATTATCTTAGACCTAAAGGACAAAGTGTACTCACTTGAAACAAGCCCAGAGGTGACTAGTCATAGCTCATCTAATCATCAAAATGAAGCTTTAATTGCCCTTGTTGCCCTAGGTTTTCAGCGGGCCAAAGTGCAAAAAGTGCTCGACTCCCTAACATCGAATGCCAACGAGCCCGTTGAGGCAATTATAAAAATAGCATTACAACATTTAACCTAGTGACCAAACTCAGGATCAATCGTCTTTATTTGGTTGAAATAGGTGAGATACTCTATATTCGACTTCGCAATACCAAGTGACAGCATGAGACGGATCATTTTATTTTTTTTCGTTCTGCCCCTTTTTGTTACCGCTCAATATAGTTCCAGCATTCAAAACTATCAATTAGGCGCGGCTGAACTTGTGGTTTTCCCATACGGATTAGAACAACGTGTTGTCTTGGGCACAGTCAATAGCAACGGTCGATTTACAATCAATTTTCCTGATCTTGCCTCAATGGAGGTTGAAAATAAGACATTATGGAATACCGATATGTTAGAAGGCTTGCGAATAGAATGCGATCAAAACAGTCTTGTGTTTAGTGACTCCATGGCACAACTGTTGACGGTTGAAAATATTTTTCTCTACAAGGACGAGACGATTATTGGGTTGCTATACGCGGTATCAGACCCTAAATTACAAGATTGGCTCGATGAGCTGTATTATGCCCCTTTGGTGCCGGGCTCTTTTTTGAATTTCTTATATCTAGACAAGCCGACCAGTATGACTGGAAAGTGTATTATAGATCATGATGAGGAAGAAATACAAGAGTCCATTTTTTACAATTTGAACCTGAAAGCGGGTTGGAATTTTATGCTCACAGAATTAGCCGATATAAAGAAAATAAGTGAAGAATATTCTATACCCAGCAATCAAAAGATTACGACAGTAAAGCAAATACCAAGTTCTATTATCTGGATCTATCGACCACTCGAATAAAAATATAAAGCATCCATAATATCAACAAGATGACAAATAATATATCAAGCTATATTACCACGACTGTAGAGGCTATTGTAGGTTTTTTACCTAGCTTGTTGATGGCCATTCTTGCGATCATTTTAGGTTTTTGGATAGCTAACAAATTGACTAATATACTGACGGCCAGTTTGCATAAGTCTAGTCTTTCGGTGGGTGTTGCCTCCTTTGTTGTATCGTTTGCCACGAGTTTGGTCAAGTTGATGGCGGTACTTATTGCAGCAGGACTCCTTGGGTTTGATACTTCTGCCATTGTGGGCATATTAGCAGCAGCAGGCTTTGCTGTTGGCTTGGCGTTACAAGGTGGCTTGGGTAATTTTGCCTCGGGCATAATTATTTTGCTATTCAAACCCTACCAAGTAGGAGATTGGATAGAAGTTGATGGCAAATTTGGCAAAGTGGAGGAGATTCAAATTTTTAATACCATCATTATCACACCGGGACTAAAATCTTTGATTATTCCGAACGGTCAAGTAACCGAAAACATCGTGACTAATTTCTCTAAAAAAGGCATGACGCGACTAGAATTAAAGATGGCTATCCCTTATTCTGAAAGTTTTCCTCGTGTTAAGAAGATCATTGATGAAGTATTACAAAAGAATCAATTTGTACTGAATGATCCGCAGCCTATTGTTGGCATCGAAGAGTATGACACTCACTTTATTACCATCGGGATCAAGCCATTTGTATTGCCCGATAACTTTTGGCCGGCCTCATATGAAATCAATCAAGCCATAAAAAATGCATTTCACCAACATAACGTAAAAATGGCCTATTCAGAAGGGGTGGAATTGGGGGATATCGGTGAATAAAAGAACGGCATAGCAAGGGCCGTAGATAAAGGGTTGGGTAGCTAGAAAGCCCAGAAATCAAATGGTACAATTAGGATCGACATGGTTATTGGACAGTCTTAGGATTCATTTTTTTTGAGGAAAATCAGGGTGTTATTATGATATTTGGCTGTGCGCCTTGGTTTGTATGTTGTATTGTTGAAACGAAGATTTGAAATTTCAGACCCCTATTATTGCTACTTTAAATGCTGATAAATATAACCCATTGGAGTTGGGATGCCTCCTGATGCGATTCATTGTGCTATACAATATAGTCGCAAGTCTGCCATTGATCATCAACACCTACCTAAATACATAATCGCAACCTATCATTAGTTCATAACAAAAGGGTTGCTACTCAGATTCTCATTTTACGCTAGGGCAATTATATGGTAATAATTCTCCATTACCGAAATATAGAACATAAATTTGACGCTCAGTTATTCGAATCGTTTACAAATGATAGATCATTTCAAAGAGCACAAATCGGCCTAAGCCTTCGGATCTCTTCTGTTCGAGAAAGGCACTCGTCGCGGTATTGGTCTGAGTAAAATTATTACTCAACAAATTTAATCCCCGCAATCGAATATCGATAAGCTTGTTCAAGCGATAGTTGAACGATACATTCATGTTGTGCAATGTTGATAGTTCGCCACCTTCTTGTTGAAAAGCATTCCAACTGCCTGAAATATTCATTCCTATATTTCGCCAAAAGTCTATCTGACTATTAAACATAAAACTATAGCTATTCAAATTTGTGGAAATAACACCAAAGGTATTTTGATTACGACTGGCTGTTGCCACCGCCGATGCCACTAATTTGTCAGGCACAAATGGATATGAAAAATCAATATTTGCATTCAAAACAGAAGCCTTAATCTTGGTCAAATCTAGCCCAAAATACTGATCAGAAGCTTCATTGCGATACATCACACTTCCTGACATTTTACCTCTACTAAACAATCTGCTGTATAGAACAAACAATGAGTTACTTTGCCAAGTATATCCGTCTTGCTCATAAGTTGTTAGGCTTGAAATATCCACATTTAACACTCTATTGGCAATTATATTTTGGTTCCATCTATGGCTGATAGTAAGCAGAAGGTTTGACTTATTATTCCAATTCGATCTGTTGATACTCAAATGAATCGTTTGGGGAAGGGTCGGTGCCAAATTCACATTTCCGAGGACCACCTGATTATAGGACTCTATTTGTAGCGCCTGAGTATAATCCTCTATTTGAGGATGTAAGGATGCCATTTGATAACTTAGAGTAAATTCGGCAACTCTGACGGCTGTAGCCTTAATATTTATGTAGGGAACGAACAATATCTGATTTGCTGATTGGTTACGCGGCGTTAAACTCCATGTTTGATTATACCAATTTAATCCTGTATTGAGTCGCAGGTTAGTCTGCACAAGGCTATTGACAACCCCCGCCCGCATAAGTGAAAATTGTCGTCTAGATTGTCCTTGATACCTTGCTAAAGCTGCCAAATCAAGATCAGGGTTGACCTCTAATTCTGAGGCAAACCGATCGCTATAGTGAACATACTCGATGATACCCATGAGCACTGCCCGATTAGAATAGCGCAGGTTAGCCCTGTTCACAACACGGGCCGTCTCTGAGGTTCCAGAATTGTTAGAAAAGGCCGTCAAGGTGCTATCTATTGGGATATAAGGCCAGTAAGTTTGTGAAGCATCAATGAATTGAAATTCGTTACCACGACGCCTAGTTTGTCTGCTATACTTTGCGATATAAGAATGTGTTAGCTGAGCCGACAATTTGTGGTCTCCTTTTATCTCACCTTCCCAGTTTTCTTCATGGCTAGACATGGTATTGCCTATTTGCTGATTTTGTAATGTCGTGATAGAATTCAATTGTGACACTTGTTGCTCGCTCGGACGCAAATAGCGCACATTAAAATGTACGACCGAATGCTCGCTGGGGGTATAGACGATATTCGCCGTGGCCAATGCGGGCGTGAAATTCGCCCGATCCTCTTCGGTTAAGACTTCTCGAATACGGTTAGCACCCGGCAGCAAATAGCTGCGATCTGCCCTCGATTGCCTGCTTATCTCATGACGGTACAACATAGAATTAAGGCTCAACTTTAGCTTCCTCGACAGATTGCCCGTGAGATTGAAAAAGGATGATTTATATGCTGACGCGGCCACATGGCCATCGGGCAATAGACTAAATATTGAAGGTGCAGCTATAGCAGAGTAAATAGAACCCATCCCTACATCTGACATATTAAAATCATAAAAGCGTAGATACTCCATTATAGAGACGGGGTCTTGACCAATGTTATTCATGTCTCCTATGAAGTTAGCGCGCCATTTTTTAGAATAATAAAATAAATCACCATGTACGCGGTAGTGCTTATTTAAACCATAGCCTCCATATACATCACCGAATAAAAATTGATCATCATCATTCTTAAGCTCTATGTTGAGTACAAGATCACCGTCTTCATGACTACTTTTCATAAAATCTGTACTGCGAGCATTATCGATAAATTGTAGGTTGCTAATATTCCTAGAAGGAATATACTTATTGGCAAAAGAGCTGGCACCTGTAAAAAACATTTCACTTTCTACCGTGACTTTATCGACCTTCCTTCCTTTAAAATATATATTATCCTGCATATCAGTGGTCACAAAAGGCATCCTTGTAATGACATCCTTTAATTTTCGATCACTGTCAACGACAAATGAATCAATAGTGAAAATAGTAGAATCCCCTTTCAAATAAGAAGGAGGAGGTTTACCCGTAATAACCAAAGTTTCTAAGAGCAAATCGGCAGAACTCATCCGTATATCTCCGAGGTCACGAGAAACATCCTCCATCTGTATTTCAACAGAATACCGCTCGAAGGCAAGAAAACTTATCTCGACACGAAACACACCCTCACATGCTAATGCTAAATTGAACGTCCCATCAGGATTGCTCAAAGCAAACGAATATATGACTGAGCTACTATCCTTATACGATAATATACTTGCCGAAATGAGTGCATTCTCTTCTTGATCCACGACGCGACCGGATACACTGCACTCTTGCCCCAATATGTACACTGTACTTAGGCAGTTTAAAAATATGATTACATAGTGCAGTCTTTTAAACATGTTTCACATTTACCTTACAGCCAGTATAGCGCCTCGCTTAAATGGAAAGAAGAACAACATTATACCTAATCTGAGGCCGTGCAAGAACAATGTGCTGTACACCCCAATTGGGCTTCAAGCATTTTCCTGTCTGCACTAAGTACGGATCATCCATTGATCGTATCTTTGCATGGCTAGTATGCCTTTTCATATTCCGCTTGTGTCATTACTTTAGTAGGCTTAGATAGATATTCAAGGCACGCTAATTTTGACGTGCTAAATTCTATTTTTACAGCTCTAAAAACCCTCTGTCCGCCTACCAATTGTACGATAAGCCCTGGCAATCCGTGAACCCCAATAGGGCCAAAAGGGTAATTAATATCGGGCAAAAACCAAGCTTCATAACTAGGTTTTTGTTGGCCGCTCATCACTTGGGCATCATCAATAGTTGCGATGGCTCTGTAGGCTATGTATCCAAGAAAATGCATCGTATCTCGGGTAATCTTCCATTTATAGGTAGGCAGTTTATCCTTTATATGTATAATATCTATTCGCGCCTGCTCTTCTAATATTTGTTGCTGACTAACTTTATTCAAATAGTATTTCTTATCGCTACTAGCCACTCTATTAACCATCCAACTCTCGAAATCATCGCTACCACTTTTGTTAATAGGGTAAAAAATGGATTCTGTTGATGAACATTTCAGAGTAAAACCTATATCCCTAACTTTACTTAGGACATTTTCTGCTCCGTTTGGAGGCGCAGCGGTACTACCATCCTTTTTTATATCTATTGCATAAGTAACTACTATCGATTGGTACTGACTAAACAATGGCACGCAAAAAGAAAGCCACAAAACTGAAATAAATATAATATGTCTCATATAAAACATTTAAAGATCCTGTCAAGAACTCTACAATTCATGACAGGATCAATGACAAATTTTGATTACTGCTGGGGTTGATTAATACACCAATTATATGAGTTAACATAAGAGGTTTGCCAAAATCCAATTGTCCAATTGTTGTGTAGACTAGATACCCAATTTGCCATATCCGAAGCCCAATCAGAACAATCATACTCCATTTCAAGTAAACTTTCAGAAGAGGAAGCATTAACAGAATGTGTGCCTAAACCAATGGACAAAGAGAAAACCATGAACATTAAAAATCTTTTCATTTCAATAAATTTAAAAAATATGAATCGCCCCCTCACATCTTTCT
>CAZTSI010000057.1:9759-18881 GCA_964616755.1 uncultured Saprospiraceae bacterium | reverse complement strand
AGGGAAAGCATATTCACCCAATGCGTCCGTCATTGAAGATTCTATCGCAGCTGCGCCTTGATTACCGCCTCTTAGATCAACAGAAATGTTAGGAATATTGTCATTAGACTCTGTATGGATATTACCAGCAATAAATGCAGATGTACTTAAAGCCTGGTTACATACACCAGTATTGTCTTGAATTCTGAGGTTAACATTAGTAAAGGCAGAAATTAATTCACCAGTACCTGAACGATAAGCCACAAAAAACTTAAGATTAACACCGTTTTTCAATTCATCCTGCGTAAGCGTTGCACAAGTAAATCTCATACTTGTAACTCTCTCCGCAAATGATTGATTAGCACGGGTAATGAAGAACATCAAGCTGTCATATGGTACACACGGGTGCGAACTGCTGCGCTCGAAATCACCAGCCCAAATCTCTACCATACCTACCACAGGCATGATTACCGTTCTAAGATCTACTGCCACAGGAGTAGGTCTCTTCGTATTATTAATCGTAAAGTCTTGTTCACAAGTCGCTTCGTTACCACATCTGTCGCGAACAGTGAATGTTATTTTGTGTCTTCCAATCGGGTAGTTGCCGGTATGAGAGACTGAACCATTATTATTATTTGAAAGTGAAACCGTAAAGCTGTCGTCGAAAGAGCCATCGTTATTTCTATCTAAATCTACCCGTGCAGTCCATTGTAAAGCAGCACCAGCTGTGCAATCATCAGTAGCACTTGCTGAAAGCGTAACCGATGCGTTAGTGCAATCATCAGAGTTGACCACAACATCTGGAGCGCAAGTAATGACTGGACCTTCAGGATCATTAACTTTAATGATCTGAGTATGCGTATCTAGGATAAATCCAGTAGAATTTGGATCTACACGTCTACACCAATCAATCAAAGAGAACGTTCGGACAATCTTAAAACAAGCATCTGAATTATCATCTAATGAATTAAAGTAGAATATTTGATTTTCGACTGAAAGACCCAACAAACTGCAAGACTCATCCTCAACGAATGGTTCGCCGAAACTTTCTTCTGCTAATACACTAGGATCCTTACAACCATCACTGATCGTAGTATCGCGCGGCACAGTTGTAAAAGCTCTACCATCTAGTAGATGTATTCTATCAACTGTAATCACTTGCTCACATGTATTGGAAATATTGCCATCGGCATCAATTGCTCTGAATCGTCTACGAATAATCCCTAAACCACAGTTATCAACCCCGCCGGTAGTGAACACCTCCACTCTAGGAGCTAAACAATTATCAAAGTAAGTACCATCTACAAAGTTTCCAGTAGAGATTAAGTATTTTCCAGGTAGGCCAAATGCTTTTTGATCATTTTGCGCAACAACAGATCCAAATAATCCATCTAATACGTCTTGAGCAGCTGGCACCCATCTATCTTTAATCGCTTCAAAACCAGGAATTGGCAGACGACAATCGACAGTAATGCTACTTGGGCATGTCACTGTAGGAATGCTCTTGTCTTGAAGATCTACGAACACCATACACTGATTAACATTGCCATAAATATCCGTGGCTCTAAACTGTATCATAATATCATCATTCTGACCCGTATTATCTTCACAGCAGAAAGAAACAAACGGAGTACAGATTACATCTCGATTAATGTAGTACAAGCCGTTATTCTTTGGCCCTGAGGTATATTTATAGGCATAAGCACTGTAATCGCGCCCACATGCAATTGCCGCATTATTGAACGTACTGAACAGTATCTCTCCGTCATTATCTGTATCTAGAGAATTCAATAAGTCTAGATCATCCATGCGTACCACACATCGTGATTCAATACCACAATCATCATAACTTCCATTGTCAAAGGCACTAAAAGGAACTCTCACTAATCCATCGGCGCTTAGCCCGATTACTAAAAATTCCTTACAAATAACGACAGGTGGCGTTTGATCAATAATCCATACGTCAGCCGTATCTCGCCTTACATTATCGCAAGGATCTTCGGCTATATAGACTACATGATGATGTCCAAATGGAAACTTAAATCTAAAAGAAGCTGCTGCATTTACATCTGGACCAATCAATTTCCAATCTTCATCATATACTAAGTATTTCAATTCTAGCTGATTTACAGCAGCACAATTATCGGCCAATGTCGGACGCTGTATATCCACTACTCGTGAACATTCAAATGCATCTACTGAGAAGGTTAAATCAGGAACTCTTGTAGTGAAAGTTGGCGCAGTATCATCTGTGATTACAATTTCCTGCATTCCTAAAAATCTAGATTGCTCACCATCACAAGACCACTCTCGTAAATACCAGTTACGGAGCACCTTCTTTTTACATCCAAAGTCAAAAACTTGATCTTGATAATCAACAGCAATCTGACATCCTTCAATCATTTGACGCACGGTTTGAGCCTGAGCTTGACTTGGACTAGGATAGTTAGCAGGGAAAAGATCTGCTATTTTCTCAACTTCATCTGTTGTATAATATCTCAATCTAGGGAACATAGTACCACCGGCAGCCAATCCAATCGGAGCAGGTCTGCAACGATCTGCATCCTGATAAACTATTCGATTATCTGCGCAGTCTATTGGCCCTCTATGGCCTTCCCCTGGATTGATCACAAAATTTGGAGGCATGATAATTACGCCAGGCAAATCGAGCCTTTCATTGCCAGCTATAGGATCAAATCTCAAAATTCGGATTGTATCTGTACATGTATTAGATCTGAAACCTCGCGTGTCGGTAGCAAAATAAGTAAACGTTATTGTCTTTAATACCTGTTGTGGATTAGGGACTGTAGTACCCGGAGTAGTTGGAGGACAATCATCATTCGTTTCTTGACGAATGATCGTGATATCTTCTACGCCACTACAGTCGGTTACTCTGTTTTCCAATTCTGCCATTAGATTACCGGCAAAATCCAAGCAAAGTATATTCTTCGGCCCACCGTCATTACAAGTTATGATAGGCGGGGATTTGTCTTCTACGAGCGCATAGCCCCAGCACCAGTTGCCGCTATCGTCGTCATACACTTCAACTTTCAATTTTTGGTCTAAGTAATTAGAGGCGTCAAATGACAAAATCGGACTGCTCATCGCCGAACCAGAACCCACCAGTACATTGCCTGCATAGACTACAAAGCGATCAATCATGGGTGGTACTGAACCGCAAGGATCGTTTGCACCAAGTAGAATGTCTCTAAAGTCAATATGACCTGTACAATTCGCACTTACAGATACATTTATTTGGTCTATACAAGCTATAGAAACAGTGCCAAGCGCTGGATCAAGTAAAATATCCGTGACAGGATTTCTAGTCATCGGACAAGGGCAAGAATACGTCGTACCTGAAATGGTCGCCGTATAGGTACCCTGTGACAAACCAGTAAACTTAGCGACTCCGCCGATGGCCACATTATTGATAATCGTGCCATTCAAGTTAAGTGAAAAGGTTGATGTCTTACATTTATCAACAATACCTACACCTACGACTTGCACCCACATTTCACCATTTGAGCCTCCTGGGCATGAGGGCTTAATTTTATTGGTGACAACAAGGTTTAAAGTACCTCCTGTTCCAGCAGTATTCGCCCTTAGGACAGGTGCTCCAGCTGCGCTAAAATCATATGTGCCAGATCCAGCACCAGTAAGAAAATTGTAGTTAATAAATGTCGCATCTATTAACGCATCAGACTTGCCCGCGTCACTGCACTTAAACTTAAGTTTGAATGCTTGACCCGGCGCAAGAATATTTGTCGCATGGTTAATAGGCAAATCAAATTCGGTACCAGAAACGACCAATTTCAATCCGGTAACCCCCGCTGGCGCAATAATATTTAATTGAGCCTCACAATCTAGCGTCATGTCAAAGTCCGAAATCTTCTCGGGACATGCAGCATACATCTGTGTGTAAGAAATAAAACTAAAGAACACCAACGGCACTAACATTTGCCATCGTTTCTTCAGAGAACGTGTAAAACTCGTTTTCATCATGAGATACTTTTAATAGAGTTAATAAAGCTTTGATCGTCTTTGGCCAACGCCAAAGACATATTGAAATAAAAAAATTACCTTATTAAGTCTGAGGAAGTATTTAGATGGGAGCTCGTTTCATCATTAGATCCCTCTTGATATTTGCCTCATACGGCTCTATGTATCTCTCTAGGTAGGAAAGTGTAGGTTCAATGGATATCTATTCCATTCGTAGAACAAATATAGATTTCTTTTAATATGTTGTATTAATCTTTTTACGGTATTTTTTATATTATATTTTTAATATATATGTTTTTATCTGAGATCGTTCACCTATCACTTCTACGCTATACATGCCTGAATACCAATGCTTTAAATCACTAATCACTATGGTTTTAGCATCATTCATCCGCGCAAGTTGGCTATAAATAATTCTACCAAATCCATCAACAACCCTAATCCGCAGCTGTTCTTTAGAACCAAATGAGCTCTTTGTCATATCCAGTGTCACCGATTCATCAAATGGATTTGGGAAAGCTATAAGATTTTCTGAAATAAGCCCTGAGCTTAGTTGCTCTCTTAATTGTAGCTCTGAGGCAGAACCATTTTTAGAAAACTCTCTTGCGATGAGTTCGTCACTAAGCGTCAACTCACTCAAGGATGCATCGATTTCAATTCGAATATCACCAAATCGCCCCTTGACATCATATCCTATAAAATAAACTTCATTAGCCCCTATCTGATAATAGTAATCTGGAGCATGAATGGCTCTAATCTTGTCTGCTGGAATGCTCAAGGCAAATTGAACGGCCCGCAGGTCATTACTTTCTAATTTTAATTGAAGCTCATTCGTCTGATTATCTATTAAGTCATTTTGCCAAATCAACGAAGAAAAAGATCTGTTTTGCCCTTGGAGGAGATTCAAAGTAGCATCGCGATCGAGGTCTCCCTTCTTGGCAACTCGATAAACAAAAGGATTCATCCCTCCGTGTAAAATGCTATTATGATAGTGATCTTTCAAAGGATATACCCCATCTAAATTTTCAAGGATAAAGAACCACGGCGCAACTTCTTGTCTAACCTTAGTATTTTGGTTCGTTATAATACGGATCATTTCGATAACATCTAATGCGCTTACCACTCCGTCATCATTAATATCCGCCGCATAGTAGTCGATGCTGTCAGAAAATTGATGAACACCCACTAAATATCCTTGCAACAGACTTAAGTCAGAAGCAGTAACATGCTCTTTCCAATTCGTGCCCAATAGATAATCGAAACTAAAGGTATAGTCCACACTATCTGGAATGAGCTCATTTTCGATAACCATCCCAGAAGTCCCCGTTGTAGCCACTCGCGCATCGCTTGTTGATTTTAACAAGAGCTCGACACCCATCACATATTGATCGTTGAGCGTTAGGAACTCACCAACATAGCTCGCCATCATGGCAGGTGGTGGGCAACTATTAGCACTATCGGTCACCGTCAATTGCGTAATCTTTGTGGTCATATTGCCGCTGCAATCCATAGCAGTCACTGTTATATCATAAGTACCTATATCGTGGCAAGTAAAGTCCGATGATAAAATCGGAAAACCAGAACCCGTCATCAAGGAGGATCCAGATCCAGACATTATCATAGAGCCAGAGCCACTGAGTGTAGTGCCAGAACCAGTAATCATTAGTGATTTAATACTTCCCGAGTTATCACCAAACAAGGAGACTATTACCGAGGTATCAATACGCAATATATTATCAGTTCCCAAATCTAATGTGATTTCCGAATAGAGACTGAGTTCTGGCACCACCTTATCTTGTGGAAAAACCCATACGCGCACGACATTTGATTGTTGAGCTGTTATGGCATCTACTGCAATTACCTCTATCTCTACTGAATCCACAGCACTGGCATCATTACATAATTGTTCATTAAAACAAAATCTAAGCTCGGCTAAAAAGTCAGTAGAGACGTCAAACGTACAACGACCGTTTACTTTGCGCGCCAAAAGAAAGAATGGGTTGCAAGAAGCAATACCCGCCTTGTCGAAGAGAGAATCAACATCGATCTCTTGCTCAATAGGTACTGTCACAGGCCAAAAGTGGCTTGGGGAAAGCACCGGAGGCAATCCACTATTACCAACTTCAAAAATTATTGTATCAGTCCGGGATGGATGTTGGCAGAATAGAGAATTTAGGGAATAGATCAATTCGTGCGTTCCGACAGACAATCCGCGGATAGTATCGCCGGCCTTTCTATCTAAGCCATCTAATCGAATACGAATATAGCTTGAATCCACGGGGCTACAGCCAGCAATGATTGTCCCTTGAGCTATAATGATATCTTGCATACATGTGACAAGATTAAAGTCTAGGCTAAAAGGGATCTGACCATTAATCACAAATGGAGTCGTATCGCGACGTATGATTATCTGCGTATCTTTTCTTTCTTCATTCGTATTCCAATCGAGTGCCGTCCACTCTCGTAAATATTTGATCTCGGTACATGATTTAGGAAATTCTGAAAGGATTCTGGTCGAATAAGCTATATCGCACTGAGCCGCTAGTAAAACTCTACTTGGTCTGGGGCTTCCTGTAATGCTTGTATCTAATGGATTTGATATGCAACCCAAAAGGGTAATATCTGGTGGAAATTCAATATTAGCCAAGTCAAAACGAACCAAATATATCGTAGATTGGCATCTTCTTATTTCACCGGATGGGCGATGTCGTACAGTCCAATATCTCGTAAGGATGTACGTCGTATCTCCTGATCCTTTGACTTTTTCGTCTTCTGCCGTCATCCATGTTATCGTGTAATCGTTAGGATCATAGCAGTTATCCGTGATGGTTACAAGTGAAGTTAGACTTTGAGACTGCAGATCTGCACTACATGTCAAAATAGTATCTCGACATTGAATGGAAAAAGGACTTTTGTCTTCGACCAAAATGTTTCCCCAACAGCTAATGTGGTTGAGGGTATCAAGCACTATAACTTTTACCAATTGATTGACAAAACGACAATCAATTAAATTCTCCCCAGTATCACCTACCCGTACAACCAAGTGATCTATGGGTCTATTTCTTACCATATCACTAGGCATCACGGTGTAGCGCCCGCTTGTTGGCAAAGAAATATTGATCTGACCATAACAAGTCATAGATACGCTATTACTTGCGGGTGCTTGAGCGATGAGCTGCATTGACATCACGCCAAAGGCAATCATCAAGAAAGATGGAATGCGCCCAAATAAAGGGCGCAAACCATCTTCCATTCTTGGGACAAGAGGTTGATAAAAAATCATAAAAATAGGTTCTATTATCCTCACGGATAATGATTAAAAATGGGTATTCTATCGAATACAGATTGTTCTTAGTTCGGTTTGTGTGCTTTGGTCAACTGTTGTCCTGAGTGGACGATTACTGATTGGGATGTGTTAACATATTACAAATATAAGTAATATGTTTTGATTGATATAGTCTCTACGAAATAATTTCATATTTCTCTTTAACATATATTTTAGGAAAACCACAGCAAAAAAAAAGGCGACTCAAAAGAGTCGCCTGATTATTTATTTAGACTAAAAGAAGTCTTACCCTATATTTACGATTTGCTCAAGTAAGGGAGTATCAGGATTACCATTAAGGCTAACCTTCATCTTATCGTAATAACGCAACCCTGTACCCGCGGGGATTTTCTTACCTACGATAACATTCTCTTTCAATCCTTCAAGGTCATCACGCTTGGCTGCAATGGCTGCCGAGCTCAATACTTTGGTTGTTTCTTGGAAAGAGGCTGCGCTTATCCAACTTGCCGTACCCAATGAGGACTTAGTGATACCTTGTAAGATTGGTTTAGACGTAGCCGCAACAGCGTCCCGGAATTCTACCGACTTCAAATCATTTCGCTTAAGATAAGAGTTTTCCTCGCGAATCTGACGTATTGTCGTGATCTGACCTGGCTTAAGTTTGTTAGAATCACCAGCCTCCATAATGACCTTCTTATCATAAATCCAGTCATTCTGTGCAAGGAAGTCATATTTTTCTATCGGCTCACCTTCTAAGAAAGTAGTATCTCCTGGATCCTCGATTTCTACTCTTCGCATCATTTGGCGAACAATAACTTCAATGTGCTTATCATTGATACCGATACCCTGAGAACGATATACTTCTTGAATTCCATTAACGATATACTGTTGTACACCAAATGGCCCCATAATATTCAATATATCTTCTGGTGAGGTAGATCCATCCGTTAAGTGTGTACCTGCCCGAACAAAGTCACCTTCTTGGATTAACAAGTGCTTGGACATGCCCACCAAATATTTGCGTCGCTGTGAGGTACGCTCATCCTCTATAAAAATTTCTCTGTTACCTCTCTTCATTTTACCGAAGGTGACAACACCATCAATTTCAGCTGTAATGGCTGGATTAGAGGGGTTTCGCGCCTCGAATAATTCAGTGACTCGCGGAAGACCACCCGTAATATCTTGGATAGCGCCTAACTTACGTGGTATTTTGGCAATCTTATCACCTGCAGAAATACTATCTCCATTCTCCACTTGTAAGTACGCACCCAATGGTAAGTTATAGTTCTTGAGGACTTCACCATTTTCGTCTAAGATATTTAAGGTAGGAATACGCTTCTTACGCTTAGATTCGACGATTACTTTCTCTACGTTTCCTGTTTGATCATCACGTTCTACCCGATAAGTTACCCCTTCTTCAATACTATCATATTGCACGATACCGCCAAATTCCGACACGATGACTGCGTTAAACGGATCCCAGTCGCAAATCATATCACCCTTTTTGATCTTTCGCTTACCTTTTACATGAAGCGTTGAGCCATACGGGATATGAAGACTTGCAAGGATCTTTTTGTTTTCTTCGTCTAAGATTCTTATCTCACCGGATCTCGATAAAACAACGTGTGTCTTACTATTGCCGTTTTCTAACTCTGTAGTACTTACGTTATCAAATTCAAGAAGACCATCAAACTTAGCGACGTGCTCGCTTTCTGTTTTAGTCACCGATGCTATACCCCCAACGTGGAATGTACGTAGTGTCAACTGCGTGCCTGGCTCACCGATACTCTGTGCAGCAATAACACCTACGGCATCGCCAGCTTCAGCAATTCTTCCTGTCGCTAGGTTCTTACCATAG
>CAZTSI010000057.1:0-9749 GCA_964616755.1 uncultured Saprospiraceae bacterium | reverse complement strand
GCACTTTGCACAAACACCTTTCTTCGTTTCACAAGTAAGGACCGAACGAATATTCACCGATTCGATGCCTGCTTTTTCGATTTGCGCAGCAATTTTCTCTGTTATATAGTTGCCTGCTTCTAAGATAATTTGCTCAGATTCTGGATGAATTATATCATAAAGATTAAATCGGCCTATAATTCTTGCGGCCAATGTCTCGATGATTTTGTCATTATCAATAAGTGCAAAAGTCTCTATCCCCCGCAACGTATTACAATCCTCTTCGATGATGATAACGTCTTGCGATACGTCGACCAAACGTCTAGTGAGGTAACCCGCGTCTGCAGTTTTCAAGGCTGTATCCGCGAGACCTTTACGCGCACCGTGAGTAGAAATAAAATATTCCAATACAGACAGACCATCCACGAAGTTAGCTAAGATCGGATTTTCGATAATCGCTGCACCTGAGTCGCCTGATTTCTTTGGTTTTGCCATCAGGCCTCTCAAGCCACAGAGCTGTTTAATCTGTTGCTTACTTCCTCTTGCCCCTGAGTCTAGCATCATGAACACAGAATTAAATCCGCCTTTATGGTCGGCTAGCTCCTTCATTAAAGAGTCTGTAATCTTGTTATCGGCATAGGTCCATTTATCAAGTACCTGGTTATATCGCTCATTAGCAGTGATCAGACCCATGTTATAGTTGTCCCACACTTCGTCGACCTCGCCTTGTGCCTCACTGAGAGTATTTTCTTTAATCGAAGGAGTAATAAGATCCCCCAAGTTAAAAGATAAACCACCCTTAAACGCCCAATAAAACCCTAAGTCTTTGATAGCATCCAAGAAGTCCGCTGCTTGTTTAAAGTTCGTTCGGGTAATGATATCACTGATAACCGTTTTAAGATTTTTCTTTGTCAATAATTCATTCACAAAGGGTACGGACTTTGGTGTAGCTTCATTGAATACTACTCTGCCCACAGTAGTCTTAAGACGTTCTTTTACGATTTGCCCTAATTCATTTTCGACATTAACCCTTACAATAATGTTGTCATGTAGCTGAGCCTTTCCTTCATGAAATGCAATGAGTACTTCCTCTTCTGAATAGAACTTAGGCAGTTTTTTAGGATCAATATTCTCCTTTCTTGCCTTGGTGATATAATACAGACCAAGAACCATGTCCTGCGAAGGCAAGGTTACAGGCGAACCATTTTGAGGGTTTAGCATGTTATGCGACGAAAGCATCAATAATTGTGCTTCTAGGATAGCCGCTTGCGAAAGTGGAACGTGAACAGCCATCTGGTCACCGTCAAAGTCGGCGTTGAATGCGCCTGTAACCAGGGGGTGCAATCTAATAGCCTTACCTTCCACCAACTTAGGTTGAAAAGCTTGAATCGAAAGCCTGTGCAATGTAGGGGCTCTGTTGAGTAATACTGGATGACCCTTCAACAGTCCTTCTAAGATTTCCCAAATAATTGGATCTTTCTTATCGACGAGCTTCTTTGCAGATTTTACCGTTTTGACGATTCCGCGCTCGATCAGTTTTCTGATGATAAACGGTTTAAACAATTCTGAGGCCATTCCCTTAGGAAGACCACATTCGTGTAATTTAAGCGTAGGGCCTACTACAATGACCGAACGACCTGAGTAGTCTACTCTTTTACCCAATAAGTTTTGACGAAAACGTCCCTGCTTACCTTTTAGAATATCGCTGAGTGATTTTAGTGATCGACCGCCTTCTGCTTTTACGGCATTTGACTTACGCGAGTTGTCAAAAAGCGAATCAACCGCCTCTTGCAACATACGTTTTTCATTTCGCAAGATTACTTCTGGAGCCTTTATCTCGACCAAGCGCTTCAGACGATTATTACGTATTATGACTCGTCTGTAAAGATCATTCAAGTCAGAACTGGCGAATCTACCCCCATCTAGAGGGACGAGAGGTCTAAGTTCTGGTGGAATAACGGGCAAATAATCGATAATAGTCCACTCAGGCTTATTCTCCATCGATGCATTTCCGTCTCTGAATGCTTCAACGACTTTAAGTCGCTTTAGAGCTTCAGATTTTCTTTGTTGTGATGTTTCTGTAGCCGCTTGGTGGCGCAAATCGTAAGACAATTGATCCAAATCCAACCTTTCTAGGAGACTTTTTACACCTTCAGCACCCATCTGGGCGATAAATTTGTTAGGATCTTTATCATCTAACATGTTATTGTCCTTAGGCAATGAGTCTAGAACTTCAAAGTATTCTTCTTCTGTTAAGAGGTCTAACTTGGTAAATTCACCTTCTTTGATACCAGGCTGCACTACCACATAGCGCTCATAATAGATAATCGACTCCAAATTTTTTGATGATAATCCTAAAAGATAACCAATCTTGTTCGGGAGTGATTTGAAGAACCAGATGTGTACCACAGGAACTACCAATCTAATGTGACCACTGCGCTCTCTTCTCACCTTTTTTTCGGTGACCTCTACGCCACATCTATCACAAACGATACCCTTATAACGGATACGCTTATACTTTCCGCAGTAGCATTCATAATCTTTAACAGGGCCGAATATTCGCTCACAAAAGAGCCCATCACGCTCTGGCTTATATGATCGATAATTGATAGTCTCGGGCTTTAAAACTTCACCATGAGACCGCTCTAATATCGAGTCAGGGGAACAGAGACTGATCGTAATTGAATCAAAATCAGCCGTCTGCTTGTTTAATAATTTATTCGTAAATGCCATTTATCGGACTTATTTATTTGTTAGTCAAATTTCACATCAAGAGCTAATCCTCTTAATTCATGCACCAGTACATTAAATGACTCCGGTATATTTGGTTCCGGAATATTTTCTCCTTTTACAATCGCCTCATAGGCTTTTGCACGGCCAACAATGTCATCGGACTTTATCGTGAGTAATTCACGAAGGATATTGGCAGCACCAAATGCCTCAAGCGCCCATACCTCCATTTCACCAAAACGTTGACCTCCAAACTGAGCTTTACCACCTAACGGCTGTTGTGTAATAAGTGAATATGGCCCGATAGATCGTGCGTGCATTTTATCATCCACCATATGTGACAACTTAATCATATAGATGATACCGACTGTTGCTTGCTGATGAAAACGATCACCTGTTTCGCCATCATAGAGGTACGTCTGGCCTAATTCAGGTAGACCTGCCTTAGTAACATATTCACCAATTTCATCGATAGATGCACCATCAAAAATCGGAGTGGCAAATCGCACATTCATTTTCTCGCCAGCCCAACCGAGAACTGTCTCAAATATCTGTCCGATATTCATCCTCGAAGGTACACCTAGTGGGTTAAGAACAATGTCTACGGGAGTCCCGTCTTCTAAGAAAGGCATATCTTCCTCTCGCACGATCATGGCAACAATACCCTTGTTTCCATGACGGCCTGCCAACTTGTCACCGACTTTTAGCTTGCGTTTTTTAGCCATATACACTTTCGCAAGTTTGAGAACACCAGCTGGCAATTCGTCTCCAATGCTAATATTGAATTTTTCACGCTTGTATCTGCCTATCTCATTATTTACTTTAATGCTATAGTTGTGTAAAAGTCGCGCAACGGCTTTGTTGGTAGGATCTTCACCTGTCCAGTTAGTATAATCTACTTGCGAATAATCAAGATCCTTAAGAATCTTGATATTAAATTTAGTGCCTTTAGGGACTAATTCTTCATTGTAAATGTTGCGAACTCCTTGAGAAGATTTGTTCTTTAATAGAGCCATTAACTTATCTATCAAGATAGTCTTAAGCTCATTGAGCGACACCATGTGACGATCTTCAAGACGTTGTAGCAACTCCTTTTCTTGAACCTTCTGGTATTTATCCTTTTTAGCTCTGGCAAACAACTGCTTATCAATAATAACACCTGAAGTAGACGGCTTTGCCTTGAGCGAAGCATCTTTTACATCCCCTGCCTTATCACCGAAAATGGCGCGCAAGAGTTTTTCTTCTGGAGTTGGATCAGACTCGCCCTTTGGAGTGATCTTACCTATCAATATATCACCTTCTTTTACCCAAGCACCCGTGCGTATGATACCATTCTCGTCAAGGTCCTTTGTGCCATCTTCACTAACATTCGGAATATCATTGGTCAATTCTTCTTCGCCCAATTTGGTATCACGAACATCCAATTCAAAGCTTTCTATATGCAATGAAGTAAAGATATCTTCTTTTATAACTCTTTCAGAGATCACTATGGCATCTTCAAAATTATACCCTTTCCAAGGCATGAAGGCCACTTTAAGATTCTGACCGAGAGCCAATTCACCCTTTTCTGTGGCATAACCATCACACAACAAACTTCCCTTGTGCACTCTATCGCCTCGTTTTACAATGGGCTTTAAGTTAATACATGTACCTTGGTTGGTACGTTGAAATTTGATTAATTCGTAGGTTTTGACATTACTGTCAAAGCTAATCAAGTCTTCTTCTTCGCTTCGGTCATATCGGATAACTATTTCATTAGCATCCACATATTCGACGATCCCTTCACCTTCTGCATTAATCAACATTCGTGAATCTTGCGCCACTTTTGCCTCGATACCTGTTCCAACTATTGGAGAAGTTGGTCGCACCAATGGTACTGCCTGACGTTGCATGTTAGAGCCCATAAGTGCTCTGTTGGCATCATCATTCTCCAAAAACGGAATCAAAGAAGCCGAAACCCCAACAATTTGGTTTGGGGCAACGTCCATAAACTCAATTTCATCTGGCGTTAAGACAGGAAAATCGCCGTGTTCTCGGCATTTCACGCGATCTGATATAAACGCACCCTTCTCATCAATGATAGCATTTGCCTGGGCTATCTTCATATTATCTTCTCCTTCAGCAGACAAGAATTGAACTTCACCCTCCACGACAACTCTACCATCAAGAACCGCTCGGTAAGGTGTCTCTAAGAATCCCATTTTATTCACTTTTGCGTGAACACACAGCGTCGAAATCAAACCGATATTCGGGCCTTCGGGAGTCTCTATCGTACACAAGCGCCCATAGTGGGAGTAATGAACGTCTCTTACTTCAAACCCTGCTCGTTCTCTTGAAAGACCGCCTGGCCCGAGTGCTGAAATTCTTCTTTTGTGCGTAATCTCCGACAATGGATTCGTCTGATCGAGGAACTGCGAAAGCTGTGATGTACCAAAAAATGAATTAATTACGGAGGACAGGGTACGCGCATTGATCAAATCAATAGGCGTAAATACTTCATTGTCTCTTACGTTCATTCTTTCTCTGATGGTCCGAGCCATCCTAGCAAGACCTACTCCAAATTGCGCATATAGCTGCTCGCCCACGGTTCGTACGCGACGATTGCTCAAATGGTCGATGTCGTCTAATTCTGCCTTAGAGTTGACTAAGGATACCAAGTATTTTACAATGCTCAATATGTCCTCTTTCGTCAGTACTAAGAGATCATCTGGTATAGCTACATTAAGCTTTCTATTTATTTTGTACCGGCCTACTTCCCCTAAGTTATATCGCTTATCTGAGAAGAATAATTTATCGATAATACCTCGAGCGGTTTCTTCATCCGGTGGATCTGTACCACGAAGTTGTCTATAAATGTGCTGAACTGCCTCGATTTCGGAGCTCGACGGGTCTTTTTGTAATGTATTATAGATAATACTATGATCTTCTTCGATATCTTCTTTTTGAAGAATGATCGTGTCTACATTGGCATCACCTATCAATTTGATATTCTCTTCATCAAGAACGACATCGCGCTCAAGGATGATTTCATTTCGCTCTATTGTTACTACTTCGCCAGTATCTTCATCAACGAAATCTTCAGTCCATTTTCTAAGAACCCTAGCTGCGAGTTTTCTGCCTACAGATGTTTTAAGCGATGTTTTGGTCACTTTGATCTCTTCGGATAAACCAAAGAGATTTAAGATATCTTTATCAGAATCATAACCAATAGAACGTAACAGTGTCGTTACTGGAAACTTCTTTTTACGGTCAATGTAGGTGTACATCACGTTGTTGATATCCGTGGCAAACTCCATCCAAGCCCCTTTGAAAGGAATTACTCTGGCAGAGTAAATTTTCGTCCCATTCGGGTGATAAGTCTGGCTAAAGAATACGCCTGGTGAACGGTGCAATTGAGATACAATTACTCTCTCCGCGCCATTGACCACGAAGGTCCCTTTGGGCGTCATATAGGGAATATTACCCAAAAATACGTCCTGAACAATTGTTTGAAAATCTACGTGTTCTTCATCATTACAAGACAGTCTCAACTTAGCCTTTAATGGAACACTATAAGTTAATCCCCTTTGCATGCACTCTTCGATCGTATACCTTGGAGGGTCGATGAAGTAGTCCAAAAACTCGAGAACGAAAATATTTCGCGCATCGGTTATAGGGAAGTTTTCTTGAAACACTCGATACAATCCTTCATTGGATCTATTCTCAGGTGTTGTTTCAAGTTGAAAAAATTCTTGAAAACCTTGTAGTTGAATCTCTAATAGATCCGGATAACTTGAAGGTAATTTTATCTTGCCAAAGGATATTCTTTCTTGGGCTGACGAAAGGACTAAACCGTTGTTGGACATTCACTCAGGATTTAAACTTAAAAAAATGTCAATTATTCACTTGTAAAACGACGAAAGGCTTAGTCAGAAAACTTTTCTGACTAAGCCATACCAATGCATATTTTTGCAGGTAGTCGGTCATTCGGCGCTGTAGAATTATTTCAATTCTACTTCAGCACCTACACCTACTAGGACAGCCTTTAATGACTCACCCTCTTCTTTGCTTACACCTTGTTTTAAAACTCCAGGTGCTCCGTCTACCAAATCCTTTGCCTCTTTTAATCCGAGGTTTAGAATATTCTTGACTTCTTTTACTACTTGAAGTTTGTTGGCGCCGGCAGATTTTAGAATTACATCAAACTCAGTTTGCTCTGCTTCAGCCGGTGCTGCACCTCCTGCGGCTGGTCCTGCTGCCACTGCTACTGCAGCTGCTGCTGGCTCGATGCCGTACTCGTCTTTTAAAATATCAGCTAACTCTTTTACGTCTTTAACGGTAAGGTTAACCAATTGATCTGCTAATGATTTTAAATCAGCCATTGTTTGTTTTTTTTTTGCGTTAGTTAAAATGGCGCGTAATTAATAATATATAATGTGGTCTTGGAAGCCATGTTTATGCTCTATCTTCGAGGGCCTTTAGAATACCGCCGATAGTATTACCCCCCGACTGCAATGAGCCCAATACATTCTTGATCGGTGATTGAAGCAATAACAATACATCGCCAATCAAATCCTCTTTAGACTTCAATGTGCGCAATGTATCTATTTGATCATCACCTATAAATACATCTTTACTGATGTATGCACCTTTCAATAAAGGTCTGTCACCGGCTTCTCTAAACTCCTTGATTACTTTTGCCGGCAAATTTGCGTTGTCAGCAAATAGTAATGTTGAAGGGCCCTTAAATACCTCCAAAATAGCCTCAAAACCTTTCTCCTCCGAGAAGGATTCAAGCGCCTTTTTAGCTAATTTATTCTTGACAACCTTTACAGTAATACCTCTTTGAAAACAAAGACGTCGAAACTTATTTATTTGCTCGACAGAAAGCTGTGATGAGTCCGCAACATAGAAGAAGTCACTCACCTCGAATCTCTCCTTAAGTTCGGCTATTGCTGATGTTTTATCTATCTTATTCATTTGTTAGGCTTTAAAACTTTTTGCATCAACACTAATACCTGGGCTCATTGAGCTTGCCACGTTGACAGACTTAATATATTGACCTTTTGAGGACGAGGGCTTCATTTTAATCAATGTACCCAATAACTCCTCAGCATTTTGAGTAAGCTTTTCTGCCGAAAATCCTACACGTCCGATACTCGAATGAATAATACCATATTTATCTACTCTAAAGGCAACCTTACCACCTTTCACTTCTTCTACTGCTGCTCCGACGTTTGGTGTCACGGTACCTGTCTTTGGATTAGGCATGAGACCTCTTGGGCCAAGAATACGACCTACTCGACCTAATTGAGCCATAACATTAGGCGCAGCGATCACGACATCGATATCTGTCCATCCATTTTGGATCTTAGTGATATACTCATCAAGACCAACATAATCTGCGCCCGCATCTTTAGCTTCTTGCTCTTTGTCAGGTGTACACAACACTAATACCTTCTTTACTTTACCTGTACCATTCGGTAAGGTGACGGTACCTCTTAGTGCCTGATCAGGTTTTTTGGGATCAACACCAAGACGCACATGGATGTCAACAGAAGCATCGAATTTTGCCGTATTTACTTCTTTGACTAGGGCCATTGCTGAAGCGAGATCGTATTGCTTATTTGGTTCGATCTTTTCTAGCAAGGCTTTTCTCTTTTTTGAAATTTTTGCCATTTGAATAATTTAAAAGGTACAAACGCTCATTGTTAGAGCTCCCTTTATGATAAAATAAACGTTATGCTTCGGCTTCTACTTTGGCTCCCCAAGGTGGTGTACCCGACACTGTTATGCCCATGCTT
Source organism: uncultured Saprospiraceae bacterium (assembly GCA_964616755.1). GTDB lineage: Bacteria > Bacteroidota > Bacteroidia > Chitinophagales > Saprospiraceae > CAYNFR01. The sequence continues at coordinate 1,257 of CAZTSI010000057.1, read as the reverse complement.
CTCGCTGTGCCGGCTACCATTTTCATAGCAGACTCCAACGTAAAGGCGTTTAAATCAGGCATCTTGTTTTCAGCAATCTCTTTTATTTGATCCCAAGTTACTGAACCTACTTTTTTTCGGTTAGGCTCTGGAGATCCCGACTTCAATTTTACTGCTTCGAGCAACTGGATAGGTGCTGGTGGAGTCTTAATCTCGAATTCGAAAGACTTATCTTTGTACACCGTAATTACTACAGGTAGCAATTTGCCTGGGGAATCTTGCGTACGTGCATTGAAACGCTTGCAAAATTCCATGATGTTAACGCCCTTAGAACCTAAAGCTGGTCCAACGGGTGGCGCTGGATTTGCTTGTCCACCCTTAACTTGAAGCTTAATAAATGTTTCTATTACCTTGGCCATGATTAATTTTGTTTTTCGACTTGCATGAAGTTTAGTTCAACCTCAGTACCTCGACCGAATATTTTGACTATGACTTTTAATTTTTTCTTTTCTTCGTTTATTTCTTTGATGTCCCCAACAAAATCATTGAAAGGTCCGTCGACTATTTTTACTGACTCGCCTACTAAGAATGGTTCAATCATTGATTCACCCATTTCTTGAGACTCGTCTACTTTGCCTAGCATCCGATTGGCTTCCGACTCTTGCATCGGAATTGGGCTATCTCGTCCTAAGAAGTGAATAACATTAGGAGTATTGGCAATTCCTTGAATCATTTCCACACTAAAACGTTCTGAATCCGCCTCGATGAGTATATAACCAGGTAAAATATTTCGCTCGAGTATGACTTTCTTTCCGTTGCGGATTTTGTACACCTTCTCAGAGGGTACTAAGACTTGGGTTATGACATCCGACCAATTCGATCTCTCTACTTCTAGTTCGATTCGTTCTTTGATCTTCCTTTCTTTACCGCTGACAACGCGTAATGAATACCACCGTTTATTTTCGGACATCACTATATATTTATGCGCCTAGTGTATAGATGGTCTCCAATACATTCTTAGCAATCACATCAAAAAAGAAAATGATCGCAGCGATTATGGCCGAAGCCACTAGGACAAGCGTCGTACTGCTTAACAAGTTTGGAAGAGATGGCCAAGTCACCTTGTGAAGCAACTCGTTGTAACTCTCTTTAATATATAATGATATACTTTCCATAACTTTAAGAAACACGTGTTAAATAATTGGGGACGAATCACCAAAATGGCAGGGGAGACAGGAATCGAACCCGCAGCCTACGGTTTTGGAGACCGTCGCTCTA
>CAZTSI010000056.1:0-19303 GCA_964616755.1 uncultured Saprospiraceae bacterium | reverse complement strand
ACGAAATCATCGCCAATCTAAATTTAATGTCGACAAATATGTATAAGCGTTGTAATCCAGTCACCAGAAAGCCATACTCCACATTAAATTTACCCCATCTTTATACAAATTGGGCTACAGTACGCAAAGGTCACTTTCACAGAAGTCATAAAATATTGAGTACATTTACAACCCAAATGTAATGTGATCATGCCCAAACAAGATACAAACGCACGTACTTTTTTGATTGTTTGCATCGCTATGATGGCTTTGCTGGGATGCCAGCCCTCGTCGTCCCATACCCAAATAACTTCCTCAGACCCATGCGATCGATTAGCTGAAGCCTTAAACCAAACGTACTTCAGTTCTACCAAAGAAGGCTTTCTAGCCTTCAAAGGAGGTTTGAAAGGTACTCTTGATATTTCTGGGATTGATTATAATAGTATGATCTGCACGTTCACCGTTACGAATTGTGCTGATGGAACCCTCAGCATGATTTGCGACGGTGGGCAGTTCAATACCAACTTTTCGTTTTTATCTAGGGACACAGTATTTTTTGGTGACGCAACCTACATCCGTAAAAAATAGGTGAACCATCTACGGAATAATCTTCTTTAACGCATGATTGAGTTAAATACACCCTATATTTATCTCCATGATACTGGATAAACTACTACAAAAACTCGACAACTCTAAACTCACTGCCATTTCAGGCCTAGACGCAGCTTTTTTGTATGCCGAGACTCCAACAAGTCCGATGCATGTGGGCAGCGTAGCGATTATAGAGGGCTCATTAAAGTTTGAAACCTTTAGAGCAGTACTTCAGTCGCGCATTCATCAATTACCCACCTTAAGAAAAAAACTTCTTTGGGTGCCCATGAGTGTTGATTATCCCTACTGGGCAGATGATCCTCATTTTAATCTCGATTTACATCTGCAACATGTCGCTCTGCCTAGGCCAGGAGGCTGGGGTGAATTGCGGGCTATGGCGTCACAGATTTTTAGCGAGCCGTTAGATCGATCCAGACCGCTTTGGCAGTTTGTATTTGTTGAAGGACTCGACAATGTATCTCAAGTTCCATCGGGCTCAGTAGCTATTATTAGCAAAATGCATCATGTCGCAATAGATGGTATGGCGGGTGCGGGCATGCTCAGTCTTATCTTCGAAATGTCGCCTGAAACAAGAGAGTTGCCCACACCAAAACCTTATAAGCCTGGTTTTTTACCAAACGAATTTGACTTAATTTCTAAAAGTGCTATAGAGTTTGCCAAAAATCCTCTTCGACTACCAAAAATATTGGGCGAAACAGTAAAAGCAACTGTTAAAGCTGGTATGGTAACGCGGATGCAAGGCATGGATTTACCTACTGCCCCATTTACTGCACCTAACACGCCGTTAAACGGCATCATATCAGCGCAGCGCAAATGGAATGCAGCTGTTTTATCGCTAGATCGGGTTAAAAAGCTCAAAAACATCATGGGTACAACAATGAATGATGTTGTTTTGACCATATGCGCCGGAGCACTTCGAAAATACCTAATAGAAAAAAATCAGCTACCTTCTAAACCTCTTGTGGCAATGGTGCCGATCTCGACGCGAGGCGATGATGACAAATCTAACGCAGGCAATCAATTATCGTCGATGCTCGTGCAGCTCTCAACCCATATTGAAGATCCACTTGAGCGCCTCGAGACGATCTATGAGAACACACTAAAAGGAAAAACTTATCAAGGAGCCATTGGCGCAAAATCCTTGTCAAACCTCGCGGAGGTAGTACCCTTTGGAATTGCTAATCAAGCCGCCCGATTATACTCGCGCTACAGTATGGCCAAATTGCACAATCCCGTATTTAACGTGGTCATCACCAATGTTCCTGGGCCGGGCATACCGATTTACCTTTACGGGCACAAATTATTGTCTATCATGGGAATGGCTCCAATCTTAGATGGGATGGGATTAATCATCACTGTACTGAGTTATAATGGAACCTTGACTATTAGTCCTACTTCTGATGCGACCTCCATGCCCGATATTGATGTATTTACACGCTACATTAGAGAGTCAGCTAATGAATTAGAAGAACACGTATTGCGCTACGAGAAAGAGCAGAAAAAGAAGAAAACCAGCAAAATTGAACTGGCCTCTGATCGACTATTTGAGCATCTACGATTGGCGCTGAAGGAGAATGCTGCCTATATAAAATCGAATAATGGAAAGTTTCAATTCAAGATTTTAGCCAATGATGAAGTAGGACTTTGGTCACTTAATCTAGATGAATCTCCAGGACTTGTCCGCAAAGGGAAAATTGGATCAGCTGATGTCATCTTAACCATTAATGATGAACATCTCCTGCGCATAGGTACAGGTGAGTTAGATTTTCAGACGGCCTTTGTGCAAGGTCGCATTACAATAGTAGGCGATACTGCTAAAGCTATGAAATTAGCCTCCATTTTGAGCAAATTGCCAAAGTTAAAAGCGTAAATAAAGGCCTTCGCTAGTCATGATCCGTGCCCCTTCTATGAAAAGTCAGTAGGTGGGAATTGTTTTTAGACATATGGGGAGACATGCTCATAGGCCTCTTATGTCATAGACTAATAAGAATGGTGTTATCCGACATAGACCTTAACCAGGATCTTCCTCGGAGCCTAGTTTATATTGCAGAAGACCTTTAAAGGCTTCTTTTACGGTATTTCCCTCATTCACTACCTTATATACTTCATAAGAAATGGGCATCTCCAGCTGATATTTTTCTGCTAACTCCATGACAACGCTCACCGTTTTTACGCCTTCCGCCACCATCGACATTTCTTGTATAATCTCATTCAATGATCTACCTTGACCTAGTTGAAAGCCGACATGTCTATTCCTACTTTGTGGACTAATGCACGTCGCCACAAGGTCTCCCATGCCAGCAAGGCCAGCAAAGGTCGAGGGCAAACCACCCATCGCTGTACCTAGACGTGTTAATTCGGCAAGTCCTCGAGTAATAACTGCCGCCCTAGTATTATCTCCGGCACCAGCTCCATCACCCATTCCAGCCGCAATGGCAATCACGTTTTTAAGTGCGCCACCTAGTTCACAACCGATAACATCTGGATTAGTATAGACTCTGAATAAGCCTGTTCTAAAAAGCTTCTGTAATTGACTCGCAACTTGAGTATCGACCATAGCAATAACGCTAGCCGCGGCCTGTCCGGTTATGACTTCACGCGCCAAATTAGGTCCCGACAGCACCCCTGCTGGATGGCCTGGCATGACATCTTCAATTATTTGAGACATGCGCATATGGGTACCTAACTCTAGTCCTTTAGATAAACTAATTATCGGTACCCAAGGCCTGATATATGCTTTACATTCGTGCAGCACATGACGAAAGGACTGAGAAGGAACCCCCATCACTAACACGTCTGCTTCTCTGGCCGCTTGATGCAAATCATCCGTCGCCTTCAGACTAGTTGTCAAGCGAGCATGAGGCAAATACTTTTCATTAGAATGATTCTCGTTGATTTCACGCACCGTTTCTTCATTTCGTGCCCAGAGAAGCGTTTGCGTATTTTTGGCCACGAGTGATGCTACCGTTGATCCCCAAGATCCACCTCCAACAATCGATACCTTAATTCTCATGATTTACTTGCTTTTTCTATCAATAATGGCAATTCGACTTGTCCCAATTCTTTCAGATAGGCTTGTCGAATTTTTTCAATATTGTCATTCATGTTTTCGACTGTCCAATCCTTCGTTGAGACCGGGGTGAGTATTTTAACTTCGACTGAGCTAGGGTTGACAAATGCTTTACCGCGGGGCATTACATCGTGGGCATTTTTTATCACTATGGGCACTATCGGCACACCGGCTTGCATCGCCAGATGAAATGCACCTTTCTTAAAATTACCCAGTTGATAATCATAACTTCTTGTTCCCTCAGGAGCAATGGCTACGGATATTCCACTCTTCAATACATCCACTGCTGGCTTCAGAGCTTCTATAGATTTATCCTTATTTTTTCTGTCAATGAAAATAACGCCCGCGGCCATAAAAATAGGGCCAATCGGTGTGTACTTCAATTCCTTTTTGGCAATCGCTACAGTATCCTTGCGAATGAGCTTGGAAGCAATAAAGAAGTCTGCATTACTTTGATGATTAAAGATAAAGACCGCTGGGCGATGTGACCATAAATTTTCCTTTCCCTTGACAACTAATTTAATGCCTGCGAGGGTCGTACCTAAATCACCAATGGTGGCAATCATCGAATTGACTCCTTCGCGCCATGACAAAGTGGTCGTTCCAGAAACAACGCCAGAAATAGCGGCAGGCAACAAGGTACCAAAGGCTAATCCCGTTCTTAAAAAATTAGCAATGCCAGGCCTTACCTCATCATTAAACCTAGTCACTGGCCAATCATTGGCAAAGGCTAATGCAGAAAGATCCCTATCGGGATTGAGAGCATGTGGATGCCCTACAATATCTAATAAGGGTCTATCTTCTATACTATCCGTATAAAAAAAGCTTTTTGACAGATCCAATCCTAGATCATTTGCCAATGTTCTAGCCGCCTGCGCTTTACCTTCACCCCAACAAACGGGCTCTTCAACCTCCCCTGTGAATTTACCGTTCTTGACCTTCATGCGCGTGCACATGACATGTTCTATTCCCAGATCGCGCGCTATCGGATCGACCTGATAAGGAGTTGCTGCGGAGATTATGGCTACGGTATGACCTTTGGCCATATGTGCAGCTACAAGGGCTCTAGATTCTGGGTAAATAGCTTGGGCTAGATGTTTCCGATACACTTCTTCTCCTACCTCAATAAAGACTTCCTCTCGCAAACCATTCACCCCTTGCGCTCCAATAGTAGCCAATCCTCCAAAATTTCTATTTCCTAACGCATAAACCAAGACACCAGCAAATTGTGCTGCTATCTCCCGAGGCTTCATTTTGCCGCTCATTAAGCGCCTTTGATAAAACTCATTGGCCGAAAAGCCTTTTATAAGCGTTCGATCCAAATCAAAAAAAGCACCAATATGAGCTCCTTCGCCGCCTTGTATAACCTCTGTAGTAATACTCTCTGTCTTAGACCCTGGAACGATCTGCCTATCTAATGGAATGATGGCTTCTTCATTATCTAAGTCCATAATCATATGCTGCAACTCGCGCAAGCGCCTTGATACTTCCTCTAATTCTTTAATAAACAAATTGATTTGCTTCTTCTTGGACTGTCCTGCCAAAGGGATGATATCCCTATTCTTTGCAAGGCGAATGCCATTTTGCAACAAGGGCTTAGATACTGACTCTAGTCGATGAATATGACCTTGCCAATGCATTTCTTCTCCCAAAAACAAGCATTGCCTTAAGAGGCTAATCTCATCTATCTGATCTCGATCTTGAATATTTTGCAGAGCCTTACCTACGACCTTGTAGGCTTCAAGGTAAATGCTCAAAACGGTCTGGGCTATCAAGATAGGTTGACCCGCCAACAGCTCTCGTAAATTTGTATCACTTTCAAACAAAATTTTAGCCCAATCTGGGCTCAGAGAATATAAGTCTGCTTCAATTTGATCACAAAAACTGGCTTTGTGTGTATAGAAAAATTCGAATTTAAATAAATCTCTCAAGCGCATGATTTCCTCCCAAAATGCCAATTGGCGCTGAGGCCCAGGCAAATCTGCTATTTTGAGAATGGTTAATTCTATAAATGCGCGATGGTACAAATGGTGCACCGACATGTTGGCATAATAGATGGCCTGCAAAAAATTGCTTGTGACAATGGCATATTTAGCTTTAATTCCATCTGACAGTTGATGAATCAAATTTGCCTTTAACAATAAGTTGAGTGCCAACTGTACACTCTCCCCTATTGGAATTCCTCTATCGACAAGAACATCTGCTCGATGCCGTTCGATATGTTTCATTAATTCGATCACATCACGCTCAATAGCCTTTTTACTGAGTGCAAATTTGCTGAGTAAAGTGGTGATGATCAGTGAGGCTGTCGTGACTGGAGTGATTGTATTAATATTATGTATCAGTTCAAAGGCAAACCTAGGCAAAGTATATCCAGAAGAAGGGTCATTATTTTCATCGTCAGGTATAGACGCTTGGTGAAGGCCAGACATCTCAATAGGCGAGCCAAATCTGAGCGATATTTTACCGAAACCATCACCCATTTTCTTTATATAGTTAGCGAACCAAAGCAAGTTTTCTGGCTTTTTGATTTTGCCGCGTCCCTCTTCGATCATGTCTTGCACATCTGGGATAAGGTCATACACGATCGAAACAGGCACATACCGAACCTCTTGACCCGAATCTTGCTGTGCTTCGACTATGTATTTAAGAATACCCATCATCGGCCACACCAACTTTCCCGTTCGCGAACGAGTACCCTCTATAGCCCACATAAAATGTGCTCGTTGCTGCACAAGACTAGCGATAAAGTACCGCAGAGTAGCTTTGTATACATCATTGTCTTTGATATTGCGACGGATAAATATGACGCCTGACTTTCTACCAAACTCCCCAACTCCGAGGAAACTCATATTAATACCACTAAAAGTATAAGGTAAAGGGAGGCCATGCCGAGCCAATACTGCCCCAAGTACCATCATGTCGATATAGGTCTTGTGCGTCATGACAAAAGCGACGGAATGTCTTCTCATTTCTTTCGCTAAGGCCTTTATTTCTGATGGGTTAACATCTATGGTCTTATCATAGGCTCGTCCTAATATATACTGGATTCCTTGCACCGCAATAGCATTATACAATGGCTTATGCTCAGTGAACATTTCTTTCATATATCCCGCAGCCTCATCCTTTACTGTTTCTATCGGAAGGGATTTTTCCGTGGCTATTTGCGACAACTTGGATTGAAACTCGGCTTGCTCTAAAATATTTTTCATACACATTACATTCGAGCATCAAGATACAATTAGCGGGTCAATCAAAAGAACACAGATATTATTAAAATACCCTTTCTTAGTAATGCAGATGTCTCATAGGTATATTATGTCAAGACTTCTATGACAGCAAATGTTCTCTGAGGCTTTAAAAACTCGCCAATGATATTGCTCATAACAGAATAATTAGCCAAGTTTGTATCATAAATAAAGTTTTATTACTGCTCAACAGATATCACAGATACGAATGAAATATATCTTATTTTTTTGTGTAGGTCTTCTTTTGGCTTGTGGGGGCAAAGTAGAAATCGCCCCTAAAGCAGTCAAAGTGATAACGGACTTGCCTTTTGAAAAGGCTCAATCGGCCAAAGAATATGCCGATGTGGTCTTAAAAGCCATCAAGACTAACCGAAATGGCCCTTTACAGGCACAATTTGTTGACCCTGACAAAATCGATGCTATTCGCTTTAAAGAGATTATCACCATGTACAGTTCAGGTATAGGAGGGCGTGAAGACTGGGAGTATATTGATCTATTAGAAACGAGTAACGCTTCGGATCCTAACGGTGGATTTGATTACGCTTGGCTAGATCCTAAAGGCAGGCTAGGCCTCCAAATTTATATTGAACCTAAGAAGACTGAAAAAGGCTTTGAGTTGAATAATCTAGAATTCAGAAGCCGTATCGATATTCTCGAAACAATTGCCTTCCCTAAAGCCGAAATAGAAGATTACAAGAAGTTGGAGTTTAATTGGGACGAAATTGAAAAGCGGCGATTGGCGCGAGTGCCTAAGAAGTGAAATAAAGAAAAACTTTCTGCCAAGTCTCGCGAATTACTTTTGTCCATAAGAAAAAGGCAGATAAATATTTTATGGGACGTCCGTTGAAACAAAGCGCTTAATGGGCATTTTATAAAACAGGCTATCTAGCCACCAACATCTGACAATAATCTTTGGCAAAATAACTGATGATGATATCAGCGCCAGCACGCTTAATAGATAGAAGTGTCTCTGGCATAGCCAAGTTATATTCTAACCACCCCCTCTGTGCCGCAGCCATAAGCATGGCGCATTCGCCGCTAACATGATACGCCACTACAGGCAATGGTGTATGTTGACGTAAGAGATGAATGATATCAAGATAATGAATAGCTGGTTTGACCATGAGGAAATCAGCACCCTCGGCCATATCCAAACTTGCTTCGATTAAGGCCTCCCGTTGATTTCCGGGATCCATTTGATAGGTCTTCTTGTCGGTTGGTATGTCCTTTTTACTTACAGGGGCGCTATCTAAAGCCTCGCGAAAAGGCCCATAAAAAGCGCTGGCATATTTTGCCGTATACGACATAATCGAACAATGCTCATGTCCAGCTTTGTCCAAGGCTTGTCGAATGGCCCCCACACGACCATCCATCATATCTGATGGCCCTAGGATATCAAAACCCGCGTTTGCCTGAGCAAGAGCCATTTTTTGAAGGATTGCTAACGTCTCATCATTCTGTATTTCGCCATTGCGCACCACGCCATCATGTCCATCTGAATTATAAGGATCTAATGCCACATCACTGACCAAACAAATATTTGGGAATCTTTTCTTCAGTGTAGTGGCCGCTTTCAAATAAAAATTATCCGGATGATAACCATAACTTCCATCAGAATCCTTGTGAGTCGCGTCTACTTTAGGAAAGACAATAAATTTGTCAAGTCCCACCGCCAAGCACTCCTCAATTTCGTTCATCACCCTATCGACAGACCAAATAAACTGCCCAGGCAACGACTCAATCGGTTGCTGAATATTGTGTCCATCGGCAATAAACAAAGGTTGGATTAGTTGATCCCGAGAAATACTATGCTCTCTAACCATCGATCTAATGGCTGATGATTTGCGATTTCGACGAGGGCGTTGATTCATGGGTTTTGGATGTTAAGCTGCACAAAATTAAGGAAAAATGATACAATCACTTTTTGGGATTCTTTGGCACAGGATCCGAACCGAAGTCCCCCCAAGGATGACAGCGAAAAATGCGTTTGATACCTAGCCAAATACCGCGCACCACACCCCATTCGTATATAGCGTCGGCCATATAATGAGAACACGATGGCTCGAATCGACAGCTCATACCAAATATTCCCACAAGAATAGGTGAGATGATCCGCTGGTAGAAACGAATAGGAAGAACAAACAAATGTTGAAACAATAGTGCCATCACAATCGCATTGAGCCTGTTCGATCTCTAGTGGTAAGTAAAAAGTAAGCCTTTTTGTTCGTGGGTAAAGAAAGTTTGACTACATTTTGTTGATCATCAAATATCTCCATCAAAGCATCATATCTTACATCTAGCGAACTAATAGGCCGCTTAACATCGAGCACTTCGATATAACACCAGACCGCCGCCAAATCATCACTTACTTCTTTGCCCACCCAATGAAAATTATCGTAGACCTGACCGTCCACAGTGACTGTTATATGGCGTTTTAGGTAATCAAAGACAATACCTTCAGCTTCTAATGATTCCCTAGAAGTACACAAACCCAATTGCTCAAATCCTTCTTGCTTTAAAGCCAATTCAAGGTCATCAAGAAAAATAGACAAGCTCATCTCAAGTGAACGGGTATCCGCATTATAATCAATTTCGCATTTGCTCAAATGAAAATCATGCTCCAAAGCGACAGAACTTTCTATCCGCCAAGAGAAGAAAAAAAGATGGATTAAAAAAATTATCATCGATCAAATGTTAAAAGTGCAAAAAATGACGAATACAATTCAAAGTTTAGCTAAAATAGCGTCATAATTGACTTAGGCCAAACAGCTTAATGAATTTTATATTCTAGTGAAGATCAAAGAGCTCAGAGAAAATTTATCTTCTTAATGAGCAAAAATATACCTCTTTGGAGGAGAAAAGTTTTTATTTTTTGGTTGATGCAGTGAAATGAAGCCGGTTCTAAGGAATCGGCTTCTTAGTTTAGCAATACTTTAACTTGCTCGTCGGTGTCGGTGGCAAAAATGACATACTTGTAGCCACTCTTAATGTCGTTATCTTTTGGAATATCTAAACGAACGAAAATCGAGCAGCAGATCTACTTCATCAAACAGCACGCACATGAAAACCTATTATTTCTGGCTAGTCATCGGCCTTCACAGTTGCTCGGCTCCTTTTTACGAAGACATTTCTGAAGATCCACCTCTGTCTAACAGCAAAATTGACGCGCGATTGGTTCCTTATTTATTATCATTCGAACAAGCAGCCTTAAGTCAAGGCATCCAAATCGATCTGGCAAAATGGGATATTACGGCGGAAATAAAGCAAATTAAAGAAGAAGATATTGCAGGATTGTGCCAATACAATAATCGAAACAGCGATCGGTACATTTCAATAGACGCTGATTTTTGGGCTAATAGCAGTACCGCCTATAAGGAATATATCGTCTTTCACGAATTAGGTCATTGTATTCTCAAGCGCAATCATTTAGAAGGATGCCGCACAGATGGCAGCTATCTCAGCTTGATGCGAAGTGGTCATGGCGGCTGTAAGGATAGATATTCTTCTGCAACGCGAAATTACTACATACAAGAGTTATTTGGCGGTAGACATAATTAATCAAACTTTTGAGCATAGTGGATCAAAGTATCAAGTATACCGTTAAACAAGCAAACGACCTTACCACAAAAAGCGCCAATATTGAATGCAACAATAGCCTTAATTGCCGTGTTCGCCAATTAGAAATACAGTAACTTTATCCTCAACTAAATGTAAATACCATGTCTGAATATGTAAGTTTAGATCATCTAAAATTTTTGCTATCTGAAGTGCACAACCTTGACGAGGTACTTGAACTAGATCGATTTGCCGATTATGACAAAGAGAGTATAGAAATGATATTGGACAGCTACAAACAGTTTGCCGACCAAGAGTTGTATCCGTACAGCGTAGAAATGGATAAAAAGGGTGTTCAATATGATAATGGGCACATAACAGTGCATCCTCAAATCAAAAATGTCATGCTCAAATCAGGGGAAAATGGGTATATCGGAGCACATTTTGACTACGAACAAGGTGGATCGCAGATGCCGCATATGGCGCTTATTGCTACAGGTTTGATAGGAACCGCCGCCAATAATTCAGCTGTGGGGTACACAGGTCTAACGACGGGGGCAGCAGGCTTGATTCGCTCGTTTGCCTCGAAAGAGCTATTTGATACATTTGTACCGAACATGTTATCCGGCAAATGGCAAGGAACTATGGCTCTAACAGAACCTCAAGCAGGAAGCTCATTATCGGACATTGTGACGTCTGCTAGGCTCAATAATGATGGTAGCTATAATATTACAGGCCACAAAATATTCATCTCGTCAGGTGATCATGATTGTGTCGAAAATGTAGTTCACTTATTGCTTGCGCGTATCGAAGGCGATCCAGCTGGCACTAAAGGAATATCGCTTTTCATCGTGCCTAAAAAACGTGTCTCTGACGACGGCAGCTTAGCGTACAATGATGTCTTTACGGCTGGCGAGTTTATCAAAATGGGCCAACGCGGTTATGTCACAACACACTTGGCCTTTGGTGATAATAATGACTGTAAGGGGTATCTAGTAGGAGAGGCTAATCTTGGCCTAAAATATATGTTTCAGATGATGAATGGAGCACGCATTGATGTGGGGCTCACAGCAGCAGCCATCGCATCATCAGCTTATCACGCCTCACTTCAGTACGCCAAAGAGCGGCCGCAGGGACGTAAGTTGGACCGTTCAGGCGCCAAAAATGTTAATGCACCTCAAACACTAATCATTAACCACCCAGATGTTCAGCGCATGCTTCAACTCCAAAAAGCCGTAGTCGAAGGCTCTGCATCGCTATTAACTTTGTGCGGTAAATATTACGATCTATCCCATCACGCCGCAACAGCCGAAGATCGCGAGTATTATCACGATTTATTAGAGCTACTTACACCTATAGCCAAAACCTATCCTGCAGAGATGGGCAATATTTCCATATCTAACGGAATGCAGGTATTAGGTGGTTATGGATTTACGACTGACTTTCCATTGGAGCAATATTATCGAGATGTGCGTATCACAGCCATCTATGAAGGTACTACTGGTATACAGTCCCTAGACTTATTGGGTCGAAAAATATTGACAAAGAATGGAGCGATCCTAGAGCAACTTATCAAGGATATGAACAAAACGATCAGCGCCGCCGCTACCTACGACGAATTTAAATCTTATGGACAACAACTAAGCCTGCAGATCAACACAGTTCAAGAAGTCTTGAATAAGTTAATACCTTTTGCCATGAAAGGTCAATTTGATCGATTCTTAGCTGATGCAACGGTCTTCATGGAGTTGTTTAGTACGGTAGTTATCGCTTGGCAATGGTTAGAAATGGCTGTTACTGCTAAGAATTCGCTCATTTTAAGAACAAAAGAGCGTTCAGAGTCCTTTTATGAAGGTCAGATTCATACGATGAAATTTTACTTTAAGTACGAATTAACCAAAACGCTAGGCTTAGCTGAAACTTTACTGAGCGATGAAGTATTAACCATAGTAAACGAAGAACAAGCAGTAGCACATTTTTCTTAGAAACAATTATCAAATTATAACAATTCAAAAACAGAATGGACGCAACAACATTAATTGAACAATTGAACACTCAAGCACAGGGCATTGATCCTATCGGAGCTAGACTGAAAATAGTCATTGACGACCAAGCCCTATTAATCGACGGCACGGGCGGCAGCAATCAAGTAACTATGGAAGATGGCGATGCTGACTGTACTATTAGCACTTCACTCGAGACACTGACCAAGCTAAAAAGTGGTGACCTCAATCCTATGATGGCCGTGATGAGTGGTAAAGTAAAAATAAAAGGAGACATGGGCTTAGCCATGAAACTTCAATCACTGTTAAGTTAGAACTTACGACATACCTTTAAAAGCCAAGCTAATCACCTTTTTAGCTTGGCTTTTTTTATTCCCTCCGCCTGTATGGTAATCATAATTAATGTTAACGCATTGATCTACTGGATTTAAGAGTGAAATAGAGCGGCAACAAATTCAACTATCCTCCTTTAATCCTATCAAATATGGTCTGTAGTTCTAGGTTCGAAACCTATGAGCGCTACAAAATCACCCTAACCCAAACTGATCACTTGACTCTTGTAAGTAAAAGAATCTTAATTTAGGATAACCGAAAATTATTCGACCTGTTGAAGTGAACAATATATTCTTGTAATGTTCAAAATACTAACTTATTTAGCTATAGAGCCTATCTTTCCATATAGAATAATAATCCCATGTCCTTATGAATACTCGTCGCTTTACAGGTTCAAAATTTTGCTCTAACAATAATATTGTTGGCTGATACCTTGTGAAACTGTTAGGCTAATTAGTTTATTAGGTTTATGCGCTAGGTTGAAGTATCTGCAGCATTATTTGCTTCAACTAACTGACTTGTCCTTAGATAAAGATATAATGCAAAGCCGAACGCCACCCCTGGCACAAATCCTAATACTAAAGCTACCCATCCATATTTTACTTTAGGATATTCGTAACATATCCAAATTAATAAAATTACCCAACAACATAAAACATCTGTCGAGTATCCTGAAGAATAAGGATTTACAAATCCTGCTTTTAGCGCCGCAACTATATCAGGATTCTCAATAAATGGTGGAATAACCACAATACAAAATACAATTGTAAAGGCTAAGGCGACAAGGCTAATGCCTGTTTTGAATATTGCTTTTCTCATAATTGAGTTTGGTTGTTAACTTATACTTTTCGTTCATCCCCCTTTACATATTAACCTATGTCGTAATGATATGTTAAATAATTCTAAGTCTCGATTTTCAATTTTAATAAGTGGGCCATTTAGAATCAACTTCATATACAATAACAACTACATTTGATGCGAGCTATACGGTATTATAACCTACTGTCTGCCAAAAGCCCCATTTACAATGCTAGCTGATGGTTGCTCTTGTCAGGTAGTTATTTCTATCAGCCATTGGGAAATTACCTTTGAGTCAACATCGTCTATATTTTTGATTTTAATGTGTTTTAAAACACTCCCTTCACCTTCCAATAAATTGTCTGGGTCTTGAATTTTGTCAATGTTGTAAAAGCCAAGTGTTACATGCTTTTTAGCAAATCTTAGATAAGCAAAATCCTTGTTTACGGCAAAAACTGGAAATCCCCATTTGATTTCTTCAGAAACATTACCAACTATTTCATGAATTAGCCGACGCAGTGTTTCAAGAACGACTATTTGTTCTTCAGTCGCATTATCGATGTAAGCGGTTACTTTTTGATTCAAATTCATCTTGTATAAATATTTTAAACAAATGCTCCACTTTTTCATTCCATTTCCTGCCTCTTTGTTGGCTGTCCATCCAAAATGGAAATGGCTTTCATCATAAATTCCCTTACATCTTCAACATTCAGAGAATTGTCGTGGTGCACTTTGCTATCCAAAATTTCACTAATGAAAATTGAATGCTTATCACTAACACATACTCCATTGACATATAGAGGGCAACCATTTAAAGTAGATACAAGTTTAGATGCCTTCACCAAAATAGCCGAAAGCTCCTCCCTTTGACCTTGCATTGCGCTTAGTATACCATGTAGCATATACTTATTCGTAAGTAGTTATTTGTCTGAGTGAAACCCAATCGTATTACCCTCAGTATCCATTACAACTGAGCAAAAACCGTGTTCGCCAATTGGGTACTTGTCTTGCAAAATTTTGCCCCCTGCACTTTCAACCTTTGATGTTTCAATAGCACAATCTTCGCACGTGAAGTAAACCAATGTTCCGCCCGCCCCAGATTTCATTGCGCTAGTCTTACATAATGCCCCGCTTATATTATTTTCGCCTTGTGCCCATGGAAAACTCAACATTTCCAGGTCACCAAATTCGCCTGGTGCATGCATTGGAATCATCTCTATTTGTAAAACATTCTCGTAGAATTTTCGAGCTCTGCTCATATCTTCTACATAAATTTCCACCCAAGTGAATGGATTTTTTGTCTGTGTAGTCATATTGCTTAATGTATGTTTTTAATTTGTTGGTGAATATTTTACTATATCTATACCCATACCATTTGGGTCTTTAATAGCAAAATGCCCATCGCACCAAGGTTCATCTCGAATGTCAATTAACATTTCAAATCCTTTTCCTTTTAGCTCTTGGTAAATGCTGTTCACCTCATCAATTTCAATAGTCAGATACACTCCCCCATTTTGAAAAGATTCTTGAAATAGCGGTGGCTGACTTGGATGATTTGAAAGTAAAAAACTTATTTCTGCTTTGTGGTTTGGTGCCTGTAATAAAAAATAAAAATCGGTTTCAAATGTTACGCCAAACCCAAAAGCTTTGCTGTAAAACGCCCTTATTTCCGACAATTCTTCTGTGATGTTTCCTCCGTTAAATTTCATAATTATCCATTTTGAATAATTAATTATTCTCTGTGCTTACTTCCCAATAATTTCCTAGACAATCTAAGAACGCACCCCTTGTATCTATGTCACCCTGCTTCTCGACTGGCTTTTTGATTATTGCGCAACCACTCTCTATGGCTTTGTCAAAAGTCTTAAAAAACTCTGGAACATATAAATAAAGCATTGTCATGTTGGCTGCATAACTTTCGGTGCTATTGCTAATCATTATCACTGTATCATCTAGTTGCCAATCGAAATGAGCAATCTTTCCACTTTCGTACTCAAATCGTCTTAATGCCTGAGTGTTAGAAAAGGTAGTAAGTAAGTTAACTAATTTTAGAGCATTGTCAATAATAAGATAAGGTAAGAGAGCATGGTAATTTCTAGGTTTGTATGCTTTCATTTCTTCTTTAAGATTTATATGGGGCGCATTACAATAACCTCTATCGAGACTTCTAGCATACTCCCCAATTACGGCGATATAATGCACCCTGAATCGCTAAGTAGTCAGATATAAATGTAGTGATATTTTCCATTTCTTTTACCCTATAGCCAACCATTGTAACTCTCAGCTCTCAAAATCAAAAAAAATGAACTTCTCTAGCTTGGCTATTACTCATTTTTGGGCTACTATGAATAGTCATCAACGATGGTTATATACGCTTGCTCTTATTGTACTTACTTTCTGCTTATTTCTTCGTTTTGACGAGCGTATCGGTTATGCCCCAAAGACGCTGTTAGCTTGCGGACAAATGTTATAAGGTGCGTTGGCGACAAGAATAATATGCCGAATTCTATTGCACCCTGCGATCATTGCATTAGTCAAGCACTTGGTGCCCAGTGCGCTCTATATACCTGCCAAGATATCTCATGGTGCACAACGAAGGTACCGAACCGCTTTCGTATGTGAAGAAATCAACATCGCTTCTCAGTATAAGTATGCTTAGTAGATCCTCTTTTACAACCGTAGTCGCTCTTTAACTCATTACCCATTGGTCATGTATAGGTGTTGCCTTCTATGTTGTAGACAAAATTCGATTTGTGATATCCTCTTCCTTTTGATCAGCTAGATTGCGAGGCGCCATAAACGTCTTCACAGCACGACGAAACACATACGTTTTTTCCGCGTCATTAATACACCCCTCATCAGCCAACTCGTACATGTATTTCTTATCTACTATTCCTGGGATGTGAACCTCTGTTAAGTCCAATTTACCAAAGGGTGATTGAATTTGTTATGAAATTTTTAAACTCGTCATGCTCAGACTCCCGGCTAGAAGCTTGTCGTTAAATAATGATAAATTTTCGCCCTTTTGCTGTAATCCAAGACTATAAATTAGTGGCAGGTAATGGTCAGGAGTTGGAACAGATAATTGAAATGCTTTCGATTCCTTTTGATAGTTGATCAACGGATTATAGTTCCCCTCAGTCAGATACTTATTTATCGTTTGCCTCGCTTCTATAGCCCAATCGTACCCATAATTATCCTTATCCATATTTCGAAAATCGGCTAGCCTAAGATTATGGATAATGTTTCCGCTGCCAATTATTAAGATTCCTTTTTGGCGAAGACCATTTAGCTTTTGCGCCAAATCATAATGATACTGGGCTGGTTTGGTGTAATCAATACTTAATTGTATTACAGGAATATTGGCATCCGGATACAAATGTTTGATCACTGACCAAGCTCCGTGATCTAAACCCCATTGATCATCAAGCTCGACATCATTCGGAGAAAGTATTTCCTTTGTTTCTTGTGCATATAAAGGGCTACCCTTGGCACGATACTGCACAGCAAATAATTCTTGAGGGAATCCGCCAAAATCATGGATAGTTCTTGGCATTTCCATAGCAGTAACTTTAGTGCCTCGAGTATACCAATGTGCTGAAACACATAGGATTGCATTAGGAGTTGGTAATGATCTTGCGATATTCCTAAACCCTGTCACAAATTCATTATCCTCAATGGCATTCATAGGACTTCCATGCCCCAGAAATAGTACAGGCATTCTATCAGAATTTGAAAAGCCATCTGTGATCGTTCTTACATCTTTTAAATTCATCGCTAAACCTGCTAAGGGAAGTAACCCAATTAATTTTAAAAACTTTATTCTATCCATTTGCTAAATTTCGCATAATATACTACAACTCGCGCTAATGCACGACATCTCAACACTACCATGTACCTTCAAGAGGCGTAAACCATTTTTAAATACTGCTTGACTGTTGTAGGTTTCCTGCCCAACAATTTCGCTAGATCATTGGTATGTACCTCAAACTCCCCTTGTTTTATGGCTTCAGCAAACCCTGCAAACATTTTTACAAATTCAGCAGGTACATTTTCCTTTGTTAATGTTTCGACATAAACATTATTAGTAGGACTTATATATGGAACCTCTTTGCCCACTATTCCGCCCAACTCCCTCGCTATCTCACCCATTGTTACATTTTCGGTATTGCTAAGAGCGTATTCCATATTTTCATGACCATTACTTGTCAAAACATTTGCTATAGCTTCTGCCATATCCCTTCTTAGTGTAAGTGCAACTCTTGTATCGCCAGCAGGTAAAAAGACACCTGTTTGCAATACATGTGCGCCAAAAAACCACGGTAAAACATCTAAATATAAGTTGTTTCTGAACAAAGTAAACGTTAGTTCACTTGCTTTGATAAGCTTTTCAGTTTCAATATGAGAACTTGCTATAAAACTAATGGGCGAAGTTTCTGTTTCATTTTTTCGTTCAAAACTTGTATAATAAATGTGCTTAACACCTGCAACTTTAGCTGCTTCTACCACATTCTTGTGTTGTTTTCCTCGGTTAGCAATATCAGTGCCAGAAACTAATAAAAGTTTATCAATTCCTGCAAAAGCTGCTACCAATTGGTCATAATTGTCATAATCACCAATTCGGATTGAAATCCCCTTTTCCAAAACATCATCTTTTCTTGTCTCATCTCTTACCATTGCCGCAATACTGTTTGAAGGAATACCCTTTTCCAACAGAAAGTCAATAGTTGATTTTCCTAAATTTCCTGTTGCGCCTGTTACTAAAATCATATTTTTACAGTTTATAAATACTAAGTCGCAAAGATATGGTAATATTGCTTCCTTTAATATAGCACTATACCAAAGTATAGTAGGTTAAAAACATAAAATGCAGATAATCAAAACTTTAAAGGACACCAAATCATGTCCAATACAATATGTGTTATCCATCAATGATACCTTAAATGTCATCAGCGGCAAGTGGAAATTGCCCATCATAGGTTCAATTCTATTTGGTAAAAAGCGCTTCACGGATATTCAACGCAATATTCCCAAAATCACTCCCAGGATGCTAAGTAAGGAATTGAAAGAATTGGAATTAAATGGAATCTTGATAAGAACTGTGTATGATACTACTCCAGTAACTATTGAATACGAACTGTCAAATTCAGGAAAATCAATTACAGAAGTCTTGGATAAAATGATTGAATGGGGGCTAAAGCATAGAAAGGCAGTTATTGCAAAGTAGGCAGATGCTTATGAGGAAAAGCTATCCCAAATTTGAGCAATAACTTAAGTATTTCGTTCATATAGTGCTGGATAACCAGCCATATAAGGTATTTATGAAACTGGCAGTTGAAATTCTACTGCCATTTTGTCAATGTTTAAAGAATTGCCCTCACGGTCTAGCGGCATTGATACCAACGGTTCTCAGTTAAAAGAAGTTGGGCTTTTCTTGACCTGACTTTTAGGTTTAACATTGACCTTTGATTTATATTTTAATTATCAATTGAGCATTTAAGCCCAATTACTTATAGCCGATGTTGCAGCAAATGCGTTTTACTAAATTTCAAAATCTACCAAACTTGTACACTAACAATAATAATGCTCCATAAACAAATAGCAGGTTTAATATCACAAAAATAAATCTATTAAGATTAGTCAAATCGAAAGCCTTTGAGTGTCCAATTCTTTGTTGTTTTTTATCGGGTCGAAGCATTATTTCT
>CAZTSI010000055.1:0-19304 GCA_964616755.1 uncultured Saprospiraceae bacterium | reverse complement strand
CCATTCGATAAAATTTGAAGAAGCAAAGAACTAGTATTTATTTCTTATGTGTCTGAGTTTAAATGTTAATTTAGCGAATATGAAAATTTGTGTTGCCTTGACGTTGGTTTTTTGTAGTTGTTTAGGATCACTTTCAGCTCAAACAGCACTGGACGAGATCATAAATATAGATTTTGAACAGGAGCGTCTAAGTTATATTCTACTTAAGCTCGATGATAAATATGCCGTTTCTATTCGCGCTAATGAAAGCATTTTACCGACGAATTTGGTGACATACAGTTTTAAGGATGTCACTCTTCGCGATGCTTTAACCATACTCTTATTTGATAAGAATCTTTACTTCAAGGAGTACAAGCCTGATCATGTCATTATTGTTTTAAAGGAAATGCTTACGGACGAGTACATTTCTACTAACCTTTCACGGACTTATCAATCGAATGAAGGGTCGGAAGAAGAACAGGACATTATTCAAATAGGAAAAGAGGATAAATTTGGTGGCAAGGCAATTGTACAAGGCTCTATTACAGATAGTCGAAACTTTGGGCCAGTATCAAGTGCCTTGGTGTTGAATCAGACGATCGGTGATTATATATCAACAGACGCTAGTGGTAACTTTCGTGTAGAGTTAGAGCCAGGACAATATCAGTTTGTCATTAATACGGTCTCTCATGAACCAAAATCTTTTATTCTCGACATAGTTGGTTCTGATCTTCTCGACATTAGCCTAGAGCCCAAAGCCCATTTGATCGAAGAGGTAGTAATATCGGCTAACTCCTCAGCTCAGCGCACTCAACAGACTATACTTGGCCTAGAACAATTAAGCCGAAAGGACATCAAGGAACTTAGCTTTTTTATGGGCGAGGCAGATGTCGTAAAGAGCGTTCTATCCATTGCCGGGGTCAATACAAGTGGGGATGGGGCAAGTGGATATAATGTGAGAGGGGGCTCTATTGATCAAAATTTGATTCTCCAAGACGGAGCAATTGTCTTTAATCCTTCGCATGTATTAGGGTTTTTCTCAACATTCAACCCTGACATAGTGCGCAATACTACACTGCACAAGGGACATCTCTCCGCTAATTATGGAGGACGTATTGCGTCTGTGTTAGATATTACTATAAAGGATCCAACCACGGAGGTAACATCCATTAAAGGCTCGGTAGGTGCAATTGCCAGCAAGATAGCCGTTGATATGCCGCTCATCAAAGGTAAAAGTGGCGTGCTGATATCAGCTAGGCGAACCTATGCCAGGTGGATGTTGAACGAAGTTATGAATAGTAGAGTCCGTAATAGTGATGCCTTCTTTTATGATATGAATGCTAAATGGATGTACCGCATTTCTCCAAAAACTAAAATTGCTGCTGGATATTTTCAAAGTAGAGATGAGTTTTCTTACAATGAGGAGTTCGGATATGGGTGGAAAAATAGGGTGGCGAATGCAGAAGTTTCGCATTTGTTCTCTGATAATGCGAGTATGCGTTTTTCGTCGACATTGGGGGAGATTAGCAATAATCAGTTTGTCCCTCAAGGATTGGCTTTTGATTTGAGTTCTGGAGTCAGATATCGACAACATTCTATTGATTGGATCTTGTCTAAAGGGTCACATGTGATAAAGGCTGGAGCCGAATGGATAAAAAATGGGATTCAAAAGGAGGTCTTAACTCCGCGAGAAGGATCGAGTATCAAATCCGCCGTGGCAGATAAGGATAGCGGCAGGGAGATGGCTTTATATGTCAATGACAATGCTGAGTTAGGCGACCGCCTTTCGATAGATGTTGGATTGCGATTTTCGTTTTTCCATCAAGTCGGCCCTTCTATTGTCAATACCTATGAAAATCCCATTATCCGAACTAAGAATACAATCAGCCAACAAGAAATCATAGAAGGAACGATACAAACCTACAGTGGATTTGAGCCGCGCATTGCTTTGAGATATAGTTTTAGTGATGATTGGTCTATTAAAGCTGCCTATAATCGAGGAAGGCAATATCTCCAATTATTATCTACCACGAGTACCCCCACACCTGTGGATATCTGGCAAGTGAGTAATCGTCATTTGCGACCTTTATTGGCTGATAGTTATTCGATAAGCACAGCAGCGGATGTGGGGTCGTTCAATATGAGCCTAGATTTGTATTATCGACGTTTATTTAATACTATCGACTATAAGGATTTTGCTGATCTATTATTACAATCCAATACGGAGACTCAAGTATTAGATGGAGACGGTAGGGCTAGGGGAGTAGAGCTGGCGATAAACAAGAGTTCTAAAAAAATGAATTTCAAATTTTCTTACGCTTTTGCGCGATCTGAGAATAGAATTCGCAGCGGCCAAGGAGAATCCATTAACGCAGGCAATTGGTATCCGGCTAATTTTGATCAGCCGCACACCATTAAATTATTTGCCAATTGGAATACTTCTAAAATAGATCGGATCGCCATCAATTTTTTATATAATACAGGGAGACCCATCGTCGCGCCTGTAGGAAACTATCAGACGGGCGGAGTATTGGTTCCTGATTTTTCGACACGCAATGCCTTTAGATTGCCGGCGTATCACCGATTAGATGTGAGTTATACATTGCTACTTAATCGAAGAAAGAGTGCTCGGCTAAAGCATGATATTTCGTTGTCCTTATATAATATTTACGGACGCAGAAATCCTTTTTCCGTGTTTTTTCGTCAAGAGGGCGGTTCGAGGACGAGTGCGTTTCGCTTAGCGGTAATTGGAGCCATGATTCCAGCATTACAATATAATTTTCAATTTTGAAAAAATATGATGGAGAAGCTTAGATATGGGGCGACCATGATCTTTTTGCTTTTTGTAAGCTGCCTTGATCCTTTTACATTTAAGGAGGATTTGGATGCTATTCAAGAAAATATCGTAGTAGACGGTGTCCTCAGTCCTGGGACTGGGCCGTATATCATTAGCTTGTCAGTGCCCGTCCCTTTCGGCAAAAGGATTAGCACCCCATATTCAGGGGCTCAGATAGCACTCATTACTCCTGATGATGGTCGTCATGTGTATATTGAAAGAGAAGAAGGTGAATATTATCTAGGAGAAGGCCAAGTGAAAATTTTAGAAGGGCAAGTGTATCAGGTAGAAATTAAATTGAAAGATGGACGAGTGTTTCGTTCAGAAGCTCAGAAGATGCCATCCCTCGTAAAAATGGACAGGCTGCGAAATGAATTCAGCGATGAGCGAATACTGCTTGATAATGGTCGAGATCGCTTGGATGCAGTGATTTCAGTCCTAGTTGATTTTACTGTAGACACATCAAACCAAAATAGTTTTTTGCGCTGGAGAGTTGATGCCTTGTACTCTTTTGCTGAACAAGTCTGCGGGCCACTTCATTCGACTAAAACATGCTATGTTCCAGTTGATCCAGAACAAAGACAATTACCTTTGTTTAGTAGTAGTACAGTACAATTAGGCCCCATTAAAGATTTGGTCATTTTCAAAAGGAATAATTTGACGCCTACCGAATTTAAGGATAGGCATGTTTTCTCTGTTCAACAATATTCTATATCTCCCGAATCTTATGCCTATTGGAGTCGCGTCAACACGCTCGTTGATCAACGGGGCACTATCTTTGATGTACCGCCAGCTCCTCTTCTTGGAAATATGACAAACATTGACGATCCTGATGATCGACTCTTGGGTTATTTTGATGTCGTGGCCATTGACACTCTTCGTACGGTGGTTTTTCCGTCGGAATTTAAGAAGTTTTCCCGACAAGTAGAGATTTGCAACATATTTAATCGAGCAGCGTGGCCCGCTATCTGCTGTGAATGCGGGGGTATTCCTAATGCTTCGACGATACGTCCGAGTTGGTTTTAATAAAAATAATCGTCTCGAATAGGGTAGTGGTCTGATTTTTGGTGTCATAGAGTCGGAAGAAGTAAATCAAAGAAAAGATGTTTCAAAAATGGCTGCATATCCTGTGCTGCACCTTCACTATATTTTATGTAAAGGCTGAGTCGATTGATGTTCGACTCAATCCGAGTTTTTTTGATGCGTCGCATAAGATGCTCTACGTTGATATTGAGCTAAAATACAATGGTCAAGGTATTTGGGTATTGGCAGATCAAAACTATCGACTCTATTTTGATGCCTCTAATTTAAAATTTGTGCGTGATAAGTATCGTCCAGATTTGCCCTATGATCTATACAGTGAACTACAGTTTGTAGAAATTGTAGACAAGGCGGATGCTAGCTCGGTAGGGGGATTGCGATTTGACAATGAGCTAGGATTTTTAAATTTTAATGTTGATCTTTTAGATGATCAATCGGGAGGTTTGCGCATTACCCCCAAAGACGGATGGGTCAAAGTCCTAACGCTTAAATTTAAGATCTCAAAACCAGAGAACTTAAATGAAATCATCTGGAGTACCCGCGGTCGAACAGATAAATATGCCACAGCTTTTGTCGAGATAATGGAGTGGAAAGCACCTATGTTGATCAAACCTGCAGATATTAATCGATTCGTCGATGCCAGTTTTGAGCAAAAAAAGACCAAGGAAACAGATATTATCATTGGTCCAAACCCAACGACGGATATGGTTATCATTACTTGGATGGAGCCATTAAGGGGCGGACATGATATAAGCGTGACTGATATGTCAGGGATGGAGGTTATAAATGTATCAGCAAGATCGGGTATTAGTGATATGCGCGTGAATGTGGCAGGATTAGCGGCAGGCGCATATCAAATAACGATATCAAAGGATAAACAACGTGTCCACAGAGAGCGTATTATCAAAGTTCAGTAGGCATTCATCAATTCGCCTTGATTGTTAAATAAATTGCCTTATCTTTGCACTCCCTTATATGAAAGGGACACAATTATATCGCGGCGTGGAGCAGTTGGTAGCTCGTCGGGCTCATAACCCGAAGGTCATAGGTTCGAGTCCTGTCGCCGCTACATTTAAAAATCTTTGATCTGATCTGGTCAAAGATTTTTTTTTGCCTGCGATTGATACCATAGATTTGGACTCAAAGATTAGGTCAGTACTAGCCCTTTAGAGCGCTATTCGTTCTTCAAGATCATAGTGATGTACCAATATCTACTATCATGGCCATGAAAAAAAGGCCATGTCGACATGGCTTTGTCGAATTTAAAGGTATGCAAATAAGTTAGCAAGCGCCCAAAAATGATACCTTTACATGACACCAGAGTTCTATTTTGACCATGCCGTATCACGATCTTTTAAACCCTTTTCAATCATTTAATCCGACACTACGGTAATTAATTTTTCTGATGTTGACAAACGCGTTTTTATCTGAAACAAAAGTTGATGGCTCAATTTAAAATATCATTGGTCATTTTTTAATTTGGACTCGATTACCGAATTTATAATATGTTACTACAATAGATATCATTATCCCAATCCGAAGACCATATGTAGTGTATCCGTATCTCCGTACAATCTTTAGTTTGTGCTAAGTGCCTCGGTATCTAGTTTTTCTTTTCTTCAAATTAATTACGATCGATAAAAGAAGTACCTTCTTACGCTGGGTTAAAGGAAGTATATGCGCCAAAACGCGTTTTGCGAGTTAGGTGGAAAGGGAATCAAAATTTCTGTATACTTTAAGCTAAATACGGTTAAACAAATCATTTAGCCGTTTCATCTCGTCTAAGGTTTCATCAAGGTAAATGGAAATCTCAGGAATTCGCCTAACCTGTTTGCGTATCCGGCGAGTAAGCGACTGTCGCAGCCGATGGAGGGAGGTTTCTAGTGATATCATCACCTCATCGCGATTATCAGCGTTCCAAATACTAACATAGATTTTTGCTAGACCTAAGTCAGGAGACATTTTTACATCCGTTACTGAAACTAAAGGGCTTGCCCCATAAATATATTGCCCTTCTTCAAACAGCACCATACTAAAATTGCGTTTGATCAGTTCACTGGCTTGTCTTTGTCGAATCGTCTCTGTTTCGGCCATGGTTTAGAAGTTTATATGCATTAAACTATTGAGAAGTCGATAAAAGTTTAGGGAATGCATTATTTTTTGGTTTTTTGTCAAGGTTAATCTTAATATTAAGGCCGTATGGCGGAATTTGTAAACCTAAAGATAGAGTTCCTCAAAGGAGTAGGGGCTGCCAAGGCGCAATTATTGGCGAAAGAAATAGGTGTGCAGACGGTTGGTGACTTGTTGCAAATCTATCCCTTTCGATACGATGATCGGTCGACCGTACAATTAATCAAAGATGTACGCTCGGGTGATCAAGTACAATTGAGGGGTATCTTGGTCAATATAGAACGAATTAAGGCTAATCGCGGGATCCGTCTTTCGGGGGTCTTCAAGGATGCTAGTGGACTGATTGAATTGAGCTGGTTTCAAGCAGCTAGTTGGCTGGAGGAGAGTCTCAAACTTAATCATGAGTATGTGCTCTATGGCAAAGTCAATGTCTACAAAGGCAAAATATCTATTGTTCATCCTGAAATGGAGTTAGCGGTCAATGTAGATAGTCAGCGCGGGTTTTTGCCAGTGTATGCCTCCACAGAGAAATTGACATCCAAGGGTTTGGGCATTCGTATGCGACGAAAATTGGTGCAGACAATTTTGCAAAGATTAACCGAAAGGGATATTCCCGAAACCTTACCGAGCTCCATTACTTCTTCGTTAAAGTTGCCAACCTTATATCTAGCCACCCGATGGGTGCACTTTCCAGAGGAGGATGCTCAAAAGTCTGCAGCTATAAATCGACTTAAATTTGATGAATTGTTTTTCATGCAATTACGCATTCTGCAACAAAAACGCCTCAGAGAATTAAAGCTTAAGGGCATGGTGTTTGACAAGGTTGGAACATATACCAATAGATTTTATCATGAAAAACTAAGTTTCGAATTTACTGAAGCTCAAAAGAGAGTAATTCGCGAAATGCGCACAGATATGGGGGACGGGGGCCAAATGAATCGACTACTACAAGGCGATGTCGGTAGCGGAAAGACCATTGTAGCGTTGATGTGCATGCTCATTGCTTTGGACAATGACTGCCAGTGCGCCTTGCTAGCGCCTACTGAAATACTGGCGCAACAACATTTCAATTCCATTAGCGAACAAACTAAGGGCTTGGGTATACAAGTGGCTTATTTATCCGGTAGTGTAAAGGGTAAAACACGAAGTCAAATCCTTGCTCATTTGGCCAATGGAACGATTGATATATTAATCGGTACGCATGCCATTTTAGAGGATAATGTCCAATTCAAGCGCCTTGGGTTAGCGGTGACAGATGAACAACATAGATTTGGAGTCGTGCAACGATCTAAACTGTGGTTGAAAAATGACGACGTACCCCCACATATTCTTGTGATGACCGCCACGCCCATCCCTCGAACACTAGCGATGACATCTTATGGCGATCTCGATATTTCGGTGATTGATGAACTGCCGCCAGGCCGCAAGCCGATCCAAACGGTTCATCGGGTGGAGGCACATCGAATGAGAGTGATTACATTCATGAGAGAAGAAATAGCTAAAGGGAGGCAAATCTATGTGGTATATCCATTGATTGAGGAGTCTGCTACACTAGATTATCAAAATCTTCAAGATGGTTATGAAGAGTTGCTTAATTATTTCCCCCTCCAGCAATATCAAATAGCCGTGGTGCATGGACGTATGAAGGCGAAGGACAAAGAATTCGAGATGCAGCGCTTCGTCAAAGCGAAAGCGCAAATCATGGTGGCTACTACAGTAATCGAAGTCGGTGTCAACGTACCCAATGCCTCCATTATGATCATCGAGAATGCCGAAAGATTTGGGCTGTCGCAATTGCATCAATTGCGGGGACGGGTAGGACGAGGGGCAGAACAATCGTTTTGTATCTTGATGACGAAAGTGCAACTAAGCGCATATGCCCGTCAGCGCATTAAGACAATGTGTCAAACGAACAATGGGTTTGAAATAGCTGAGGTCGACATGGAGCTCAGAGGCCCAGGCGATATAGAAGGCACGCAGCAGAGTGGGGTAATCGAATTAAATATATCAGACTTAACAAAGGATCAGTCCATTTTAAAAGCGGCTCGACATTTTGCTATTGAAATATTGAACCAAGATCCTGAACTCAGCAGACCTGAACATCAATGTCTAAAGGATCAACTAGAACTCATCACCCGGCGCATGCAACATTGGGGTAGGATATCCTAAAACTTGGGGTTTTCATCTGTTCAAGATAGGGGATTCCCGTGCTATTTATCGTCTATTCATATAATAATTTTAACCAAATTATAAGATTCAGCTCAAAGTTGAGTTAATGTTCTAAGTGAATTAATATGGTAAAGCTTATTCAATCAATTACTTATACATTATTATATAGCATAATATGTGTCTCTTTAGCTGCCCAAGATCACGTCCTCATAGGAAAGGGACAGACACAAGGAGTAGCTATCCAATCTAGCAGTAATGCACAGCGAGCTCAACAAACCCTTTCGGGCTTTGGATTCCTGCCTAATCATTGCAATGCCGCACGTTTTTTGATGCAGGCCACATTGGGTGCAGATATCCATGAGATAAATATGCTGACGGAAAAGGGCATTGAACGTTGGATACACGAGCAACTTAATCTGCCTCTTGTTATCTCTATGCAAGACATGGTATCGGACTATCACGATTACAGACGAGTAGGAGAGAATGATCCAACGGCTAATTCGAGTATGACATTTTGGGATTATACTTGGTGGCAATATCATATGACGCAGCCAGATCTCTTACGCCAGCGGGTGGCTTTTGCGTTGAGCGAAATATTAGTCATATCCAGGATATCAAGTTTTAATAACAATCCATATGCCTTTGCCAATTATTACGATATGCTGTTAAAGCATTCCTTTGGCAATTTTAAAGATCTACTCACCGAGCTTACCTATCATCCTGCGATGGGCATGTACTTGACTTATGTCAATAACCCAAAAACGGATTCTATTCGCAATCGATTTCCAGATGAGAATTATGCACGAGAGGTAATGCAGCTCTTTACCATCGGATTATTTGAATTAAATAACAATGGCACACAAAAGCTTGATGCTATGGGGCAAGCTATTCCTACGTATAATAATGAGGATATAAGCGAGTATTCCAAAATATTTACGGGATTGATGTGGGGAGATCGCGATCCAATACAAAGTCAATTTTTTAAACAGGCACGTGAAAATACAAGTTATACCGTACCCTTACAAATGTTCAATGAAATGCACGAGCCTGGTGAAAAAAGGCTATTAAATGGTTTTGTTGTACCCAACCGAAACCCTGTAGATGGTAACGCGGATATAGCTGACGCTATCGACAATTTGTTTAATCATCCTAATGTCGGACCGTTTATTGCACATTTGTTAATCCAAAGAATGGTGACCTCCAATCCATCGCCCGACTATATCGATGCAGTAGCCTCTGCATTTAATAATAATGGTTTAGGCGAGAGAGGTGATATGAAAGCTGTTATTATGGCGATATTGACACGCCCCGAGGCTAGGGATTGTGATGCAGAGCAAGACGCGGGTTATGGCATGTTGCGCGAACCCTTCATACGCTATGTGCAAATGGCTAAAGCACTTCAATTGACCACCAACAGCGGAAAATATCGAAATATTCAGAATAGTGTCTATCAACGCGTAGAACAAAAACCATTTTTATCACCGAGTGTGTTCAACTTCTTTCAACCTGACCATCAGCCGATCGGCGGCATTTCAGAGGCGAATCTCGTAGCGCCAGAATTTCAAATCACTAATAGTCAAACCATCATGGCATACATGAATGGGGTCAATGATTGGATTGTTCGCAAAAAATTTGCAGAAGAATGGAGTCTGTTTGATGGTGAGGTAGTACCCGATAATGAGAAATCATTTTTTGATTTTTCTGACGAAAAGACCTTAGTGCTCCAAGGAAGGTACATTGAGCTATTTGATGGCTTTAATATGCTTTTGGCGCAAGGTAAAATTTCTCAAGAGCATATTGATCGTATGATCGAAGTGCTTAAAACATACCCAACAGATAGTGATAATAGACTGGAGGATGCTGTAAGGGTAGCTCTATATATGATTTTGTGTAGCCCCGAGTATCTCATAAGTAAGTAAAAAAATATGCGTAGAAAAAATATTACACGAAGATCTTTTTTAGGTCAAGCTAGTTGCGCAGCCGTCGGCGGGACGAGTTTTTTATCCTCCGTTTTGAACTTAGGAGCTATCAATACATTGGCTGCTCGTCCGCATATTTTGGACAATAGCCAAGATTATAAGGCGCTGGTGTGTATACTATTAGCTGGAGGTGCAGACAGTTACAATATGCTCGTACCAACAGAATCTAGCGAGTATGCAGATTATGTAGCGACCAGATCACCCTCTATAGCCCTCAGTAATGCACCAGCCAACAACGAGATTCTTCCGCTCAACTATGCGCCGCCCGGGGGACGAACCTTCGGTGTACATTATGGGATGCCTGATGTACAGCAATTGTTTAATGCCAAAAAACTCTCGTTTGTATCTAATATAGGTACGCTAATTGAACCCATCAAAGACGTTCAAGAGTACAAGCAAAAAATCAAACAAGTGCCCCTTGGTCTTTACTCGCACAATGATCAAATCATGCAGTGGCAGACCTCCGTACCACAGAGCCGAACAGCCGTTGGAGTCGGTGGGCGATTAGCTGACTTGATTAAAAGTCAAAACTCTATTCAAGAAATTTCGATGAATCTGTCTCTGTCAGGCAAAAATCGCTTTCAGGCAGGTAATACGGTAATAGAGTACAGTATAAAAAATACTGCGCAAGCTTCTAGCTTTGGATATGAAGGATTGCCGAGTTGGTATAGTGATGGAGGAGTGTTGAACAAAAAGCGACGTGAGGTAATCACGAGCATGGTCGAAAAAACGTATCAAGATCTATTTTTAGATACCTACGGGGGACTTGTTCAACAGACCGATGCCAGCATCGAAATTTTGAAAAATGCTTTAAGCAAGGCGGCATATTTGACTACTCCAATTTCGGATACAAATCTTTCTAAGGATTTGAACATGATGGCTAAACTTATCAGTTCCCGACAATACCTAGGCGCTAAAAGGCAGATATTTTTTACAACATTTGGAGGGTGGGATCATCACGATAATGTTAAAGTAAACCAAGCCGCTATGCTACCTACTTTAAACAATGCCTTGGCAGAGTTTAATGCTTCGTTAGTGCAACTGGGATTGCAAGACAGGGTGACGACATTTACCATTTCAGATTTTTCAAGAACATTGACAAGTAATGGTAATGGATCGGATCATGCTTGGGGTGGCAATACGCTGATTATGGGTGGTGCGGTGAAAGGCGGAGAGATTTTTGGTGAATATCCATCTCTTCGTATTCAAGATAACCCATTTAATTTAGATAGTCGCGGACGCTTATTGCCGACGACATCAGTGGATGAATTTTATGCTGAGTTGGCGCTTTGGTTTGGGGTGTCTCCAAATGATTTGGGCTATGTGCTTCCCAATTTATGCAATTTTTATTCACCAAATTGTACACAGCCACCATCGGCCAATTACTCACCTATTGGAATGTTTCACACCTATGGATAAGACATATTTCAAAAAAGCCTTCCTTCTATGCTTGGCCTTCAGCCCGTTGCTTTCCTTCGGTCAAGGATGTATAGGTAAACAAGGCCAAGTCAAATGGCATTATTGGTTAAGGCAGTACAATAGCTCCTTTCAAGAATTGTATTCTTCCCCTAATTTTCCCGATCGACCTGATGGAGTTGAAATCATAGGAACAGTTCAGTCACCAACTAATTATGCCAATGCATACGGTTCTTATATTCATGGATATATCAAGATACCGACTACTGCCTCCGTGACTTTTAACATTACAGGTGATGATCGAGTGCGATTTTTATTAAGTACTTCTGATCAAACGGCGGATTTGGTCGAACTAGCTTATTCTAACTCGTTTACCCAATCCATGGAACATGACAAACATCCAGAGCAAACATCCGCGCCCGTCACCCTAGTTGGTGGTCTGTATTATTACTTTGAGGTGCATCATATGGAAGGCGGCGGCGGCGATCATGTAAGTGTTTGGTGGAAGTCAGCTTTTCTTAATACCACGGAATGGACGCCCATAGGGGGCAACTTTATTTATGAATTTGGTTGTACTACAGAATCGTGTTATGTCCAAGGTTCGTTTTGTCAAGATAATAACCCTCAGACAGCAGATGATCAATTTGACGGCCAGTGTCATTGCGTTGGTCAACCCGCTAGTGCAAATCCATGTATTGGAGAACGCGGTGTGGTAAAGTTGTTCAGATATGAAGGGATAAACGGAAGCAATCTTTCAGCGTTGTATTTGAGTCCTATATTTCCCGCATCTCCATCGACAAGTTTAAACATGGAAGGACTTCATCTTGGGGATCAAAACAGCATAGATAATTATGGCACTTTAGGGCAAGGCTTTTTAACAGTGCCGATCAGCGGATTGTATCGCTTCAATCTTACGGGCAATAATGAGACGCGCTTTTATTTGAGTAGCAATGATTCCCCTACATTAAAAGACCATATTTCGCTACACAATAGAAATAGCTCCGGCTCTACAGAACATGAAAAGTACGCGGAGCAAAGTTCTGCCTGGATTCAATTAAATGCAAATCAATATTACTATTTTGAATTACATCATAAAGAAGGATCGGGGAATGAGCATTTTAGTGTTTTTTGGCAGACTCCTTGGCAACAAACTCAATGGAAGCGAATATCCGCCTTTTATTGCTATGGGTATGCATGTACGTTGGCCTGTATTCCTGAAGGAACTAGCTGTGATGATGGTCAGCTTATGACTAAAAATGATGTTATCAATGACTTATGCGAATGTGAGGGTGTGCCTTGTGAAGTTGGCGATTGCAATGACCCAATAGCCGACTATGTGCCTTATGAAAAATGTAATATCACGGACTTATTGGATACCAGCGAAGAAGGAAGTTGGGAGTCTTGTACGGCCTCAAATGCACCAAATAATTTACGAGGTATGGCGCATTGGATACAATATGATCTCGGCATTGTGCACAAAATATTTACCTCGCAATTTTGGAATTATAATGTGTCTGGGCAAGTCAATAAGGGTTTTCAGCAGGTGAAAATTGATTATTCTGTAGACGGTATTTCTTGGGTAGAGTTTGGCTCATACACATGGCCTCTTGCCACGGGTGATCCAAGCTATGCTGGTTTTGATGGGCCTAATTTTTATGGGGTGGAGGCGCGCTATATTTTGATTAGCACAAATCAAGATCTTAATACTTGCAAAGGCATTGGTAAGGTAGCATTTTATACACGTCCTTGTCTATCGTCTGGAACAGACTGTGACGACGGCAATCCGGCAACTCACAATGATCAGTTTGATGATAATTGTAATTGTACAGGGGTGAAGGGCAATCCGAATGATTGCCTATTTGACATTCTCACGCTAGGCGATTCGATTTTGACCAGTAATATCTATCATGCTTTGACAATGGTAGAATCCAAGAGTTCGGTGGTGCCCAACATGAATATCAGCATGAAGGCTGGCGAAGAGGTAGTTTTACTGCCCGGCTTTAGAGGAGAAGTTGGTTCGAGTCTTGAGATTTTAATTGGAGATTGCCCAGAACCTCAATCGCTCGCAGATCCCATAAAGTTTAAGGCGATGTCTAAACAAATACTAGAAGCAGCGCCACTGACTGTTCGAATGCATGAGTATCGTGGGGAGTCGTATGTGCGCATTCAATATATACTAACTCAGCCTGGATCTACGAGATTAGAGATTGTATATGACCAGCAAAAGGCATCCTCAATACTTTTGGAATTTGATGTTGCTTATGCAGGTATGTACACTAAGTTAGTCCCAGCAAGACTTCTGCCATCAGGAGAATGGACAGTACTATTAACGACTGAGCAAAGTAAGTATGAACTGCGACCTTCAGAGTTGAAAGGAAATGTATCGAATGAAGTAAAAAATTAGGGATTTCATCAAACATTATTAGGGTTTTTAGCAGGATTTTGAAAGGGGTATCAACTTTATTTTTACAAAAGAATTAAAGCAAACTTCAAAAAGTTGAAGTACAATTTTTTCAGCCAAGGTGATTTTTTGATAAACGTTATGATATTTAATATTCTACCATAAAAGTATCGAGCGGCTTTATCAATCTTTGTAAAGATCCCATATGGTGGTAGATAGTTATTTTTTATTATGGCTATCTATTACCCTGAGATCTCAGAAACGAACCGCTCTACAATTTTCGTTATCGACAATTTTGTAGGGCGGTTTTTATTTGCCCTTAGTGGTGGAAAAGCTCATAATCATCAATGCTTCATTCGATCTAACGTATCAAGTAATTTCTAAAATGTAATGCGAAGTGATGCATCCTATCCAACTGTTGCGTGGTGAATTCTTGTACCTTAGAACTATAGCCCATATGGTTGTGATCCAAATTAGCTTCGTTTAAGCCCATCAGTTCATTATCAAGAGAACTCATATCCCAAGGGTGGCTGAGGCCTAAAAAGTGACCCATCTCATGAACAAGCGTCGTTTTACTCATTAGTCCATCATAAGCTATATACAGCCGATCAAATGATGGAGAGCTAGAAGTGTAATGCTGGTGGCGAGCCCTCAATACAGGCGTAAAGCCCATCATAGCTGCTTTTTCCCCTTTCCGTTCAAAAGTGTTGCACAAAAAGATATTAATGTATCCTTGATGTTCGATAGGTGCGATGAGTTTTTTTATATTTCGTCCATATTCTTTTGTAAAGTCATCAAACAAATCTGGAATATATTCATGTTCCGGAAAGTTTTGAATATCGAAAATATCAAACTTTATGCGACCTTCAAATTCTTCGTTGAGATATGAAACATTTAGACGAATCAGATCTACAAGACTGTCGGGGAGCATTTCTACTCCTAAGGCATAAAATTTCATTTGAAAAATGGGTGTCCCTTGACTGTCTACGGGTAGTCTTTGATGACCTGAAAATAAGACAAATAAACACAGCAGCGTTGGCAACATGGGACAATAATAAATTAGAAGTATAACCGCTTATGAACGTCGATTAGTATTTCTGCACCGCAAAGAAGATTAATAATTCTGTCAGTCAAAGGTGAAAATGCTTCTATGAAAAATACTCAAACAACTGGTTAGTATTAAATCTTTCCTTTATTATACTTGGTCAATATAGCCCCACAAATGGTAGAAACCGCATCGTTCTTATATACCGCCTCTTGTATGGCTTGATAGTAGAAGTGCAGCGATTTTTGATACTCTACCGAACCAATGAGCTGCATCATTTTAATAATATTATGAGCGGTGCATTCGTCCTGAATAAGTTCTGGCACTATTTCTTTGTTTAACATCAGGTTGGGTAGGCCTATATATTGAGTTCGAATAATGCGTTTGCCGATTTGATAGTTTAGGGCAGAAGTGCGGTAAAGAATGATTTGCGGGCAATCGAGCACTGCCGCCTCTATAGTTGCCGTACCGGAACAAATTAAGGCCAATGAGACAGAGGACAAAAGGGTGTGAGCGGGCTTACTGTATAAACTGACATTATTAGGTAAAGGAGAGCCAAGCAAGGGCATATATTTTGCGGTTGGAATATTGGGTACTTTAGATATCTTCCATTGGATTAATGGAAATTGTTGGGCTAAAGACTTTACTAGAGGTAATAGATGGTTGAGTTCTTGTATTCGGCTGCCAGGCAATATGGCAATAGAATTGGGATCTCTAACTTTTTGAACGATATGCTCGTCAAGTAAATGACTAAGATGCGAGTTGCCAAAATATTGAGCATTGATCCCGTGAAGGTTTAAATAGCTTTGTTCAAAAGGAAATATGGTAATGATCTGATGGCAGTATTTCTTTAGAGCGATCATTCTGTTGGGTCTCGATGCCCATACTTTAGGTGGAATGTAATACACCACATGATAGCCTTTGCTTTTCGCCCATTTCAAAAGTCGCATATTGAATCCAGCAAAATCGATGAGTAGTATAATATCGGGATTGAATTGATGCACACGCTTTTTGCAATGTCTAAAAGCTTTTATAAAATCTAAAGACTTTGGCAACACATCACTTATACCCATGATACCGGTGGGCGACGCACCCAACCAATCTTCATAATGGCCAAAGGATTTTTGTTCTCCCCATATACCAACATTATGCCCTTGGGCAAGAAAAGCATCCATCAGTGGTGCAGCATAAAGTTCGGCAGAATAATCACCTGTAATAGCACAAATACGTAACTTGGGCTGCCTCACGACGGGGAGTTATTAAAATTCTTCGTACAGACTAGGTGCAAAATATACAAACCAGCTAACACAATAGGCCATGGTCATAAGCACTACCCCTCGCGATGTCTGAGCGGTGAATCTCGAATTGTAAAGTTGAATCCAATATATATTTGTACAAATACCAATAATCATAATGGTGCGCATTCTTCGCCCGCTCCAACTAAAGGCTGCTTCTTCAATATAATTCATTTGAACCATTAGTCCAAAAATTAAAAAGACCAAAAAAGTCCCTAGCCATGGAGTTACAAAGCCTAAAGCTAGACCAAGTCTGAGGTTATTTTTTGATTTTAAATCACTTAACCACATCTTCCAAACTTTTCAAAGGTCCAATAGAGGGATAGTGCGTCAAATCGTGAAATGAGGGCACTACCGAAACGTATTTATTTTTTAACGCCCATATATCTGTGTCGTCATCATCGGTCTGCAATTCGAAGGAACCCGTCATCCAATAATACTTTTCTCCGCGTGGATCTTTAGCCTCAACGAATTCTTCTTTCCAAGTGCCTTCTGCTTGGCGGCACACCCTTATGCCTTTCACCTCTTCGAGAGGAAGGTTGGGTATATTCACATTCAAAAGCTTACAAGTATCTGATCCCTGTCGCAAGATATAATCAATGATTTTAGCGGCAAAAAAGCGAGGGGTGGTGAAATCAGCTTCGAAGGAATAATCTAAATAAGAGAACCCAATAGAATGAATTCCCTCTAAGCTCGCCTCCATTGCCGCAGACATTGTGCCACTATAAATGATATTTATGGAAGCATTAGATCCATGATTGATACCTGAAACACAAAGGTCTATACGACGATCCTTTAGGATGACATTCTTCGCCAATTTGACACAATCTACAGGCGTGCCAGAGCATTCATAAGCATCGATCCCTTCAAAGACTGCAACTTTGTTTAGGCGGATGGGCTCATGTATAGTGATAGCATGGCCTTGTCCGGATTGCGGAGAATTAGGCGCTACAACAACTACCTCTCCATAATTTTTAGCAACTTCCACCAAGGCTTTTATCCCTGGAGCAAACATTCCGTCGTCGTTGGTCACTAATATTAATGGTCGATTCTTTCTTTCCATGTGCCACATCTCGTTTAATTTCGCCGTATTAAGATTATCGAAGGTAACAAAAGTAGTATATCATTAATCAATATGTTCGTTTCTGATGTTAGTGATATCTAAAATGTTAATTCCCTCCACAACATTGATTTAATTTGTGCGCAATTTGATCGTAATGTGGCGATGAACAAACAAAGTATGATGAATTCTCAAAAAAAAGGAGTCTTGCTAGTGAACCTTGGCACCCCAGATGCCCCAACTTGGGACGGATTGAGACGGTACTTAAACCAATTCTTGACCGATAGGCGTGTCATCGATATTCCTTGGCTCTTTAGGAATATGTTGTTTAAGGGTATTGTCGTGCCTATACGTTCAAGAAGGGTAGCTAAACTCTACCAACGTTTATGGACACCAGAGGGCTCACCACTAAAAGTATATGGTAAAAGGGTAGAGACGGGAGTACAAAAGTTACTCGGTGATGCTTATAAGGTCAAACTGGCAATGCGCTATCAGTCCCCTTCTATCGAGTCGGTAATACAACAATTGCTTGATGCTCAGGTGTCTGAGATCATCGTTTTTCCGCTCTTCCCGCAATATGCCTCTGCCACCACTGGTTCAATCTTTGAAGAAGTAATGCGTGTACTTAAACGCAAAGAGTTAATCCCATCGCTTACTTTCATTAATTCGTATTACGACAATTCAGAGGTGATAAAATTGTTTGCTGATAAGGCGCGGCAGTACGATTTGACGCACTATGATCATTTTATCTTTTCATTTCATGGGGTGCCAAAGCGATATTTGAAAAAGGAAAACAATTACTGCAAATGTGATGGGCAATGTTGTCAAGCAATTAACCCAGCAAATCAGTTTTGTTATTCGGCGCAATGCCATCAATCAGCGTATGCCATCGCTAATGAGCTTAGTATTCCAGCATCAAAAATGACCATAAGTTATCAATCTCGTTTTGGCCCTGAAGAATGGATTCAGCCCTATACAGACAAAGTTATAGAGGTGCAGCTCGAACATGGACACAAACGTTTGTTAGTGTTTAGTCCAGCTTTTGTTGCTGACTGTTTAGAGACCACCATCGAAATAGGTTTTGAATACAAAGAAGAATTCATCGAGAAAGGCGGCGAAATATTAGATCTCGTCGAAAGTCTGAATGATGATCCGCGATGGATTGGAGCAATAGCAGATATAATACGTCGTGAGAAGTAAATCAAAGGCATATTCTATCGGAACTTTTGTGCAGAAATAAATCAATTGAGCTTTTTATTATCAATAAGTTAAATCACTACTTAATTATTGGGGAAGGGTATATGGGAAAAGTCATTATTGACTATATTGAGGATCTTCTTCCAGATATTTATTGAATCGAGTATTCAAGAGCGTTTTATACTGAGTTGTATGCTGCTAAAGAAAGCGATTTCTGCTTGAGTTCCTCGAATCGATATGATATTATACGTGTGAGAAGTACCTTGGTATGGCAATAGTAGTGCAAACGTTTGTTACAAAAAAATGGGATTTGTTGGTAATATTTAACTTTACAGTACATTCGAGCACATATTTACAGAATAATAGGGCTAGCATGTGCTAAAGGAGGGGGGTATTAGTTGTGAACAGCGACAAAATATTACGGGAATGACTGGATTGTTTTATTGTAGAAGATAGATCCTGTAGGTATTTTTTTGAATGAATATTAGAAAACATACTTGAGTTTAAAATTTGATCAATTAAAGATGTTAATGTGATAAATCGAGTAACATTTTTCTTGGAGCATGTTCTGAATATTGGTGTTAGGCCTGATAACGTTCAACAAGAAAATAAGCGCATTCGACTCATCAATCGATTAAGCTTTCTAGGTGTAATCGGATTTGGCTTATGGTCTTTGAGCTATGCATTCGATGGTATAGGGATCACATCTACCGAGGCATTGATTCCAGTATTTCCTTATCTATTCATTATATATTT
>CAZTSI010000054.1:13469-19320 GCA_964616755.1 uncultured Saprospiraceae bacterium | reverse complement strand
CTGGATGACTTGGTTGCGCAAGAGTCTTGGGCTAGAGTAGTTGATCTATTTGTTGGTGTACTCTGCTGCTTAGAGTAAACGAGCTAAAAATGCGGTTAAAAGCCTCATAAAGTACATTTTCGCTACACTATACCTTATGACGCATCACATTCTTGAAATAGCCGTTGATTTTTTTGGCTTATCAATATGCACTATCAAGAAACGCTGTGTATATTTAGTAAATAGTAATAGGGAGGTTGCGTAGACGCCCGTTCGCAGTAAGCAAGTATAAAAATGAAACAAGCAATTAATTACACATTAATATCAATAATTGGGCTTTTAGTGCTATTCGCATTGAATGAATCGATTGGACGAATTGGTGATTTGAAATTAGCTAAAGAAAATCCAGGGTTATTTGATGCAGACTCCTTTCATATTCATTATGCGAAGAATCCAATAATTATGTATGTACATGTTATTGCTGGCATGATATTCCTTCTAACAGGTGTTTATCAACTAATACCTTATTTTAGAAATAAAAATATTCAGATTCATAAGATAATTGGGAAAGTGTTTTTGGCATTAAGTTTTGTAGTCTCGATTTCAGCAATAATTCTTGCTTTATTTATGCCTTTTGGAGATAAAATTGAGTCTGTTTCCAACCTAATATTCGGGCTATTTATCCTATTTTCAACAATAAAAGCGTACACAACAATTAAACAAAAAAAAGTCATTGAACATTCAAACTGGGTAAGAAGAATATTTTTTATTTCACTTTCCATTGCCACGATAAGGCTAATAATGATTGTAACGATGATACTGACCGATGAAACCGTACAAGAAGTTATGGGCAGGTCATTTTTAATAGGATTCATACTTCATACATTAATTATTGAATTGTGGATTATTACTAATTCTAAAAAAGAAAAAATTCAGATAAATCCTACTGCCAACAAAGCATAAATTGTTCATGTGCCTTATGCACGCGCACGCCATTCATGCAAAACGTTGTCCAGCAATGTAAAACTACATCACAAAAAAAAGAAATAGTAAGACGAAGATGGAATTCAAACTAAGACATTGGACAAAAGAAGACTTAAACAGTTTAGTAGAATACGCGAACAACTGGAATATAGCAAAAAATTTAACAGATAAATTCCCATTTCCATATTCAAAAAGCAATGGAGAGGTATTTATTGAGATTGCGACCAAAGACGATCCAATCCATGTTTTCGCTATTGACATTAATGGGGAGGCTGTTGGTGGCATTGGAATACATCCTCAAGACGACATAAGTAGGAAAAATGCCGAACTTGGATATTGGTTGGGCGAACCATTCTGGGGTCAAGGGATCATCAGTAGAGCAATCAAACAAATGGTAAACTTCGCTTTTGAAACATATGACATTAACAGAGTTTATGCAAGACCATTTGGGACGAATATACCTTCACAAAGAGTTTTGGAAAAAAATAATTTTATTTTAGAAGGCAGATTTGACAAAGTCTTAATTAAAGATGGAGTATTATTAGATGAATTAATCTATGCCATTCGACGTGATAATTGGAAGAAATAAACAACTACCGCTAACAACTAAGTTTTCGTCGATCGGGAGTGCCAAGCGATGAATGCACTGCTTCACTC
Source organism: uncultured Saprospiraceae bacterium (assembly GCA_964616755.1). Classification (GTDB taxonomy): domain Bacteria; phylum Bacteroidota; class Bacteroidia; order Chitinophagales; family Saprospiraceae; genus CAYNFR01. The sequence continues at coordinate 17,700 of CAZTSI010000054.1, read as the reverse complement.
TCTAAAAGGCGGACAAGCATTTCTTCGCTAGCGATGCCAGGCACAAACCCACATAACACACTAGAAAAATCACAACTCCAGATGGGCACGTATGGCAAGCTGAACTACCCGCCACACTGGCCACTTCGCTCAAATTCATTTATACACCGTAGTAGCGATAAAAGGCCAAAAAACGGCTAAACATCAAGCTATTAAGGCTCAATTTTTTTTTTGAGCGCGGCGCGACTTTGGTAGATGACTGTTTGGTCTTAGAAAGAAAATTAGCTGTACATTTATCGCTGCTCATACAGTGGGTCAGCGCGCGCTATACCGTCGGCATGAGATACTTGTTGCTTAAATTCCCGTTTTGCACAAGCAACAAAACAGAACCAAATGAAAAAGTAGAAATTAAAATGAAAGCAGTTATAACCATTGGGCTTCTTATTTTAAGCAATACATTTATGGTTATTGCTTGGTATGGACATTTGAAATTTTCCGAACTAAAATGGTTTAATAAATTAGGACTTCTTTCAATAATATTTATAAGTTGGGGCATTGCTCTCTTTGAATATATATTTCAAGTTCCCGCAAATAAAATTGGGTTTAAAGAAAATGGAGGGCCATTTACGTTAATCCAACTTAAGGTAATACAGGAGGTAATTACGTTAGTTGTTTTTGCTGCTTTTACCTTAATCATATTTAAAACAGAGACGTTTAGAATTAACCATATAATTGCATTTGCACTTTTGATTCTAGCAGTCTATTTTATGTTTAAAAAATAATCACCAGACCTAACAGGTTTAATTTTTTAGAGCAAAACGAAGTTGAATCTTAGGTTAAAATCACCAATTGAAAAAAAATATTTATTGACCAAAGCTGCATTTAAGGCTTGAATTCAGATATCATTATGCCTTGAACAATTGGAGAAAGAGCTTTGTCCGAATCAATATTCTGAAACTTAACTTTACCAATTTGCTTGTCCTTTAGAAAGTCCTAAAACACCTAAAAAATGGGTATGACAAATTTACCACCCATACCACCCCGATTTTTATTCTCCTAAACTGCCCATTATTACGCAAATAGCCTAGCTAACACCCGTACCAAGCGATACAAAACTGGCCTTTTGCAAAATGCAATTTCATCGATCACTGGTGTATTATTTAAATGTGCGACTGTTTCGACTTATAGCATATACTATCGACCATACACTTTGGACGAAAGGCAAAAAAAAGGGAAACCGAATACTCGATTTCCCCTTGCTCTATAGTTTTAGCGAAAGCCCCTACTGCTTTGCCTTTACAAACTTCTCTCTGACGATCTGATCACCGCCACTCGTGATGGTCAAGAAATACATGCCCTCTTCTAACGTTGAGACATCGACCATTTGTACTTCTATGTACGGAGCTACGATCATTGATTGTACTCGTCTACCATTGATATCAAAAATCTCCAAGAACCCTTGATTATCATCGCCATCATAATAAACACTCATGAGTGAGACCGCAGGATTTGGAAACAAAATGGCTTGCTCTACTACTTCGAATTCATTTACATCAAATAATCCTTTAGGCTCTGTACGACTTTTTCCGACTCTACTCTTCGTATTGGTATCTATTCGTTGGATAGGGCCAAAATTAGAAACATCTCCATTACAGACCGCTGCTACACTGATCTCTACTTCTTGATCAGGCCTAGCAATTACATTTACTTTTCTACCTCTCACAGGAATTTCTACTACTTGATTTTGATCACCTACGTATCTCAATCTCACGATGTAGCTATCTGCTTCGTCTACTCTTTGCCATTGAACCGTAAATCTATTGTCAGTCACTTTGCGTACTCGAAGATTTCTTGGCGCATGACATCCCTTATCACAATCATCATTCTCCTGCTTAGTGACGCTTACAAAATTAGCTGACAATTCCCCACAGCCAATGGTCAATGAACCAATCGGGTCACCAAGGTTAGGCAATCGGCCTGCTGATGTACTCCATCCGTAGACACGACAATTGCCTGGCCCACTATTGCGCAAATCAATGATTCTATCGCTACTCGGCTGCCAATCTAAAATTAGACCGTTACCATCTGTGATGACATAATAGTACGGTGCTTGCTTCTCTTCGGTCAGATGGCCTATCTCAAATATGGCCTCTTCTGCACAAAATGCTATGTCCAAATTGCCATCAGTCGAAATAAGCGTTCCTCCATCAACGTCACAACGCTCACAGTTGTCTTCTATATTCTTGTTAATCTTTATTGAATTAGACAAGTCAAAACAACCCGTTAATCCGCTTGCGTTTTGACCTACCACCGCCCCACTAAGTGATTCATCAAATCCAATATGCCACAAGAAGCTAGAACCCGAACCCGTGCCCTCAAAATTGTAGGGTAACTCATCAAGAAGCGCAAGAATAGTACCTAATTCATTGGTAATCAACCATCCTGTGTTTGGTGCATCGACACCCGTTACAATGGCATTGATAAGATCATCTTGATCATCATCTACGCAGATCGTAATTTCTTCAGATCCATTTTCGAAGCTAATTTGTCCAGCTTCTATTTCACACTTTGGCGGACAATCATCACCTGCTAATCGCGTAACAATAATTGGATTTGACAAGGCAAAGCATCCTCTTAGCTGTTCTACCCTACCACCTATGGATGGGATCACCGCATCTGCTTCATAGCTTAAATGCCATATCTGCGCTATGCCGCCCCCCAGCTGATCTAGATCAAACGGAGGACCAATAGGTAAACCTAGAATATTGCCGCTCGTATCTGTAATAACCCAAGCATTCAACGCCCCAGTAGCGCCTTCTACAACCACATTGAATGGATCTGGAATGTCATCGCCGGCACATATAGTAAGTTCGGTCAAGCCATCTGTCGTGCTTAAAGATCCACCAGATATTTCACAGGGGGCAGGACAATCATCCCCCCTGAGAATATTCACCTTAATCGCATTCGACAAATCAAAACAACCTTGGAGATTATTGGCATTAGCACCGATTTCGGCACCAACTAGACCGTCTTCAAAGCTTAAGTGCCATATGAATGCAGAGCCAGAACCGGTCTCAAGATTGAAGGACGTCACATTCAATAATTCTGTAATGATACCTGCAGCATCCGTGATTACCCAAGCACTATTTGTGCCTGAAGCACCCGATAAGCTCACATTGACAAAATCGACAATGTTATCTTCAGCGCATATCGAAACTTCTGTCTCCCCATCAAGTGTAGCAATTTCACCTCCATTGACACCAGTAGTAGTTACCCTAAAGGCATTAGACAAAGCAAAACAACCCGATAAATCAGAAGCCTTCTGCCCTACTTCAAGCCCCGTTATTTCTCCATTAAAGCTGAAGTGCCAAATCAATAGTACACCCTGAGGACTATTGTCAAAATCAAATGGTTGTGCCGCATTTGTTTGTAAAATAGTACCTGAAGTATCCGTTACGATCCAACGAGCATTGCCTCCTCGACTGCCAACGATAGAAAGATCAAAGGCGTCTGAACGACCATCACCTGAACAAATGATTATCTCGTCTACGCCATTAGGTCCTCTTACGGTGCCACCTCTTACTAATTGTCTAGTTACGGTTATAGGGTTAGATAAATCAAAACAGCCCCTTAAGTTCGCCACATTAGCACTTAACGATGCACCTTGGATATCATCTTCATAACTTAGATGCCATATTTGAACAACGCCATCCCCTGAACTTTCCAGATCAAAAGGAGGACTAGATGGCAGTGCTATTATTCTTCCATTTGGATCGGTCAGCACCCATGCTGAATTCGTGCCTGAAGCACCCGTCAACTGCACATCAAACGAATCACTCTTACCATCACCTGTACAAATCGTAAAGGAATCACCTCTTTCTGTGGTAATTGAACCTCCGTCTGCAAGACATTCGGGCGCAGGCACAGCCTCACGTAGCACAACCACCGGCTCAGATAAATCAAAACATCCTTCTAGTGCACTAGCATTCGCACCTACCGCTACAAGCGGAAAATCGCCATCAAAACTTATATGCCATATCAGACAGATGCCCGTATCTTGATCATCAAAATCAAACGGAGGCCCTGTTGGTAAGGATATTATCGTCAAGTTCGCATCCGTGATCACCCACGCCATGTTCTCACCTCGCGCCGTACTGTCAATGCTCACCTCCACCAATGCAGGTGAACCCGTTCCTACCACTACTGTCAACGTATCGCCCCCTGCACTAATGATGTTACCACCATCTACATC
>CAZTSI010000054.1:0-13369 GCA_964616755.1 uncultured Saprospiraceae bacterium | reverse complement strand
CCACTACTGTCAACGTATCGCCCCCTGCACTAATGATGTTACCACCATCTACATCGCATACAGGCGCTAAACATATCGTTGGTTCTGCTAAGCTATAATCAGATGCGGCATTGCCCTCACCATCATAATTTAATGACATAGCTGTGCTAAAAGAAGTAGCGCGGTCGCCGAAGGTCCAAATGCCCGCAGCTATTGCAACGCTTTCGCGTGAAAGCGTTGCTGGATCGCCCCAAATAACAAAATCTACTATCTTAGATGAGTCCGCAAAGTTATCTACGGAATAAAGCGCTAATTCTCCTGCGTTTGGGGTAATTTGTACGGCAGCCGTATTGACGACTACCACATCACCCGGTGCAAGCTCATAGGAACCGCACTCAATATTAATGCTCGAAATTTTTTCGTATTGAGGACGCTTACAAAGCCAATAATCGGCGACATTGACTGTATCAGAGCCAATATTCTTGATTTCTACAATTCCGTCTGCCGTAATTTCTTGAAAGACCACCTGAGAAAATAAGGTGGAAAAGCTGATGCACCCTACAAATAATAAAAGAAGGGTTCTACGTACACATCTCATAAACAGTTTAGTTTTTTGGTTATAAATCAAATCACAAATACTCGACTTACTTGATCAAATCAAGCACGAGAGTACTTTCATTATCTTTCGATAACTAAATGTTCATGGGTTGGAATACTCAAAACGAATTAAACACAATAATGATATGAAGATAGAAGATTTTTCTAAGGGCATACCCCTAAAAAGTAAAAGAGCCCGGAGAAAAACGAAAAAAGGCCAGTATTATTCATACTGACCTTTATAGATCTTGGAAAAAAAGAATAAATCTAAGCAGCTAAAGTGCCTATGAATTTACTCAATTTACTCTTGACATTGCTAGCTTTGTTCTTATGCCAAAGATTCTTTTTGGCTAGTTTATCAATCATGCTCACGATTCTAGGTAACATGTTCGATGCTTCTTCTGCGCTTTCGAGGGATCTCAACTTAGCAATAGCTGTGCGCGCTGTTTTCTTATAGTACCTGTTGCGCAATCTTTTCTTCGCATCTTGTCTAATGCGCTTCTTGGAGGACTTATGGTTTGCCATATTGTTGTTAGGTCTTTAATAAAGAGCGGCAAAAGTAAACTTTTTAGATATTCATTGCACAAAAAAAACTTCGAAAAATAGAAAATACGTAAAAAAAGTTGTTTACAAGCATGGTATTTGATAGATATTTGCACAAATGAACAAGCAAGTATTATGGCTGATTATTCTTACGTCTTTAACGCAGATCCCAGTTTTGTTGATGCGATCTACAAAAAATACTTAAGCGATCCTAAGCAAATAGAAGATGGGTGGCGATCTTTTTTTCAAGGTTTCGAGTTTGCCCAAGCTAACGGAAACGGTGTTGCCCATTTAGGAGGGGGTGCGGAGGTCGCCAATGCGATTAAGAAAGAATTTGATGTTCTGTCGATCATACATGGCTATCGTGATAGAGGTCATTTGCTAAGCAAGACCAATCCTATACGTTCTCGTAGAGATAGAAAACCGCACTTGGATCTAAATGATTATCATCTAGAAGAAAGTGACTTACAGAAGTCTTTCGTAGCTGGCGAGGAGATTGGAATGCCAGACGCCAGTCTTTCTCAAATCTTGCAGCGTTTATCCTCTATCTATTGCGGTCATATAGGGTTTGAGTTCTCGCATATCGAAAATAGAGAAAAACGCATGTGGCTAAGGGATAAGATAGAGTCGCACCGGCCTGAACATCACTTCAATCTCCCAATCGAAAAAAAGAAGCGAATATTAGAAAAACTCAATGGAGCCGTAGTATTTGAGAATTTTTTAAATAAAAAGTATGTCGGACAAAAGCGTTTCTCACTTGAAGGGGGAGAATCAACCATTCCAGCTCTTGACTTCATCATAAATACAGGTGCTCAGCATGGAGTACAAGAGGTAGTCATCGGCATGGCACATCGAGGCCGTCTGAATGTACTAGCAAATATCATGGGCAAAACCTATGATTTGATCTTCAACGAATTTGAAGGTACAGCCATACCCAATCTGAGCTTTGGTGATGGCGATGTCAAATACCATCTAGGCTTTTCGTCTCTAGTAAAGTCTACATCGAATACTGATGTTCACCTCAAATTAGTCCCTAACCCATCGCATCTTGAATCTGTCAACCCAGTAGTAGAAGGTTTTTCACGCGCTAAGGCTGATATACTTTACAACAATGATTACAGCAAAATTTTGCCTGTTTTAATCCATGGAGATGCTGCTGTTGCAGGCCAAGGGGTTGTCTATGAAACCGTGCAAATGAGCCAATTAAAAGGATATCATACGGGAGGCACCATACACTTAGTTATCAACAATCAAATAGGGTTCACGACAGATTTTGATGATGCGCGTACGTCTACATATTGCACTGGTATTGCTAGTGTTATCCAAGCGCCGGTGTTTCACGTTAATGGGGATGATCCAGAGGCCGTAGTTTTTGCCGCCGAGTTGGCAACAGAGTACCGCCAAAAATTTCATAACGATGTGTTTATCGATATTGTGTGTTATCGACGACATGGACACAATGAAGGTGACGACCCTCAGTTTACGCAACCTGAGATGTACAACTTCATTAAAGATCATCCGAATCCGCGTGAAATATATGTTAATCAATTGACAACCCGAGGTGATGTGGATAAGGATATGGCAGAAGGAATGGAAAATAATTTTTGGAACGACCTTCAAGCCAGATTGGATTCTGTGAAGCAAAAACCTTTGCCTTATGTGTATCAAGAGCCAGAATTGCATTGGAAAGAACTGCGCAAATCGACAGATCCAACCGATTTTGACGCCTCACCAGTAACAGGTGTTGATAAAAAGAGCCTCGAGTTAGTCCTGAAACATTTATCTGGATATCCTTCGGGCATGACTCCACTAAGTAAATTAAAACGCTTACAAGCTAGCAAGAGCGAAATGCTCAAGAGCGATCAACTCGATTGGGCTTGGGGCGAACTTCTAGCTTATGGCACGATCCTTATGCAAGGTCATAATGTACGTATTAGTGGTCAAGATGTAAAAAGAGGTACTTTTTCGCATCGTCATGCTGTATTTAATGATGCAAAAACCTTCAAAGAATATAACCGCTTTGATAACTTGAGCAAAGATCAAGGTCGTTTTATGATCTACAACTCTTTGCTTTCAGAATTTGGAGTCTTAGGATTTGAGTACGGATACTCCCTTGCAAGTCCGCAATCATTGGTCATTTGGGAAGCCCAGTTTGGTGATTTCTATAATGGCGCTCAGACGATTGTCGATCAATACATTACTGCCGCAGAAAGTAAATGGCAACGTATGTCAGGATTGGTAATGCTTCTACCTCATGGGTATGCAGGGCAAGGGCCAGAACATTCGAGCGCAAGGCTTGAACGCTTTTTACAAGCTGGAGCCGAATACAATATTACGGTAGCCAACATTACTACTCCCGCTAACTTCTTTCACGCATTGCGAAGACAATTAGCAAGACCATTTAGAAAGCCGTTGATAGTCATGTCTCCAAAGTCCTTGTTAAGGCATCCACTCTGCGTTTCTTCTGTAGAGGATTTTGTAGGCAAGAGCACCTTTAAAGAAGTGATTGATGATAACTATAGCGACACAAAAAAGGTAAAGACACTTCTCTTATGTTCTGGAAAAGTGTACTACGATCTATTAGAAAAACAACAAATGGACAAGCGAAAGGATGTTGCCATCGTTCGATTAGAACAGATCTATCCTTTACCTCAAAAACAATTGGACGCAATATTTAAAAAATATGCTTCGGCGCAAATTAGATGGGTTCAAGAAGAGCCATTAAATATGGGCTCTTGGCAATATTTAATCAGTCAATGGCGAAATAGCGACATTCAATTGATCTCAAGAAGAGCAGGAGCCTCACCGGCAACTGGATTTAAAAAGGTACACGATGATCAACAATTGGATATTGTCAACCGCGCCTTTGCCCAATAGGTTCTTTTGTTTCAGTCGATATTCAAAAAGAAGAATGAGTCTATCGAACAATCATTAATTTGACAACTGAATATTTGTCCGAGATTCTAAGGGTAACATAATACTGATCGCTTGATAAGTGAGATATATCTATTCGTTGCCCTTCATTTACTCCGAATACAGACTGCACTAAAACACCGCTGCGATTAAAGATTTGTACATCATGCATAGCCTTGGCGCCATGTATAACAAAATAATCATTCGCTGGATTTGGAACAGGTATGCCTAAGTCATTTGTCAATTCGATGGTAGAAGTGGGCTTGTCAATAAATGAGAGTATCCAAGGCACACCTTTATTGAGTGCAGGTTGGATACAATCACTATGAGTAAGATTCCGACCGTCCGACACATCCATAGACATTACTTCCTCTGCACCCAAGGCGTTCATGATGGAATCCGTCCGAGTGGAATTGGTAAAGGGAACTTGATCATCGCTCTTGCAATATAGCATGAGAACGGGTGCTTTTGGTCGCCATTGATCTACATCACTAAGGCGTACGGCAACATTGAAGGGATGCATCGGGTCGCTCTCGATCAAATTAAGCACCTCAGATTTGAAAATATTCTTAGGCACTGCCCTGCCAAACTGTTCTCGACTGATGCGAACTATGGATTCATTTAAACTAAATAATCCCTCCCCTGTAGTAACGAAAGGAGTAATCACTGGCATAAAAACTTCTTTAAAAACATCATCTATGGATTCGTAAAGATCGCCATAAACTTCCTGAAACCCTCTGGTAGAGTAGACCAAATAAGAAGGAAAAAAGTATTCATTATCCGTAAAAGCAAGACCTCGCATAACATTACTTATACTATATGGACCACTCATAGGCAATGAAGCTGTCACTTCATATTGATCTGCATAATCTCGCTCCAGCACTTTGTGAACCGCCATTGCAGCATGCCCACCTTGACTGTAGCCAGTCAAAAACAATTGCTCACTCGTTTTAATTTGCTCTGCTTCCAGATATGACTTTGTTGCCTTTAGCATATCTATTGCAGCACTGGCTTCCGTCTCTGCATGAACATAAGGATGAAAACCTCGAGAATCTCCCATGCCCAGATAATCTGGTGCTACGACTACCATTCCTAATGCCGCAAACAACGCCCCTATCTCATATCCGCCGCGTAGATTAGAAGGAACGTCTGAGCGCCCAGAGGTGGTTCCGTGTTGATAAATCATGGTTGGAAAGGTAGCATTTTCGACTAGGGGTAATAACATGAGGCCAGAGGCCGTATCTTTCAATCCATCGGAGCCAGTAGTAGTATAATTTAATTTGTATAGCGCTATATCGTTTTCTGCGTTAGCATTAATCCCCGCAAATGTCAATAGGAATTGAATATTATTCTTCGTAATGGTACTAAGAAATGCCACTTCCACCACCTCTTGAGCAAAAGTCCCAAGATGCATGACAAAAAGAAAGTTGAGTAAAAGGGACAAACGTTTCATACACACAAATTTTAATACTACTTAATAGAAAAAATGAGCAAACAAAGGGTTATGTCTTTTGCACAATGATAGCACTTGCTCCTCCCCCACCATTGCACAATGTAGCTAAGCCATGGCTTGCTCTTTCATTATGCAAGGTATGAATTAAAGTGGTTAAAATTCGGGCTCCAGAACAACCCAAGGGATGCCCTAAAGCTACGGCGCCCCCATTAACATTCATGCGAAGTGGATCTATCTCACATTCTTGAGCAAAAACCATAGGCACAACACTAAAGGCTTCATTGACTTCAAAATAGTCCATATCCTTAAAGGCTAGTCCAGCACGTCTCAATGCTCGGGGCGCTGCTAATACCGGAGCTGTTGTAAACCATTCGGGCTCATGTGCGGCATCTGCATACGATACTATGCGCACCAATGGTGATAGATTATACCTTTTGACGGCTGATTCACTCGCTAAAACAAGCGCTGACGCACCATCATTCAGGGTGCTGGCATTGGCTGCCGTGACAGTACCATCAGCGCTAAAGGCTGGGCGCAAACTGGAAATTTTATCGAACTGAACATTTTTATATTCTTCGTCTTCTGAAATAACTATCGGACTTCCCTTGCGTTGAGGTATACTGACGGGAGTAATTTCAGAGGCAAATTTGCCCTCAGCGCTGGCCTGGTCTGCCAGCTGATATGACCGAATCGCATATGCGTCTTGCTGTTCGCGACTGATGCCAAACTTCTTAGCGGTAGCATCACCACTATGTCCCATCGCCTTTTGATTGTAGGCATCTGTCAAGCCATCATGTTGAAGTCCATCGATGATTTCATGTGCACCAAATTTGTTACCCCAACGCAATTTTGGTAGGTAGTAAGGAACGTTGCTCATGCTCTCCATGCCGCCAGCTACGATAATATCCGCATGCCCTAAGGCTATAGTTTGACTGGCAAACATGACGGCCTTCATGCCCGAGGCGCAAACCTTGTTAATGGTCGTGCAAGGAACAGCTTCTGAAAGTCCTGCCCCTAATGCCGCTTGCCTAGCAGGAGCTTGCCCAGCATTTGCTTGACAAACTTGACCCATAAATACTTCTTCTATCAATTCTACCGATAGACCAGTCGACTCAACCGCAGACCGTATGGCAATAGAACCAAGTTGAACAGCCGATAATCCAGCCAGTGCACCGCCAAAACTTCCCATAGGAGTACGCTTTGCAGCTACGATATATACATCCATTTTTTATTAAGCTTTTTTTGATAAAAGATTAGCAATACCTTATGTCTCTTTAAACAATTTACCCGTCTTAAATGTGAATGTACCATAGATTTCGACGAAATTTGTCGTTGTTTAATAGAATATAAATAATTCATTCATTGACAAAAAAACAACACCAGTCTTTAACTCATCAAGTTTTTGATATTACAAAACACACTTAAAGCTATAATAATGAAGTTTTTTTCGCCCATATTGTTCGCGATTTTTTGTCAGCTTTCTCTTAGTCTTACTGCACAAGAGGGCTTAGAGACAAATCCGATGGTCTTACTTGTCAAAGCCAATGGCCTGTATGAGCAAGCGCGTTATGACGAAGCGATAAGGATGTATAATATCATTTTGAACGACAACGAGAAATATGCCCCAGCCTTAATCATGCGCGCCAAAACCAAATATGAACTTGGCGCCTTCAAAGGAGTAAAAATGGATTGCGAAAAATATATAGGCTTTAATGGTGTCAACAAGGAAATCATAAAGCTAATGTCTCGCACAGAAATCAAACTAGCCAATTTTGAGTCTGCCCGCAACTATGTAATAACCGCTTTAGAACTTGACCCCTATGATCCAGAAATGCATTTTGTCAAAGGGCAAGTAGAGCTAGAAATAGGCAGTAAAAATGATGCCTGTGAGGCATTCTATTTGGCTTATCAGCTTGGATGGGAACCAGGTCGTATGGCGCTTAGTGAATACTGTAAGTCTTTTGTCCCGCCAAATCCACCAACATTACCGACCACCAAAGTAGAGACTCCCGCAGTAGAGATTAAATCGGAAAAAAGCCTCGAAGACTCTCTCGCTAACGATTCAATAAAAGAAGATTCCGTCTTGGGAAGCATTATACGCATCACCGAAAAAGACAACAAGGTCATAACTCCTCAAGAAGAGACGGCGAATATCGAAGAAAGCAAGGACCACGAAACCTCAACAGTCAACACAGTAGAATCACCACCAGCGCAAATTGTGATCATTGATCCGGCCTATCTGAATGCTACACAATCTATTACTATTGATGATGAATTATCCGTAATCCTTACCTATGGTCTTGGACAGCGAACTGTACTTCAGCATCCTGATATTTTAATGGTCAATAATGAGAGCGGACGAGTTGTCTTGGATATTTGCGTCGACAAATCAGGCAAAGTCGTCACCACCGCCTTCAATGGCGAAGAATCAACCCTAATCAAAAGTGCGCTCACTTCTCTTAGCATGCGCAAAGCGCGGGAATTTAGTTTCGCCCCTTCTAGCGTTGAAAGAGAATGTGGTCGTATAATCTTTAGAATTGAAGTAGAAAAACGTTAAGTTCAGCGAGTTGAGACTTTAGTTCATTGACGCTTTATCAGTTTATTTAGGCATTTGAATAAAGCTGAGAATGATAGTGGGAAATTGGCCGCATTGATTTCACCTAGTCGAACCCTTAGTCAAGACGTTTCTGGATGATTGACTTCTGTACGTATATAAGCTATGGATTACATACATAAAGCTACAAATGAATAAACACACTATCCGACATGAATGGCTACCTGGCATTCAAAAAGTAAGATGTTTACCCCTGAAAACGGACATATAGACCTTAATCAAAGGAGAATTATCTCAAATGCTCAATTGAGTTCTTGTAATAATTGCACCTGACCAGGATCTATTAAGGACATGATTCGGTACACTTGTCGCTGCTCGTTTTTGACAGAATTTTTAAAAATATCCAAAATTTCCCCACGCTTTGCATTCGAAAACATCTGTATGACCATAGAATTGCGATAGGCATTGTGTGCCTCATTCATTTCCTTGAGGGCGCCAAGAATCACTGCCTTTGACACGGATATGTCGCTATACATACGATCTAATCCGTTTAGATGATACTCATACTGAGACATGCGATAAGGCTTTAAACGGGGATCCAATAAGTTTTCAATAAGCCAATATCTGTTGCGATTGTTAGATTCGGCTGTCCAGCTTTTATCGCCAGAACTCACATTTGGTGGAATGTTGGCAATAATCGCATTGGCTACTTTAAAATACTGATCGCCGCCCAATGGACTGAAAGTATCATAATCGAAACCCAAAATAATATATGCGTAATAACTCAAAATAGACGACAAGTTATCCGTATGGGCTTGTGCATTATTGACGATGGGATTTTGTTGTTCATAAAAGAAGCGCACATCGCGATCTATATGGTTAAGAATCGGTGAGTTGTAATTGCTATTATAGATTGGGCGTCCTGAATTGATAAAAATATCGACAAGGAAGGTATTTGCAGAGATGTCATCTTTCACATTGATCTGTACACTCGCTTCTATTTTCTCCTCTGGCTCGAACTGATCATTGGTCCATTTAGTATTATTATAAAACTCCCGAATGGCCGTCTCTAGGGTTCTAAAGATAGCTGGATCGGCTATCTTGAGAGCCGGTGTATTGATTTGTACCTCCACTTGCAATTCTTGGCTAGCAAGCTGTGCTACATTGCTCAAGATCAAAAGTAGACTATAAATTATTTTTTTCATGATGGCAAATGTATGATTTGGTCTACGATATCCTTTGCGACTTCTTGTTTGGTTTTGAGTTCATAGAATAACCTTTCACCGTCTTTACGATAAAGTGTTACTTTATTGGTGGCATGTCCAAAACCCGCTCCAGGATCGTTCAATGAATTAAGAACGATCAAATCGAAGTTTTTCTTATGCAGTTTATTCAATGCATGCTCGGCTTCGTTTTGAGTTTCGAGCGCAAAACCTATAGTCAATTGTCCAGATTTCTTTTGTTGACCGAGTGTGAAGGCAATATCAATCGTTCGCTTCAGAGAAATTGACATTTGTGCATCTGTCTTTTTTATTTTTTGCGCTGAACTATCAACAGGCGTATAATCAGCGACAGCCGCCGCGAAGATAGAAATGTCCATTCTTTCAAATAACCCTTGGCAAGCATCAAACATGTCCTGGGCACTTTTCACGTTCAGTACATCTAGCCTAGCATGAGGCATAGCCTTCAGATCTGTAGGCCCCAAAACCAAGTGCACCTGTGCGCCTCTCAATATGCATTCTTCTGCCAGCTTTATACCCATCAAGCCTGTACTATGGTTGCTGATAAAACGGACAGGGTCGATAGATTCAACCGTTGGCCCGGCGGTAATCAGGATTTGCTTATCTTTTAGATCTTCCTTTTTAGCCTCTTCAGACAACACCATAGCATAAATGTCTTCTGGTTCGGCCATTCGCCCATCTCCATGCAAACCAGACGCTAGCTCACCATGCCCAACGGGCACTATTCTATCCCCATAAGAAATTAACTTATTCAGATTGGAAGTCGTGGATCCATGTTTCCACATATCTAAGTCCATGGCTGGTGCTATATAGACAGGGCATTTTGCACTTAGGTAGCAAGCTACGACTATATTATCGGCAAGACCGTTAGCCAGTTTTGCAAGCGAAGTAGCCGTAGTGGGGGCAATAATCATAACATCTGCCCATAAACCGAGCTCTACATGATTGGCCCAACTGTCATTTTCTATTACATGGGTGTGAACCGGATGCTTGCTCAACGATGAAAAGCTTAACGCCGAGACAAATTTAGTTGCTGATTCAGTCATTATTACTGACACGTCATGACCATTCTTGACGAATAGCCTGCAAAGATAGAGTGCCTTATAGGCGGCTATACTACCCGTTACACCCAGTAGTATTCGCATTGTATTACTCTATATCCTCCTTATCAAATTGCGGTCTGAGGTTTTCTACATGCAGTAGGTCGGCAACAAATTCTTGGATGGCTATGATGGCTGGGCTTGGCAAGCGCTCGTAGAACTTAGAGATCTCGATTTGTTCTTTATTCTCTTGAACTTCTTCGATTCTATCTGTAACGACGGCGAATTCCTCCAACTTATTGTGCAATTCCTCGCGCATACTACTATTCAGTGCAGCAGCTCTTTTTTCTATAATATTCACCGTAGTATAGATATTTTGTGTGTCCTTCACCAGGGCCACCAGATCTCTTGCTTCAACATTCGGATCTACTCCTTGTACTCTTGTTTTAATATCACCCATTTTGTATTCTGTTTAATTCCTTTTTAGATTGTTCTTGATAAGAAAGTACTTCATCTTTATATTTTGACCTAGGATACTTCTTTAGAAAAAAGCTCGAACGCTCTGTGGTTTTCCTATAGCGCTCTTCTTGTCGCAAATATATGCTCTCATTGGCCAACTCATAACTTGCCTTTGTGATAAGATAAGCTGCCTCTTCATGATATACCGAACCAGGATAATCCTTCATAAGATTTTCAAGGCTTTGGATAGCAGAGCTATAATTGCGCATATGGTAATAAAGCTTGGCTGACTCAAAGGATTTGGTTTCCATTTTTCGTCTTATCTCATCTATATATGAATTGCACTCCCCAATTTTGTCCGAATTGGGATATGAGTTCGCAAAAAACTGAAATGCATCAACAGCCTTAGAGCTCTCAGATTGATCCAACCTAAATCTAGGGGACATTAAATAATATGAATAGGCACTTTTAAAGAGAGCATCTTCTCGTAATGTACTTGTGGTATAAGTATCAGCGAAAGTTTTAAAATAATGTGAGCTCAGCGTGTAGCTTCCGTTTTGATAATTAGCATTAGCATAGTTATAATAGAGTTGCTCTGCCTCTATTTTGCCTCGATAAGAAGGAATGACTAGCTCGTACAAAATAATGGCACGTGTAAAGTCCTTTTTCTCATAAAGTGCATTCGCTTCTTGATACATAAGAGCTGCGTCACCTGAAGTGCGAATACGTTCAAAGCCAGTTCGACACGCAGATGCGGCAACAATCACCATCCATAAAAGCACAAAAGATCTCATAAGGGCGCAAAATTAAGCGATTTTAGATACAAGCCGCAAGATTTTTACCTACTCAGAAGGCAAATATGCTTGCCGTAGACATTAAACGATTTATATCAGTTGGTTTGAAGTCGTAAGGTCTTTAAAATCCCTAGTTATTTTATGTAACATAAGGCTGGCGATCTGCTGTCCCTTTTGTTTGGCTAGTTGTGCTGTGGGTCCTTCGAAGAGTCTATCCACTGTTTGCTCAAAGAGTCTCACCCACTCATCAAACTCTTTGTGCGTCAGCGGGGTCTTCTTGCTCAATGCAATATGAGGAAGCATTGGATTGCCATGATAATTATGACTTCCCAATAAGACGCTCTCCCAAAATGTGTACATGACAGGCAAATGTTTCTGCCAATTGATAGAAGCAACATCGTTAAAAATATACCCAAGAATTATATGATCTCTAACTTGAAGGTAAAAATTATCGACAAGGTGTTTGATGTCTTCGGCAGACTTAATGTCTTTCATTGAGGCAATTTCGTCATAATGTTAATAAAAGTCTATTTCTTCTAATCCTTAACTACACTAACCCTATCCGATTGTTTGGTTTATGTAAAATTGACATGTTTTTTTAGTATAGATATAAATTCTTGCTACCAATGAGCCGAAATAGGTTCATCTCATCTTTCAGCAAACTCAAACTCATCCAAAGAAACCTATGTAACATTTAGATCAACTCCAATGCCAACTCGACATCAAGGCTTAGACCCTTCTTGAGGAAAAAAAAAGTCCTGCAACTACAACGTAGCTATCAGGACTTTAATAAATAACCAAAAATCAAAAATATCAGTGTAAAACAATCATTCTTTTTGTTGCTATTTTATCGCGTGTGGCCAGAGAATAAAAATAAACTCCATTACTGGGGATATCTGTGGCCGAAAGCTTAATAGATTGGTTACCCTTACCCATGTAGGATGATCTTCGATAGATCAGCGTTCCTTTAACATCAATAATGGTCAATTCTACTTCACCAGCTTCTGGCAAGGTAAACTTGATATTCGTGTCAGCGTGGAATGGGTTCGGTTCGTTTTGCTCTAAAGAAAATGTGTAAGTTGTACTTAAGCTCTCGGACCACTCAAATGATATGCCCTTAACATCAAAATATTCATTGTAGACCTCATTAGGAAGTCCATTTAATCCTAATTGCAAAGCATTAGATAGGTCTAGTCCTTTCTTTTTCGCTCTGAAAACCAAAGTAAATAGTTCTTTGTCGGTAACGTCTATTACACCATTCGTTGTCCAACTGATACGTAATTCGTTATTCTTTACAGCTATTTGATCTTGTTGTAAGTCAATCAAAGCATTCTTAAATCCTACGTATTCTAGATCTTGACTAATAGTAAAGCCAAGCTGAAGACCAACTAAAGACTCAGCACTCGATGCCATAAAGGTATATTCCACGACGTTCGATTTTTGTGTTGGCTTTATCATCCAATTTTCGGTTGATCGAGGTCGTGTAATCAAATCTGACAAGGCAACAAATGCTGTTCCATTGACATCCCCTATTTTCAACCCTATAAAATCCTGATCTGCCTTGTTGCCGGCAAGTCCATCAATTTGACGCATCGCATCATATGACCACGGTCTTTCGGGGTCGTCAAATATAAAGTCCTTATTCACAAACTTCCAGTTGTGTCCTTCATCATAACTTTGATTACCTAACAAGATTTGTCTCAAACCCACTAGGTCGGCACTAGACACCGTATTGCTGCCGTTTACATCCGCTGCAAGTAGCTTGTACGGGGAATCTAATTTGCGTAACCCTAAAA
>CAZTSI010000053.1:0-19486 GCA_964616755.1 uncultured Saprospiraceae bacterium | reverse complement strand
TATAGACGTCTATAAACGTTTATTTACTCTTAGGCAGAATGAGGAGCCTTTGCTTGTCTTCTGACTGGCGCGAGACTAAGATACGCAGGAATTGGATTGAATGGTAGCAGTAGACCATTATTTTCATTAGTACTTAGTACCCGTCGGCAGTGTTTATACATACCTCCTTAGCTTGTGTTGCGCACAAATGAAAGCATGTAGCGGTTTATGCTAAGGGATCTAGACCGCTAGTATAGCTTTTTGCGGACGAAAGGAAAGGAAGGATAGCCCAAATCAATAGCTAAAAGCTATCTCACGAGTCTTAGCTGATCAGTCTTGATGACCGCATCCTAAGGGCGCTATCGCGTGCTACACGATGGGTTCTTGCAATTCGGGCAGCACTCATCCGCCACTTACTGGCTCAGAATTACTGCCGTAGCCATTGGCGACAGTATATTACCACATGGATTAGTCGGCCTTCAACTTGTCGCCATTAGGAGCCAAAAACAATTCATTCCCTGCCAAATCCTTCCAACTATACAATTGAAATGTGCCGTCGTCACTCATGGCTACAAAAAGTCCAAACGGAAATTGACCATTGAAGGCAACATTACTTACTTCGCTTCCATCACTTTCGCGCGTCTGTAATGCAATGGTCTTGATTAAGGGATGGTCATGTTTGTCTCTATCAGTACCCTCTCTAGGAAAGACATGAAATCTATTGGCTTGTTGGTCAGAGAGCAAGATATACCCTGTACCATCATTGGCTTTGTAGATAGAAAGTCCTTCATGATCTTCGCGAATGCCAGTCGTGGCAAATAAGGCCAACGGATGATGGCTGCTATCAGGATGTGCATAATATTTACGGACGCCAATACCTTCATCCGAATAATATACATAGCCCAACTCATCGTCAACTACTATGGATTCTATCTCCTTTGTTCCACTATATTCTCCAAATGTCCGCACTAAGGTAGCCGATACCGTGCATAAGCTGTCAACCATCAATCTATACTGATGCAGATAGTTATTAGTAGGGCCATTTTTGCGCCCTACGATAGCATATATTTGACCCGAGCTAGCATCAGTGTATAATGCAATGCCCATAGGAGATCGCTGCTCTTCACCTACAAATACCTCAATTCCGCCTTGATCCATTGGGCTAAGTTCGGGCAAAGCAAAAATTCTTATCCTATTTCTTCCCCGTTCGGTGCATGCAGCAATATCTATTCGCTGATTTCCACATATCAACCCATAGGCCACATCCACATTATTTGGCCGTTCCAATAATACCGTCTTGGTCGTGTCAATACGTCCTGATAAATCATAAATATACAAGGCACCACTATACACATCTCCGCCTTTATCGGTACCAATGATCTTACTATTAGCCGGATTTTGGGCATCAATCCAAATAGCAGGGTCATCCGTATCAGCTTTTACCCTTTGCGTAATGACTAGAGGAGCAATTACCTCAGCGTCCGTGCGACTGTTGCATGCCAACAAACCCAATAGGAAGCAATAGCACAAAAATCGTATCAACATGAGTATACTTTAATAATAGACACAAAGAAGCGACACTTTCATAAAATCACAGAAAATAGCGTGTTACCTAATTATGAACTATTAAGCCCTGTCCAAAAACTTTTAGTGATATAAACATCACTTGCACTTAACCCTCACTTAACATCCCTCGGGTACTATTGCGTAATTTTTAAACTAAGACACTTAAATCATGATGAAGGGGAGATTATTCTATGTTGCGGTAATGACAGTTTTGTCAATGCAGCTTTGGGCACAAACAGGAAGCATTAAAGGGAAAGTACTAGACGACTTAGGATTAGGGATGCCGGGTGCTAATATATTGCTCAATACCGATCCTATTTTAGGTACCATTTCAGATAATCAAGGCAATTATTTATTGTCTTCAATAGCACCAGGACAATACACGTTGACCGTGAGTTATATGGGATACCAAACAGTAAATTATGATGTCACGGTAGTGTCAAATGAATTCACCCTTCAGCAAGTAGTACTCCAAGACGCCACCTTGGTCGGGACTGAGATCCTTATCTTGGGCGATAGACTTCGTGGTCAAGCCAAAGCCTTGAATCAACAAAAAACGAATGCCAATATATCCAATATCGTAGCAGCTGATCAAATTGGCAAGTTTCCTGATGCCAATATAGGTGATGCCATGAAACGAATACCTGGCATAACCATGCAAAATGACCAAGGGGAGGCACGCAATATCATCATACGAGGTATGGCTCCGCAGCTCAATTCCGTAATGATCAATGGCGAAAGAATTCCTTCTGCTGAAGGGGATAATAGAAACATACAAATGGATCTGATTCCCGCGGATATGGTTCAAACGATAGAAGTCAATAAAGCAGTTTTACCAAATATGGATGCGGATGCTATAGGTGGAGCGGTCAATCTGGTAACGAGAAAGGCACCCAACGCACTGCGTGTATCCGGGACGCTAGGCTCAGGAGTAAACTTGCTCTCCAACAAACCCATCTGGAATGGTTCGCTGATTGTAGGAAATCGTTTTTTAAATAACAAGCTCGGGGCCATATTATCTGCGTCATATAATAACCACAATTTTGGGTCAGACAACTTTGAAGGAGTATGGAGCAAAACGGACAATCCTCAAGTGCCGGTAGCCCTTTCTAGATTTGATATACGCAAATATGATGTACAACGAATCAGACGAAGCGCCTCACTTTCATTAGATTATGAAGTGAGTTCGGGTCACACAATTTATTTTAACTCAATGTACAATTGGAGAGATGACTGGGAAAACCGATATCGACTAAGAGTGGATCGACTGGAACGACCCATCGATAGTGGCCAATTTGAAAATCTCGGAAATGGCTTATTTGAATTAACGGGTCGAGTAGCCGTTCAAACCAAAGGAGGCATCGACAATAACCGAGTCAGAGCTGCACGCGTAGAAGACCAACGCGTAAGTAATTACAATGTTGGAGGCGAGCACTTATTCGGAAATCTTAAAATGAATTGGTCAGGTACATATGCCGCAGCTAGTGAAGATCGTCCCAATGAACGTTATATCACCCACAGAAGCAATCGAACCGTCATTGTCAACACCCAGGATCCCTCAAAATACCTTGTTACCTTAAAGAATCCATCGGATATTTCTGGACTGTCCCTAAACGAAATATATGAAAGTAACAATAATACCAATGAAGAAGACTTAAATGGAAAGCTAGATTTCGAATTGCCGATTTCCTCCAACAAAGGGGTATTGAGCTTTGGCCTTAGATATAGAGGCAAGCAAAAGGAAAGAAACGACAGCTACGATATATATGACCCTATTAATGATCTTGGTACAGGGGGGAATAATTTTGGCAGCCTTCCTACCGCTTTACAAAACGAACGTACATTTCTCAATGGACCGCAATATGTGCCTGGATCTTTCGTCACGCCTGAATATTTGGGCGGATTAAGTCTAGGGAATACAGCAATATTTGAAAAAACAGACGCCATAGAAGAATACATTACTAATAATTATTCCGCTAATGAGAGAATTACAGGGGGCTATCTTATGCTCGACTATACATTGACTGACAAGTTGAAAGCCATTATCGGCACAAGAATAGAACACACTTCATTAGAGTACAGTGGATTCATTTATGATATTGACGAAGAAGCTGCAGCCAGAACGCCTCAATTCAATTCATCTTACACCAACTTTCTGCCAGGAATTCATCTTAAGTACACCTTGTCGTCCAATTCTATAATCCGAGCCGCCTGGACGAATACATTGGCAAGACCAAATTATTTTGATTTGGTGCCATACGCAAGTTTTAGTCGAGACGATATGGAACTCGCACGGGGTAACCCAGATCTAAAAGCTACCCATTCGATGAATTGGGATCTTATGTTTGAAAACTACTTTCAATCTATAGGCCTGATATCATTAGGCGGATTTTATAAAGACATAGACAATTTTATATATCAGCGCATCGATGTTAATGTATCCGATCCAGTTTTTGGCGCTTTACAAACCTTAGCACAGCCACAAAATGGGGGCACCGCTAATGTTTATGGTTTTGAAACAGCCATACAACGCCAACTAGACTTTTTGCCAGGAATTTGGAAGGGATTTGGGGTCTACCTTAATTACACTTTTACTGAGTCCAGCACTACCGGTATTCAAGATCGAGAAAATGATGACCTGCCACTCACGGGTACAGCTAAGCATATGTTTAATGCATCGCTATCCTATGAAACTTCTAAACTGGTAGTACGAGCGTCTCTCAATCATGCCTCCGATTATATTGATGAAATCGGTGGAGAAAGTTTTAATGATATCTTCTATGACAAACAAACCTTCATCGATTTTAATGCATCCTATGCTGTTACTTCAAAATGGCGCATTTATTTTGAAGCCAATAATCTCTCTAATCAACCACTGAGGTATTATCAAGGTATCGCAGCACGTACTTTTCAGGAAGAATTTTACAATGCTCGATTTAATGTAGGAATAAAGTTTGACTTTTTTGGTAAATAGTTTTTTTCGTACATATTAGTTTAGGGATTGTTCAATTCTATTTGAACAATCCCTTTTCAATTTATACTATTGTTGACACTTTTTATCCGTCTATTCAACTAATAAACGTCATAGGGAAGTATTGTTTTCTATTCAAAATTGGACGTAGCAAAAGGATATTTTTTAGACGATCTACACGTACATCACAGGCGTATCGTCAAACAATGGCTGCAAAACATTCAGCTCAAGATAGGAGTATTTTACCTGCCATCCTGTATTTCCCAGCTCTTATCTAGACGAATAGTTGCAAGGTGATTTGACATAGGTACTTTCATGAAAACTATCATCCAAACATCAAGAAGCGCTCAAAAAATTTATCTAATCAATAGATATAAACTTCAAGTATCATCTCTGAGGATCAAAAAAATACTTCGCCCATACTCAAACTGTCTTGATCGCAGCATTGGGCGCGTGCTTGAATAGAGGAGTATTTTTAGTCTTCTAATGGATAAGTGGTGTGCCAGAGACTCTTTTTAATCCTAAGCGCCTCCTCTATGATACATAGACTCAATAGTACAAACAAGGGGTATTGTCTTGAAAAAATAAGCTAAGATCATCTTCTGACCGCTATCAATATGGGGCTCGACGTTGTATACCTGTCTAGTTATTCGGATATTCGCGCCTTATTTGGAGCGCAAAGCAGATATGACAAGGAAATATAGAGAATTTGGCCAGCTGGATTTGCCAGCTATAGATAGAGAAATATTAGAGGCCTGGAGATCAGAGAACACTTTTCAAAAGAGCATTGAAACGAGGCCTAAGGAACGCTCTTTTGTTTTTTATGAGGGGCCGCCATCCGCAAATGGTGTTCCGGGCATTCACCATGTCATGGCGCGAACCGTCAAGGATCTCTTTTGTCGATATCAAACAATGAAAGGATATCGCGTGGAGCGAAAAGGGGGCTGGGATACGCACGGCTTGCCCGTGGAGCTCAAAGTAGAAAGTGAACTTGGTATCACTAAAGATGATATTGGAGTTAAGATCTCGATAGAGGATTATAACAAAGCTTGTCGTGAGGCCGTCATGCGATTCAAGAAGCAGTGGGACGATTTGACGCGAATGATGGGATATTGGGCTGATTTAGATAACCCATACATTACATTCGAGAATAACTATATCGAATCCGTTTGGCAACTTTTGAAAAAATTGCATGACAAAGGATTACTCTATAAAGGATATACGATTCAGCCTTATTCACCGGCTGCGGGCACAGGGCTGAGCACCCATGAGCTCAATATGCCTGGGGCGTATAAAGATGTTAGTGACACCTCCGTTGTAGCGCAATTTAAAGTGGTACATAATGATCATAGCCAATTCATGTTCGATGCGGCAGAAGAGGATGTTCGCATCTTGGCATGGACTACGACACCTTGGACGCTACCTTCAAATGTTGGTCTAGCGGTCGGACAAAAAATTAGTTACATCAAAGTGGCCACATATAACCCCTACACTAGAGAACCAGTGAGTATAGTATTGGCCAAGGAACTTTTAAACAAATGGTTTAAGCCAGAACACAAAGTGGATGACCGATCACAACTCGTGGCAGGGGAAAAACATCAACCATATTTTGTGGTAGAAGAGTATATAGGAGAACAACTTAGCGATATACGCTATGAACAATTATTGCCTTATGTACAACCCGAATCAGGGGACGCATTTAAAGTAATTATTGGTGATTTTGTGTCCACGTCTGATGGTACAGGTATTGTGCACATTGCCCCATCATTTGGTGCAGATGACATGCGAGTTGGCAAGCAAAACGGATTGGGGGCATTGACTCTTGTAGACAAGCAAGGCAAGTTTACAGATAATGTGGGTGAGTTTACGGGTAGATATGTCAAGAACTATAAAGATGAAGCGGATTATCGAGACGTCAATGTCGATATTGCTATCAAGCTAAAGGAGGAGAACAAAGCTTTCAACGTTCAGAAATACAGCCATAATTATCCTCATTGTTGGCGCACAGATAAGCCTATACTTTATTATCCTCTAGATAGTTGGTTTATTCGCGCCTCAGCATGTCGAGACAGAATGGTAGAGCTGAATAAGACTATTAACTGGAAACCTGCGCACACAGGCGAAAAGCGATTTGGCCATTGGTTAGAGAATCTTCAAGACTGGAATCTCTCACGTAGCAGATACTGGGGCATTCCCCTGCCGATTTGGCGTACCCAAGACGGGCAAGAGGAACTATGTATAGGCTCCATCGACCAATTAGCCCTCGAAATAAAGAAAGCTAATACTTCCTTAGGCCTTATCCAAGAGGTGCCCGCTGACCTACACAAACCCTTTATTGACGAAATTGTCTTGGTGTCAACTTCAGGTCTTGCAATGCATAGAGAGAATGATTTGATCGACGTATGGTTTGATAGTGGCGCTATGCCCTATGCGCAATGGCATTATCCGATGGAAAATCAAGAAATTTTCAATCAAAATTTTCCCGCGGATTTTATCTCCGAAGGTGTCGATCAGACGCGCGGATGGTTCTATTCATTGCATGCGATAGCAGCGATGGTAGAAGATAGCGTTGCCTTCAAAAATGTCGTGTCTACAGGTCTTGTCTTAGACAAGAACGGCGTAAAGATGTCCAAGAGACTGGGCAACGTTGTAGACCCTTTTGAAACCTTAGGTAAGTATGGCTCTGATGCTACAAGATGGTATATGATGACCAATGCTCAACCCTGGGATAATCTTAAATTTGACCTAGATGGTGTAGAGGAAGTGCGTCGTAAATTTTTAGGGACGCTCTACAATACCTATTCCTTTTACGCTCTTTATGCTAATATAGATAAATTCGCTTATACCGAACACTCGATATCTGTCGTCGAAAGACCTGAAATTGACCGTTGGATTATTTCTGCGCTTAATACATTGATCGCAAACGTAGATGAGCAGTACTCCGCGTATGAGCCGACAATGGCAGGCAGAATGATTCAAGAGTTTGTCGAAGATCAGTTGAGCAATTGGTACGTTCGCTTATGTAGAAGACGATTTTGGAAAGGAAGCTATTCGACTGATAAAATAGCCGCATATCAGACGCTATACGAATGTCTGAATACTGTAGCCAAATTGATGGCACCTATTGCTCCTTTTATGAGCGACTGGTTATATCGCAATTTAAATCAAGTCACTAAGCGCGAAGAGTCAACAAGTGTGCATTTAGCTTTATTTCCATCATCGATAACAGACGATATTAATTGGAATTTAGAAGAACGCATGGACTATGCTCAGCGCATCAGTTCTCTTGTACTTTCACTGCGCAAAAAAGAGGGCATTCGCGTCAGACAGCCTTTGCAAAAGATCCTATTGCCCGTATTAAATGATAGGTTTCAAGAACAAGTAGAGCGCGTTCAAGATTTGGTCATGAGCGAGGTCAACATTAAACAAATAGACTTTATCTCTGATACGGCAGGCATTATCAAAAAGCGGATTAAGCCAAATTTTAAAACGCTTGGTCGCCAACTTGGCGGCGATATGAAAGCAGCCGCTCATATTATCGCTGAATTAGATCAAAATGCGATAGCCAACATTGAGGCTACAAAGCAGTTCAATTTGCTCATCAACGATAAGACATACGAACTAACGATTGATGATTTTGAGATCAGCGCTGATGAAATACCAGGATGGCAGGTAGCAAATGATAAAGACATCACTTTAGCCTTAGATATTACCATCACAGAAGACCTTGAGAATGAGGGTATAGCTCGCGAGCTCGTCAATCGAATTCAGAATATCCGTAAACAGCGCGACTTTGATGTAACGGATCGCATTCATATTGTGATCCAAGAGGATGATCTAGTGTCGCGAGCATTGGGTTCGTTTACTTCATTTATTGCCGACGAAGTACTAGCTGATAGTATTCGACAAGCAACGATACAAGACGGCGAACTCGTTGATTTTATTCAAGACCGGCAATTGTATATTCAAGTAGAGCGTTGATAAACGGTACATATGACGAGAGGACAAGCTTTTTCTAAGTTTCTACATTATTTTCCCGAGGTTGATTTACCTCAAACCATCGCAGAAGAAAACCTAAGGTATTATTCTAGTGAGAATCACGTATTACCCCCAGACTTGATTCGTCAATTTTTGCACTCCACTATGTCCTCAGAGGAAGAAGACTACTTAGAATTCATCCCTTGTTTTAAATTAAAAAATACACAAGATTGGCATGCCATTGTTTATTGGAAAGCGGCCTTACTTTCGTATGAATTTGTGTTGAGTACCTACAATAAAAACGGGATACGTCTTGCGCAAAAGGTGATTGCGGGGATGCGTTCAGATGGAAAAAGCGTCATAAGATCAATTGCCACCATTGATGAAGAATGGATCATCAATATCGTCATCGGCGAACAAGCGTCTGCCGAAGACTTATATGATACGGCCAATTCGCGTATTCTAGGTTTTGAACTCATGGCAGACGGTAGTATCATATCACACCAAAATGAATTATGAGTAGACCCCCAAAATATAAAGGAAATTCACGCAAAGAGAGCCAATCAAGTTTGCAAAAGCTGATCGTCCTTTTTTTAGCTCGAAAACCCGAAAAATATTACTCAAGTGGCGTTTTGTCTTCGAAACTACACGTCAAAAATTCAATTGATAGCATCGAATCAGCACTAGATAGCTTGCGCAAGGGCAATAAAATTACCTACAAGGAGGGTCGATATGGGGTGACTCATAAACAACTTTCTGAAAGAGGGGAAGGAAAGAAAAAATTGGTTCAAGGAGCTATTGATATTATAAGTTCAGGGGCGGCCTTCGTATTGGTGCCTGGCATGCCTAAAGATGTCTATGTGCCCGCCAAACATTTAGGTGGCGCGATGAACAGAGATGTTGTCCAAATTGAGGCTACCGAGTCGTATCGAGATCGTAGGCCTGAGGGGAAGGTCATAAAAATCATTCGCAGACATAGAACAAGTTTTGCGGGTATTTTTCAAGATCAAGGCCGTTTTGGCTACGTCTATGTCAATGAAGATCCAAAGCATATTGAGATTCGCGTGTTGCCACACGACTTTAATGGAGCAGAAAGTGGCGATTTTGTCATTGTTGAGATCACAGACTTTGGCAGTCCGGGCAAGCTACAGCTATCTGGCAGCATAACGACAGTGCTTGGACAGAAAAACCAACATGACTTCGAGATGAATAGCATCTTGATCAATAACGGCTTTAATATAGCCTTTCCCGATGACGTAATTGCAGAATCCGAAAAGCTACACGATCTGATAAGCGAACAGGATATACGAGAACGTCGAGATATGCGGTCTATTCCTACGTTTACCATAGACCCTGAAGATGCAAAAGATTTTGATGATGCTCTATCCTATCAGGTATTAGAAAATGGTGAGATAGAAATCGGTGTCCACATTGCGGATGTCACACATTTTGTGAGACTCGGCTCGAGATTAGATCAAGAGGCGTATAAACGAAGCACCTCTGTATATCTGGTCGATCGAGTTTGTCCGATGTTGCCAGAACGCATCTCCAATGAATTATGCTCGCTTAGGCCTCATGAAGATAAATTCTGCTTTAGTGCCATTTTTACATTTGACGATCAGTTTAAAGTGAAAACAGAATGGTTTGGCAAGACCTTGATCCATTCTGATCACCGCTTTAGCTACGAAGAAGCACAAGAAATAGTAGAGCAGGGCACAGGATTGCATGCCCACACTTTAATAGCGCTCAATACGATCGCAAAGAAATTGGCCAATAGAAGGTTTAAAAATGGTTCAATTGATTTTGATTCAGAGGAAGTCAAGTTTATTCTTGATGACGATAAGCGCCCTGTTCAAATTGTCAAAAAAGAACGCAAAGATGCCCATCGACTTATCGAGGAGTTCATGCTCCTAGCTAATAAGCGAGTGGCGCGATTTGTAAGTCATAAGGCCGAACCTGAAGTGCCTTACGTGTACAGAGTGCATGATCTTCCGGATAGTGACAAGCTTCAAGAACTTGCCTTGCTAGCCAGAGAGTATAATGTAAAGCTAAATGTATCGACCCCCGAAAAGGTAAAGACCTCGCTCAACATGATTCAAACAAGCGAGCTATCAGAAGATGTCAAGAAGGTGCTAAAATCAATGGCCATACGCTGTATGGCAAAGGCAGCCTATTCTTCTGACAATATTGGTCATTATGGATTGGGCTTCACGTACTATAGTCATTTTACCTCGCCCATACGGCGTTATGCCGATGTGCTGGCGCATAGGATATTATTTGATAACCTTAAAGGAGTGAGCAGGGTAGCCAAAGGTGATCTAGAAGAAAAATGTAAATATATTTCGATCAAGGAGCGAGATGCTATAGCTGCCGAACGCGAATCGACGAGATATAAACAAGTCGAATATATGCAACAGTATATAGGGGTGGAATTTGAAGCGGTGATTCGCAATATCATTAGCAAAGGAATGTTCGCAGAGATTAAGGATATTCAGACAGATGGGATGATAAGTTTTCAAAAACTGCCAGAACCCGTAACTATTCATCCATCGGGTATCAAAGCCACCGGTGAAGTGACGGGAACAGTATGGAAGATCGGGGATAGAATCAGTGTAAAACTGACATCTGCTGACATGATAAGCAAACAATTAGAATTTTCTTTGGTCTATACAGAAGGTAATCGCTAATAAGCGAGTAGCTACCCTAAGGGCCATCAAGGCTATGGGATCAATAAGGTTCGGTTACATTATAAAGTATTATCTTTGCAACCCTATTGAAGTAAAGAGCTTAAAATGAGTAAAACTAGAGTCCTCTTTGTCACTCAAGAAATGCATCCTTACACCTCCTTGAGTGAAGTATCTGGTGTGCTAAACCAATTAGCGCCCTATGCCTATAACAAGGGATTTGATGTGCGAGTCTTAATGCCAAAATTTGGAAGTATAAATGAGCGCCGCCACAGACTTCATGAAGTGGTGCGCTTATCTGGAATGAATATTATTGTGGATGACGATGATTATCCATTGATCATAAAGGTCGCGTCCCTACCGGGATCGAGGATGCAGGTGTACTTTTTAGATAATGAAGAGTTTTTTAAGCGCAAGCAAATTTTTGAGGATGATAACGAAATCCCATTTGATGATAACCTAGATCGAATGGTTTTCTTCTGTAAAGGGGTTATGGAGACAGTAAAGAAATTTGGTTGGGCTCCAGATATTATTCATTGCCACGGCTGGATGACCAGTTTAGTGCCCCTTTATTTTAACAAAATTTATAAGCAAGGGCCTATTTTTCAGGATGCTAAAATGGTTTATTCCGTTTACGAAGAGAAATACACCTTAGAATATAATCAAGATTTCATTGACAAAGCCACCATTAAAGACCTTGACAACACGGATCTAGACGACTACACCGCAAACAAGAAGGTGTTTTTGAATAAAGGAGCCATAAAAAATGCAGATGCCATCATAAGGGTAAACGAAAACCTTCCCCCAGACGTTATGCAATGTATAGAGGGAGTTGAAATTCCGAAACTGATCCATGACTCCGAAACATTTCAGACAGATTACCTGAAATTTTTCAAATCAATATTAACACAGTAAACAGAGCATCACATCTTAAGTTAACTTATGTCTTTGTTCAGCAAGTATTTGGTTATTTGGGCTTTATTGGCTTGTACTCTAGCGGCCTGCGAAGATTCAACAGAAGTGGGCTCTGATCTTTTAGGAAGTGAAGACCTCGAGTTAGTCCAAGAATCAAATTTTAACCTCAAGAGTTTTACAGAAGTTTCTCCTCCTCTTTTAGGGTATTTTAATACCATTGTCGGCACACAGTTAGTCGGCCAACTAGAAGATGATATCTTTGGAAAAATAACTTCATCCCTATACACACAGGTGAGTTTGTTGAATCAGTTTGGATTGCCACTATACACGAATGCACGGTTTGACTCCTGTATTTTGTCTTTAACATTGCTGCGAAATCTTCCTTATGGGGATGTCAATGCTGAACATAAAGTAGAAGTCTTTAGGCTTGTAGAGCCACTTGATCAAAACCTTATTCTTACCAACGAAGAATTCGCGTATGATCCAGTTCCAATAGGTGTAAGAGATAACTTTAAGTTTTCTGACACGGACTCTATCCGTTTATTTGATCCTGAAGCGAATGACACCGTCATTGTACGAAACGTGCTACAAATACCCATAAGTCGTAGGTTTGCAAGCCAAATATTTTCTGATCCTGATGCAAACCTGACCAATGAGGGTTTCAAGAACTTGCTCGATGGGTTCTACATTCGATCTACTACTTCTAATAGTATGTTTAGACTCAGTATTGCAAATGAAACATTTACCAATACACTCTCTATATTTTATACGCTGGATGAAGGAATGGGAAGAGCGAGGCGTTATGATTATTATTTGACGAACACAAGACCCAATTTCCACATTTTTGCGCCAAGTCAACTCCATGATTATGCTAATACTGAGATCATGCAGCAGTTGCAAGACTCTACTAATGATGATCAGTTATTATATGTCCAAGGCCTCACAGGGGTGAATGCAACGATTGATCTGAGTGACATCAAAAAGTTAAGTGAAGAGTTTATCAATTATGCAGAGATTGAATTTACGGTAGCAACCGAGGAGTTGGGCGATACACTTATTAACCCCATAGCTCGTCAGTTATCTTTACAAACCTTGACTAGCAACAATCAATTGGTCGAAATCATTGATGTTTTAAATGCCCGGACAAATCAGCAAGATTTAAACAGACTATTTGGCGGGGACTTGAATTATAATGAAGAAACACAGTTGTACTCATATAAAATGAATATTACCACCTTTGTCAAGGACGTATTAAAGGATAGGGCTACGCCCATGTTATTTTTGACAATATTTAATAAGTTGGATAATCCTCAACGGACGGTAGTGTATGGCGCCAATCATCCTGTGCATCCCATAAAACTCAACATTACTTATACCAAATTATGATTTCATGTGCGGCATAGTGGCCTATCTAGGAAAGCGGGATGCTCAGTCGGTTTTGATTGAGGGTCTAAAGCGATTAGAATATAGAGGGTATGATAGTGCAGGGGTAGCGCTTATGGTCGATAATGAAGTGCGAGAATTTAAGAAAAAGGGAAAGGTCAAAGAACTCGAAAATCTATTATCTGAAACTTCTCTCTCCAGTACTATGGGCGTGGGTCATACACGCTGGGCAACTCACGGCCCTCCAAGCGATAAAAACGCACATCCACATTTATCAAGCGATGGAAGTATCGCTGTGATTCATAACGGTATCATCGAAAATTATCAGATACTTAAAAATGCTTTGACGTCCTTAGGGCATACGTTTCAAAGTGACACCGATACCGAGGTAATTTCACACCTATTGCAAGAGTATAGAGATAAACGGAATTTGAGCCTAGTAGAAGCTGTTAGAGCGGTACTGCGCAAATTAGTTGGCGCCTATGCCATTGTAGTCATGGATCAAAATGAACCCGATATATTAGTCGGTGCCAGAAAAAGTAGTCCACTTGTATTTGGTATCGGTACGGACGAGTATTTCATGGCTTCAGACGCTTCTCCTATCGCCGGATACACCAATCAATTCATTTATCTGGATGATAACCAGATCGTCGCTGTTCAGCGCAATGGCGAGTATGAATTTTCTAATCTTGATAGCTCTCCGGTCACGCCGATCATACAAACCTTAGATCTAAAAATAGAAGAATTAGAAAAGGGCGGATACCCTCACTTCATGCTCAAGGAGATTCATCAACAACCTCAGACTATTTCAGATAGTATGCGAGGAAGGGTGAATCTAGAGGAGATGTGGGTGAGAGTAGGGGGAATGACGAATCACCTAAAGCGGATCAGCCAAGCTAAACGGATCATTTTTGCTGCTTGTGGCACCTCATGGCATACGGCGCTTATAGGAGAATATCTGTTCGAAGAATTAGCTCGGATTCCGTGTGAAGTAGAGTATGCCTCAGAATTTCGCTATCGAAATCCCATCCTGACTGAAAAGGATGTGCTAGTAGTGATATCTCAATCTGGTGAGACAGCCGACACGCTGGCCGCGCTAGAGTTGGCGCGTAGTAAAGGAGTTTTTACCTATGGTATTGTCAATGTGGTCGGATCAAGTATTCCTAGGATGACTCACTCAGGTTCCTATACACATGCAGGCCCCGAGATAGGAGTCGCTTCTACTAAGGCATTTACTAGCCAGTTGACCGTTCTGAGTTTGATGGCCATTCAGTTGGGATATCAACGTCAAACGATTTCTGAAGATAAATATCATCAGCTCATCCACGCTATGAATAGCCTTCCCGCTAAGGCCGAATATATATTGAAGCAAGACTCCAAGATAAAATTTATTGCCAGTGAGATAAAAAGTGCTCAAAACGCCTTGTACTTAGGTAGGGGATATAATTTCCCCGTAGCCTTAGAAGGAGCCTTGAAACTTAAAGAAATATCGTATATTCACGCCGAAGGTTATCCGGCAGCCGAAATGAAACACGGCCCCATTGCCTTGATAGATCTTTATATGCCCGTCATTGTAATTGCCACCAATGATAGTGCATATGAAAAAATAGTCAGCAACGTCGAAGAGGTGAAAGCCAGAAAAGCCATCGTCATTGCTATTATCAAAGAAGGAGACAAACATTTAAAATCAATTGTTGACTACTATATTGAAGTGCCAGAAACGGAAGAGGCGCTTTCTCCAATTCTCTCTGTTTTGCCACTACAATTGTTGGCATACCACATAGCGGTCATGAGAGGATGTGATGTAGATCAACCTAGAAATTTAGCTAAATCTGTAACTGTAGAATAACATGGCACATAACATGGAATACAATTCCCAAAAAGACGAACTCGTCATTGCGGAGTACGGTCGAAATATCCAAGACCTCATCATTAAAACAAAGATGGAAGCGGATGACGAAAAGAGACAGCTGATGGCTGAGACCATCGTCAATTTGATGTATCAGATCAATCCAACCAATAAGAATAATGAAGAGAGCAAAGAAAAATTATGGCGACATTTCTTCAGAATAGCCAATTACGACATCAAGGTAACACCACCGGATGGCGTAATCCCCACAGCAGAGAATACACTCAATATTCCGAGAAAACTCGAATATCCTGAGAACATAAAATCCAACCGACAATACGGCATGTATGTGCGCGATATGATTAATAAGGCACTCACGATCGAAGATCAAGAATTGCAAGATGAGTACACGATGATAATAGCGTCGTATATGAAACTTGCCTATCGTACTTGGAATAGGGAGCATTTCATATCCGACGACATCATCAAACAAGACCTAATCACCATGTCCCAAGGCAAGCTTCGTATCTCTGACGATGAGACAATAGATACAACGGTGTTTATTTCTACCAGTACGGCTAACTATAGTACTCGGCGCAGAAATAACAATAACAATAATAATAAGGGTCGTAATAACAACCATCGAAACAATAATCGCCGACGTAGATAAGATCATTTAGATGTCATTTGCAGATACTTTTAAGGTAGAAGGAGGCCACCAACTGTCAGGCTCTATTATTCCTCAAGGAGCCAAAAATGAGGCATTGCAAGTCATTAGTGCCGTGTTATTGACGGATCAGCCTGTTGTCTTGTCTAATGTGCCCAACATCATCGATGTTGTCAAACTGATCGACTTACTGAGAGGATTAGGGGTCAAGGTAGAACGCCTACAAGAAGATACTTATCGATTTACAGCTGATGCTATTGATTTAGATTATCTGGCGAGTGCATCTTATCAAACGGATGCCAAGAAGATTCGTGGATCAGTGATGTTGCTTGGCCCGATGATTGCGCGATTTGGTCGTGCATATATGCCGAAGCCAGGGGGTGATAAAATCGGCAGACGAAGACTGGACACACATATTCATGGGTTTCATAAGCTAGGCGCTACTTTTCAATTCGATAAAGAACGCGATAGTTTTTTCTTAGGTGGGGACAATTTAAAGGGTGCGTTTATTCTGATGGATGAGATATCGGTCACCGGAACGGCCAATGTTCTCATGGCAGCGGCACTTACCAAGGGAGAAACGATAATTTATAATGCGGCATGCGAACCCTATATCCAGCAATTGTGCAAGATGCTGATCGGCATGGGGGCTAACATCGAGGGGATGGGCTCTAATCGCTTAACGATTCAGGGCGTCGATTCGTTGGGAGGAACAGAATTGAGAATCATGCCAGATTTTATTGAGATAGGGAGCTTTATCGGTATAGCCGCCATGACCCAATCGGCTATCACGATCAAAGACGCAGGCTTAGCGGACCTAGGCATTATTCCTAGGGTGTTTGAAAACCTAGGTGTTCAAACAGAAATGCGCGGTCAAGATCTCTTCATTCCCGAACAGGATGTGTATGAGATTCAAAATTTTATTGACGGTTCTGTGATGACTATCTATGATGCGCCATGGCCAGGGTTCACTCCAGATCTTATAAGCATTTTATTGGTCGTAGCCACACAAGCCAAAGGCTGTGCCTTGATACATCAAAAAATGTTTGAAAGTCGCTTGTTTTTTGTCGATAAATTAATTGACATGGGTGCGCAAATTATTCTTTGTGATCCGCATAGAGCAACAGTTATTGGCCTAGGTAGGGCACAAAAATTGCGCGGCATTGAAATGACCTCACCTGATATTCGTGCAGGCATATCGCTACTGATGGCGGCCATGTCAGCAGATGGTATCAGCACCATTCATAATATTCAACAAATAGATAGAGGCTATCAACATATAGATACTCGATTAAATGCGCTGGGGGCAAATATCATGCGATCATAGCCCTTTGGCTGGGTGAGTTCCAAAGATGCTTGGGGTGTGCCTCAGAATGTATTTCGATCAACACTTGCCGTTAGGCAGCCTCGGAGGCAGCTTCAACGAACTCTTGTGTCAATTTGCGCTGAATATCATTTGGTACGGCAGCATATTCTGCAAATCTTCTTGTGAATTTAGCCCGACCTCCAGACATAGAGCGCAGCGAATTAGAATACTGATATAGTTCTGCCAGAGGCACTTTGGCCATGATTTTCTGATAATGTCCATCTGAGCCCATGCCCGTTATCATCGCACGACGAGTTTGTAAATCACCCATGATATCTCCCATTTGATCAGCATCGCAGAGGATTTCGAGATCATAAATAGGCTCTAAAATTTGGGGTGCAGCCGCCTTAAAAGCTTGTTTAAAGGCATTCATGGAGGCTATCATAAATGCCATATCATTTGAGTCTACAGCGTGCATTTTGCCATCATAGATGCAGACTCGGACATCTTGTACACACGAGCCCGTGAGGGGCCCTTCTTCCATTTTGTTTAAGATGCCCTTTTTGATCGCGTTGATATATTTTGTATCAATCGCACCCCCTACCACGCACCAGTAAAGAGCAAGCGTTCCTCCCCAAGGAAGAGTTTCAATATCGATATTTTTGACAGTCAGGTCTTTAGGATTGGGCATATTTTCGTAATAGGGTTCTATGCGCATATGTACTTCACCAAATTGTCCAGCACCCCCTGATTGCTTTTTGTGGCGATAAGATGCATCTGCCATTTGTGTGATCGTTTCGCGATAAGGAATGCGCGGCCGCTCAAAATCCATAGATATATTGTTGACCTTTTCGATGCGATATTTGATTAAGTCAAGGTGAAGTTGACCTTGGCCATGAAGTATCGTTTGCTTGAGTTGAGCGGACTGTTCTATCTTAAGCGTTGGATCTTCGAGCTCGATTTGGTGCAGTGCCTTCATGAGTTTTTCCATTTCTGATTTGCTCGGTGGGTGAACCGCCGTCCGAATTTTGGATTCAGGAAACTTCATAGGAATAATTTCTACCACATGATTTTTGGCACATAGGGTGTCATTGGTTAATGATTCTTTCAACTTCACGGTTACTCCGATATCTCCAGCGCTCAAGGCATCTATTTGACTTCTATTTTTACCATTTGCGATAAATAACTGACCTAGCCGTTCAGAACTTCTAGTGCGAGCATTATACAAATCGCTTCCCGCTTCAATCGTTCCGCTGTAGACTTTAAAGTAGCTGAGCATTCCGACATTCGGCTCAGACAATGTTTTGAAGATAAACATGACTTTTTCGCCATTAGGATCACATACTAAGGAGCCATCATTGGCGAGGGGAACAGCAGGTCTGTCGGCAGGAGAGGGAGCTATATCGTTGATAAATCCCATAATGCGTCCACTGCCCATATTCTTAGTGCTCGAACAGCAAAAGACCGGACAAAATTCGTTTTTAGCCAAGGCAATACGCAAGCCTTGAGCGAGCTCTTCTTCGTTTAATGTGCCTTCATCAAAGAACTTTTCCATTAAGTTTTCGTCATTTTCGGCAGCAATCTCGACTAATTGATTGTGCATTTCTTGTGACGTCTGTATTTCACTTTCAGGAATCGGGTGTTTGGAGGGCTTGCCCCCTTCAGCTGGAAAAACGTACATGACCATTCTCAAAGCATCAATGATGGTATTAAATCCTTCGCCCTCATTTAGTGGATATTGTATAGGCACCACCTTTTGGCCAAATCGCTGCTGTGCATTGGCTAGCGTAGCGGCATAATTGGCTTTGTCTCGATCCAAGTGGTTAATAACAAAAAGAGTCGGAGTCTGATTGACATTGATGTATTCCCACACCAGTTCAGTACCTACCTCCACTCCATTGACCGCATTTAATAGGATAACCGCCGTATCCGCCACCTTCATAGCACTCACTACCTCGCCTATGAAATCATCATATCCAGGGGTGTCAATAATATTGATTTTATTGTCGCGCCACGTAACGTGCATTAGCGATGAGAAGATAGAGTTGCCGCGCTCACGCTCTATATTGGTATAGTCCGATGTGGTAGATTGAGAGGCTATATCACCGAGCCTTGTTATTTCTCCAGCCTCGTATAGCATCGTTTCCGCAAAACTGGTCTTGCCGGATCCCGAATGTCCTAATAATAC
>CAZTSI010000052.1:18562-19822 GCA_964616755.1 uncultured Saprospiraceae bacterium | reverse complement strand
CACCTCACGTTTATGTATAATGAGGCAGAAAAAATAAGACTCAATAGTCTTAGGATAGGTGATGGACATAGCCGACCTTGGCAACGCCTGCATTCTATCGTCAATGATATAACCGAAGGGCGTGACTATGATAAAGATATTGCCATTAGCTATTTGAGCCCGCTGATCGGGCGCACTTATGATGAAACCAAAGCTGCCGCCCTAAAATTTGAAAACGCTACTGGTGTCAATGACCTCTTTAGTATTTGTTTTGCTCTTGGACAAGTTAGCCTTGAAGAAAATACGCAGGGTTTTGATCGAGAAATCACGTTTTCGCCAGCGCTGCGCCAAAAACTAGGCACGCATGTCTTAGGCGAATCATGGGCTATTCACATAAAAGATAAGCTGAATGAATTAGGTTTAATAGATCGTCCCATGCATATTATCAGCGCTAATATGCATAGCGTGATGAATGTTTTGTTCGCTGAACATGTGCTCAATACTCCAAAAACTACGCAAACCTTGGTGCAATGGGCAGAGCTTCTTAGCAAAGGAAATAACCCAGAATTACAGCAAAAAGTAAAAGACGTTGCGTTAAAACATGGCATGGTTGAGATACCTGACATTAGTGGAACAAATATTGACACGCAACTTTTTGACCTCGCGAAACTACCCGCCTCTTTGCGTCATCAATGGTCGATTGATATAGACAATGCCCCAGTAATCTTCGTCATGGATTATGCCTTTGGCGAACAGGCATATGAGACGATGGATGAATTGTTAAAACCCTACCAAATCAACGAAAAGCGCATTCCCTTGCGGGTTTCTTCCATCAACATTATGGGCAAAGCAGGCATTCTTGAAGGGGGCAAAGGGGATATTATGATTGCTACAGCCCATGTATTTGAAGGCAGTGCTGACAACTACCCTTTTAAAAATGAACTAAAAAAACAGCATTTTGCAGCCTATAATCTTCCTGTATATAGCGGTGCAATGATTAGCGTCTTGGGTACTTCATTACAAAATCGTGATGTTCTTCAGTACTTCTTGAAATCATCATGGAAAGCCATTGGTCTTGAAATGGAAGGTGCACATTATCAAAAAGCTATTCAAGTTGCTTCTAAAATTCGACATAGCATCAGCTCTAAAGTCAAATTGCGCTATGCATACTATGCTTCAGATAACCCTTTAGAAACAGGATCGACATTGGCTTCTGGCAGCTTAGGAACTGATGGTGTCAAGCCAACCTTTCTCAGGAGCCGAACTCCCCATGACGAACCC
>CAZTSI010000052.1:0-18552 GCA_964616755.1 uncultured Saprospiraceae bacterium | reverse complement strand
CTATGCCATTACTATTCAAATATTAAAAGGTATTATACAGTATAGCCCGATATCACAATAGCACATAGATATTCATGCCAGTATTTTAGTCGCCAAATAGTGGCAATGGCCTTATAGATAGTCATCGGAGACATGACTATGGGCAAATAAAAGGTTTTTGTGATTATCACTATCTAATATTAAACTTCGGGACTAACTTGGCGTCTAAGCTTCATTAAATCTTGATTAGTCTCGTATCTACTCTCTATTCCAACATTGACGAACCATTATTAACATCTTTCCTATGAAACTCCGTGTACTCTTCTTCGCAGTATTTATTCCCTTTTGTATATCAGCACAAAAGAGCGGAAGCATCCTATATAAAGAGACCATGAAAATTGAACTGCCTGCTACCGTTCCTAAGGAAATACGTGACAATATGCCCAAAGAACGTAACGTCAATCGAGTTCTTATTTTTAATGAACAAGAATCGACGTATAAAATGGGCGAACAAGAAGATACTGACGACGAACTAAATATGGACAATCCAGGGGCACGTATGCGCATGCGCATGAGTCGTAGTGGCTTTGGAGTCAATGATTTAACATATAAAAATATTTCAGACGGCACCATTGCAGATTCTAAAGATCTATTTGGCAAGCAGTTCCTTATAAAAGATGCAATTCAAAAACACAACTGGAAAGTAACGGGCCAAAAAAAACAAATTTTGAGCTATCTAGCCATGGAGGCCACCACTATAATCAATGACACAGTGCCTGTGACTGCATGGTTTACTCCTCAACTTCCTGTTAGCAATGGCCCTGACACATATCACGGCTTGCCCGGAATGATACTAGAACTTGACGTCGACAACGGTAAAAGAACTATCAAAACAACATCGGTCGAATTAGGAGATGTATCACCAGAATCAATTGCGCGACCCACCAAAGGAAAAGAAGTAACGCGAGACGAGTTTAATACGATCATGCGCCAAAAAATGGAGGAAATGCGTGAACAACGCGGCAACAATAGAGGTAATATTAGAATAATTCAAAACGACTAGTCAGCGCCCCCTCAAAAATATGCCCATGAAACGCACCTTAACGCTTTGTTTGTGCCTCGCTTTCCTTGCTTCTTTGAACGCACAAAAGTTCACCTTGTCGGGCACAATTACCGATAGTCTGGGGGCAGAAATTGAACTCGGAACAGTCATCTTACTCAACGCAGCAGATAGTGTCATGGCAGGATTTTCCATCAGTAATGCTAAAGGAAAGTTTAAAATAGATGATCTTGCCGCTGGAGAATATTTAATTAATATCACCTACTTAGGCTATGCAGATTATAATGAACGTATAGACCTAAAAGCGACTATAGAGTTAGCGGCTATAGCTCTGTCACCCTTATCAACGCAACTAACAGAAATTACAGTTAGCGATAGCCATGTACCCATGAAAATTAAAAAAGATACCATTGTGTACAATGCCGACGCATTCAAAACTCAAGCGCAAGATAATGTCGAACAATTGCTCAAACGCCTACCTGGCATGGAAGTAGGTCAAGATGGATCAGTTAAGGCGCAGGGTGAGACCGTTCAAAAAATTCTCGTAGACGGGAAAGAATTCTTCGGCAAGGATCCGCAAATTGCCACAAAAAATCTACCGGCAGACGCCATAGCTAGTGTGGAGGTATTTGATGAAAAATCAGATATGGCTCAATTTTCGGGCATAGATGACGGTCAGCGAGAAAAAACGATCAACTTAATACTCAAGGATGGTAAAAAAGCAGGCTATTTTGGTAATATGTCGGGGGGCTTGGGAACTGATAAACGATTGGAAAGCAACTTAAACATTAATCGCTTTACAAAAAA
The DNA here is from genome assembly GCA_964616755.1 of uncultured Saprospiraceae bacterium. Lineage (GTDB taxonomy): Bacteria > Bacteroidota > Bacteroidia > Chitinophagales > Saprospiraceae > CAYNFR01. Next base: position 16,706 of record CAZTSI010000052.1, on the reverse strand, counting down.
GACGCAGATTAGTGCTATAGGTATGTACAATAACACCAATAAGCAAGGTTTTTCATTTAATGATTATATCAGCTTTATGGGCGGCATTGGTAATGCTTTTGGTGGGGGCGGCAGAGGTGGCCGTGGCAACAATAGTTCTGGCGTACCCATTGCATCAGGCTTAGGTGATGGCATTGTCACCACGGGTGCAGGAGGGGTCAACTTGAATGTTGAATTGAGTCCAAAAGTTAAAATGAACAACAGCTATTTTACTAACAATGTGCGCAACACCATCGATCAAGAAAGCTTTAGACAAAACTTACTCGTCAATGGAGGATTCACCACAGAACAGGAATCACTGTTGGAAAATGCCAATAATAACCATACACTCAATTCCACCATACGAGCTGAGATAGATTCTAGCCAAAACCTTATTGTTCGCTTGGCGGCTGGGGTAAACGTCGGAAATTCAACGAGCATATCAGACATCATCAATTATGACGAAAGCGGCGGCACACAAAGCTCAGGCAACCAGAACAACACTTCAGAAGGCGATCGAATAAATCTTTCGGTCAATACAACCTATATGAAAAAATTGCAAAAAAGAGGACGGTTTTTTACGACGAATCTAGTCCTTGGTTGGAGTGACCAAGATCAATTGGCAAATCTGAATAATCAAAATTTATTTAATAGACCTATCGGAACACAAGTTACAGACATTCTTCAAAACCAAAATCAAAACAACGCTCAGACAAATTATAATGTTAAACTTTCTTTTACCGAACCTCTAGGTAAAAGAAAATATCTTGAGATGAACGTGTCAAGGTCTAATTTTAGTAATGATTTTGAAAAAATATTCTACGATCTTTTTCCCGGTCAATCACCAGCTGAAGTTTTAAATACACAATTGAGTAATGCATACAACAGAGACTTTACACAATCTACGGGAGGCATTAATTTTAAAGTGAACAAAAACACGTCTAGCCTTACCGTGGGTGCAGCCATACAACATTCTGCGCTAGATGGCTTAATCAATTCATTTAATCCAGACCTTGAAATTGAGCCTATCGAAAGAAGATTTTTGAATATACTACCTAGCTTATCCTGGAATAAAGAATTTGGTCCCGCACGCTCTATGCGCATAAACTACAATACGAATATTAACGAGCCTAGCCTAGAGCAATTACAACCCATTATTGACAATTCTGATCCACTGAATATTTATATTGGCAATCCAGAATTGAACACATCGTATAGACATCGTGTCAATATTAATTATAATAGTTTTAGCCAATTTTCGAATACTGGCTTTTTTGTAGGAGCGTCAGCCAACTATACGCTGAATCCCATTGTCAATTCGAGGTTCATTGATGAGTTTTTTGTACAAACTACAACCCCTATCAATACCGCCAATGCATTTAATAGCAATGTTTTCGTCAATTTCAATACCCCCCTCAAGCTAATACGCCATCGCGTGTCTATTAATAATAATACTTCGTATGATCATAGCATCCTATTTGTGAATAACCAAGAAAATCGAACCAATCGATATACTAATAGCGTGGGTATTCGTCTAGACAACTCAAAAAAGAAGGTCGTTGATTTAGCGTATGGTTTTAACTGGTCATGGAATAAGACTTCATACGATCAAAACAGTGCCTTAAATCAGAGTTTTTCAAACTATAGTTATTTCACAGAATTAAATTTAGATCTGCCCAAAAGTTGGGCTATAAGCACTGATATCAGAAGTAATATTTATTCTCAAGAAGACTTTGGTGATCGCCTGACGATTACGCGTTGGCAAGCAAATATCTCTAAAATATTACTTCCGTCAAAAAAGCTTCGTTTGAGTATAAGCGCTTTTGATCTACTCAACCAAAATCAAAATATCAACCGAACGTCCAATATTAACTTTATTGAAGATAGTCGGATCGTATCCATTGGTCGCTACTTTATGTTTACTGCCGCCTATTCCTTTTCTGGTTTTGGTGCTCAACAAAATGCCTTCGGTAGCGGAGGTGGTCGATTTAGAGGATAAAAGGCGCAAACAACTTTCAGCTTAAAGACAGCAAACGATATGGCCATCTTGCTAAGATCAAGCTAAAACACTTAGTTACATTAAGGCGTTGTGTGTATGTAGACTATGCTCAAAAGTTAGGTTTCCATTTTTTTGAGAAGGCGCAATGGCTAAGAATTTCGACTTGATTGGCATCTATTGTTTGGCATTTAGTGTTACTTTGTTTAGAATATAAAAACACCACCGATGTACAAGCTCTTTCGACCCTTTTCCCTCATTGCTTTGTTGTTGGGAGTCTTTTCTTTAGCGGCTCAAATTGACAAACCTATAAGAGCCAAACATTCGTTTCCGATGGTCTATTGCCCAGGCTCCGACGAAGTAAGTCATCATTACACACCCGCTCAAAAAAGGTCCAGAACTAAGAAAACGGATACCGAGATCACTGTCACGTATTTAAACGGTGTTCCGAATAATGCAAGAACGGCCTTTGAGACAGGAGTAGTAAGCATCCTCAAAGATTTATTTGATACGCCAATCCCCATTAATATATCTATAAGTTGGGAACGTCTAGATGAAGGGGCTTTAGCTGGTGCTATGCCCGGGGCTAGTTATTCTAATTTCCCTAATTCGCCCTTTCCACAACATGTATATCCGGTTGCTTTAGCTGAAAAAATTAGCCGCAGAAATCTTAACCCAATCGATGATTTTGATATCATCATCACGGTCAATTCTGCTGTTGAATGGTACTATCAATTTAACAATCCTGGTGGTATAGGCAACCGTTTTGACTTCGTCACTGTACTCCTCCATGAGGTACTACATGGGTTAGGATTCACAGCTTCAGTGGGTGTAAATGAAGCAACCCCACCACTAGGGTTTGTACGTGTATGGACGAACAATGCCATCTCCATTTTTACAGACTTCCTATATACTGGTATAGCAAATCCAGGCACAAAGTTGACGGTTAATCAAGATGGCACATCGGCTATGACGACTGCTTTGACGAGTAATAGTTTGTTTTTTAATTTGATCTCCAAGAATGAGCGAGCAAAGCTCTACGCTCCGGGCACCTTTGACCCAGGGTCTAGCGTAAGTCATATGGATGAATCAACATATAACAATACGAATAGTGCACTCATGACACCCTTCTCCAACAGAGGCGATATCGAACTTGACCCAGGGCTAGGCTTAGACTTGATGTATGATATTGGGTGGGATATGACCTATTTGCTTCATACTACCCTACCCGGGAGCGAAGAATTGGATAAAAGCGTTGTGCTAGAGATGCAACTCATCACGGACTCGCCGATAGACAGTAGCACTTTAAAAATTCATTATTCTTCAGATGAGTTTATTACAGAAGATATTACAGCTGATCTAATTTTTAATCAGAACAAAGGTCTATACGAATTTGTCATTCCTGCACCAAATAGAGAAGTGAAGTATAGCTATTATTTTACAGCTACCAACAGAAGAAATATAAAATTCACTAATCCTGGCATTGCCCCGAACAATGTTTTTACTTATGAATATGGATTGGACAGAGAGCGACCAAGGTTAAATCATGAACGTGTTGCGAATATCAATACGGATAATTCAAAAATTGACATCGTTGCTGAGATTATCGACGAATTTACCGGAGTGGCCTCGGCTGTTGTCAATTGGAGTATTGATGGTCAAACCATGCCCTCTGTTAATATGGAACGTCAATTGGGTTTTCAAGTAACGGACACCACTGATAATTATAAAGCGATCCTTACATTTCCTAACGGCCCGCTCAGTGCTGGGACTGTAGTGCGTTATCAAATCGTCGCTGTAGATAAAGCGAAAAGTGCAAATAGTTCGCAATTGCCTTTTACAGGATTCTATTCCCTCACGGTGGAGCAAGTAAAAGAAGCCGTCATTACGTATGTCAATAATTTTAACGTAGCGAGTAACGATTTTGCTGGAAATGGCTTCAGGATCAATCGACCAACAGGATTCGCGGACAATGCCATCCATAGCGATCACCCTTACCTGGAAGCCGGGGAGGGCAATTTTAGAAATTTTATCTATGAACTACAGATCCCCATCACGATTCGCGACAAAGATCAATTAATCGATTTTGATGAGATCGTTATCGTTGAACCAGGAGAGCCGGGTGCTCGTTTTGGTGACGATGAATTTTGGGACTATGTTATTGTCGAAGGCAAGATACAAGGAACCGATGAATGGCTGCCTTTTTTAGATGGTTATGATTGTAATGCTGCAAGCATTTGGCGTACTGCCTTTGATAATCAGAGCAGTGGCACGCCAAGCATGTTTAGAAAACGTGTCATTAATATGGTGACCAATGGAAACTTCAAAGCTGGCGATGTTGTTTTTGTGCGCTTCCGGCTTTTCTCTGATCCATTCGTTTTTGGCTGGGGTTGGGCCATTGACAATCTCAAAATTCAAGATGTCAGCACGGCTGTAGAAGATTTTGTTATAGAAAATCGGTACAATATTTACCCAAATCCTAATAATACCGGCAACCTGAATATAGATATCGATCTCAAAAATCAGTCTACCGATCTTCAAGTAGAGATTTTCGATGTCTATGGACGGCGCGTAAAAAATGAGCGCTTGAGTGTTGTTGGCAGTGCGCTCAGACATCGTAGTGATATCAGCGACCTAACAGATGGTATGTATATCGTTAATGTGCGCTTTGTTACTGGCGATCACATTTCGCAGAAGTTGGTCATTCAACGTTTTTAATGAAATCGTATATCGTTCAACTAATGGCCTTAGTGGGCATAATGATGGCTTTTGCCTTAGTATCGTCATTCTTGGCGGGTGCTATTTGGATGGCAGGGGGCATCAATGTACTACAATTGGATTCGATTGAGTTAGAACCGTCACAGCGTTCGATTTTCAGATGGGGCTTAGTCCTCAATCATTTTATGATGTTTACCCTAGCAGGTCTCGTGTTTGTGTGGATGTATTATAAACAAGAATGGGCCAAATTTTTGCAAATTGTCGAGGAACCAAAGGTTGAGCAAATTGTGAAATGGGGCGTTATTATCCTTGTTTCTTATCCGTTTTTATCAGGCCTTGTTTTGCTTAATGAAGCCATACCCTTTCCTGAATGGATGCGTAGTGGCCAAGATAGCACGCTCAAAATTATGACTCAGGCGCTAACGATGGATGGCATTCAAGGCCTATTTGAATCATTGTTACTGGTTGGCCTTTTGGCAGGACTGGGAGAAGAAATCATCTTTAGAGGCATTGTACAAAAGACGTTTGAACGAATGTTTAACAACTATCATATGGCCATATGGTTGGCGGCCATAATTTTTGGTGCCTTTCATATGCAAGTTGAGCGGTTTTTGCCATTAAGTTTTTTAGGCGCTTTACTTGGGTATAGTTATTACTATACGAAGTCGCTTATCGTGCCAATCATGCTTCATTTTTTGAACAATTCGCTGCAGGTAATCGTACTTTATACCTTGGACTTGGATGTGGCAGAACAATTGGCGAATGACGAAGCATTGCCGACCATTGTTATTATATGCTCAGGTCTCATTACATTCGCGTTGTGGTTTAATTTTGGCCCCAGACGCGCGTCACTCAATGAATCAAGACCTTAAGCAACGTATTCCTGCAGGCATCATTTATGTGCTAACAATTGTCACTTGTATGTTAGCGGGAGGTCTTGCTGCGGATATGCTCATGGTTCTATTTTTTATGCTTTGTTACATTGAATTCATGTCCGAAGGTGGCAAGAATCCGCTTTCTCCGATATCATGGTCTGCTGGGGTAGTAACTTTCATTATCGCCATGGCCATTTCTTCAAACTACTTGACTGTCCATGAGCGATTTATAGCATATGTACCGTGGTGTGCTTCAGTACTTTTTTTTATAAATGCTTTCTTTTTGGTGACACAATCAAGAACGCTTCTGCCATTTAGCGCACGATGGATCGCTAGTATTTGGTATCTCTCACTACCATTTGTGCTGACGATCATTTTTCTACGTTCTTTGCCGCAATTTAACCTTGTATTATTAGGAAGTTTTGTATTGATTTGGTTAAATGATACAGGGGCTTATTTTGCCGGACGTGCTTTGGGAAAACGCAAACTTGCGCCAAAGATATCCCCTTCCAAAACCTGGGAAGGATGGATCGGTGGCGCCCTTCTAGGATTGGTCGCCGCGATTATATTGGCACAAATACTAAGTGTTCTAGATCTTTGTGATTGGTTGATCATAGCGTCTATCGTATCGGTCAGTGGAATGCTGGGTGACCTGGTTGAATCTAGTTGGAAGAGGCATCTGGGTTTGAAAGACAGCGGCACGCTGCTCAAAGGGCATGGGGGCATGTTAGATAGGCTTGACAGCTTTATCTACGCCATACCATTTGTTATACTATTTTTGACATTCAATTAATAAGCTGTTTATGACATTGCATCGCGAGGGCACACCTACTATTGTAATTACCATTTTATTTATTGCCTTTATAAACGCGCTGGCAGGAATGTTTTCGCCATATTCCTGGCTCAACAATATTTTCCTTGTCTTTTCGGTGTTTTTACTCATTATCGTCCTGCAATTTTTTCGAAATCCAAAACGCGCTATTCCAGTTTTTGATAATGCTATGGTTTATTCACCTGCCGATGGCAAAGTTGTTGTGATAGAAGAAACGGAAGAAAGCGAATATTTTAATGATAAGCGATTGATGATTTCTGTGTTCATGTCGCCGATCAATGTCCATAGTAACCACCATCCTGTGGGTGGCAGTATTGCTTATGAGAAGTATCATGCAGGCAAATATCTTGTCGCCTGGCATCCAAAGTCTTCGACAGAAAATGAACGCCACACAACAGTGTACAAGACGGATACTACTGAAATACTATGTCGTCAGATAGCTGGCGCCCTTGCAAGGCGGATTGTCAATTACACGAAGAAAGGCATGCCTGTCGTACAAGGCGAAGAGATGGGCTTCATTAAGTTTGGAAGCCGCGTTGATATTTTCTTGCCGCTAGATGCTAAGGTCTTGGTATCGCTCGGGCAGGTGGTCAAATCTAGGACAGATGTGCTGGCTGAACTTAGGTAATGCCATTCGCCAGGTGCAGGCAAAACTAATCGTTTTGTATCAGTGCTTTTTTTGAAGAACAAAACTTCACCTGAATAAGGCTGCCTTCCTCAACGACTCTTGAATGAAACGTAGTTTTGAGCTTGAGATCAGCTTAGAAGAAATTATAACTTACTACTGCTGCGCAGCCATAGCTCACCTTAGACTTTGATGATGCATTGTGGATCTTTGAGATAAAGATATAAAGTGCTATGTAGCCCCTTTAACAGCATTCTACTGGCTCAAATAAGTTCTTTTAACAACTTTGGCCTGTCATGCCTAAGTCGTACGAATAAAAATAGAGTGCAGCGACCTATTTTGCAGCTATCTAAATCTGTAACAGATTTTCTAATACATATACTCCGTCAATGCACTTAACTATGACAATCCCTATCTACGTCTTGCGCTTCTTCTTCTTAGCGGCTGGAAAAAGAACGTTGTTTAAAATAAGTCGGTAACCAGGTGATTTGGGGTGCAGACTGAGATCTGTCTCCGGATCATTGACATAATGTTTATAATCTTCAGGATCATGCCCGCCATAGAATGTCCATGTCCCATAGCCAAAAGTGCCGTGAATATAGCGAGCTTCATCAGCCGCCTTATTCTCGCCTAAGATCAACACTTCAGATTTCACGAAATGGCGGTCGAAGGCTGTCGTTTGCCCCATAAATCCCTTTACAGTACGGGTATGATTTTGGGTGAGCATCGTAGGTATTGGATCCCATTTGGCACTAAATTCGAAGAGCGTAAAATAATCCGTCTCCGGTGAGACCATCCGTTTAGGCGCCGACATATCGATATCCGAAAATTCATATTCCATCGGATCTCTGCGCAGGGTAAAATCTTTAAAGGCAAATGTCCTAGAAAAATCCAATTGCGACTGAGCATCTTGTTGAGCAGGGTCACCATCGTAGATAATATCACATATGTCAAGCCCCTCAGCGGCTAAAGCTATATCGTAACTATCTGTGGCGCTGCACATGGCAAACATAAATCCACCCCCTTCTACAAAACCTTTAATTTTTTTGGCTACTGCCAATTTCATTTGTGACACTTTAGCAAAACCTAAACTTTTGGCTAGTGATTCCATTTTGCGCTGATTAGCTTGATACCAAGGCATCGTGTGATAACTGCGATAAAACTTACCATACTGCCCCGTAAAATCCTCGTGATGTAAATGCAACCAGTCGTATTCTGCTAATTTCTCTTCCATTACTTCACGATCATATACCACATCATACGGAATCTCCGCATATGTCAACACCATCGTTACCGCGTCATCCCAGGGTTGTATTTTTTCGCCCTTCTCATTAAAGTCAGGGGTATATACGGCTATTTTAGGTGCCTTTTCTAGCTTGATGACTTCTTGATTTTTTTCTGGATGCGCAATATCATTGCGCAGGCGGGCAAACTCACCATCTGATATAACACGATAACTCACATCGCGAATCTTGCATTCTGTCTCAAATATAGTCGTTTGCTCAAAAGCAAAAGCGCCGCCTTCATAATTCAATAGCCAATAAGCCTCTACTCCTTTATCCAATACCCAATAAGTGAGCCCATAGGCCTTCAAATGACTTTTTTGCCCTTCTTCGGTCATCGGAATAAGAATATAAGATGCACTAGCCCCAAAGGCCAAGCCCAATAACAACACTAGCCAACTAATTCGTAACATAACTTCTTCGTTAAATGCCTCTACTAAACGTAGAAACGCATAAAATCACGCCCTTACATCAAAGAAAATTTTCCTTTGGGCGTTCATATAAATGCATCTTTGTAATCATTTTTAGATCAGTTTAACATATTACGTGAAAAATCTGAGTTTTGAGTATTCCGAGTGGTATTTACTGATTTCATTATTGGTAGCCATTGTTTATGCCCTTGTGTTGTACGCACGCACTCCTCATTTTCGAGGCATGGCCGCTTGGCGAAAGCCACTCTTAGGTATGCTAAGAGTAATGACTGTCAGCTTAATTGGCTTTCTTTTATTAGGCCCTCTATTCAAACAAACCGTAGAAGATGTAAAAAAACCCGTGATTGTTGTACTCAAGGATAGAAGTCAATCTATCGGCACGTGGCTAGACAAAACAAAATTGGTCCGCTACGATGATCAACTAAGGGTACTTCAAGATCAATTAGCGGAGCGCTTTTCTGTAGAATCCTATGATATAGGTGCCTCTGTTCGCGTGCGAAACAACGCAGATACAACGGGCTATACCGATCAATTGACCAATATCTATGATGCGGTCAATTATGTCAAGGACATCTATGAGGGAGATAATCTAGGTGCGGTGATATTGTCGACGGATGGCATATTTAATGATGGTAAAAATCCAATTTACCTTAACAACAATCGCTCAGTGCCCATCTACAGTATAGCGCTAGGCGACACGAGCCAACAAAAAGATCTTCAACTCAAGACCGTTTTTACCAATAGCATAGCGTATCTATATGATGAGATGATGAGTATCGTCGATATTCAGGCGCACAACTGTAGTAATCAACGGAGCCGGCTTATTGTAGAAAAAGAGGAGGCTAATGGGCAGTACACATCCATTCATGAAGAGGAGATCGCTATCAACAGCGAGCAATTTTTTACGTCCAAAAATATTAAACTCGTCTTTAATGAACCGGGGATTGCGCATTTTCGCTATCGCCTCAGCACCATTGTTGGAGAAGATAATCGCGCCAATAATGTAAAAGATGTGTTCGTAGAAGTTCTAGATGCTCGTCAACGAATCGCCATATTGACAAGTGCTCCACATCCGGATATTGCTGCCCTTAAAACAGTACTCTCCGCTAATAAAAATTATGAGGTCAACAGCTATTCAAGAGATCTGAGTGCTCAAGAAATTGAAAAGACCGATATGGTCATTTTTCATAACCTTCCAGCTCCAGGGCGAAATATTTCAGGTCCCATTCGCCAATTGGAAGCCAAGAATATTCCTATGGTCTTCTTCGTAGGCGACAACGTAGATATTTCGGCTTTTAATCAACTACAAGAAATTATATCACTAAAATCTTCTACAGGTAATGTAAGTGAAACACAAGCTACACTTACCGCTAATTTTTCATTATTTACGCTCAGCAATCCGTTAAGTCAAATATTGCCGACGATGCCGCCTATCGTATCCCCCTTTGGAGAATATACCTTAAATGCGACGGCTAACATTCTCTTGTATCAAAAAATTGGTGGCATCAAAACGGATTATCCGCTGCTTCTCTTTTCAGATAAAAATGGAGCAAAAAAGACATTCTTTTTTGGCACCGGCATTTGGCGATGGAAATTATTTGACTATCTCGAACATGAAAATTTTGATGTATTCAGCGAACTATTAGATAAGACCATTTCCTATACGAGCACTAAAGAAGATAAAAGAAAATTTAAAGCCACAAGTCAAGAAAATATATACCTAGAAAACCAAGAAGTACAACTGACGGCAGAATTATATAATAGCAGTTATGAACTAATAAATGAGAGTGAAGTGCTCTTGACATTGACAAATGCAAAAGGAGATAAATTTGAATACGCCTTCAATCGCATCAATGCATATTATCAGTTGACAATAGGAAGGCTGCCGCCTGGAAGATATAATTTTAAGGCGACTACGAGCTACGGCGCTGAAAACTTTGAATCACTAGGAAGTTTTACCGTTCGAGAAATACAATACGAACTTTCGGATTTGACAGCGCGACATGATATCCTGTATACCCTTGCCGAACAATCAGCCGGGAAAGTATTTTATCCCGATCAACTTGAGCAAGTGACCTCAGATCTTTTTGATAGCCCTAGATTAAAGCCCATCATATATGCTACCACAAGCAGCCAGTCACTTATAGATGAAAAGTGGTTGTTTATACTTCTTGCGCTTTTCTTATCCCTAGAATGGTTTTTGAGAAGATTTTGGGGAAGTATATAAGGATACTATCCTCTGAAAGTGGATAATTGCTTATTTTTAACATAGCCTTGCGCTAAGTATTAGTTCGACATTACACCAATAGCTTTTTCATTTCGATTAATCTACCTTTATGACACCCATACGTATAAAATTGACTGTCGTCACCCTGCTTTATACATTATTTGTTCAAGGCCAAGAAATGGTTAGTACATACAAAATATATAGCGTTGCTAAAGGAACAGAGGTATCACTTGATGAAATCGCCGCACAAATGCACAACTATGACGTACTCATTTTTGGTGAGGAGCATAATGATTCGGTAGCTCATGATTTGCAAATATCCCTCTTTAAAAAAGCAACGGAGATGTACCCTAGCCAGTTTGCTTTGTCCCTAGAGATGTTTGACCGAGATGTTCAAGGGATTATGGATGAGTATCTGGCGGACATCATTCGCGAACGAAATTTCACAAAAGAGGCGCGTATCTGGTCTAACTATAAAGATTATAGACCTATGGTCGAATGGGCAAAAGTGAAAAAACTGGACGTCATCTGTGCCAATGCCCCAGGCCGGTATAGCAACTTAGCAGGAAGGAAAGGGCAAGATGCACTCAAAACCTTGACAAAAGAGGCAAAAAGAGCTTTTGCCCCATTGCCTTATAAAAAAGCTGAAGGAAAATACTATCAGAAGCTCATGAACCTCATGGGTCATCCACCCGCAACTGATAGCCTTGTAGCGACTATGCCAGCTATGAGCATGGGAGGTTTTGACCTTATAATGGCACAGTCACTATGGGATGCTACGATGGCATACAGCATAGCTCAATATTTGAAAAAGAATACTTCGAAGAAAGTTTTTCATGTGAATGGTCGATTTCACAGTGACGAGCATTTAGCGGTAGTGGAGCAATTGAAACATTATCATAAAAAGGCCAAAGTACTTGTGATTTCATGTAGTTCGCATGAATCATTCCCCAAAATCACCTGGCCTGAACATCAGCATCTTGGCGATTTCATCATTATTACCGATGCTACATTACCCAGAAGCTACGAATAGTCATGATAAATCGAATGTCCGAATAAGAAACGATGAAGTAATTTCTAAAACCTAGAATTAAGCAACAGTGCATAAAGGTACTTGCAAAGATAGTAAGCCAATGCGGGGGTATAAATTCTACTTCTACACGTATAGTATTAGAGATAATGAGCTTCATAGATGACTTGAATCTAAGTGAATTGAAATAGATCGAAAGCGTATAGAGCCATAGATGTATGACTTCCCTCGCCTCTCACCAAAGGCTCGCATCCGCCGTCCCAATGACTCCTAGGTAGCCCAACAATCTTGATCATTGATCCGCATACGTTATTTCTGTCCGAGGTTCAGATCCATTTGAACATTATACAGTATGGGCTTGGTCGGAAGGTGACGTTGGTCCGAAGGCTACTGTTCACCAAAACTCTCCAATACCAAGCCCTATTACACTTCATCGTCAGCAGCTACAAGTTATACCTTATATTCGCCATACTAAACTATGCCTGACGCATGCCGACGATTATTTTATTCGATAGTAATGCGAGCCTCGCGCTGAGACCTCTGACATCCACCCGAGCGGTGGCCGACTGTCGCGTAGGGATCACCACCCTGCGGCAAAAATGGGAGACCTTTTGCTCTACGAAGATTTGTGTACTGCCTCAAGCTCACTTAGCCGAGCTCTACACCCCCATCCCTCAGGATCACGACTATATCTATATTAATGGAGCTATCCTGCCTAATAAATTGCTATGGTCGACTATTGAGGCACTAGACAGTCAGGAGGCTATTTGGCAACATGGGCAAATTATAGCATTTACATCTAACACCCCTCTCATCCAAGCGTCAATAGCTGCGCAAATATCTGATTATCATAGACTTGACTATGAGTACGAAGTGGATCTTCTTCGCTACCCAGAAGACATCCTTCGACTTCAAGAGAAATATTTGCGGTTGGATTATGAGGAAGTGACAGCGGGTCGACGGAGCGCTGCCATTGATCCCTCGACCTTCGTGCGGGGACAGGATGTATTCGTAGAGGATAACACGCGCCTTTACAATGCGATTCTCAATGCTGAAGATGGTCCGATATATATTGGTGCAGGATGTGAAGTAATGGAAGGTGCCGTAATTAAAGGTCCAGTGGCTATTGGGGCTGGCACTAAGGTTCATGTAGGGGCTAAAATTTATGGCAACACCGTCTTTGGCCCCGAATGCCGTGTAGGTGGCGAAATAAAGCGAACGTGTTTTTTGGGCTATTCCAATAAAGGGCACGAGGGATATTTAGGGGATTCGATTATAGGCGAATGGTGTAACATGGGTGCTGACACCAATTGCTCGAATATGAAAAATACCTACGGCGAGGTGAGTTGGTGGGATATTTCTCAAGCCAAGTATCGCAACACAGGGCGTCAATTTTGCGGCGTACTTATGGGCGACCATACGATGTGTGCTATTGATACTGCCTTTTCTACGGGCTCTGTGACGGGCATTGGCGCTAATATATTCGGTGGTAATCCCCATAGATATACACCTTCTTTTAGCTGGGGTGTGAACGGAGAGCGCTTTGAGCTAAATAAATTTATCGAAATAGCTGGACGCGCCATGTCGCGGCGACATATACCCTTGTCACCCGCTTACGAAAAGGTCTTAAGATTATTATATGATCAAGAAAGCTGACATCCCCCGTCGAACATATTGGATGAGTTTCTTATGGGATCAATTAATCGAGTCTACCGGATCCGAGTACAATCCTGAATTATATTTATTGTTGTCAAAAGGGAAATATCAGCTTTGCACGGATCGCGCAGTCTATTCCTATGAGGATCGCTATGACAATTTTGGTCTTCTTTTTAGTAAATATTGGCATCCGTCTTCTATCGGAGGTAGAGAAGTTTTAATTCTAGGGCTTGGGATGGGGAGCGTACCTCTTCTTTTAGAAAAAAACTTCCCCAAAGAAGAATGGCTTTTTACCGCTGTGGAAATAGATGAACTCATCATCGACATAGCCGAACGATATACCTTATCATCAGTGAAAGGCCCGATGGATACAATATGTGCGGATGCTGAAATGTTTGTTTATGCCACGGAGCAGTATTTTGATCTTATCTGCGTGGATATCTTTCTAAGTGATGTGATTCCAGAAGATTTTTTATCACAGGATTTTTTATCGGCCTGTAAGGAGCGCTTGACAACAGGTGGATCGATCATTTTCAATACGCTAGCCTATACAGATGACGACCTGAGACTAGCAAATAATTTCTTTCATCAAACATTTTTAGCTGTATTTTCGGATGCAAAGGCGTACAGATGCGCCCAAAATTTAATGCTTGTAGCCTATAATACAAAGACTGCATGAAGAATACGATTTATACGATAGCGTGGGGCATTCTAGCTATGATGCCTCACTCATTCCAGCTTGCTGGTCAAGACTCAGTTGTGTCATTCGTTGCCTATTGGGAAATGGAGGAACGACTCGAGTTTGAGATTGCCAAAATAGGTCATAAACTCAAAGATGGCGAGATAGTGAAGTCAGATTCGACCATTTACACTATGTATTTAGATATTATCGCCTCTACAGACACTACATACACGCTGCGCTGTTCCTATAATAATGAGTATCTCAATACCTACGATATGCCTATTGAAGTTCGGCAAGCACTAGTGCCTTATGAAAAGCTATTCTTCGAATACCAAACGAACCAATTAGGCGAATATATTGGCCTGACAAAATGGGACGAATTGGCTGAGGCCATGACCGTAACATTTGATGCCCTCCTAGAGACACAATGGGTGGATGATGAAGAAGGGCAAAAACTAATGGAAAAATTTTTTTATCAATTCAAAGACATCTATTCAAGCAAACAGGGTATAGAAGAAAAAGTACTTGAAGAGATAAAATTAATTCATATGCCGATGGGATATGAATACCAGGCATATGACACGCTATATTATGAAGATGCATTAACCAATCTATTTGGTGGGCCACCCCTCCGAGCTGACGCTTACTTATATATTGATTCGATCAATACGGAACTGGGCTTCTGTCACTTTGTCAATAATCAAATAATCAATGGTGAAGACGCTAAGCAGATGGTCACGAGTTTTATGACGCAATTATTGACAAACGAAAATATTGATGCAGCACTAAACGAGTATACAGCAGATATCAGAGACACTAAGTCGTTTGCTTATTTTTACAATCCAGGATGGCCTTGGGAGATTGTCACACAGCGCATCACTAATTTTGGCTCGCCTCTAGAGTCTTCTGGACGTTTGGAAATAACCAAAATTCGATTGATCAATTGGGAGTAGCGGGCGCGGTCGATGGACATATCTAGAATAGTGCTCCTACATTAATTACCCATATCGGGCGGTGTTATAATTACCATCTTTACATCTTATTTCTATCTGCATCAATGAAGAAAGCTTGGTTAATCATTATTCTCATTTTAGCGCTCTTGGGCTTTTTTGTTGCCATATTTATCTTCATAAACCAAGAAAAACTAATTGATCGCTTTATTCAGCGCCAAGGCGAAGCGATTGAATTTAATTATAGCTTACTCGATAAAAATGATGGTATCAAGTTAGTCACAGTAGGCACAGCCTCTCCCTTGCCTAGCGACAGAGCGCAAACATGTTATGCCATTTTTGTGAATGGTCGATTTCTTTTATTTGATGTAGGCATGGGAAGCTCAAAAAAAATAGAAGAACTCAGGTTGCCTGTAGATAGTCTTGACGGCATCTTTATTTCTCAGTGGCAGACTGATCATTATATCGATCTTCCAGCTGTTGTAAATCAGTCTTGGTTACTTGGACGCCAGCGAAAATTAGATATTTACGGCCCGGCATCTGCCAATGAGGTAATTTCTGGAATGAATAATTTCCTCAACATTTCGGCACAAGAACGACAAAATCGATATGGTGAAGAACTATTCTCGATAGATGAAATGATTCCTATTGTCCAGCCCATTTCTTTGGGTGCAAATGACAGCGCGATCATTTACGATCGTGAAGGAGTTAGAGTGACCGCCTTTTTGACCAAAAAAGTGGATCGTTTTATCTATTTAGGCTATAAGATAAGTTATAACAACCGACATATAGTCTTGGCAGGCGAGGTAAGTCCTTCTCCTCTCGTCAAAGCAATGAGTCAGGATGTTGATTTGTTGGTGGTGGAGGCCATGCAAGCAGATTTTGTATCGAGGGCCGTTCAACTACAGTTGTCTAAATCAAACCAACGCGCCGCAGATATCTTAGCTGAATACTTAAAAGGTCATCCACGTATATTTACCATCGCGGAGATGGCCAGAGATGTCAACGCTAAAAAACTCATTCTTTCGCACTTAGCCCCTACTCCTCAAAATCCTATTTCAAGGCGACTTTTTACTTCAGGCATGAAAGAGGTATATGGAGGCCCCATTTTATTAGCCGAGGACGGCGATCTATATTCTACTCGGTAATATTTCTTCCAAAAGTTTCTGAGAAAAGACATTTTACGACCAAATTTCGTCGAAGAAATAATGCGTTTAGTGCTTATCTGCGCGGGAAATCGAATATTCTCTAGCATTTGTCGTCAAGATCTGCGCCGCGAATCATCATAGCCGAACTTTGTGCTATAAATCACAATAAAAAAATATAAACAACATGAAAACTAGATTAGCCCACACACTTAGAGGTATCATCTTAGCCGCCACT
>CAZTSI010000051.1:0-20531 GCA_964616755.1 uncultured Saprospiraceae bacterium | reverse complement strand
AACTCTCGCCACCTAGTTGCCCTTTCACTAGATGCCTTGGCATTCTTGATTCTAAGTAGTTTTCACGCCTTGTGACGAACACTCTATTTTATACTCAACGATATATATATAACCCAACGCACTCACGATGCAAGCAGGTAGATCGATTCATCTTTTGAATCATCTTCTAATATACTAAAATTATAAGAATTTGATCACATAAAAGAAAAAGGGTTGATCTTAAAATGATCAACCCTTTTACACTTAAACAGTATGAATTTTGTCTATCTATTCTGTGAAATACGACCACCTGATAAATCGATTTCTGATTCAGGCACAGGAAAATTCTTGTCTTCTGGTCCTATAGATGCGGCACCATACAAACTTGACAGTTCTGTCCTCTCATAGTTGAGCATCCTTGTCAACTCAGGGATCACATTGCCCCATCGTTGAAGATCAAAATAGCGATGCCCCTCCATACCAAGTTCTAACTTGCGCTCCATTTGTAGCGCTAGACGTGCATTGGCTTGACTATCAAAGGGAAAGCCAGCACTTGGGTAAACCGCAATATTATAATTCGCCGCTGGTGTACCATTATCGAACCGCACAAAACCATCAGGATTAGCGGCTCGTTGCCGAATCAAATTAATATTAGTTCTAGCCCCTGTAAGATCATTCGTTTCAATTTGGCATTCTGCTAAAAGCAACAATACGTCGCCGTAGCGAATAAGCCTATATCCATTAGCCGTCCAACCAGAGGTCCAGTTACCTACCTCCGTAAGAGCACCCTCTTGAGATTTTTTAAATACCTGCTTTTTAGGACTGTACGGTCCTGCATACGATTGGTCTCTTACCCAGTCCTGTCCAGTATGAGGGCCCCAATCTAAATAGGGAATTCCTCGTCGGCCTACAGTCCAATCGAGCCTTGGATCCACTGGTCTAGCATCGATTGTATAAGGTGCATCGACCGATATTCCTTGGTCATTAGATATGGGGTCAGCATTATAGGAGTTATCCAATAATGGTAAGCCATCACGAGTCAAAAATGAATTGACCAAATCATGGCTAGGCTGAAAAAACCCACAACATCCCCCAGGTGATCCACCACCGCCTTTATATGGAAAATTCAATACTTCACCCCATCCGCCATTCCAACCGCCTGAGCCGTCATTTACTGAGTATTGAACGGTATAAATGGCTTCGACTCCATTTCGTCTTGCCGCATCAAAAACATCACCATATAAGGCCTCCAATCCAATCGCTGAGCCGTCAGGGGCAGTTCCTCTAGCGACTACTTCCTCTAGAAGAGTCTTTGCACCGGCATAATCCTTATTCATTTGCATCAATGCCTTCGCAAGCAATACACGTGCAACTGTACCATTAAACCTTCCGACTTGATCCATCTGATTTGGTAAGGCTGTGCCAGCTGTCAAATCGGCAATAATCGATGCTCGAGGATCTTCACTATTGGTGACTGTCGCTAGATCAGTAGTTTCATCAATATAAGGCACCTTCTCGAAAACACGGTACGCCTCCAAATGATAAAATCCGCGCAAAGTACGTGCTTGTAGACGATAGGAGGTGGCTAAGTCTTGACTTATCGTTCCATTTTCTTCCGCTTGTGCTAATACTTTTAAAGCTTCATTGACTCTTGCGATGCCATCATAGCAAGCACCCCACTTTATACGAAGATATGGGTTAGTGGCCGTCTCTGTATAAGTTTGCAACGGGTTAATATCTGGTTGATCGCCAGAGTCAGTACCTTTATTAGCTTCCATCCCACGAATACTGCCATATACCCAATTAGAAGAAGCAGATTCCCAACCAAAACCATTCGCTGAGACACCATCTACCATAGAATAAGCCCCGATTAAGAGTGTATTAACCCCTGCGGCATTGGCCAAAATTGCACCGTCAAGAGAACCTTTAGGAGAAATTTCTAAAAAATCCTTTTGGCATGCGAATGGAAGGATGAAAATTAGGCCCAATAGGGCAAGTTTCATTTTTCTAAATTTCATTATTTCTTTTTTTATTTAATTAAAATCCAATATTTAAACCGAACAATATAGTTCTTGTCAACGGATAATTGCCAAAGTCTACTCCAAACGCTAAATCACCACCGTTGTTCACATCCGGATCGATACCCGAATAACCAGTCACTGTAAATAAGTTAGCCGCTTGTACATATGCTCTTACTCTACCTAAACCAATAGCACTAGAGGCACTTGTAGGCAATGTGTACCCCAATTGAATCGTACGTAAACGCAAGAAAGATCCGTTCTCTACATAATAACTTGTAGACTGAGTATTGTTTGAGAAGTTAGATTTATTAGAGGCCTTAGGAACCGTAGCATCAAGGTTTTGTGGCGTCCAACTCTCATACAATAAAGCGCTGCTTTTTTGATTTTGGAATGAAGGCCAAAAATCCAACCACCACTTATTGTAATTGAAAATTTCATTTCCTTGCGATCCAAAAAGGAAGGCGGAGAAATCAAAATTCTTATAATTAACTCCTATATTTAAACCATAGGTAAAATCTGGGTTAGGGTCACCGATGAAGGTTCTGTCATCAGGTGTAATGACACCATTGCCATCTACATCACGATACTTAAAGAAGCCAGGCTCCGCACCATCCTGTGTCGGTGATCCGTCCACATCCGCTTGATCTCTAAAAAGTCCAATGACATCATATCCGAACATCGCCGACAAGGGCTGCCCAACTTGATTACGATTAAACGAACCAATTCGACTACCGACTCCAACATCGAAAAATTCTACATTATCGGCAAATCGTACAAGTCGATTTTTGTATGTTGTAAAGGTACCAGTCAAATCTAATCCAATATCATCCGTGAGTTCCGTACGATAATCCAACTGAAGATCCACACCAGTCGTCTTCATTGATCCGACGTTTAATGCAGGCTTATCCGCTGCGCCATAGATGGCTGATAGTGGAACAGTCACTAACAAATCAGATGCTTGCTTATTATACCAATCGAATGATACTTGCAGTTTACTATTAAACATAGTTGCATCAAATCCGATGTTAGTAGTGGTTTGGGTCTCCCATTGTGTATCAGAATTGCCTAAGCTAGTCGGTCTAAATCCTTGCTGAGAGGAAGATCCAGTACCCGAAATATCATAGAATGAGGTAGCTGGATCACCACCAAAGAGACTAAACTGGTTTGATGTAGATACTGGATTTTGATTACCCATTGTTCCATATCCTCCACGTACTTTTAAATCGTTGAGAACATCGGATGTACCCATAAAATCACTCACTCTCACACCCGCTGAAACGGAAGGAAAGATGCCATATTTATTGGTTGGGCCAAAGACTGAAGCCCCATCTCGTCTTACGGTGGCGCTCAAGTAATAGCGGTCATTAAATGAATAATCGGCTCGCAAAAATTGTGAAAGCAGTGTCCGAGGAGTTACAAAATACGAGGAAGCCGAGGTGATTTGAGCGCCATTGCCAACTGTTCTAAACGCTGGATCAATCGAAAAATAACCTGCCCTGTTTGCGTTCAATCCTCTTCCGATCCCTAGTTTCAATGATTCGTAACCAGCTACAGCCAATAATTTGTGATCCCCAAATGAAGTGTTGTAAGTAAGTGAATTAGTCCATACCCAATCAGCATTGTAATAGGCATCCTCCCCGTAAGACGATGTTGCTTGATTTTCTGCACGTTCATACGTCTGACCTACCCAATTGGTGTTGTATCCATTCTGGTATGTTCCCCCAAAGGTGGTTTTGAAATCTAATCCATTTATTATATTAACATTCATATAAACCGATCCAATAAGACGGGTGTCGCGCTGGCGATTTTCCCTTGCTCTCGTCAAATCAGCGAATATGTTTGGTGTACTCCCTGTACGTGGGGCGATCCCTGTACCCCCAAATTCACCAACCTGGAAAAGGCGAGCCGTTCCTTGTGTCTCTTTTGTGATGATATGAGGAATAATAGGCTGAGACATAAATACTCTAGAAATAGGACTTCCTTCAGCGTTATTTCCTTCCACACCATTACCATCTCTCGAAGTGATCGTTAGGTTCTCACCTAAAGTAATCCGACCTTTTGCCACTTTAAATTCAGAATTCAAACGAGCACTAAATCGTTGAGAGAAATTCTCAATAACGATCCCTTCCTGATTAAAATAGTTTAATCCTGCATAAAAAGTCGCATTTTCTGATCCGCCTGACAAGGATACATCATGATTCATCATCATACCATTACGCGATATAACATTAAACCAATCCGTATCTCCAGCCCAAGCAGGCAGTGTTGGTCTTGCATTCGTTGAAGGCCCATAAAATGGGTGATCTTCTACTGTACCATCATTTCGATAAACCAACCACTGTAAGTCAGCGTATTCTTGGGCATTCAATAAATTCAAATTACCAACTGAAGGATTTTGTGTGCCTACATACATGTCGTAATTCACTTTTACGCCAGAATTAGATCCTTTTTTAGTTGTAATTAAGATAACGCCGTTTGCTGCTCTAGATCCATAGATAGAAGCTGCACCTGCATCCTTAAGCACCGACATAGTCTCAACATCGTTAGGATTCAATGTAGAAACATCTAAAGTGGGTACTCCATCAACAATGAATAAAGGACTATTGTCGCCTAGGGAAGAGAATCCTCTGATTCGCACCTTTGCTACACTTCCTGGACGACCATCACCACTTACTGTAACACCAGACACACGTCCTTGCAGCTGCGAGTTAACGTTTGCACTCGGTATTTGTAATAATTGCTTGGTACTGACGACACCAACTGCACCGGTAAGATCTCTTTTTTGCTGAGATGCGTAGCCAGTTACTACTACTTCATCAAGAAGTGCACCTTGACTCATAGCAATATTTACGACTGATCGTCCATTAATGGCTTCTTCTATTTCGGTATATCCGACAAAAGAAAATACTAAGATATCAGTGGCGCTCGCATTCAGCGAGTATGAGCCATCAATATCAGAAATGGTACCTGTAGTGGTACCTTTAACAAACACAGATGCGCCGATGAGCGGATCTCCGTTTGCGGCGTCGGTAATGACACCCGTCACTTGAGCTGAAAGCAGCCCACCCCATAGCACAATCAGTGCAGATAAGCATAGCGACTTCAACGTTGTCAAACATTGTTTTTTCATAGACAGTTTTTTAACATACATTTAAGATTAGATAAGAATTAGATCTTTCGATTATTGAAAGCTCTAATATAGAAATAAAACTATTTGACAACACCAAGTGCTCATAATTTTTTTGTTGCGCCAAATAATATTTCGCCAGACTCAAGTATATCCGAAGAATAATAAAGATTTTAGAAAAAAAATGTAGCTAGCCGCTAGAGACTGCGGAGTTGCATCCAGATAGGCTCTTTGGGGCGCAAGGTGATTAAAGGCTCAAAATTAACTTCTTGGCCAGAGATCAGCTTCATCTCAAATCGAGAAAGCATTTCGGCTAAGGCGATTTTCATTTCTATCATTGCGAAATGATTCCCGATACAGAGTCGCGGCCCACCACCAAATGGAATAAACGAGTAATTCACTACCTCGTTGTCAGCAGAAAACCGATTTGGAATAAATCGATCTGGCTCGGTCCAATGCTCAGGGTGGCGGTGAACCCCATACACATAAATACCAACTAAATCTCCTTTGTTAATGACCACATTATCTACTCGATCATCAGCTAGCGCTATGCGATCCAATATCCAAGCGGGCGGATACATCCTCATTCCTTCATTTAACAACTGATCTAAAAAGACGGAAGCCTTTAGGGATTCGAGCGAAAGCCTATGTTCTAGTAACTGCCTCGAGGACTCTAAGCCTTGTGTCACTAAGCTTTTGTCTTGTACCATGGCATAAAGAGTCCAAGCCAAGGTATTGGCAGTCGTTTCATGGCCTGCCACGAAGAGAATGATGGTTTCGTCAAGCAACTGCTTGTTGGTCATCGCTTCGCCGTTGTCTTCATATCGGGTATTTAAAAGCATATCGAGGAGATCATCTTTTGCCTCACCAGATTGACGTCGTTCGTGGATAATCTTGCGCATGATATCTTTGGTCTGTTCGGCTAAGCGCATGGTCTCTTTTCGTTTGCCCGATAGCACCCGCCACCAATTGAATACGGGCTGTCTGACTTCTTTGACGATGTGTTTTTGCAATTCGACAAAACTCTTGCCTAATTCTTCTATTGTTTCTTTGGCGATACCAGTGCTAAAGAGAGCTTTTGAGACAATGCGCAAGGTGAGTTCTACCATAGCCTCATTGATATCTACAGCGGGATTGGTTCGAACTCTTTGAGTCAATTCCTCACAAAAAGCCTTGATCTCAAGGTGCATTATATCGACAAGCCCTTGAAGTTTGTCACGATGAAAACCCGGTTGGATCAAGCGTCTTTGTCTGAGCCAGTAGTCTCCATTAGACGTTAGTAAACCGTGCCCTACATAACGCCCTAGAGATTCGGTTTGTAATTCGCTTTTGTGATAATTTCTATTGTTCTTTTGAAGGACATGCTGCGCGATTTGTGGATCGATGGTCATCACCAGTTTTCGCCCACCGACAATGCGCGTATAATAAGTCGAGCCATAACGAGCAATGGCATCATCGATAACCGGCATAGGATTTTGAACAAATTTAAAGACGCCTCTGTAAGACTCTAAGCGCGGAACTGTCTGTATCACTCGATTCATGCATGCCCAACACAGTGGCAAATGATTATGTTTTTAAATAAGTTGAGAATTGAAGCACATAGGGCGAGCACCACATAAGTGACAAAGCCAAGTTTCGAATTCCATGCTATTGGGGCTGTCGGTAATCATTCTGCTAACCACAAATAGAGACATTAAGGCTTTTCGCAAAAGAGCTTAGCGCGAATCACTTCTATCAAAAACCATAAACTTCGACCAGTTTGTAGTCAGGCTCTCCTGCCCTACCGGTATTTAGCGAACCTACAAAGTAGGTACCTGGAGTTTTGTAGTCAAACCAATATACATACTCTTCATTAACAAACACATAGTAAATGTCGCCCTTTCTTCTAAGGGATATCTTATTTTCTGCTCCTTTGAGTTGTAGAAGTTTCTCTTGATAATACATCACCCCCCATACATCTGGTCCGCTATCAACAATAAAATTACCTCCATGATTAAAGGCTATTCTGATCCGATTATTATTATCTGGCCCTAAGACAGACATCCCGACAAAACCTTCGCTTTGAAAGGCATTGACGGTAACATTGATTTCAAAATTTCCCTTTAAAAAAAACAGCTCATTTACCAGCGCATCAAATCGACTCGTATCGCTTAGTCTGAATAAAATACTCTTTTGATCTTGGGGCACTGACAAATAATCGTCAGCCCATTCACTCCAAGCAGGTTCAGGCGTTTCAGGGACAAACAACTCATCGATATAATACGTTCGTCGCAAGCCATTATAATTGATCACAGCATTATCTCCTTCGGGTATAGGTGCCCCACGCATTCTACTTGCCCACTCACCATTTTTTAGCTTGGCATTCTTATGAGGTCGATTTAACTCGCAATGTCCTAATTCGTGATAGATAAGACCCTCACGTTGCGAATCATTTAGTCCTTTCCAGTATTCCTGTTCTATTTCGATAAGGTGATCTCCACGGCAGACGCCGACGGCCGTTTCTGATATACTACGAATAAAATTGATCCGCAAGCCAGACTCAGAAAAATCGATGACGACCCCTCTTTTGGCGGCATCATCAACAAATCGTTGCACATATTCTTCAAAGGCCGGATCCACTTCATAAATGGCTTCTCTACTACATGAAGAGATAAAGCATAACCCAATAACAAAAAAAAGTATGGCTAATGGTCTATATTTTGCACCAAAAGAAAATTGCGAAAGACTGTACATAAATGAATTAATCGGAGACATAATAAGCCAGTGCCACAAATTATTATTGCCGTTCAAAGATATGACTTATCATTTTCTGTTGCTACTCTTTAGCTTCACTCATGCCATTAAAAGATTTAGCGAAGATTCAGTTTGAATTTCGACGATAAATTCACTATATTTATGCAAGTGGTAAAGGAGGCGTTGAGTCCTGTAAGGTCATCGAATAGCTACCACGATTATCAATACAAAACAGTATGAGCGAAAAAAGAATCAAGAGTATATTAGTCGCCAATAGAGGGGAAATTGCGATTCGCGTGTTTAGAGCCGCATCCGAATTAAACATCAGAACCGTCGCGGTCTATACCTTTGAAGATCGATATTCACTGCATCGATACAAGGCAGACGAAGCGTATCAGATCGGCCCTAAAGATGAACCCCTCAAACCCTATCTAGACATCCTCGAAATCATTAGAGTAGCGAGGGAAAATAAGGTAGACGCCATACACCCTGGTTATGGTTTTTTGTCTGAAAATGACAAGTTCGCGGAGGCTTGTATTGGTGCGGGTATCATATGGATCGGCCCCAGCCCGGATGTCATGCGATCGCTCGGTGACAAGATCGCGGCTAAAGCCGTCGCGCTGCGTGCGAAAGTGCCTATTGTGCCGGCCTCTGCAGCAGCGATTGAAGATAAAAGTTTGTTATTAACTGAAGCTGAAAAAATTGGGTATCCTGTGATGGTCAAGGCGGCCACAGGTGGTGGTGGACGTGGCATGCGCATTGTTCGTTCCGCAAAAGACTTGCAAAATGCGCTTGAAGAAGCCTCTAATGAAGCGCTAACGGCTTTTGGAAATCCTGCCGTATTTATTGAAAAATATATCGAAAATCCCAAACACATTGAAGTGCAACTTATGGGAGATCTTCATGGGCATTTGGTGCATTTGTTTGAACGAGATTGCTCGGTACAACGGAGACACCAAAAGGTTGTCGAAGTGGCTCCGGCGACCTCTCTCTCATCCTTCACACGACAAAAACTTCATGAATATGCCGTCGCCATTGGAAATCAACTTTCCTATCAAAATGCCGGCACGGTTGAATTTCTGCTAGATCAAGACGAAAACATATATTTCATTGAAGTTAATACGCGTATCCAAGTTGAGCATACAATTACGGAGGTTATCACAGGCATAGATCTTGTCAAAACACAAATATTAGTCGCCGAAGGGATGCCCCTTTCACATCCTAAAATAGGCTTAGGCGACCAACAAAAAATAGAATTTCGCGGCGTGGCTGTACAATGTCGGATTACTACAGAAGATCCAAGCAACGGTTTTAAGCCCGATTATGGGCGATTAGTCGCCTATAGGAGTGCTAGTGGTTTTGGGATCCGTCTGGATGCCGGTAACGCTTTTGCTGGGGCTACCATTTCACCCTTCTTCGATAGCTTATTAGTGAAAGTTACGGCATGGGGGCAAACACTTGAAGATGCAAGCAGCAAGATGCACAGAGCCTTAAGAGAATTTAGAATTAGGGGGGTGAAATCAAATATTCCTTTTCTCCTCCTTCTCCTCAAGGAAGATTCATTCATACAAGGAAAAGCAACGGTTAATTTTATTACCGAACGTCCCCAGCTACTGTTCCCGCCCAAGTGGAAAGATAGAGGCACTAAGTTGATAAATTACCTCGGAGAAGTTATCGTTAATGGCAATTCTGATGTAAAAAAGAAGGATCCTTCGGTCATTTTTAGAGATGTAAGGTTACCAACAACGCCAACCTCGAAGGAATATACCTCGGGCACAAAGCAAATATTAGAGCAAAAAGGCCCTAGAGGAGTAGCGGAGTGGCTTACCTCGCAGAAATCAATACAATATACGGATACAACATTTAGAGACGCTCATCAATCTTTGTTGGCGACCCGTATGAGAACGTATGACATGCTTCAAGTTGCAGAGCCCTATGCAAAAGATCTTGGGCATCAATTGTTTTCGATGGAAGTTTGGGGGGGTGCTACATTTGATGTATCCATGCGTTTCTTGAAAGAATGCCCATGGCAACGACTTAAAGAATTGCGCGCGGCCATTCCAAATACCCTTTTACAAATGTTGCTGCGGGGTAGTAATGCGGTCGGATACAAGGCGTATCCAGATAATTTGATCATATCGTTTATAGAGAAATCATGGGAGAATGGCATCGATATCTTTAGGATTTTCGATTCACTCAATTGGTTGCCCGCTATGGAGACAAGTATTAAAACGGTGCTTGAACGCACAGAGGCTATAGCCGAAGTCAGCATCTGTTATACAGGCGACGTAATCACGGACCCAAAATATAATATAGACTACTACTTGGATCGAGCACGAAAAATAGAAGATTCAGGGGCACATATTTTGGCCATAAAAGATATGGCGGGATTGCTCAAACCATTAGCCGCCACCCATCTGATAAGTGAATTGAAAAAGGTCATTGACCTACCCATTCACCTGCACACTCATGACACCTCATCTATACAGTCGGCTACGTATTTGGCAGCAGTAAATGCAGGTGTAGACATTATTGATGTCGCCATTTCTTCTCTATCGGGACTCACATCGCAACCCAATTTTAATTCAACAGTGGCAATGTTCAATGGCCACAAATGCGAAAATCCAATCGATCTTAAGCGACTCAATGCCTATGCGAATTACTGGGAAGATGTGCGATCGTATTATTATTCGTTTGAGACGGAGCTGAAGGCAGGCACTGCAGAGGTCTATGATCATGAGATTCCTGGCGGACAGTATAGCAACTTGCGTCCGCAAGCCAGAGGGCTGGGATTAGAAGATAAGTTTGAAGAAATAAAACAAAACTATAGAGCCGTTAATGATCTGCTTGGAGGCATAGTTAAAGTGACGCCAAGCTCAAAAGTGGTTGGCGATATGGCTATGTTTTTAACTTCTAATGAATTAACTATTAATGACATATGGGAAAAAGGCGATACACTTTCTTTCCCTGATTCGTTTATTGCCTTATTAAAAGGAGATCTCGGCCAAAGGGACGAAGGTTGGCCAAAAGCTCTTCAAAAAATTGTGCTAAAAAACATCAAAGCGTACACTGAAAAACCCAATGCCCATCAGACTCCCATTGACTTAGCTTCAGAATATCACATCTTCAAAGAACGATTTCCAGATAAGAGCGCTTACGAAGATTTCTTAAGCTATCAGTTGTACCCAAAGGTATTTGAAGATTTCTACGAACATTTGGAGTCGTTTGGTGACACGAGCAAGTTGCCTTCACCTGCATTCTTTTATGGTCTTCAATTTAATGAAGAAATAGAAGTCACCATCGGGCGTGGAAAAACTATCATAATTCAGTATCTCAACACTAATGCGCCACGAAGCTCAGGGGCCAGAATGGTTATTTTTAGGCTTAATGGCTCAATTCGATCTTCCGTTGTTATGGATAGATCCATAGACAATGTGGAGGCTAGCAACGCCAAAGTATCCACAGAAAATCATATAGGATCGCCTCTTCAAGGTAGTCTGTCAAAAATTATTGTGAAGCAAGGTGAAGAAGTCAAAAAAGACCAAGCCCTGTTTATCATTGAAGCTATGAAAATGGAAAGTACCGTAACGGCGCCGAGAAATGGTGTTATTTCGCGCATCTTTCTGAAAGCAAAAACACTCGTGGCTCAAGATGATGTGGTTTTATCTCTTGACTAAGCTATCTATTCAAAAATATGCCTAAGTCGCTCAAAACATTGAATGAAGACCGAGGTGACTTATTGTCTTCCGTTATTGAAAATGAAGCTAATTCCCCAAATGGCTGGGTTTTCTACTGCCGAAGTCGATCCGATGGAGATATCGTTAGAGAAACCCGAAATATCATATTTAGCTAACGAAAATTGATAAAACGGCTGAATCATAAAGCTCAGATAGTCTGTTTGTTGTAAGATCCACATCAACTTAAACTTTAACTGAAACTGCCGCTCATTAACAAGTGATAATTGATTATTACCAATATTTCGATCAATAGAAAGACGTGTACATGAAATATCAGCTCCATAACCCATTCGACCCAAATATTGTTCGGAACCAATAAAAATCGAGCTAGCATCAAACTGATATTCTCGAGAAATAAATTGCTCTGACGTTCGATTGAGCGCTAGACTAGATTGATTGCTGGATAATTTTTCCCAACCAAGAATAAAGGCATGTTTCTTAATTTTATAGCGCACGCCTAGTTGAATACCATGCATGAACGATACATCGCCAAACGATTCAACGACTTCTAAGCCACCACCGTCGTATGAATTGAGAAAATCATTGATTTGTGGGTATTGAGGAAACGCTGTGCTATATCCAATACGCAAATTCCATTGAGCCGAAAGGCTAAAATAGCAAAGGCTCATGACGATCATCAACCAAACTTTCGACTTTCTAATGACAAAAAGAGCCTGAATCATTCTTAGATTGTAAAAGTATTCTGAACTTTGAGTTTGCACATGAAAGAACGACTTTTTCAAATCGCTCTGACAAAAATTCCTCTTGTTGGACCCAAATCTACTAAAAATCTAATCGCTTATTGCGGTGGGGTCGAAGCAGTATTTAGGGAAAAGAAGAAGAATCTTTTGAAAATACCTAATATCGGTATGGCCATCGTCGATTCTATTCTTAACACGAATCCTGAAGAAGCGGCCTCTGATGTGTTAGCCTATGTAGAAAAAAATAATATTGGCCTAAGCTTTTATCTAGAGCCAGATTATCCGAGTCGCTTAAAAAATTATGACGATGCACCATGCCTACTGTACTACAAAGGACTGGCCAATTGGAATCACCATCGAACGATAAGTATTGTGGGCACACGTAAGCCCACCCATTATGGTGATAGTCTATGCAGCAACCTAGTGGAAGAGTTAGCCGCATATGACGTTCACTTATTTAGTGGTCTGGCGCATGGCGTAGATAGTCTCGCCCATCAAAAGTGTCTCGATGTAGGTATTCCTACATCTGCCATAATGGCCACTGGTATAGAAACCATTTACCCAGCCACAAATAGACGGTTGAGTTCAAAAATATTAGATGTAGGATCACTAATCACCGAATGCCCACCGTTTGGGCGTGTTGACGCCGATAATTTTCCTCGAAGAAATAGGATCATCGCTGCTTTGTCAGATGCGGTAGTTGTCGTTGAGTCTGCCATAAAAGGTGGCTCGCTAATAACGGCAGAATATGCCAATGCCTACCATAAAGATGTCTTTGCTTTCCCAGGTAGAGCAAGCGACAAAAGCTCAGCCGGCTGCAATGCGCTAATAAAAACCCACAAAGCTCACTTACTAGAAAGTGCCGCAGATATTGCACTCATGATGAATTGGCAAACACCCAAACCTAAAGGAACACAAATTGAATTATTTGTCGAATTGGATCATACCGAAGAGCTGGTAATGGGGCTCTTGCGTCAACATGACTCATTACATTTAGACATGTTACATGCGTACCTCAACCTTTCTTTGAGCATCATTTCATCGACGTTGCTGCAATTAGAGTTTAAAGGATTGGTGAAGTCACTTCCTGGGAAAATGTACACAAAATCAATATAAATCATTGAATATTAGACACTTAAGGAACAAGTCCAGCTTCTGCAATAAGCAAGATCAATCCTAATTGTATAGAGGCGCCCCCGTCAGTATTGAGCCACCATTCGTCTAAGGCATGAGCATTGGCTGCTGCTCCACCACGCCCTATCGTTACGGCTGGGATACCCAAGGAAATAGGAATATTCGAATTCGTGGAACCAACGGTGATACGAG
Organism: uncultured Saprospiraceae bacterium; assembly: GCA_964616755.1. Taxonomy (GTDB): domain Bacteria; phylum Bacteroidota; class Bacteroidia; order Chitinophagales; family Saprospiraceae; genus CAYNFR01. The sequence continues at coordinate 6,907 of CAZTSI010000051.1, read as the reverse complement.
GCACCTTGCCCATAAGCGCCGTAGCGGCTAGAGCGCGCTGAACTAAAGGAAGTGTATCAGCTAATTCGCCAGAAGGCCTATGCCCAATTTTATCAATACTGCCCGTCAGTGGGGCGCCAAGACGCTTCTTGTTATTTTGATCAGCGACAGCATCTTCTACGGCTTGATAAAGCATTTTTTCTAATACTTCCAACCTCGACGGATCTATTGATCGCATATCTACTTCCATTATTGACTCAAAGGGAATAGAATTGACTGATGTACCACCCGAGATTACTCCAATATTATAACTCGTTTTTGGTCCTTCTAACGTATAGACATCCGCTCGTTGCACAAATAAATCAATTGCCTTGCCGAGTGCGTGATGTGGATTTGCGAGACCAAAAGCCCCCCAAGAATGCCCACCTGGGCCTTCAAAACGAACGCGATATCGGTACGAGCCTAATCCTTTAGTGTTAACTCTACCTATTTCACCACCATCAATAGATATCCAAGAGTCTATCGGGTAACCCATTTCTGAAAATAAGTGCTTAACTCCTCTCAAGTCACCTAAGCCTTCTTCGCCAACGGATGCTACAAAAAGAATGTCTTCTTCAGTTTGAATGGAGGTGGATTGTATCGCCTTAATAGTGGTGAGCAACATGGCCAAGCCGCGCGTGTCATCACCTATACCGGGCGCCATTAAGGTGTCGCCACTTCGGCGCACTTTCACATCAGTACCTTTTGGAAAAACCGTGTCTAAATGGGCGTCAAAAGCAATCGTGCGATGCCCCATTTTTCCTTTCTTTAATGCCAAGACATTGCCTACCTCATCTATCCAAAGACTGTCCAATCCTAATGACTTTATTCGATCAAAAACAAATTGGGCTCGTATCTCTTCCATAAATGGTGGCGCTTCAATCTGTGTTATATCTATTAATAAGGCTTCAGTTTCAGGCTCCAAGGCTTCAATCATTTCGAATGCTCTCTGAATACTTGGATGGCTGGCTAGTGATTTTATTTCTTGACGGTAGACATCATCGATAACGGGAACTTGACTATACAATGCGGATATGATTATCCATCCAAAAAGGAAAAAAATGATTCTCATAAGCCTTTCATTTAATAGGAAGTATTCTATGCATTCAAATACAAAGGTGAGTAACTACGCAGAAAAATAGTCCAAAACACTCAATTAAATTCCATTTCTCAACACGATTAGGTTCACTACCTCCTTTAAATAAATCTTTAAACATTAATTCAGAAGGACTTTCGAGAGGCAAGCGTTGTCGATTTACGAAATCGCCTTGATCACTCGACAGGGATTACCTGCGGCAAAAACATTCGCCGGAATATCTTTAGTCACGACACTTCCCGCTCCTATGGTGGTATTATCCCCTATTGTGACATTTGGGCAAATAATAACCCCACCACCAATCCACACATTGTTTCCAATAACTATCGGAAGTCCAAGTTCAGGGCCTTTGATGCGTTCTGTTGCCTGAAGTGGATGGCTAGCAGTATAAATTTGAACACTTGGGCCCAGCATAGTATTGTCCCCAATGTGCACCGTATTGACATCTAGTATGGTACAATTGAAGTTGATAAATACGTTGTGACCCAAAAAGGTATTGATGCCATAGTCGCAGTAAAAAGGAGCTTGAATATCAAGTCGTTCCGTCCTAGCACCTAATAGTTTGTACAAGATGTCAGATAATTTATCTGAATTTGAATAAGCTGTTTGATTGTAGGCAGAAAAAAGTTCCCGAGCGCGAAATCGCAAATGAACCAGATAAGGATCACTGGCATCATAGAGCTCACCAGCCAACATTTTATTGTACTCATCCTTCATAGCAGAATGGGCTATTCCTCTTCCGTAGAGGTCAATTCACGCTGCAACTCTTCCATCATCACGTATTCTATTGACTCTGTCGTTGTCGGAACAATGGTCAAAATAGTTTCTAATCGGGAGATTTCTATTAGCTTCTTTACTGCGGGATGATTGACATTGCTCAATATGAACGTCCCGTATCCATTCCATAATCGATTAGCGGTTAGGATAGCACTGAGACCAGAAGAATCTACATATTTTACATCAGACAAATCGAAGATTAGGTTTTTGACTCCTTCATTTCGCATAAAAACGAATTCACTCTTTACATCAGGAGCAATGACTGAGTTGAGATTTTCTTCTTCTAGCTTAAGGATGCTATATCGTTCTTGTTTGTCTATGGTTATTTTCATCGGAGAACATTTTATTTGTAATTCGGCGACAAATATAATTTTTTAGCCATCAATTTCGCGAAATTTGATCAATACGGCTGCAATGAAGGCAAATCTGCCTTAAGCAACCATGAGCATCACTATCTTTTTTCAATAATAAGCCATACGAGTGACATCACAAAAGCAAAACAGACAATTACCCCTTTATTCGTATATAAAGAATTAATATTTCGGCACCAGCTCAATGATCTACGGCGCAAGAGGAGTGTTTAAGCTCCGTAGTTCGATTATTTAAACAGAAAAAAGATTCTCATATTAAATTACATCATAATATATAAATATCATGAAAATGTCTAAATTAGTGCGAACTTGTGTTAGTTAACTGACAAAAAAGCAGTTAGATGTTTAATTACTCCTGACAAAAGTGCATATCTCGGGACTTGGCACGTTTTTGATGCAGGAAATAATTAATATTGATAAAATTAGCTTCATTGGTAAGCCAAATTATGATATACTTGTTACAATTGTCCATCGGGTGTAAAATACCCCTAAGAACGTCCGAATAAATGAATCGAAAATTCTCACCAAAAGTTAAGAAGATTATTTCGCTAAGCCGAGATGAAGCGCTGCGATTAGGCAATGATTATATCGGCACTGAGCATCTTCTGCTAGGCATGATAAAAGAACGAGACAACATGGCCATGAAGGTTTTAGCCTCCATGGAGTTAGACGTTGAAGAATTAAAGTTTAAGATAGAAGAGGCGACAAGATCAGGAGTTAGTGACAACACAAATCTTAATGTCGGAAATATTCCCTTAAATAAGCACGCAGAAAAGGTGTTGAAGGTCACATTTTTGGAGTCTAAACTCTTTAAGAATGATGAAATCAACCCTGAGCATCTAATGCTTTCTATTTTGAAGCACAAAGAAAACCTTGCTTCAAAAATCTTGGATCATTTCGAGATAGACTATGAAGGGTACAAATCTGAGCTTGAATATGTGATGCAAGAGGATGACGGTGGTTTCGATTATATCAGCGATAGTGCAGAAAGCGAATCTCAATATGATGAAGAAGGCAGCAGTCTATCGCGTACGACGCGCCGAGGGGCTACAAAATCGCGCACCCCTGTTTTGGATAATTTTGGGCGCGATGTGACTAGGCTTGCAGAGGAAGGAAAACTAGATCCTATCATTGGTCGAGAAGTGGAGATTGAGCGTGTATCACAAATATTGAGCAGACGAAAGAAGAATAACCCGGTACTAATAGGAGATCCAGGGGTTGGCAAAACAGCTATTGTTGAAGGTTTAGCATTGCGCATCATTCAAAAAAAGGTCTCTAGGACATTGTATGATAAGCGCATTGTTATGCTAGACTTAGCAGCATTGGTAGCTGGCACTAAATATCGTGGCCAATTCGAAGAACGGATGAAAGCCATCATGAATGAGCTCGAAAAGTCAAGGGATGTTATCCTGTTTATCGATGAGATTCATACGATTATTGGTGCAGGTGGGTCTACTGGATCATTAGACGCTTCCAACATATTTAAGCCAGCATTGGCGAGAGGAGAATTGCAATGTATAGGTGCATCTACATTAGATGAATACCGACAGTATATCGAAAAAGACGGCGCGTTAGATCGGAGATTTCAAAAAGTCTTAGTTGAGCCGCCTTCAACGGAAGAGGCTGTCCATATATTGACGAATATCAAGTCAAAATACGAGGATTATCACAATGTGATGTATTCTGAAGATGCTATTAAAGCCTGTGTTCATCTGAGTGACCGTTACATCACAGATAGACATCTGCCCGATAAGGCAATCGACATTTTAGATGAAGTCGGCGCAAGGACACACTTAAAAAATATCCACGTTCCCAAATACATTGAGGATTTCGAAAAGCAGATCGAAGAGGTTCGCGAAAAGAAAAATCTCGCCGTAAGAAGTCAACAGTATGAGAGGGCCGCTGATCTGAGAGATCACGAATCCAAACTCTTTAAAAAGCTTGAACAAGCCAAAGAAGAATGGGAGGAAGAATCAAAATCTAAACGCTATCCAGTAACAGAAGACGATATTGCCGAAGTGGTCGCTATGATGACGGGTATTCCAGTGCGTCGTGTTGCCCAAAACGAGAGCAAAAAACTCGTTGGCATGAATAGTGATATTCAGAAGGAAATCATTGGTCAAGACAACGCTATATCAAAGGTAACAAAGGCTATACAACGCAATAGAGTCGGCCTTAAAGACCCCAAGAAGCCGATCGGATCCTTTATCTTTTTGGGTCCGACAGGTGTCGGGAAGACGGAATTAGCAAAGTCTCTGGCTCGATATTTATTTGATACAGAAGATGCGTTGGTAAGAATCGACATGACAGAGTATATGGAGAAGTTTTCCATAAGTCGTTTGATTGGAGCTCCTCCAGGATATGTAGGCTACGAAGAAGGCGGACAACTAACAGAAAAAGTGCGCAGAAAGCCATACAGTGTAATACTCCTCGATGAAATAGAAAAGGCGCACCCAGATGTGTATAATATTTTATTGCAAGTATTAGATGATGGGCAGTTGACAGATGGTCTTGGACGAAAGGTTGATTTCAAGAACACCTTAATCATCATGACCTCAAACATTGGGGCAAAGCAAATTAAGGATTTTGGACAAGGGGTTGGCTTTGAAACCAAAGCGCGTCAAGAAGGTGCTGACGAACACAGCAAATCAGTGATTAACAATGCGCTAAAAAAGACCTTTTCACCAGAATTCTTAAACAGAATTGATGATGTTGTCATCTTCAACTCACTTGAGAAATCCGATATTGTCAGAATCGTCGAGTTGGCCTTGGTTCAGTTAGAAAAGCGTATTAGCCAAATGGGCTATTCGATTAAACTCAACAAGGCCGCTAAAGAATTTCTTGCAGAAAAAGGCTATGATCGTCAGTTCGGCGCACGCCCTTTACATAGAGCCATTCAAAAGTATATTGAAGATCCGTTAGCCGAAAGAATTCTTTCTCTTGGATCAAAAGAAGGATATACTTTTAAGATAGTTCATTCCAAAGGACAAGAAGAGTTGACTATATCAGAAGCATTTGAAAATAAAGAGAGCGAACCTATAAATGATTAATGCTGGTTGGTTAGAATAAGATTTATTTTGAGCAGTTCCTTATATATGATGTATGGTGGACTGCTTTTTTATTAAATTTGAGGCGTAAAAGATTGTATCCCACCATTAGGTCAAATAAAAACAAACATTTTTAACATAAACAACAACATTTGAGAAGACCCACTAAATTTACGCCCCGAGTAGTTGAGGCTGAACACAGAATTAATCGTTTTATTACCGCCCCCAAAATTAGATTAGTAGGAGACAATCTAGAAGAGGTTAGTGAAGCCGCTGGCAAGGAAGTCATTCCAGAAGTCTATTATACTAACCAAGTGTTAAAATGGGCAGAGCAAATGGGTCTTGATTTGGTAGAAATTAGTCCAAAGGCGGATCCCCCTGTTTGCAAAATCATAGAGTACAAGAAATTTTTGTACGACCGTAAGCGCAAACAAAAGGAAATAAAGGCAAAGACAGCTAAAACCGTTATCAAAGAAATTAGATTCGGCCCAAATACCGATGACCATGATTTTGATTTTAAGTTACGTCATGCTCAAAAATTTTTAGAAGAAGGTTCTAAAGTAAAGGCATTTGTCCAGTTTAGAGGTCGCGCCATCGTTTTTAAAGAAAGAGGCGAACTTTTACTCCTAAAATTCATCAAGGCTTTAGAAGAATTTGGTAGCGCTGAAAACTTACCGAAGCTCGAAGGACGAAGAATGATCGTCATGCTATCCCCTACTAAAAAGTCAAAAGCATAGCACTCTTAGCTGAGTTGCGCTCTTATTTGTATTGAATTGTGCGGACTGGAGATATTTGAGATACCACCAGACTAGGTAATAGCATACATACCATTATCAATACAAATGAGGCGATATTGATTCCTACAATGTTTACCACGTTAAATTCTATTGGCACCTTGCTCAGGTAATAATCGCTCTCAGGTAGAGTGAATATACCCCAACGAAGTTGAATGGCACAAAGTCCAAGGGACAGTATATTACCTAAAACAATTCCTTTCAAAACAATTCTAAATGCGCTGAAGAGGAATATCTTCCTTATTTGCCAATTAGTTGCTCCGAGAGCCTTTAAAATTCCGATCATTTTCGTTCGTTCGAGCACAAAAATAAGTAAAGCTGTCACCATGTTGATGATTGCCACAAGCGTCATAAGTATAAAGATCACTCGCTCATTAATATCTTGAAGATCAAGCCATTCAAAAATTTGATAGTATTTTGACCGGACGCTTTGACTGTATAAGTTGGCCGGTAAGATTTCTAAATATATATATTCATTAATCAACTCCATATCTCTGAGATCATCCACAAATATTTCCAAGCCGCTTATTTTATCTTCACTCCACTGTAAGATTTCTTGTAGGGTGCGAATATCTGCTAGAGCAAAGCTGCGATCGTATTCTTCGAGCCCAGTCTTATAAACTCCCGAAACTGTAAACGCACGTTTGACAGGGTCGCCATCTATAATAAAATTAAGGATCAAGCGACTTCCAACATCAAGTTGCATTCGTTTCGACGTGATATCTGAGATCACGATATCTCGTGTACCCTCCGTCGAGTTATAATTAATCCATTTGCCCCGTTGCACAAACGACAAAATTCGCG